>NZ_JAEMUX010000120.1 GCF_016598475.1 Streptomyces adelaidensis
CGAAGTCCTCCACGAAAAACGGTTCTTCGACGCCGTGGCCCGCCTCAATCCCGGTGCCGATGGTCACCCCTGGCTCGGCGAAGCCCAGTTGGGACACATCCTCGACCGGCTCACCGGACACGGTCAGGGCCAGCAGACGGCCCGAGGCGTGTCCGGGAACCTCGAAGTCACCCGGATGCTCAGGGAAGGGCTCAACGCCCGTACGCTGCCCGGCTGGACGAAAGGCATGCCGGAGCACGTACGGCTCGTCGACTGGGAGCAGGCCGCCCGGAAGAACGGTGACGACCCGCGCGGAAACGATCTGCTGGTCGTCTCCCAGTTCCGTGTGGAGCGCAAGGGCTGGACCCCCGCGACCCCCGACATCGTCCTCTTCGTCAACGGATTGCCCTGGGGCGTCGTCGAGTGCAAGGCCCCCGCCACCTCGCACCGCGACACCCGGATCCACGTCGACCTGGCGGTCGAGCAGGTCATCGGCTATGCGGGCGTGGAAGAGGAGGGTGCCGTACCCGAACTCGCGCGGTTCGCCCAGGTCCTCGTGGCCACCGACGGAGACCACGCCGAGCTGGGCACCGTCACGTCCGAGCCGAGGCACTTCGCGCCGTGGCGTACGCACGTCCCGGCGAGCGAGGAGGACGTACGGGCGGAGCTGGACGCGTCCGGGGGACGGCCGCTCACCGCGCAGGAGGTCCTTGTCGCGGGTGTGCTGCGGCCCTCCCATCTCCTCACCCTCGTACGGGACTTCACCACCCAGGCGGGGCGTGGGCCGCGTACCGTCAAGGTCGTCGGGCGCTATCAGCAGTTCCGCGCCGTGCACCGGATCGCGGCCTCGCTGCGTGCCCGGCAGGCGGCGCGGGCGGCCGGGAGGGACACCGACCAGCGTGGTGGTGTCACCTGGCAAACACAGGGTTCCGGCAAGAGCCTCACCATGGCTTTCCTTGTACGGCACCTGCGCAGCACCCGTGACCTGGCCGGCCACAAGGTCGTCGTCGTCACCGACCGGCGCGACCTGGAGAAGCAGATCCGCCGTAGTCTGGCCGCCGCCGACGAGCGGATCTACCGGTCGCGCAATGTCCGCCAGGCCCGCCGTTTCCTCGCCGTCGACGTGCCCGACGTCGTCCTGGTAATGCTCCAGAAGGCCCGCCGCGACGACACCGCGTACACAGGGCGCGAGGAAGAACTCGCCCAGGGTCCGGACGAGCAGGACCACGTCCACAACCGCGTCGCGAACGACGGCCACGACATCGTCGTACTGATCGACGAGGCACACCGCGGCCAGACCGCGTGGCAGCACGCACGACTGCGCGCCATGCTGCCGAACGCCGCCATGCTCGGCTTTACCGGCACCCCGATCATCTACCGGGCCGCCAAGACCACCGAGGACATCTTCGGCGGCTTCACCGACACCTACACGCTGCGCGACGCCGAGCGGGACCGCGCCGTCGTCCCCGTGCGCTACGCCGCCGAGAGCGTGTCCCTGGAGGTGCTGGACAAGGCCCGCCTCGACGCCGGGTTCGACGAGCGCGTCGCGGCCGACCCGGAGAAGCGGCGTCGGGCGCTGCGGAGGTTCGGCCGCCGCATGGAGGTGCTGGAGTCCCCCGCGGTCATCGCGGCCAAGGCCGAGCACATGATGTGGCACTGGGCCGTCACCGCGCTGCGCGACGGCTTCGGCGCACAGGTCGTGGCGGTCTCCCGGCGGGCCGCCGTCCGATACCAGCGCGAGTTGACCGACGCCCGCAAGCGGCTCGTGGCGCGGATCGATGGCCTCGGCCCCCTGCTGCACGATCCGGAGGCCGAGGAGACGGCGACAGGCGAGCAGCGCGAACTGCTCCGGCTCGTCCGCTACCGGGACCTGCTCGCGCGCGTCGAGATCGCTGCGGTGATCTCGGCGAGCAAAGGGCGGGGCGAGGACGGCTGGGAGCTCTGGACGGACAAGCGGCGCCAGGACGGGTACATCGAGCGCTTCAAGAAGGGCGTACCTGCACTCGACCCGTTCGTGCCCCCCGCCGACCGTTCCTGGGAAGGCAGGTCGGGCGGCCGTACGCGTACGCGGCGCCCGGGCGTGCCGGGCAGCGGCCCGTGGGACGAGGGTCCGTCGAGGACGATCCCGTCGCGGGAGCGGCGCGCGGACGACACCGCCCGGCCGCTCGGCATCCTCGTCGTCAACTCCATGCTCCTCACGGGCTTCGACGCACCCCCCGAGCAGGTTCTCTACCTGGACCGGGTGCTCGCCGGAGCGGGACTCCTCCAGGGCATCGCCCGCACCAACCGCCCCTACCCGGCGAAGGAGTTCGGCCTGGTGGTGGACTACGTCGGTGTGGGCCCCGAGCTGGCCCGCTCGCTGGCCGCTTACGAAGACGCCCATCTGCGGGCCGTGTTCGGCTACGAGGACGTCTCCTTCGACCACCTGGACCCGGAGCACGCCGGACCCCAACCCACCCGCGACCGCCTCTGGCTCCAGGCGGACGCCGCGGCCGAGGCACTCCTGGCCGACCGGTACCGGACCCTCACCGGCCTGCTCACGGAACTCGGAGCCGCCTCGCTCGACGACGAGACGAACCGCGAGGACCTGCTGGCCAGCCTCGCCGACCCGCTGCTGCGGGGCGAGTTCGACGAACTGGTACGGGACTTCCTGGCCGCACTCGGCGCCGTACTGCCCAGACCGTACGCGCTGCGGTACGAGGACTTCGCCAAGCGCATCGGCGAAGTGCAGTACCTGGTCCGGGCCCGCTACCTCGACGGCCGGGACCAGTTCAGCCCGCGGCGCTACGGTGCAAAGGTGCGCGATCTCATCGCCCGGCACCTCAAGGTCTCGGGTATCGAGGAGCGCGTGCCGTCCGCGGAACTCACCGCTCCCGACTTCCTGGAACGCGTTCTGGCCAACCCGGACGCGCGGGCCAGGGTGTCGTACCTGACCAGTCGGCTGACGACCCACCTCACCGCGCGGCTGGACGCCGACCGCACGCTGTACGAACGGTTCAGCGAACGGCTTGAAGAGGTCATCCGGCGCATGGCGGAGGACTTCGAGCAGGCCGCCGTGTCGCTGTTGACCCTGGCCGTCGACGTCAGGGACGCGGAGGAGAACGGCGGTGGCACGGGGCCGGCCCATCTCGATCCGTGGACCGAGCAGCCGGTGTACGGGCTGCTGTGCCGTGACTACGAAGAGGCAGACGGGCCTGTCGTGCCGGAGACCGTCGACCGCGTCAAGGCGGCACGTGACGTCGCCGCCTGCATCGCCGTCCTCGTCCGGTCGCCGAACTTCCAGGCGCTGCCGGAGGCACGGGACCGGGTGCGCCGTGAGCTGCGCAACTACCTGGAGAACGAGCTGCACGTGGACTGGGCGGTGACCGGTCCCCTGGCGAACCTGCTAGTGGAACTGGCGGCCGAGCGGCACGGCGACTTCCTGCGCTATGAACCGGGTGGCGCAGCCTGAGACGGACAGGGCGCTGTCGGTACCGGGTGGTAGGAATGGCCGGTGAGCACAACCGTCCACCAGGTCATCGCCGAGCTACCGCTGCCCCAGGGGTGGCGGTGGCGCGTCGATGTGCGCCCACGACGCCGCTCGCTCGGCATCGAGATCACCCATGACGGTGAGGTGCGTTTCGCGGTTCCTGCGGACGCCGACCCCCTGGCGGTCGCTGCCGCCGTACGGAAACGGTTGCCACGTCTCGCGGAGGAGATCCGACGGCGTGCGGACCGTCCGGCGGAGCCGGTCAAGGAACTCGTGGGTGGCACCAGCTTCGCGTATCTGGGACGTCGGTACCGACTTAGACCGGTACCGGCGGACCCCGAACGGCGAGTGCGGCTGCACCGGGGCTGGCTGGAGCTTCCCGAGCCTTGCGATTCCGGCGAAGGCGCCCGGCGCATTGCCGCCTGGTACACAGAATGCGGCCGTGACTGGGCACGTGCTCGTATGCCCTCCCTGGAACTCCGCGTGGGCGTGGCGTCGAATGACGTCGAGATCGCCGACCTCGCCGACCGCTGGGGCGCGTGTGGACCGAACGGCACGATCGCCGTGCACTGGGCCGTCATGCAGCTTCCACCACCGCTTGTGGACCTGGTGCTGGTACACGAACTGTGTCACCTCAGACAGCCGGGCCACGGGCCTGCCTTCCGTCGGGAGATGCGGCTCGTACTGTCAGATGTCGACCAGCGAGAGAAGCGGTTCGCCGAGGAAGAACCGCGGCTTTGGCGGGGGAGGGTCAAGTAGGACGAACCACTCGCTGGTCAAGTTTGGTGCCATGACCGATGGTGAAGCGGTGCCACACGGCCACGGTCGTCCTTCCCTGGGTAGCGATCTCTTCGAATACGGCGCAGGCTGCTGGTGGGTCCTTCAAGGAGGACGCAGGAGGCCGCCATGACAGCCGCAGATCCGGCCGGAAGGGACGGGAACCCGTCCATGAGCGCGTCCACGGGCGCGCCCGGTGGCCCGTCCAGGAACCGTCGCAGTCTCACTCACCGGGTCCGCCACGCGCTCCGCCACCCGAAACACGTGCCCGCGCACGCCCGGCGGGTGGCGCGGGACACCTGGCTGCAGCTCAGGCACCGTGATCACATCGAGTACTACCGGGCCGTGATGGCCGCCGACACGGCACGCAGTCCGGAGGCCGCCGTCGGGCACAACCCGTCCGTCGAGAAGTGGGAACGCCTCGGCCGGATGCAGTTCGACTACCTCGTAGGGCACGGTCTCCAGCCGCACCACCGGATACTGGAGATCGGCTGCGGGAACCTGCGGGCCGGGCGCCTGTTCATCGACCACCTGGACACCGGGCACTACTACGGGATCGACATCTCACCGGCCATCCTCATGGAGGCCCAGCGCACCCTCGTACGAGAGGGTTTGCAATCCAAACTCCCCTATCTGACGCTCGTCGCCGACCTGTCCTTCTCCTTCCTCCCCGACGGCCACTTCGACGTCGTCCACGCGCACAGCGTGTTCTCCCACTCCCCGACGTACGTCGTGGAGCAGTGCCTCGAACACGTCGGCCGCGTCCTCGCCCCCGGCGGCTTCTTCGACTTCACCTTCGGCCGCACCGAGGGCACGGAACACCAGGTGCTCCACGAGGACTTCTACTACCGGACCGAGACCCTGATCGGACTGGCCCGGAAACACGGCCTGTCCGCCCGCTTCATGGACGACTGGGAGGAACTCCCGCACGCCCAGTCGAAGATCCGGGTGAGTGTTCGGGGTGAGCGCGGAGAAGGGACACGAGGGTCGTGATGTCGGTGCCGCCCCCTAACGTGGACCCATGAACATCTGCGTCTTCCTCTCCGCCGCCGACCTCGCCGACCGCTACACGCGCCCCGCGCGGGACTTCGCCAAGCTGATCGGCAAGGGCGGGCACACGCTGGTGTGGGGTGGCTCCGACGTCGGGCTGATGAAGGTGGTCGCGGACGGCGTGCAGGCGGCGGGCGGCAGACTGCTGGGCGTCTCGGTCGAGTTCCTGGCGGCCAGGACGCGGCCCGGCGCCGACGAGATGGTGATCGCGCGTGACCTCGCCGAGCGCAAGCGGCTGCTCCTGGAGAAGGCCGACGCCGTCGTCATCATGGTCGGCGGGACCGGCACGCTCGACGAGGCGACCGAGATCCTGGAGCTGAAGAAGCACGGCCACACCGACAAGCCGGTCGTCCTCCTCAACACCGAGGGCTTCTACGACGGCCTGAAAGAGCAGTTCCGGCGCATGGAGGACGAGGGCTTCCTGCCCCGGCCCCTCACCGACCTGGTCTTCTTCGCGGAGGAGCCGGTGGGGGCGATGGCGTACCTGGAGGAGAGCCGGGGCGTCGCCTGAGCCCGGCGGGTGATGCGAGCATGACGGCATGGCTACTCATGTGATCACCGGGGCGGGTTCCGGTATCGGCGCGGCCGTCGCCCGCCGCCTTCACGAACGCGGGGACGACCTCGTGCTGCACGCGCGCGACGCGGGGCGGGCGAAGGAGCTGGCGGCGGCGTTCCCGGGGGCGAGGACGCTGGTCGGCGACCTGGCCGACCCGGACAAGCTGTCCTGGGCCTTCTCCCACCAGAGCCTGCCCGACCGGGTGGACTCCTTGCTGCACATCGCCGGCGTGGTCGACCTCGGCCCGGTCGGCGAGCTGACGCCCAAGGCCTGGCGCCACCAGCTCAACGTCAATCTCGTCGCCCCCGCCGAGCTGACCCGCCACTTCCTGCCCCAACTCCGCGCCGCCCGCGGCCACGTGGTCTTCGTCAACTCCGGCGCCGGCCTCAACGCCCACGCCGACTGGTCCGCCTACGCCGCCTCCAAACACGGCCTGAAGGCCCTGGCGGACTCGCTCCGCTGGGAGGAACACGGCCACGGCGTCCGCGTCACGTCCGTCTACCCCGGCCGCACCGCCAGCCCCATGCAGGCCAAGGTCCACCAGCAGGAGGGCAAAGAGTACGACCCGTCGAAGTGGATCGCCCCGGAGTCCGTGGCGACCACGATCCTCATGGCGGTCGATCTGCCCCGGGACGCGGAGGTCAACGACCTGACGGTCCGCCCGGGCCACTGACCCGGCCGATGTCGGCTGCGGGTCCGGTGGAGGCTTGTCGCGCATTTCCCCGCGCCCCTGAAAAGCAGGGGCCGCACCCCGTGCTTTTCGCTTTCGGGGGCGCGGGGAACTGCGCGAGCAACCACGACGCACCCGCACCGGCCAACGCACCCGGCACGCACCCCTCAAACGCATACGTACGCTTCACCCGTGGAAGAAAACTTCAGCTTCGGCGCAGCCACCGGCATCGGCTCGATGCCCGGCGGCGACGCCCGCGAGACCGCCAAGACGGTCACCGGCACATTCGAATGGCCGGAGGCAGGCATGGCACACCTCCCCGAACTACCCGCCAGAGGCCCAGGCGCGGACATGATCGGCAGAACCGCCGGAATCCTGGTCGAGCTGTACGCCCGCGTGGAGCCCAGCGGCTGGCGCATCGGCGACCGCCCCGGCCGCGACACCAAGCGGGCGAGGTCATGGCTGGGCGAGGACCTGGACGCGCTGGAGGAGTTCACCCAGGGCTACGAAGGCCCGCTGAAGGTACAGGCCGTCGGCCCGTGGACCCTCGCCGCGGCCCTGGAGCTGAGGAACGGAGAGGTCGCGCTCTCCGACCCGGGCGCCTGCCGCGACCTCGCCGGCTCGCTGGCGGAGGGACTGCGCCAGCACCTCGCCGAGGTACGGCGCCGCATCCCCGGAGCCCAACTCGTGCTCCAACTCGACGAGCCGTCCCTCATCGCCGTCCTGCGCGGCCAGGTGAAGACAGCGAGCGGCTACCGCACCCACCGCGCCGTGGACCGCCAGCTCATCGAGGCCACCCTGCGGGACATCATCGGAGTGCACAGCCCGGAGAACGGCCCCGTCGTCGTGCACTCCTGCGCCCCCGACGTACCCTTCGCGCTCCTGCGCCGAACCGGCGCCACCGCCATCTCCTTCGACTTCTCGCTGCTCACCGAGCGTGACGACGACGCGATCGGGGAAGCGGTGGAAGGAGGCACGAAGCTGCTGGCCGGTGTCGTGCCGACCACGGAGAGCCCATTGTCAGACCCTGCCGGTAGCGTCATGGGTGTCAGGACGCTGTGGCGCAGGCTGGGGCTGCATCCGGGGCTTCTCGCGGAGGCGGTCACGGTCACTCCGACGTGCGGGCTCGCGGGGGTCTCCCCGGCGTACGCGCGCCGGGCGCTCGCCCACTGCGTCAAGGCGGCGAGATCGCTCGCGGACAACCCAGAGTAACGGGAGGACAACACGGTGGCCGGCGACAAGGACGCACAGACTGCCTCGATCGCAACATCCGTACCCGCCGAGGCATCGGTACCCGCCGAGGCACGCGAGAAGCACGCGCGGCTCGCCGAACAGATCGAGGAGCACCGCTTCCGGTACTACGTGAAGGACGCTCCCGTCGTCAGCGACGCGGAGTTCGACCGCCTCCTGCGCACCCTCGAAGGCATGGAGGAGGAGTACCCCGAGCTGCGCACGCCCGACTCGCCGACCCAGAAGGTCGCGGGCGCGTACGAGACGGAGTTCACGGCCGTCCAGCACAGCGAGCGCATGCTCTCGCTCGACAACGCCTTCACCGACGAGGAGTTGGCGGCCTGGGCCGAGCGCGTCGCCAAGGACGTCGGCACCACCGACTACCACCTGCTGTGCGAGCTGAAGGTCGACGGCCTCGCCGTCAACCTCACGTACGAGCACGGCCGGCTCACGCGCGCGGCGACCCGCGGTGACGGCCGCACCGGCGAGGACATCACGCCGAACGTCCGGACGATCGCCGAGATCCCGGACCGGTTGACGGGCGACAAGGTCCCGGACCTAGTGGAGATCCGCGGCGAGGTCTACTTCCCGATGGCCAAGTTCGCGGAGCTCAATGCCCGCCTGCTGGACGCCGGCGACAAGCCCTTCGCCAACCCGCGCAACGCGGCGGCCGGTTCACTGCGCCAGAAGGACCCGCGCGTCACCGCCACCCGCCCCCTCCACATGGTCGTGCACGGCATCGGCGCCCTCGCGGGCTTCGACGGCCTCACCCGCCTCTCCCAGGCCTACGACCTGCTCAAGTCCTGGGGCCTGCCCACCGCCCGGCACAACAGGGTGGTCGACGACCTCGACGGCGTACGGGAGTTCATCGCGTACTACGGCGAGAACCGCCACTCCGTGGAGCACGAGATCGACGGCGCGGTCGTCAAGCTCGACGAGATCCCCCTGCAGGGCCGCCTCGGCTCCACCTCCCGCGCCCCGCGCTGGGCCATCGCGTACAAGTACGCCCCGGAGGAGGTCAACACCAAGCTCGTCAACATCCGTGTGGGGGTGGGCCGTACGGGCCGGGTGACGCCGTACGCCCAGGTCGAGCCGGTCACGGTCGCCGGCTCGGAGGTCGAGTTCGCCACCCTGCACAACCAGGACGTGGTCAAGGCCAAGGGCGTCCTCATCGGCGACACCGTGGTGCTGCGCAAGGCCGGAGACGTCATCCCGGAGATCCTCGGACCCGTCGTCGACCTGCGGGACGGCAGCGAGCGCGAGTTCGTGATGCCCGCCGAGTGCCCGGAGTGCGGTACGCCGCTCGCGCCGGCCAAGGAGGGCGACGTCGACCTGCGCTGCCCCAACTCCCGTACCTGCCCCGCCCAGTTGCGCGAGCGGCTGTTCTATCTCGCCGGCCGTAAGTGCCTCGACATCGAGAACTTCGGATACGTCGCGGCCGCCGCGCTCACCAAGCCGCTGGAGCCGTCCGAGCCGCCGCTCCTCGACGAGGGCGACCTCTTCGACCTCACCATCGAACAGCTGCTGCCCATCAAGGCGTACGTCCTCGACCAGGACAGCGGACTGCCCAAGCGCGACCCGAAGACCGGCGAGGAGAAGATCGCCACGGTCTTCGCCAACCAGGAGGGCGCGCCGAAGAAGAACGCGGTCGCGATGCTGGAGCACATCCAGGCGGCCAAGGAGCGGCCGCTCGCCCGCATCCTCACCGGACTGTCGATCCGCCATGTCGGGCCGGTGGCCGCCGAGGCGCTCGCGCGCGAGTTCCGCTCCATCGACCGCATCGTGCAGGCCACGCAGGAGCAGCTCGCCGCCACCGACGGCGTCGGTCCGATCATCGCCGCCTCCCTCAAAGAGTGGTTCGCGGTGGACTGGCACCAGGAGATTCTTCGCAAGTGGAAGGCCGCCGGCGTCCGCCTCGAGGAAGAACGCTCGGGCGAGGACGAAGGCCCCCGCCCCCTCGAAGGGCTGACCGTCGTCGTGACCGGCACGCTCGAACACCACACACGGGACGGGGCCAAGGAGGCGCTGCAGAGCCGGGGCGCGAAGGTGACCGGGTCGGTTTCGAAGAAGACCTCATTCGTCGTGGTCGGTGAGAATCCGGGCTCGAAGCTCGACAAGGCGATGCAGCTCAAGGTGCCCGTGCTGAACGAGGACGGATTCGCCGTCCTGCTCGAACAAGGACCGGACGCGGCGGCGGAAGTCGCGCTTCCGATCGAGGAGTAGGGGTTGAAGGCCACCCGTTCGGCGCATACCAGATGCATACGGGTGGCCGGTCGCATTCGGGCAACCGCCGTCGACTGCTGCCCGTAGAAGCCTTGTGCGGCCTACTGTTGAGGTGTACGCCTGCCGTGCCCGGACGCGTGGTGGGTTTTCGGACGCGGTGCCGTTGAGGGTTGTCGGGAGCAACGGGCCGCGTGGCGCGGGCACCGCCGGCTGTGAGAGGGACGGGAATGGAACCGACCGAGAGCGTCGCCCCGGACTCACGGCTGCGTCTGCGCCGGGTGTCCGGGGCCTGGCGATGGGGACGGTCCCTGCTCTTGGGGGGACACCCGTTCGAGGGAAGCCGAGAGCGGGGCCCCGGTCAGGAGACGGGCGCGAAGCCTCGCAACGGAGCGGGACGACCGCCGGGCCGTGCCGGTGCGAACGCACACACCTCCCTCGCGCCGGGCCCGGCACAGCTCACCGCCGCCTCGCTCGGCACGGGCGCGGGCGCCGTCCCGGCCATCACCAGCGCACTCGGTGAGGGCCGAGGCCACGGACTGCCCGGCCACGACACCGAACGGCACATGTCCTGGCCCGCGCTGCCCGCCGTGATCGTGGGCCTCGCCGGCGCCATCCTGGGCGCCGGCTTCTACCGGGCGTTCACCGGACACCACGCGCTCTTCCCGTCCGGAGCGGCCGGCTGGTCCCTCGCCCTGCTCACCGGCATCATCGTCGGCCATCTCGTCGCCATGGGCCGCGCCCGCTGGTGGGGCGGCACCGGCTCCGGCGCCGCCCTCACCCTCGCCGTCCTGCTGCTGTACGGCTGGGTGCCCGCCGGGATGGTCAGCCTCACCGTCGTCGTCCTCGTCGGCATCGCCCGCCGGGGCCGCTGGCGGCAGGGCGTGCTGCACGGCGCGGTCGACATCCTCGGCATCGGTGTCGGCGCGCTCGTCCTGAGGGTCTTCGGCCGCGTCCCCTCGGTGGAGCGGCCCTGGGACCCGGAGCACTGGACCGTCTACTCGGCCCCCCAGGTGGCGCTCGTCGCCATCGCCTATCTCGTGGTCACCCGCGTCCTGCTCTGGTATCTGACCGCGCCGCGCGGCAACGGTGTCCCCACCGTCGCGCGCACGGCCCTGGTCAGACAGGGGCTCGTCGCCGTCGCGCTGCTCGGCATCGCCCCGCTCGTCTGCGTCGTCGCCATCGCCCAGCCGCTGCTGCTGCCCCTCTTCGCCATTCCCCTCGTCGCGCTCGACTCCACCCTATGGATAGCCCGGGCCCGGGCCGAGGAGCAGCTGCGCGACCCACTCACCGGGCTGCCGAACCGTCAGTGGCTCCTCGAACGTACCTGGACCGCCCTGGACGACGCCGAACGCATCGGCGCGCGGTCGGCACTGATGCTGATCGACCTCGACCGCTTCAGGTCCGTCAATGACACGCTCGGGCATCTCGCGGGCGACCGGCTGCTGTTGCAGATAGCGGACCGGCTGCGCGTCGCACTGCCGCGCGGAGCGGAGGTCGCGCGGCTCGGCGGCGACGAGTTCGCCGTCCTGCTGCCCATCGCCGACTCCACGACATCCGCGTCGCGCGTCGCCCGCAACCTGGTCGCCGCGCTCGGCTCACCGCTCGACCTCGACGGGCTCACCCTCGTCCTGGAGGCCAGCGCCGGGCTCGCCGTCTTCCCCGACCACGCGCTCGACGCGGAGGGGCTGCTGCGGCGGGCGGACGTGGCGATGTACCAGGCCAAGCGGGACCGTACGGGGGTCGAGGTCTACGAGTCCAAGCGGGACTCGAACACCCCGGACCGGCTCGGACTCCTCGGCGACCTGCGGCGCGCGCTCGACGCGAAAGAGGTCGAGCTGCACTACCAGCCGAAGGTCCGCTTCGACGGGCAGGTCGCCGGCCTTGAGGCGCTGGTGCGGTGGGTGCATCCTGAGCGGGGGAAGGTGCCGCCGGACGAGTTCATAGCGATCGCCGAGTCCTCCGGACTGATGCCGCATCTCACCGAGTACGTCCTGGACACCGCGCTCGGGCAGGTGGCGCGGTGGCGGGCCCAGGGGCTGCATGTGCCGGTCGCCGTGAACGTGTCGCCCCGCGACGTCCACACCCCCGGCTTCGCGGGAGCGGTGGCCGCACGGCTCGCCCGCCACGGGGTCCCCGCGGGGTCGTTGCAGCTGGAGATAACGGAGCACGTGCTGCTGGAGGACCCGCAGCGGGCCGCGGACACTCTCGCCGGGCTGACCGGGCACGGCGTGAAAATGTCCCTCGACGACTTCGGGACGGGGTATTCGTCGCTCGTCCATCTGCGGCGGCTGCCGGTGAGTGAGCTGAAGATCGACCGGTCGTTCGTGGCGCGGCTGGCCATCGACAACGAGGACGCGGAGATCGTGCGCTGCACCGTCGACCTCGCCCATTCCCTGGGCCTCCTCGTCGTCGCGGAGGGCGTCGAGGACGACGAGACGTGGGAGCGGTTGCGGGACCTCGGCTGTGACGCCGTACAGGGCTGGCTCGTCGCCGCCGCGATGCCGCCGGACGAGACCACGGCGTGGTTGCGGGCGCGCGGGTCCCGAGGCTGGCAGCGGCCGACCGCGGCGTTGCCTGCGGCGACGGCGGATGAGTAGTGGCACTCGTCCCCGGTTTTCGGGTGCGGGTCCGGTGGGAACTGCGCGAGCAACCACACACAACCCGCAGACGACTGACAACCCCACGGGGTCGAAGGGGCGCAGCCCCTGGGGACGGGACGGGTAGGGGCGGCTGGGGCGAAGAACCCGTGCACGGCCACCCGCACGCGCCCCATAGGATTGGCCCCAGCCCACTCACACTCACCCCAGAGGATCGACGCATGCCTGGCATCACGCGCGAGGAGGTCGCCCACCTCGCCCGGCTGGCGCGTCTGGAGCTGAAGCCCGAAGAACTCGAACACTTCGCGGGCCAGCTGGACGACATCATCGGCGCGGTCGCCCGCGTCAGCGAGGTCGCCGACCAAGACGTACCGCCGACCTCGCACCCGCTGCCGCTGACGAACGTCATGCGCGCGGACGAGGTCCGTCCGTCGCTCACCCCCGAGCAGGCGCTTTCCGCCGCCCCGGCCCAGGAGCAGCAGCGTTTCAAGGTGCCGCAGATCCTGGGGGAGGACTGATCACGTCATGACCGACAGCATCATCATCAAGCTCACCGCGGCGGAGATCGCCGCGAAGATCGCTTCCGGTGAACTCACCGCCGTACAGGTCACCGAGGCCCACCTGGCCCGGATCGAGGCCGTCGACGAGAAGGTGCACGCCTTCCTGCACGTCGACCGCGAGGGCGCCCTCGCCCAGGCCCGCGCCGTCGACGAGAAGCGGGAGCGGGGCGAGAAGCTCGGCCCGCTCGCCGGTGTTCCGCTCGCGCTCAAGGACATCTTCACCACGGTCGGGATTCCCACCACCGTCGGATCGAAGATCCTCGAAGGCTGGATCCCGCCCTACGACGCCACCCTCACCAAGCGGCTCAAGGACGCGGACGTCGTCATCCTCGGCAAGACCAACATGGACGAGTTCGCCATGGGGTCCTCCACCGAGAACAGCGCGTACGGCCCGACCGGCAACCCGTGGGACCTGACCCGTATCCCGGGCGGCTCCGGCGGCGGTTCCTCCGCCTCCCTCGCCTCCTACCAGGCGCCCCTCGCCATCGGCACCGACACCGGCGGTTCCATCCGCCAGCCGGCCGCCGTCACCGGCACGGTCGGTGTGAAGCCGACGTACGGGGCGGTCTCCCGGTACGGCATGGTCGCCTTCTCGTCCTCCCTCGACCAGGGCGGGCCCTGCGCCCGTACGGTCCTGGACGCGGCGCTGCTGCACGAGGTCATCGCCGGGCACGACCCGCTCGACTCCACCTCCATCGACGCCCCGGTCCCCCCGGTCGTCGAGGCCGCCCGCAACGGCAGCGTCGAGGGCATGCGCGTCGGT
Source organism: Streptomyces adelaidensis (assembly GCF_016598475.1). Lineage (GTDB taxonomy): Bacteria > Actinomycetota > Actinomycetes > Streptomycetales > Streptomycetaceae > Streptomyces > Streptomyces adelaidensis. The sequence goes on from NZ_JAEMUX010000120.1 coordinate 13,875, forward strand.
GTCGTCAAGCAGTTCCGCGGCGAGGGCTACCAGGCCGGTGTGCTCCAGCGCTTCGACGAGTCGGTCGCGCTGCTGAAGGAGCTGGGCGCCGAGATCGTCGAGCTGGACTGCCCGTCGTTCGACCTGGCGCTGGCCGCGTACTACCTGATCGCGCCGAGCGAGTGTTCGAGCAACCTGGCCCGCTTCGACGGGCTGCGCTACGGCCTGCGTACCGGCGACGACGGCACCCGCTCCGCCGAGGACGTCACCTCCCTCACCCGTGAGGCGGGCTTCGGCCCCGAGGTCAAGCGCCGCATCATGCTCGGCACGTACGCGCTCAGCTCCGGCTACTACGACGCGTACTACGGCAGCGCCCAGAAGGTCCGTACGCTCATCACCCGCGACTTCGAGAAGTCGTTCGAGAAGGTCGACGTCATCGTCTCCCCGACGACGCCGACCACCGCCTTCCCGATCGGCGAGCGCGCCGACGACCCGATGGCGATGTACCTCGCGGACCTGTGCACCATCCCGACCAACCTCGCGGGCAACTCCGCGATGTCCCTGCCCTGCGGCCTCGCGCCGGAGGACGGGCTGCCCGTCGGACTGCAGATCATCGCCCCGGCCCTGAAGGACGACCGCCTGTACAAGGTCGGCGCCGCCGTCGAGGCCGCCTTCGTGGAAAAGTGGGGGCACCCGCTCCTGGAGGAGGCTCCGTCGTTGTGAGCAACGCACTGTCCAAGGCCAAGGACTTCCACAAGTCCAAGTCCGGTACGTACGTGTCCATCGCCACCACCGCCTTCGGCGCGTGGGGCGTCGCGAAGCGGATCAAGAAGGCCCGTGCCGACGAGGACACGCTGCGGCTGCTCGACGCCACCGTGGCCGCCGTCGGCATCGTCACCGGCCTCGCCATCCTGTACCGCGAACTGAAGCGGCTGGGCGACGACGACGTCCTGCTGGGCTGAGAGGGAAGTTTCACCGTGACCACCACGACCGACCTGGTGTCGTACGAGGACGCGCTGGCGACCTACGACCCCGTCATGGGCCTTGAGGTCCATGTCGAACTCGGCACCAGGACCAAGATGTTCTGCGGCTGCTCGACCGAACTCGGTAGGGACGCCAACACGCAGACCTGCCCCACCTGCCTCGGCCTGCCCGGCGCGCTCCCGGTCGTCAACTCGATCGGCGTCGAGTCCGCGATCAAGATCGGTCTCGCGCTGAACTGCGAGATCGCCGAGTGGTGCCGCTTCGCCCGGAAGAACTACTTCTATCCGGACATGCCGAAGAACTTCCAGACCTCCCAGTACGACGAGCCGATCGCCTTCAACGGCTACCTCGACGTACAGCTGGAGGACGGCGAGATCTTCCGCGTGGATATCGAGCGTGCCCACATGGAGGAGGACACCGGCAAGTCGACGCACGTCGGCGGTGCCACCGGCCGCATCCACGGCGCCTCGCACTCGCTGCTCGACTACAACCGCGCCGGCATCCCGCTCATCGAGATCGTCACCAAGCCGATCGAGGGGGCGGGGGAGCGCGCGCCGGAGGTCGCCAAGGCGTACGTCCGTGAGCTGCGCGAGGTCATCAAGGCGCTCGGCGTCTCCGAGGCCCGTATGGAGATGGGCCAGATGCGCTGCGACGTGAACCTGTCGCTGCGCCCGCACGGCCGTGAGAAGTTCGGCACAAGGAGCGAGACGAAGAACGTCAACTCGCTGCGGTCCGTGGAGCGCGCGGCCCGCTTCGAGATCCAGCGGCACGCGGCCGTGCTCAACGACGGCGGCACGATCATCCAGGAGACCCGGCACTTCCACGAGGACACGGGGTCCACGACCTCGGGCCGTGTGAAGGAGGAGGCCGAGGACTACCGGTACTTCCCCGAGCCGGACCTGGTGCCGGTGGCCCCCTCGCGCGAGTGGGTCGAGGAACTGCGGGGCGGGCTTCCGGAGCTGCCGCGGGTGCGCCGCAACCGGCTGCTCGAGGAGTGGGGCATCGGCGCCACCGACATGCAGTCGATCACCAACGCCGGTGCGCTGGACCTCATCGTCGCCACCATCGAGGCCGGGGCCGACGCCGCCTCCGCCCGCAAGTGGTGGATGGGCGAGCTGGCCCGCAGCGCCAACGAGTCGGGCACCTCGCTCGACGGGCTGGCGATCACGCCGGAGCAGGTGGCCCGGGTCACCGCGCTGGTCACCTCCGGCGATCTGAACGACAAGCTGGCCCGTCAGGTCATCGAGGGTGTCCTCGCGGGTGAAGGCACCCCGGACGAGGTCGTCGACAAGCGCGGTCTGAAGGTCGTCTCCGACGAGGGCGCCCTGACCACCGCCGTCGAGGAGGCCATCGCCGGCAACCCGGGCATCGCGGACAAGATCCGCGGTGGCAAGGTCGCCGCGGCCGGCGCCCTGGTCGGCGCGGTCATGAAGGCCACCCGCGGCCAGGCCGACGCGGCCCGCGTCAAGGAACTGATCCTGGAGAAGCTGGGCGTCAGCGAGGGCTGAACGACCAGCGGCCCCACCGCGTATCCCTGAGGGCGGCACATCATCGCGATGTGCCGCCCTCGGGCGTGTGCACGGCAGCGCACGGCAGGGGCGCGCAGGGCGACAGAGGGGCGCCGACTGTCCTGTGAGTTGGCTCCCATCCCATGTGAGGAGACCCTCAAAGGGGCCAAAGGATCACTTCAGGGTGCAACAGTGATCAGGTATTGCTCATGCGTTCTTTACGTGCTGTTCAGTTCCGTACGCGGCTGAACACGGCCAAAGATCCCAAAATCCCCCAGGAGCACGATCTGTGGCAGCCCTAGCGCGCTGGTGTGTCCGGCACCGTCTCGTCGCCGTACTTCTGTGGCTTCTCGCCTTCGGCGGCACGGCCGCCGGCGCCGCCGTCGCGGGAGCCGCCTACTCGAACGACTACGGGACGCCCGGAACCGAGTCCAGCCGCGCCACCGAACTCCTGAGCGAGGGCTTCCCGGGCGTCAGCGGTGACAGCGCCACCGTCGTCTGGCACACCGGCGACGGCTCCGTGCGGGCCGCCGCCGTCGAGCAGACGATGACCCGGACCCTCGACGAGATCGCCGAGCTGCCGGGCGTCGCCGCCGTGACCGACCCGTACGACGGCGCCGACGGCGGCCGGGTCAGTGAGGACGGCCGTACGGCGTACGCCACCGTCACCTTCGAGAAGCCGGCCGAGGACGTGGAGCAGGCGCAGGCCGAGGCGGTCGTCGACACCGCGAAGGCCGCCGAGAGCGGCGGGCTCCAGGTGGAGCTGGGCGGCACCGCGATCGGGCTCACCGAGACCTCCGGCGGGCATCTCGCCGAGATCGTCGGCGTGCTCGTGGCCGCCGTCGTCCTCTTCCTGGCGTTCGGCTCGCTCGCCGCCAGTCTGCTGCCGATCGCCACCGCCCTGGTCAGTGTGGGCACCGCCTACGCGGGGATCACCCTGCTCGGGCACGCCATGACGGTGGCCGACTTCGCGCCCATGCTGGGCACCCTGATCGGACTCGGCGTCGGCATCGACTACGCGCTGTTCATCGTGACCCGGCACCGGCGCGGGCTGAAGCGGGGGCTCTGTGTCGAGGAGGCCGCGCGGAACGCGGTCGCGACCACCGGACGGGCCGTCGTGTTCGCGGGCGCCACGGTCTGCATAGCCCTGCTCGGCATGCTGATCCTGCGGCTCGGCTTCCTCAACGGCGTCGCGATCGCCGCCTCCCTCACCGTGGTCCTCACCGTCGCCGCCTCCGTGACGCTGCTGCCGGCCCTGCTGTCGTTCATCGGCATGCGGGCGCTGAGCCGCCGTGAGCGCCGCCGGCTCGCCGAGCACGGCCCCGAGCCCGAGCTGCCCACCGGCTTCGCTGCCCGCTGGTCCGCCTTCGTCCAGAAGCACCCCAAGAAGCTCGGCGCGATCGCCCTCGTCGTGATGGCCCTGCTCGCGCTGCCCACGCTCGGGCTGCGCCTGGGCACCTCCGACCAGGGCAACGACCCGAAGGCGACCACCACGCGCCAGGCGTACGACCTCCTCGCCGACGGCTTCGGACCCGGCGTCAACGGCCCGCTGACCCTCGTCACCGAGGTGCACGGCGCCGCCGACAAGCTCGCGCTCGACAACCTCGACACCACGCTCAGGGCCACCGAGGGCGTCTCGACGGTCACTCCGGTGACGTACGACAGCGGCGGTGGCACCGCGTACCTCACCGTGGTACCGGAGTCCTCCCCGCAGTCCGCGAGGACCAGCGAGCTGGTCGAACGACTGCGCGGCAAGGTGCTGCCGCGCGCCGAGACCGGCACCACGCTCGACCTGCACGTCGGCGGGGTGACCGCCGGATACGACGACTTCGCGGACGTCATCGTCGGCAAGCTGCCCCTCTTCGTGGGCGTCGTCATCGGCCTCGGCTGTCTGCTGCTCCTGCTCGCCTTCCGGTCCATCGGGATACCGCTCAAGGCCGCCGCGATGAACGTGGCCGCCGTCGCCGCCGCCTTCGGCGTGGTCGTGGCGATCTTCCAGTGGGGCTGGGGGAGTGAGTTGCTGGGCCTCGGCCGGGCCGGGCCGATCGAGCCCTTCCTCCCCGTGATCATGGTGTCGGTCCTCTTCGGGCTCTCCATGGACTACCAGGTCTTCCTGGTCAGCAGGATGTACGAGGAGTGGCTGGAGACCGGCGACAACCGCCGCGCGGTCCGCGTCGGCCTCGCCGAGACCAGCCGGGTGATCAACTCGGCGGCGGTCATCATGATCTCCGTCTTCCTCGCCTTCGTGCTCAGCGGCGACCGCGTGATCGCCATGTTCGGCATCGCGCTGGCCGCCGCCGTCGCCCTTGACGCCTTCGTCCTGCGCACCCTCCTCGTCCCCGCGCTGATGCATCTGCTCGGCGGCGCCAACTGGTGGCTGCCTCGCCGCCTCGACCGCCTGCTGCCCCGCATCAGCATCGAACCGCCCGAGTCCCGCGCCGCCCATGAGAGGCTGGCCGCCGCGACGGACGCCGAGGCGGCGGACGTGCTGGCGGGGGACGCTGGGGAGATACCGGTGCGGGACGCCGACGCGACGGATGTACGGGCGAAGGAGCGACAGCCGGATGTACGCGATATCCCTGGGTGACGACGGAGCCGAACTGCGGCCCCTGGAGCCCTGGCACGCCGAGGAGTTCCTCGCGCATCTGGAAGGGGGGCGCGACTTCATCAACCAGTACGTGCCCTTCGGTTCGACCGCCACGGATGTCCCGGGCGCCCGCGCGGTCCTCCAGCGGTACGCCGACATGCGCGCCGCCGACACCGGCTTTCTGCACGGCATCTGGCTCGACGGCAGGCTTGTCGGCGGGGTCCTCTTCCTCAACTTCGACGCGGAGAACGCCAACTGCGAGGTCGGCTGCTGGCTGGAACCCGCCGGCACCGGGCGGGGCCTGGTCACCCGTGCGATGCGGATCCTCCTCGACTGGGCCGTCGACGTCCGCGGCATCCACCGCGTCGAGTGGATGGCGGCCTCGGGGAACGAGCCGAGCCTCAACGTGGCCCGGCGGCTGGGCATGTCCCGCGACGGCGTGCAACGCGAGAGATATCCCCACCGGGGTGTCAGGCACGACCTGGAGATATGGTCCGTCCTGGCGCCCGAATGGCGTGCGGCACGCGCCGACGGCGCTCACAACGATCATTAAGCAACCTCTCAGACAACATTCGTACGGTGCGAGGTATGGGAACCAAGACAGCTGACGAGACCGGGGCCGAGACGGGCGCCGAGGCCAGGAAGAACGAGGACAAGGTGGATGTGACCAAGTCCGAAACGGAGCCGGCCGAGGTGGAGTCGGCCGACGTCGAGGCAGCGGCCGAGGACGCCGAGCCGACCGACGGCGAACTGCTGGAGGACGGCTACGACCTGCCCGAACTCCAGGTGAAGGAGTCGTCCGGAGTGGGCCAGGGCGCCGGCGCCATCGTGTCCGCCGCGCTCGCCACCATCGCGCTGTCCGGCAGCTGGGTCGGCACGGTGGCCGCCGAGCGCGAACAGATCACCGGCAACCTGGAGATGCAGGCCGCGACGAACGCGACCGTCGCCACCCAGCTGGAAGCGGTCTACGGCAACGCCTGGCAGGCCACCGCCCTGTGGAGCGGCGTCTTCGCGCTGCTGGCGCTGCTCGTCGGCGTCGTGGTCCTCGTCCGGCCGGCGTTCGGCGTCCCGGGCAAGCCGCAGCCGGTCTGGATCAAGTCGGTCGCCTGGGCGGGTGTCTCGCTCGGCGTCTTCGGCCTGATCCTCGCCGCCCTCAAGTACAGCGACGTCTGGCTCGGACTGCCGTCCGTCTGACCTTCTGACCGTCGGACCTTCCGACCGTCCCGGTCACCCCGAACAACCGCGGGTCCTGAGGGGCCTTAGGCCGACCGCAAGCATTCTGCGGTCG
>NZ_JAEMUX010000121.1 GCF_016598475.1 Streptomyces adelaidensis
GCGATCATCCTCGTGGACGCCCGCAACGGCGTCGTCGAGCAGACGCTCCGGCACGCGGCGGTCGCGGCCCTCCTCCGGGTCCCGCATGTGGTGCTGGCCGTCAACAAGATGGACCTCGTCGGCTACGAGGAGAAGGAGTTCCTCCGGATCGTCGAGGACTTCACCCGGCACGCGGAGGAGCTGGGGCTCCCCGGCTTCACCTCGATCCCGGTCTCCGCACTGGTCGGTGACAACGTCGTCGAGCGCTCCGGGCGGATGGACTGGTACACGGGGCCCGCGCTGCTGGAGTTCCTGGAGACCGTCCCGGTCGGCACGGAGGCGGCCGACGCTCCGGCCCGCTTCCCCGTCCAGTACGTGATCCGGCATGGCGGAGTCCGGCACTACGCCGGGCAGTTGGTGTCGGGTGCGCTGCGGGTGGGCGACCGTGTCACGGTCCATCCGTCGGGCGGGACCTCCGAGATCACGGCGATCGACGTCCTGGGTGAGGCGGCGGAGGTCGCGTACGCGCCCCAGTCGATCACCGTACGGCTGGCCGACCAGCGGAATGTCTCCCGTGGCGACATGATCACCACCGGTACGGCGGACGCGCCGACCCTCACGCGGGACGTCCGCGCGTCCGTCTGCCATCTGGCGGAACGGCCGCTGCGGGTGGGTGACCGGGTGCTTGTCCGGCATACGACCCGGACCGTCAAGGCGCTCGTCAAGGACCTCGGCGGACCGGCCGAACTGACCACGAACGACCTGGGCCGGATCGTGCTGCGCACGGCGGAGCCGCTGGCGCTGGACGACTACGCGGTGGTGCGGCGGACCGGCGCGTTCATCCTGGTCGACCCGGCGGACGGGGCGACGCTCACGGCGGGGATGGTCGACCTGTCATAGCTCGCGTTCTGTGTGAGGGCACCCGGCGCTCCTGCTGCACCGGGGCCGGGTGCGCTCACCGGCGCTTGCCGGGTGCCGCTGCGCCCACCCGTGCCGCCCCTAGGCCGTGTCGTCAGCCAGGCATGGCTACGGCGGTGTCCCCAGCGTCAGCCGGGGTCTCGGCGCGTCCGTGCGGCCCGTGTTCGGGCGGCGGCTGCCCGCGCGGTAGGGGGAGGGCCAGCTGACGCCCGGCCCCTCGTAGCCCTGCTCGGCGGCCGCGTGGAGGGTCCAGTGGGGGTCGTAGAGGTGGGGGCGGGCGAGGGCACAGAGGTCCGTACGCCCGGCCAGGATCAGCGAGTTGACGTCGTCCCACGACGAGATCGCACCCACGGCCAGTACCGGGACGCGGACCTCGTTGCGGATGCGGTCCGCGAACGGCGTCTGGTACGAGCGCCCGTACTCGGGGTGTTCGTCGGAGACGACCTGCCCGGTGGAGACATCGATCGCGTCGGCGCCGTGCGCGGCGAAGGCGCGGGCGATCTCGACGGCGTCCTCGGCGGTGGTGCCCCCGTCGGCCCAGTCGGTGGCGGAGATCCGCACGGTCATGGGCCGCTCCTGAGGCCACACCGACCGTACGGCGTCGAAGACTTCGAGCGGGAAGCGCAGCCGGTCGCCGAGGGAACCGCCGTAGCGGTCGGTGCGGTGGTTGGTGAGCGGGGAGAGGAAGCCGGAGAGCAAGTAGCCGTGCGCGCAATGGAGTTCGAGGAGATCGAAGCCGCTGCGGGCAGCACGGCGAGCGGCCGAGGTGAACTCCTCGCGGATATCGGTCAGTTGGGCACGGGAGAGCTCGCGCGGAGTCTGACTCCCCGGCTTGTACGGGATCGGGGAGGCGGCCACCAGGGGCCAGTTGCCCGTGTCGAGGGGGTCGTCGATGCCCTCCCACATCAGCTTCGTCGAGCCCTTGCGGCCGGAGTGGCCGAGCTGGACTCCGATGGCCGTGCCCGGTGCCTGCTCGTGCACGAACGTCACCGTGCGGCGCCAGGCGTCGGCCTGCCGGGAGTTCCAGAGTCCGGCGCAGCCCGGGGTGATACGCCCCTCGGGGCTCACACACACCATCTCGGTCATCACGAGCCCGGCGCCGCCGAGGGCGCGGGCGCCCAGGTGGACGAGGTGGAAGTCGCCGGGGACGCCGTCGGTCGCCGAGTACATGTCCATCGGGGACACGACGACGCGGTTGCGCAGGGTCAGGCCGCGCAGCCGGAACGGCGTGAACATCGGGGGCGTGCCGGGCGGGCAGCCGAACTCGCGCTCCACGGCGCTGGTGAAGTGCGCGTCGCGCAGCCGGAGGTTGTCGTGGGTGACGCGGCGGCTGCGGGTGAGGAGGTTGAAGGCGAACTGCCGGCCCGGCTGGTCGAGATGGAGCCCGATGTCCTCGAACCACTCCAGGCTGGCCCGCGCGGCACGCTGCGTGGAGGCGACCACCGGGCGCCGCTCCTCCTCGTACGCCGTCAACGCCCTTGCCAGATCGGGCTGTTCCGTCAGACAGGCGGCCAGCGCCAGCGCGTCCTCGACGGCGAGTTTCGTACCGGAGCCGATGGAGAAGTGCGCGGTGTGCGCGGCATCGCCGAGCAGCACCAGATTGCCGTGCGACCAGCGCTCGTTGACGACCGTGCGGAAGGTGGTCCAGGACGACTTGTTGGACTTGAGCGGGCGTCCGCCGAGCGCGTCCGTGAAGAGTTTGGCGCAGCGTTCGACGGACGCGGAGGCGTCCAGCTCCTCGAACCCGGCGGCCCGCCACACCTCCTCCCTCATCTCCACGATGACGGTGGACGCGTCCGGCGCGTACGGGTAGCCGTGCAGTTGCATCACACCGTGCTCGGTCTCGGCGATCTCGAAGCGGAACGCCTCGAAGGCGAAGTCGGCGGCGAGCCAGATGTAACGGCAGCGGTGCTCCTCCACGGCCGGCCGGAACACCTCCGCGTACGCCTCGCGCGTCGAGCTGTGCACGCCGTCCGCCGCGATGACCAGGTCGTACGTCTCGCGGAGCCATGCCGGGTACGGGGCCTCCGTACGGAAGCGGAGCTCGACGCCGAGTGCGCGGCAGCGGTCGTGCAGGATCTGGAGGAGGTGGCTGCGGCCCAGGGCGGCGAAGCCGTGTCCTGCGGAGGTGTGGCGGGTGTTCCGGTGGACGATGTCGATGTCGTCCCAGCGGGTGAAGTGCCGTTGCAGGGTTTCGTAGACGGTCGGGTCGGCGTGTTCTATGCCGCCGAGGGTTTCGTCGGAGAGGACCACTCCGAAGCCGAAGGTGTCGTCGGGGGCGTTGCGTTCCCAGAGGGTGATTTCGCGGGTGGGGTCGAGGCGTTTGAGGAGGGCGGCGGCGTAGAGGCCGCCGGGGCCGCCGCCGATGATGGCTATGCGGTGGGGGTGGCTGGGGTCGTGGGGCGGGTGCGGGTTCGTGGGGGCTGGTCGCGCAGTCACCGTCCCCTCCATTTGGGAGGTCGCTTTCCCTTGAACGCCGCATGGAACTCCGCGTAGTCCTCGCCGTTCATCAGCAGGGCCTGGGTCGCGGCGTCCAGTTCCACGGCGGCCGACAGGGGCATGTCCAGTTCGGCTGTCAGTAGCGCCTTGGTCTGGGCGTGGGCCAGGGCCGGTCCCTCGGCGAGGCGGCGGGCCAAGGCTTGGGCGGCTTCGTCGGCGCTGCCTTCGTCGGTGAGCTGGCTGATGAGGCCGATGCGTTCGGCTTCCGGGGCGCGGACCGGGTCGCCGAGCATCAGGAGGCGGGTGGCGTGGCCGAGGCCGACGACGCGGGGCAGGAGGTAGGCGGCGCCCATGTCGCCGCCGGAGAGGCCCACGCGGGTGAAGAGGAAGGAGAAGCGGGCGGTGGGGTCCGCCACGCGGAAGTCGGCGGCCAGGGCGAGGACCGCGCCGGCGCCCGCCGCCACGCCGTGCACGGCGGCGATCACCGGGAACGGGCACTCGCGTACGGCCCGTACGACCTGGCCGGTCATCCGGTTGAAGTCGAGCAGCTGGGAGGTGTCCATGGCGAGGGTGGCGCCGATGATCTCGTCGACGTCGCCGCCGGAGCAGAAGCCTCGGCCGTCGCCGGCCAGCACCAGGGCGCGGACGGACTTCTCCCGGGACAGCTCGGCGAGCAGGTCGCGCAGGTCGGCGTAGGCGCCGAAGGTGAGGGCGTTGAGTTTCTCGGGGCGGGCCAGGGTGACGGTCGCGACGCCGTCGGTGATCTCGCACCTCAGATGGAGCCAGTCGGAGGTGCGGGCGGCGGAGCCGGTGAAGGGACTCATGACGGGCGGCCTCCTCGGGGGCTACCGCTGCGCTGCGGCTACTTCCCTACCCGACGAAGCTATCACCGATATCTGACTGTCGTCATGAGTACGCGATAGGCGGCGAGGCCCGCCGACGCTCCGTGACTCGGTCACGGACGTTCGACAGGCCGGTAACGACGGGATCGGCCGGGCGCGGCGGGGCGTTGGTGTGGGTACACCGCCTGACAACGGGGCCCGCAGGCCCCGTACGGCTCCCCTAGAGCGGCTCTGCCGGTTCGCGCCGTACCATTCGTCATGTTGAAAGCAGGACGACCCATGACCTGCTCCATGAACGGACCCACCGCCTTGCAAGATCCCTCCGCCCCCGCGTCCTGGCGCATCGCGCTCCCGCACACCGCTGCGGCCGTGCCTGTCGCTCGCGCGTTGGTCCGTACGGCGCTGAGCGAGCTGGCGCATGGGACGGACCGCGACACGGCGGAGCTGCTGACGGCGGAGCTGGTCGCCAACGCGGTGGAGCATGCGGCGGGGGACGGGCCGATCGAGCTGGTCGTGGAGTTGTCGCCGTCCAGCTGCAAGGTGGAGGTGCATGATCCGGATCCGGCTCCGCCGGGGGATCTCACGGCGCCGGGGTTCGGTGAGCCCGATCCCTGGCAGGAGCATGGGCGGGGGTTGCTTCTCATCCGCGCCCTCAGCTCGGCCTGCGGCCATCGCGCGACGGGCTCCGGCAAGGCGGTCTGGTTCCGCTTGCGCACGGTGCCGCGTCAGCGCCGCCCCGCATAGTTTTCACCCCCGCCGCCCCTACCCGTCCCATCCCGTACCTGGGGGCTGCGCCCCCAGGCCCCCGCTGTCGGCCTGAACGGCCTCGTCCTCAAACGCCGGACGGGCTGAAACAGCTTGGGCTCAGGCCAGCGTCGCCACCAGTACCGCCTTGATCGTGTGCAGGCGGTTCTCCGCCTCGTCGAAGACGACCGAGTGGGACGACTCGAAGACCTCGTCGGTGACCTCCAGGGAGTCCAGCCCGTGCAGGGCATGGATCTCGCGCCCCACCTTCGTGCCGAGGTCGTGGAAGGCCGGCAGGCAGTGGAGGAACTTGACGCCGGGGTTACCGGTGGCGCGCAGGACGTCCATGGTGACGGCGTACGGGGACAGCGCGCCTATGCGCTCGTCCCAGACCTCCTTCGGCTCCCCCATGGACACCCAGACGTCCGTGGCGACGAAATCGGCGCCCTCCACCCCCTCATGGATGTGCTCCGTGAGCATGATCCGCGCGCCGCTGATCTCCGCGAGCTTGCGCGCGTGGGTGACGACCTCCTCGGCGGGCCAGTAGGCCTCCGGGGCGACGATCCGGACGTCCATACCGAGCAGCGCGCCGGTGACCAGGTAGGAGTTGCCCATGTTGAAGCGGGCGTCGCCGAGGTAGGCGAAAGCCAGCTCGCCGAGCGGCTTGTCGCTGTGCTCGGTCATGGTCATCACGTCGGCGAGCATCTGGGTGGGGTGCCAGTCGTCGGTGAGGCCGTTGTAGACGGGCACTCCGGCGTACGCGGCCAGCTCCTCGACGTTCGCCTGACTGTCCCCGCGGAACTCGATGGCGTCGAACATCCGACCGAGCACCCGCGCGGTGTCCCGCACCGACTCCTTGTGGCCCATCTGCGAGCCGGCCGGGTCGAGATACGTCGTCGACGCCCCCTGGTCCGCCGCGGCGACCTCGAACGCGCAGCGCGTGCGCGTCGAGGTCTTCTCGAAGATCAGCGCGATGTTCTTGCCGCGCAGACGCCGGGTCTCCGTCCCGGCCTTCTTGGCCGCCTTCAGCTCGACGGCCAGCTCGATCAGGCCACGGAACTCCGCCGCGGTGAAATCCAGCTCCTTGAGGAAATGACGCCCGGCGAGGGCAGCGGTGGGGACAGTCGCCATGGGGCGCTCCTGGATCGAGGACGACAGGGACATCACGAAGAAGACTGGAAGTCTATACGACGTTCCACATTTCTATACGGCCGACCTCTCTACGGGACAGCTCATACAGCGCGGCCCGCCCCTCCCCCGCCCCAGCTCGCTCCCCGGGATCTCGATCACCTCGATGCCCTGCTTGCGCAGATGCGTGTTGGTGGTGGCGTTGCGCTCGTAGGCGACGACGACGCCCGGTTCGACGGCGAGAACGTTGCAGCCGTCGTCCCACTGCTCGCGCTCGGCGGCGTGAACGTCCTGCGTGGCGGTCAGCACCCGGATCGCGTCGAGGCCGAGCGCGGCGGCGATCGCGCGGTGCATGTGCTCGGGCGGATGGTCGGTGACCTTGAGTTCCTTCTCGCCGACGCCCGGCTCGATGGTGTACGAGCGGAGCATGCCGAGTCCGGCGTACTGGGTGAAGGTGTCGCCGTCGACCATGGTCATGACGGTGTCCAGGTGCATGAAGGCCCGCCGCTTCGGCATGTCGAGGGCCACGATGGTCTGCGCGGAGCCGGCGGCGAAGAGCTTGTGGGCGAGCATCTCGACAGCCTGCGGGGTGGTGCGCTCGCTCATGCCGATGAGCACGGCGCCGTTGCCGATGACGAGGACGTCGCCGCCCTCGATGGTGGACGGGTAGTCGGCCTGACCCTCCGACCAGACGTGGAACGTTTCGCCGCGGAAGAGCGGGTGGTGCCGGTAGATCGCCTCGAAGTGGACGGTCTCGCGCTGGCGGGCCGGCCAGCGCATGGCGTTGATGGAGACCCCGTCGTATATCCAGGCGGAGGTGTCGCGGGTGAAGAGGTGGTTGGGGAGGGGGTCGAGGAGGAAGTCGTCGAGTTCCATGACATGGAAGCGCACGGAGGCCGGCTCCATGTGCGCGTCGAGGAATTCCCGCTTGGTCATGCCGCCGATCAGGGCCTCGACGAGTTCGGCCAGGGACAGGGACTCGAAGGCGGCCCTGAGGTGGTCCGTGGCGAGCGGACCGTACTCCTTCTCGTCGAAGACCCGGTCGAGGACCAGCTCCCTGGCCTGCGGGACGCGCATGACGTCGGTGAGGAGGTCGCCGAAGAGGTGGACGGCGACCCCTCGGTCACGCAGCACATCGGCGAATCCGTCGTGCTCGGCGCGCGCCCGGCGCACCCACAGCACGTCGTCGAAGAGCAGCGTGTCCTTGTTGCTGGGGGTGAGCCTTTTGAGCTCCAGATCCGGCCGGTGCAGGATGACGCGGCGCAGCCGCCCGGCTTCGGAGTCGACGTGGAATCCCATGTCCTCATCCTGACCATTCGGGCGCGTGTTCACCCGCCGGTTGGCCGGATCGAATCGGCACCTCCCCATTGCGTCCTCTTGACGATAAGCCCCGGCCCCATTATCGTCCATGTGACGCAAACAGGTCCGCGAGCAAGTGCGCGGGCAGCTGCAAGGACAAGCCCGCACGCGATCATCAGGGGGATCATCCATGGCCGACATCACCAGGCGGCTCGGCTGGCGGCATCTGCGTGGCGCGCCCACCGCGCACATCCGTCACCACCGCTCCGGGCGGCTCGTGCACGACGGCCCGGGGCTGAGCTTCTGGTACCGGTCGCTGACCGCCGCGCTGTCCGAGATCCCGGTGGACGACCGGGAGTTGGCGATGACCTTCCACGCCCGTACGTCCGACTTCCAGGACGTGGCGGTGCAGGCGACGGTGACGTACCGGGTCAGCGACCCGGCGATCGCCGCCGCCCGGCTGGACTTCTCCGTCGACCCCGACACGGGTGTCTGGCGCGGCGCTCCCCTGGAGCAGTTGTCGACACTGCTGACGGAGACGGCCCAGCAGCACGCGCTCGACGTGCTGGCCCGTACGTCGCTGGCGTCGGCCCTGGTCGACGGGGTCGCGGCGGTCCGGGAGCGGGTGGTCGGCGGGCTGGCGGCCGAGCCGCGGCTGCCCGCCACCGGGATCGAGATCGTGGCCGTACGCGTGGTGGCGCTGCGGCCCGAACCGGAGGTGGAGCGGGCGTTGCGTACGCCGGCCCGGGAGCAGATCCAGCAGGAGGCGGACCGGGCGACGTACGAACGCCGGGCCGTGGCCGTCGAGCGGGAGCGGGCCATCGCCGAGAACGAGCTGGCCAGCCAGATCGAACTCGCCCGCCGTGAGGAGCAGTTGGTCGAGCAGCGGGGTACGAACGCGCGGCGGGAGGCGGAGGAGAAGGCCGCCGCGGACGGGGTGAGGGCTGGCGCGGAGGCGGCCAGGACGGTACGGCTGACCGTCGCGGAGGCCGAGCGGACCGTGAAGCTCGCCGAGGCGGAGGCGGCGCGCAACGTCAGGCTCGCCGAGGCGGAGGCCGTCCGTCAGGTCAAGCTCGCCGAGGCGGAGGCGCGGGCCGCACGGGAGGTCGGTGCGGCGCGGGCCGAGGCGCAGGCGGCGTGGCTGCGGGTGCACGACGAGGTGGACGCGGCGACCCTGCACGCGCTGACCGGGAGCCGGCTCGCGGAGAACCTGCCGAGGATCGAGAGCGTGACGGTGTCGCCGGACGTGCTGACCGGACTGCTGGCGAAGCTCGGCGGCGGGGCCGGACCGGCCGGGGACTCCGCGTGAGTCTCGCCCCGCGCGTCGTGCTGGTCCATCGCACCACCGAGTACGAGGAGTTGGTGGCCCGGCACGGCACGCACGGGCAGGCCGCCTTCTTCCTGCGGTCCCGGGGGCGGGACATCGAGGACATGGCCGAGCGGCACCGGTTGGAGCGCCGGGCGCTGGCCGAGGTCACGTCCTCGATCCCCCTGACCTGGCGTCAGGCCCGGGCGGAGCGAGGCGACTTGGACCGGTTCCTGTTCGCCCCCGAGGACGTCGTGGTGGTCGTCGGGCAGGACGGACTGGTGGCCAATGTCGCCAAGTACCTGGCGGGGCAGCCGGTGGTGGGGATCAACCCGGATCCCCGGCGCAACCCGGGCGTCCTGGTGCGCCACCGGCCCGCGCAGGCAGGGAAGTTGCTCGCGTCCGCACTGCTGCCAGGAGCCGGCGTGGAGGCGTTGACCATGGTCGAGGCCGTGGCCGACGACACCCAGCGGCTGGTCGCGCTCAACGAGATCTACCTCGGCGCGGCCGGCCACCAGACCGCCCGCTACCGCCTGGGGTTCGACGGCGACAGGAGTGCCGTCGAGCCCCAGGCCTCCTCCGGGGTGCTCGTCGGGACCGGCACCGGGGCGAGCGGGTGGATCCGGTCGGTGTGGCAGGAGCGGGCGAGCGCGCTGCCGCTGCCCGGTCCGGGCGAGGCCCGGCTGCTGTGGTTCGTCCGCGAGGCCTGGCCCTCCCCCGCGACCGGGACGTCCCTCGTCGCGGGAGAGCTCGCGGCGGCCGCCCGGCTGTGCCTCACCGTCGAGTCGGACCGGCTCATCGCCTTCGGCGACGGGATGGAGGGCGACGCACTGGAGTTGACGTGGGGTCAGACGGTGCGGGTGGGTGTCGCCGAGGCGCGCCTGCGGCTGCTGGGCGACTGACGGCCGACGCGGAAGGCCGTCACGGGGGGTGTCACTCACCCTCGTTCCGCGCCGGCACCGATGCCTGCACCGACGCCGCCCCCTTGCGGCGCTTGCGGTGCGTGTAGGCCTCGATGGCCTCCCACAGGTCGCGGCGGTCGACCTCCGGCCAGGGCTGGTCGGTGAAGTGCAGTTCGGCGTAATGGGCGTGCCAGGGAAGGAAGTTGGAGGTCCGGATCTCGCCGCTGGTGCGCCACAGGAGGTCCACGTCGGGCAGCGCGTGGTGGGGCAGATGCGCGGCGAAGAGCTGCTCGGAGACCCGGGCGGGGTCGATCTCACCGGCCAGCGCGGCGCGGGCCAACGCCGCGCCCGCCTGGGTGAGTTCGGCACGGCCACCGTAGTTGACACAGATGTTGAGGGTGAGGCCCGCACGGTTGCGGGTGGCGTGTTCCTGGCCGCGGAGTACGTCCGCCACGTCGTCCGGGAGCCCGTCGGGGGAACCCACCCAGCGGAGCCGTACGTCGTGGTCGAGGAGTTCGCCGTCGAGGAGTTCGGCGCGCATGATCGCGAAGAGCTTGGAGACCTCGTCGGGCGAGCGTTTCCAGTTCTCGGTGGAGAAGGCGTAGACGGTCAGGTGGGGAAGACCGATCTCCAGGGCGCCCTGGACCACGTCCCGCAGCGCCATCGCGCCGGCCCGGTGGCCCTCGTCGCGGGGCAGCCCCAGCCCGGTGGCCCAGCGGCCGTTGCCGTCCATGACGATCGCCACGTGCTGCGGCAGATGAGCGGCGGCTATCGTCGGCGGCCGGACGCCGTCGCGGTGCGGGCGGGGCGGCAGCGGCGGTTCGGCGATCCGGCTCCCGAGCGGCTCGGGGCCCCCGAGCCGGTCCCCTGCCGCCGCGCCGGTGGGCGAGGCCGCGTCCGTACGGCGAGCGGCGACCGTCCGCGCGGTGTCGGTGACCGTGTCCCGGCCGGGCGGCAGCGTCAGCCGCCACACCACCGCGGCCCGTGCCCGGGCCGGGCCGAGGATCCGCCACTCGATGTGCCGGGGCACGCGCACCTGCCGGTGCAGGACGGCCGATCCGGCCCGTACGAGCGCGTCCAGCTCCGCGCCGAACAGTTCGACGGCGGTGTCGAGGACGATGGAGGGGCCCAGCGGCAGCGTGTCGCGCAGCGCCCGGCGGGAGTTCTCCAGCCATTCCCGTGCCTGGCCGGCGAGGTGGGCGATCAGCTGCTGAACGGCGGGTGTCCACTGCCGGGAGCGCAGCTCGGCCGGGGTGACCTGGAAGCGGTCGAGGACCTCGGCGGGGATCCACAGGTCCTCGCCGTCGAGGTCGTCGACGAGGTCGCGGAGGGTGTCGGTGAGGTAGAGGCCCTCGACGAAGCGGGTGAAGCCGGGGAGGTCCCGCAGCCGCACGGGCACCGGCAGGCCGCAGCGCACCAGCATCCGCATGAGCTGTTCGGGCCAGCTGAGGTTCTGGGCGTGGGCGCGCTCACGCCACTCCTGCCAGGTCGCGACACCCTTGCGGTCGTCGTCGCGCTGGACCGCGTCGAGGGCGCCCAGCAGGTCGCGGAGGTCGAGGCCCCAGTGCCACACCGCGTCGGTGAGCGCGAGCCGGATCGGGTCCTCGCTGGTCCCGCTCGTCAGGTCGGCCTCCAGCGCGTCCCGCCACTCCTGGAGCCGCCGGCCGCGCTCCTCGGGGGTGCCCTCGCCGGAGTCGATCAGGTCGTCGGCGTAGGAGAAGGCGGCGTACAGGGCCCAGCAGGCGGGCCGGGCCGCCGGAGGCATGAGCTGCATCAGGGCGAGTTCGGTGGGCCGGGTCGTGCGGACCAGGCGGCGGCACTCGTCGTATGCGGCGTCGAGTGCCGATCGCTCTCGCCCGGACCGCGCTGTGGTGCGACGCAAGGGGAACCCCGCATACCTTCGAATGGGACCGATGGGACCGACTCGGGTGGCAGCGCTCGCCCGCGACTGGCTGCGATCGCTGTCCCCCCGAGCACTGCCGGAATCGCTGAACCATTCGAACGCAGTGCACGGCCACGCCTTTCTGCGACATTATCAGCCGCAAAGTCGCCCCACCGGCGCGGGTCCGTCCCGCCACAGGCGCGGGTTCCCCCGGTCAGAGCCGGGGGTCCACCGGCTCCGACTCCAGGGCCAGCACCCCGAACACCGCCTCGTGCACCCGCCACAGCGGCTCCCCCTCGGCGAGCCGGTCCAGGGCCTCCAGACCGAGGGCGTACTCGCGGACGGCGAGGGAGCGCTTGTGGTTGAGGAACCGGCCGCGCAGCCGGGCCAGGTTCTCCGGGCGGGTGTACTCCGGGCCGTAGATGATCCGCAGGTACTCGCGGCCCCGGCACTTGATGCCCGGCTGGACCAGCCGCCCCTGCTTGCCGCGCACGACGGCTCCGACCGGCTTGACGACCATGCCCTCGCCGCCCCGGCCGGTCATCTCCAGCCACCAGTCGACGCCGGCCCGCACCGAGTCCTCGTCGCCGGTGTCGACGAAGAGCCGCCGGGTGGTCCGCAGCAGGCCGCTGCCGTCGAACTCGACGAGCCGGTCGATGAGGGCCAGCTGTTCGTCGTGCGGCAGGCCGGCGAGGCTGCGGCCCTGGACGGCGAGGAGCTGGAACGGGGCGAGCCGTACGCCGTCCAGGCCCTCGGTCGGCCAGCAGTAGCGCCGGTACGCGTCGGTGAACGCGGCGGCGTCGGCGGCCCGCTCCCGCTGCTTGCCCAGCAGTTCGCCCACGTCCACGCCGCGTGCCGCCGCGCCCTCCAGGGCGGCCAGCGCCCCCGGGAACACCGCGCCGGAGGCGGCGCCGACGGCTGCGTACTGGGTGCGCAGCAGCCCGGACGCCTTCAGCGACCACGGCAGCAGCTCGGCGTCGAGCAGCACCCAGTCGGTGTCCAGCTCGGCCCAGAGCCCGGCCGCCGTCATGGCCTCGCGCACCCGGCCCAGGACCAGTTCGGTGCGGACGGCGTCGTCGAAGAACGGCCGGCCCGTACGGGTGTAGAGGGACCCGGTAGGGCCTCCCCCACTCTCGGCTGCGCTCGAGCGGGAGGTACCCCCATCCCCGAAGCGCTCGCGGGCCGCGTCCGCGTCGCGGCAGACCAGGGCGACCGCCCGCGAACCCATGTGCTTCTCCTCGCACACGACCCGCGCGACGCCGTCCTCCTTGTACTGCGCGAACGCCTCCGCCGGGTGCTCCAGGTAGCCCTCGATGTGCGAGGTGGGCGTCGGGGCCATGGTCGGCGGGAGGTACGGCAGCAGGCGGGGGTCGACCGCGAAGCGGCTCATGACCTCCAGGGCGGCGGCCGCGTTCTCCTCGCGGACCGACACCCGTCCCGCGTGCCGGGTCTCGACGGACCGGCGGCCGTGCACGTCGGCCAGGTCCAGCGGCCGGCCCTCGTGCCCGCCGGGCGCCTCGGAGGCCAGCGGCCTGGCCGGCTCGTACCAGACCTTCTCGGCCGGTACGTCGATCAGTTCACGCTCCGGCCAGCGCAGCGCGGTGAGCGCGCCGCCGAAGACGGCGCCGGTGTCCAGGCAGATGGTGTTGTTCAGCCAGGACGCCCGCGGAACCGGGGTGTGACCGTAGACGACGGCCGCGCGGCCCCGGTAGTCCTCCGCCCAGGGGTAGCGCACCGGCAGGCCGAACTCGTCGGTCTCGCCGGTGGTGTCGCCGTACAGGGCGTGGCTGCGGACCCGGCCGGAGGTGCGGCCGTGGTACTTCTCCGGCAGACCGGCGTGGCAGACGACCAGCCGGCCGCCGTCGAGGACGTAGTGGCTGACGAGCCCGTCGATGAACTCCCGTACCTGCTTCTTGAACTCCTCGCTCTCGCCCTCCATCTGCTCGATGGTCTCGGCGAGGCCGTGGGTGTGCTGGACATTGCGGCCCTTGAGGTAACGGCCGTACTTGTTCTCGTGGTTGCCGGGCACGCAGAGCGCGGCGCCCGAGCCGACCATAGGTGTTTCCGCAGGTGACTCCTCGTGCCGGATAGGCAGGATGCGCGGGTCCACGCGGCCCTCAATCTTGAACGGCGGTAGCACGGGCATCCCCGCCGGAAGCGTGCCCTCGTTGGGGATCGCCTTCATGATCTCGGCCCATACGCCAGCGCGCAGCCAGCGGTTGAACCGGGAGTGCACGGTCTTCCACAGGATGTCGCCGGGGACCTCGACGCCGTACCAGCCGCACCCGGTGCGCGCCTTGAACAAGATGCCGTCGACCACCGCGCGGCCGTCGATCAGGCGATGGTTCGGCGGCTCCCACGCCTTGACGACTGGTTCCACCAGGGCCCACACCTCGTCGGTCAGCGGCGGTGGCACCAGCCGCCCCGAGTCGGCGAACCACTTGGTAAGGGTGCAGCCCTTGTTCGTCTTGCGCTCGGGCATCGGACCCGTGACCGTGACGCGCACGTCCAGCAGCGCGAGGATCTCGCCCTGTTCCTCGGGCGTCATGTCGGCCAGGCGGGTACGCGCCAGGTCGGCCAGCGCTGCAAGGTCGTTCGCGCGCTGCTCGGCGGCCTGAGTTTCGTCCATCCAACGCTGCGCCTCGTCGCGCATCTCCTTGAGCTGCTCCCGCTCGTCAGTCAGCGTCTTGACGACCTCCTCAATCGTGGACGCGGGCACGTTGAGCCGGGCGTAGGTGGTCAGCGTCTCGGTCATGGCCTTCTCACGGTCGGCCACCTGCTGGTTCAGGTCGGCCACCCGCGCGCGCTGCGCGTCCTGGTCCGTGTCGGCCATGCCGACCCACTCAGCCGCCATCGCCCGGAGCTGGTCAGGGTCACCGAGGAGGCTGACGACCTCGGCCCAGACTGCGGCCTCAAGCTCGTTGGCGGGGATCTGCGGGTCGTCGCACGTCGGGGCGTGCGCGTACTCCTCCTGTCGGCCCTTGCAGCGGTACCAGCGTCCGGGCCCCTTGTGCCGCTTGCCGCCGATGTAGTGCTTGCCGCACTGGGCGTGCACCCGACGCGACAGCGGATAGACCCCGGCCTGCCCCTTGGGCTTGCCGGAGGGTTCGCCTACGGCGGCCTTCAGGTCGGCCACCTCCTCGGGCGTGAAGATCGGGTCAAGCTCGATGCGGACGGTTTCGCCGTAGAGCGGCTGGCCGTTCTGGTCGAGCTTCGGCCCCCGGCCGTTCTTCACCTTGGTGTTGCGGAAGATGAAGACCGCCTCAAGGACTGCCGTGGACATCAGCCGGGCGCGCAGGTTCTGATGCGACCACGGCTTGCCCGAGCGGGTGAACAGCCCTTCGGCGTTCAGGCGCGCGGCAGTCTGGCGCATGTTCAGCCGGAACTCGACCAGCAGCTCACGGGCGCGGCGCAACACCTTGACCTCAGCCGCGCACTTGATGAGCCGGGAAAGACCCTTCTTGCCCTGGTCCTCGATCTCGTAGCCATACGGGGGCGGGCCGCCGACCCAACCGCCCTCCTCGGCCTTCTCCTGCAACCCGCCTTGGGTGCGCTGCCGGATGGTCTCCCATTCGGTCTCGGCGTAGTCGGCGTCACGGCGCATCTTCTTGCGACCCTCGGCCGTGCTGTTGTCGTAGTCGTCCTGGACAACGCCGACGTAGATGCCCATGTCTTCGAGTTCCCAGACCCACCGCCAGAAGGCGCGACCGGTTCGGCCGATGGCGCGACCCTCATTCACGACCACGATGTCGAAGGGCTTGGGCTTCTCGCGCGCCAACTCCATCAACTTGTTGAGGTCTTCGCGCTGGTGCGCCTCCAGGCTGCCGCTGATGCCCTCGTCGCAGAAGGTGCCGACGTGCCGCCAGCCCTTGCGCTCGATGTGGCGCAGGATCTTCTTCGTCGAGTACTGGACGCCGTAACCCTTGGCCTGGTCCTCGGTGGAGACGCGGGCATAGGCGACCGCCCGGAGCTGGCCGCCCGACACGAGACGTTCGATGACGCCCGTAGCAATGGCGGCTGTGTTTTGCTTGTTCACGCTGGGTTCCTCAATCTCTCAGCACTTCGGCCCGGTCGGGGGTGCCTCCTCGGCCGGGCTCCTTCGTGTTAACGAGCGAAGTCGGCGGTGCAGTCGGCCCAGATGAAATCGCCGGTAATCTCGCTGGCGGCGACCTCGCGCACCCGGAGTTCACAGACGCTGGCGTCGGGCACGTCCTGCCGGGCCTTGTCGGCAAGCCGCTGGATCTCGGTGCGGTCGTGGTGCTGGGCGGTGACCATGCGGCCCTGCGGGTTGCGGTACTGGATCTTGAACATTGGGGCTCCTCAGGGGGAGCCGGGCGGCCTCAGCCGACCGCCCGGCGGGGCGGGTCGGTCAGGCGGTCTGGAACTTGAGGGTGCGGCGCTCCTTGCCCTTCACCTCGTAGACGAAGTGGTCGCCGTCCATGTGGCCGGTGAAGGTGGCGCGGCCGACCTTGGCCGTGATCTTGGCGGGGGCCTTCGCCTTGCGGGCGGCGCGGGCTGCGGCGCGCTCGGCCTTCTCGGCGGCCTTGGTCTCGGCGCGGGTGATCCCGGCGGCGACCATGTGCCCGAACGCGAACTTCGCGGCGTGCGTGCTGGCGTCGGCGCTGCTGGCGATGCCGTCCACCGTGCGGATGACCTCGGTGCCCTCGGCCCCCATGCGGATCAGGAAGCTCTTGAGCTTGGCGTCGTGGCCGGGAGCGAACAGCCGCTTGGTCTCCGCCTGGCAGCCGGTGGTGCGGCCGTCCTCGGTGGCGAACTGCGAGCAGGTGCAGGCGACGGGCTCGGCCTGGTCGGCGGTCTTCTTCGCGGCGGTGGTGTTGGCGGCCATTTCGTTCTCCCGAATTCCCCTGAATTCCGGCCTGTCCGGAATTGCTGAGAAAATCAAATCACGGGATTTGCGCACCGCACAATTTCTGAAATTTAGCCGAATCTAAAAAGGTGGGGAGAATAGGCGTGCCCACACCCATTCGCGCACCATCAATAACGACAAGTGACGGCCTTTCTTTGTCACCACGCGTAATTGTGACTGTGACCGTGACTGGAACTGGAACACCCCCGGCACACCCCCCGTGCCCGGGCACGTACCCGGTGGGAGGGGGGTCCTGCCACAGTCACAATCACAGTTCCAGTTCCAGTTCCAATTACGGGCGGTTATTCGTGGCGTCGCGGGTCGTTGACCTTGTCTCGCGGGATGTGGGTGCCGGGCGGCAGGCCGAGCGCGCTGGCCTCGTCCAGCCCGGCCGGGCGCGAACCGCCCCTGATCTGGTGCAGCTTGACGGAGAAATAGGCCACCTCCCCCGCCGTCCAGCGGACGACCTTGTAACCCACCCAGAGCCCACCGCCGACCACCAGCCCGCCAGCGACCGGGCCCAGCTCGGCCACCGCGTACGCCCCGCCAGCGGCTGCGGAATTCACGCCGAGGACGGCCCACGGAATCCACCGCCGAGGACGCCGAAGCACGGTGCCAGCACCCATGGTTTCGACCTTCGGGCGACCGGCCTTGGTGAGTCCGGCCCTGCGCTTTGCCTTGGTGTCGTGGGTGTAGTTCGCGCCGAAGCTCACGCGCTTTCCGTTGCGCGTCCTGAATTCCGGCCGGAACGCCTTGGTGGTGGCCATTGGTGGCCTCTTCCGGCCACCGCTCCCGCGTGATTTTCTGGTGGAAGATCGGTGGCCTTAGACGGTGGAGGTCATTCGGTTGGTGGGTGAGCCCCGGAATTCGCTTGGCGGTGAGGTCCGGGGTTCATCTGTGTCTGAACGTGCTGTCACGCGTCGTGTTGAGTTCGATCACGGGAAGTAAGGCCGGCGAGAGGTTGAGGGTTGACCTCGTGCGTGCCGGATCTGGGCCCGTTCCCTTGCGTGGTCGTCAAGGTCCGCGCCCCGGGGTCCGGGGGTCGAGCCGGACCCGGCTTGCTGGGTCGTCAAGGTCGGGCCGATCGGGTCGAGACCCGGGCCGGACCTCAACGCCCGGACCCAGACCCGGAGTTGCGTGGTCGTCAAGGTCCGGCCCTCTCGCTGGCCGATCGGCCCGGACCTGGCCGGACTCGTCCGCCAGTCGCGCCGACCTCGCCAGATCCGGCGCGCTGTGTGGCAGGAAACGAGCGTGGGTACCGCCGTTTCGCGTGTTCCTGCGTGCCAGCCCACGGGCGGCTCTCCCTGGATCTCGCCGGGGCAGGCCGGGCCCCGTGGGCCCCCGGCGGGACGGGAGGCCGTCCGTGCCCCCGTCCCGCCCCGCCGCTGGCTACCGGCCGCCGCGCACCCTGGTGGCCGGGCGGCTCTCGTCCACGATCTCGGTGCGCCCGTCCTCGTAGGTCCGGATCGCCTGGCCCGTCACCCGGTCGCGGTGCTCGCTATACGACTTGGCCACCTGCCCGGCGTGCGCGTTCTCGCGCCCGATCCCGGCGGCCTTGCGGATCTGGTCGGCCTGGTCCTCGGTCATCGCGCCGTCACCGTGGACCGACTCGCCCCGGATCACCGCCGAGTCCAGCGGGGTCCGGCCGTCCCGGTGGTGGAAGCTGCCGGGCGACCCCGGTCGCATGGCCCGGATCTCGTCCACGCTCGGGCCGTCCGGGGTCATCGGGCCCTGCACGATCTCGCCGAATTCACGCTTCGTCATTTTGCTTTGCCTCCTGCTTGATGATTTCGGCAGCCTCGGCGCTGTCGAATGGAACGCCGTGCTGTGCCTCGAATCCGTCACGGACCGCGCGCATCTGGTCGCGCAGGTCCATCAAGGCGTCCTTGACCTCTTCGGCCGATTCCCGTTCGCTGATCTCGGGGGTCATGCGCTGGGCGGCCTGGGTGAGATCGCCGATCGCCTTGGAGGCGAACGCGTAATCCCGGTGGGTGCGGGCGGTGCGCAGCAACATTCGGGCCACTGCGATGTCCTCGTGCAGGCCGAGGGCGATTCCGGCTTGCGCCTTCTTCAGCTCGGCAATACGCGCCTTCAACGCCACCTCGGTCTGCGAGGCGTCGAAGCTGAGGCCGTTAGCCTTGGCGATTCGGGAAACCGAAACGGCAGGAATTCCGGTGCGCCGTGAAATTTCATTTCGCCCCATACCCTGTTGAGCGAGCACGACAACCATTTCCGCGCGAGGGTGGACCGGGCCACCTCCGGCCGGTGACGCAACCTCGTTGCCGATGCTTTCCGGCTCATCGAATTTAGGCACCTCGCGGCTCCCAGTTCATGACCCAGTCGGCCACCGCCTCCACGGCGTCGAACTGCGCTGGTGTGGTCGCCCGGTCGGTCATCTCCGAGAGTTGGAGCATCGCTACGTACTTGGCCACCCCCAGCGGATCGCCCTTGATCACGTCGATCACGGTCGGGTCTTCGACGTGTGCCCCGTCCCGGTCCTTGACGAGTGCCGTTACGCCCTCGTCGCTCAGCTCGAAAATCCGAACCTTGTGCGTCTGAATGCGGCCGGTCTCGTCGCGGGTGATGGCCACCCAACCTTTTTCGCCGTAATGCAAATTCGGCATCTGCGGCTCGCTCACTGGGCCACCTCCCCCACCGGCGGCGTCACCGTGAGGTCTTCGACATTGCACCCCAGGGCTACCGCCAGCGCCAAGATTGAATGTGAGTTCGGCTGGGCTTTTCCGGTTTCCCATCGCCGAATGGTGAGGGGGTGCCTTTCCAGCTTCTCGGCCACCTGCGCCCGGCTCATCTGACGCTCTTTGCGAATCTCTCGCATGGCGTCCTTATCCAACACGTAAACCAACCCCCCTTCTCGGGATCGTCGCGATCTCTAGAACTATTCGATCATGATCGTCGAGATCCCCGGAACACCAATAAGGGCTTGCTTTCAACGCAAGATAGACGGGAGGGTCTCAGGGCCCCGGCGTTTGCCTGGATCGCCCCGACCTGG
>NZ_JAEMUX010000122.1 GCF_016598475.1 Streptomyces adelaidensis
CTGACCCTGTCAAGAACTTGCGGGGCAACGTGAATCAGATGCAGGGTCTGCTCCTCGCGGAGCGCTACCGGCTTGTCGACACGATCGGCAGCGGTGGCATGGGCCGGGTCTGGCGTGCGCACGATGAGGTGCTGCACCGGGTCATAGCGGTCAAGGAGTTGACGGCCGCGCTCTACGTCTCGGAGAACGAGCGGGCCGTACTCCTCGCGCGGACCCGGGCGGAGGCGCGCGCCGCGGCGCGGATCAACCACTCGGCCGTCGTCACCGTGCACGACGTGCTGGAGCACGACAACCGGCCGTGGATCGTCATGGAGTTGGTCGAGGGCGTATCGCTGGCCGACGCCGTCAAGGAGCGTGGGCGCATCGAGGCGCGCGAGGCGGCGCGGATCGGGATGTGGGTGCTGCGCGCGCTGCGGGCCGCCCACCGGGCCGGCGTACTGCACCGCGATGTGAAACCGGGGAACGTGCTGCTCGCCGAGGACGGCCGGGTCATGCTCACCGACTTCGGCATCGCCCAGGTCGAGGGCGATACGACCATCACACGGACCGGGGAGATCGTCGGTTCCGTCGACTACATAGCCCCCGAGCGGGTGCGTGGGCAGGAGCCCGGACCCGCCTCAGACCTGTGGTCACTGGGCGCGACGCTGTACACGGCGGTGGACGGCAAGTCACCGTTCCGGCGCACCACACCGCTCACCACCATGCAGGCCGTGGTGAGCGAGGAGGCCGCCGAACCGGTGCACGGGGGGCCTCTGGGACCCGTCATCACCGCGCTGTTGCGCAAGGACCCCGCCGTACGGCCCGGTGTGGAGGAGGCCGAGCAGCTGCTCGCCGAGGCCGCGGAGGGGCGGCGGCCGCGGGTGGCGCAGGCGTATGTGCCGACGCGGCAGCAGGTGGGGGGTGCAGGGGCCGACGGGGGTGGTGGGGACGTGCGGGGGGCGCGGGAGGGACTTGGTGCGCCGGGTGCGCCGGGGGCGCACATTGCGCCAGGCTCGTACGGCTCGTACGGGGCACATGAGGCGCATGGGGCGCATGGGTCGTATGACAGTGGCGAGCAGATGCCGGGGCACCACACCGCGGCTGTGGTGTCCGGCGGATTCGGAGCCTCCGGAACCCCTGTCGCTCCGGTGCCCACCGTCTATCAGCCCGCCTCCGCCGCCTCCGCCGCTCCAGCCACACCCGCCCGTCCCGGCGCCAAGCGGCGCGGCCGGGGGCGTACGGTCGCGCTGGTCGTGCTGCTGGCCGCGCTGGTCGGCGGTGGTGGTGCGGTCGCGATGCATTACACGGACCAGTGGCGGGAGGGGAACACCTCCGCCACGGCCGGCACGGACGGCAGTGGTGGCTCGGGGACGGACCAGGAGGGCCAGTCGGCGACCGAAAGCGTGCCCGAGGGCTGGGAGCGGGTCGAGGACCCGGAGGGTTTCAGCATTGCCCTGCCCAAGGGGTGGAAGCGGCAGCTGGACGGGGCGCAGATCGACTACACGCCTGACGGCGGTGACCACTTCCTCCGGGTCGCTGTCGACGACTCGCCGGACTTCGACAGCCCGTACCACCACCAGCTCGACCTGGAGGAGCAGGTGAAGGTGCGGGCTGAATACCGGCAGGTGCGCCTGGAGGAGAACATCTACCGCGACCGGCCGGGCGCGCTGTGGGACTTCACCTGGACCGCGGTGGCGAAGGACTCGGACTTCCTCGGACCGCGCCGGGCGATCGAACAGATGTATCTCTCCCGGGACGGCGTCGAGTACACGATCTACATGGCCGCGCCGGCGGCGGACTGGGAGACGGCGGAGGAGCAGTTCTACGCGGTGCTGCGCAGTTGGCGGCCGCCGGTGCGGTGAGGGTCGGGTGATGGCCGTGATGGCCGGGCGATGGCCGTGATGGCCTGACAGCCTGACGGCGGGGTGGCGGCCGGGGTGGCGCCTGCGGCTCGAATCGCGAAGGCGTGCGACGCCCGACGCGCCGCCGCCGTACGCACCGCCGCCCCATGCGCGGTGCTCGTCGGGCGCTCATGAGACGCGCGTACGTCGCTTGTCGGCCAGGCCGTGACGCGGCACCGGAGGGTTTCGATCCGGTGCGGCATGATGGGGCGTATGGGGACCGAGGGGGAAAACGTCCGCGTCGTCGCGGGTCGTTACCGGCTGGAGGCCAGAATCGGCCGCGGCGGTATGGGGATCGTGTGGCGCGCCACCGACCAGCTCCTCGGTCGGCAGGTGGCGGTCAAGGAGCTGGCCTTCGACGACTCGCTCCCGGAGGAGCAGTCCCGGCAGCAGCGCGAGCGCACCCTGCGCGAGGCGCGGGCGGTGGCCCGGCTCAGCCACCCGCACATCATCGTCGTGCATGACGTCGTAGAGCAGGACGAACGTCCGTACATCGTCATGGAGTTGATCTCCGGCGGCTCGCTCGCCGAGCGGATCGCGGCCGACGGGCCGGTCGACGCGCGGGAGGCCGCGCGGATCGGCCTCGATCTGCTGGGCGCGCTGCGGCGGGCGCACGACGCCGGGGTGCTGCACCGCGACCTCAAGCCCGCGAACGTACTGATGGAGGCCGGCACCGACCGGGTCGTCCTCACCGACTTCGGCATCGCCCAGGTCGCGGGCGCGACCACGCTCACCGAGAGCGGGTCCTTCGTCGGCTCGCCCGAATACACCGCGCCGGAGCGGATGTCCGGGGTCCGCACCGGGCCGGAGTCCGACCTGTGGTCGCTGGGCGTCCTGTTGTGCGCCGCGCTGAGCGGGGAATCGCCGTTCCGGCGCGACTCGCTGGGCGGCATCCTGCACGCGGTCGTCGTCGACGAGATCCGCCCGCCCCCGCAGGCCGCGCCGCTGCTCCCCGTCGTACGCGGGCTGCTGGAGCGCGACCCGGACCGGCGGCTCGACGCGGTGGAGGCGGAACGGCTGCTGCGGGCCTTCCGGGAGACGGGGCGTACGCCGAGACTGTCGAAGGCGCCGAGGGCATCGACCGGGTACACGCCGACCCGCCGGGACGTGCCGCGCGCGGTCGCGCCCGCTGCGGATCGGGACGCATCGGCGGGCGGGCAGGTGGGGCAGGCAGGGCCACCCGCCCCCGACCCGGCGGTCGCCCTGCGGGAGGAGCCCGCGCGGCAGCGGCAGCCGCACTCCACCCGGAGCGTGCTGGTCGCGGCGGCGCTGGTGGCGGCGATGGCCGGGGCCGGGGTGTCGGCGGCGGCGCTGCTCATGCAGGACGGGAGCGGGGGCGGGGGCGGCACGCCCAGCAGTTCGGCGCCGCAGTCGTCGGGGACGACGGGGACGTCGGGGACGACGAATACCTCGGGTACCTCGGGTACCTCGGGTACCTCGGGTACCTCGGGTACCTCGGAGACGTCGAGTGGCTCTGGCTCGTCCAGCAGCTCCGGTACGTCGGCGGGGGGCACCGCCACCGCCACCCCCACCACCACGAGCTCGCGGGCGGCCACCGCGCCGACCGTGCCTTCGGGGTACCGGCTCGCCGAGGACGAGCGTGGCTTCAGCCTCGCCGTGCCGGACGATTTCACGAGGGAGCCGCAGGGGGAGCGGGTCTTCTACATGTCGCCGGGGCAGGTGATCCGGATCGGCGTCAAGCTCGCCGACCCCGAGGAGGGCGGACCGGCCGGGGTGCTGCGGCGCGCTCACGAGAAGGGGCCCTCCACCAACCCCGGATACCGCGACGGCCGGGTCGCCGAGACCACGCACGAGGGGCGCACCGCCGCGCTCTGGGAGTTCACCTGGGACGGCTTCAGCGCGGCGGAGGGGCCCCGGCACACGTACGACCTGTGCTGGGAGCAGGGCGGGCAGCTGTACGACGTGTGGGTGTCGGCGCCGGTCGGGAAGGTGAGCGAGGCGAAGGAGTACTTCGACGTGGCGGTGGACACCTTCGCGCGTCACTAGCGGGCACCTCCGTACGTGGTCGGAGGGCACCGTCGTACGTGACCGGAGGCACCTTCGTACGTGGCCAGAGGCACCGTCGTAGGTAACCAAAAGGGAGATAAGTAGCGTTCCGCGTCACGGGTCTGTGACCGGAAAGCGACGGGGGTGGATGCAGAAGCGCTTCCCGCGATACAGATGAGCGTATGAGCAGCAACGGGGGCGCCCCTTACGGATCGGGCCATGGCCCCGGCTACGGACCCGACGAGCCGACGAGTTTCGGACTGCAACCGCCGCAGCAGGGTGTGCCGTACCCGGGAAACCCGTACGCGCAGCCGGCGGAAGTGGTTGCTCAGCCGACGCGAGTGACCGCTCAGCCCACCCAGGTGGTCGCTCAGCCGGCATCGCCGTCGCCGACGCCGTCGCCGCAGGAACCCGGCACCGGGCGGCTGATCGGGGGCCGTTACCGGCTGCTCGCCAAGCTCGGGCACGGCGGAATGGGCACGGTGTGGCGGGCGAAGGACGAGACGGTGGATCGTGAGGTCGCCGTCAAGGAGCCCCGCGTTCCGGACCATCTTCCCGAGCGGGAACGGGCCAATGCCTTCGAGCGGATGCGGCGCGAGGCGCGCGCGGCGGCCAGGCTCGATCATCCGTCGGTCGTGAACGTGCACGATGTGGCGGTCGTGGACGGTCAGCCGTGGATCGTGATGGAGCTGGTGCGGGGGCGCTCGCTGGGCGACGCGCTCCAGGAGGGCACCCTCGGGGTGCGTGACGCGGCGAAAATCGGCCTCGACGTGCTCGGCGCGCTGGAGGCCGCGCACGCCGCCGGCATCCTGCACCGCGACGTCAAGCCGGACAACGTCCTCCTCGGCCGCCACGACCGGGTCGTCCTCACCGACTTCGGCATCGCCCAGATCGAGGGCGAGACGAACCTGACGGACACCGGCGGCTTCGTCGGTTCGCCCGAGTACATCGCCCCCGAGCGCGTGCTGGGCCAGCGCCCCGGCCCCCCGTCGGACCTCTGGTCGCTCGGCGTCGTCCTCTACGCCTCCACCGAGGGCGTCTCGCCCTTCCGGCGCAGCAACACTCCGGCGACCCTGCAGTCGGTGCTCAACGCCGCGCCCGCCGCGCCCGCCTCGGCCCAGGGACCGCTGGCCGAGGCCATCAACGGGCTGCTGCAGAAGGACCCCGCGCGCCGCCCGGCCGCCGCCCGGGTCCGCGAACTGCTGGAGGCGGCCGCGAACCCGCCGGCCCCCGCGCCCACCCAGGTGGTCCACCAGGTCGCCGGGGTCCCGGCGGCCACCGGTCGTGGCATCCGTATCGGCGCCAAGACCCTCACCGGGCTCGGCGCGGCGGTCGTCGCGGCTGCGGTGACGGCGTACCTGGTGATCGCCGACCCCTTCGCGGGGCCGCTGCCGGACGGGTGGAAGCAGCGGGACCTCGGCACCAAGGTCGCCGCGAGCGTCGGCGTGCCGTCGGACTTCGTGAAGGACAAGTTCGACACGGACGACACCGACGCCACGGACGGCACGTTCGCGCAGTACAGAGACCCGAGCGGGATGATCCGCATCAACGTCGACCGGGACATCAAGAAGGACGACAAGGAGAACGAGATCCCGGGCGTCGCGCTCGACCGGGCGTACGCCGACTGGGAGTTGGTCAAGGACGGCGAGTACACCCTGGACATCGCCGACGATCCCGCCCCCGAGGGCAAGCCCCACGAGGCGAAGTTCCAGGACCGCGAGGCCGCCGAGAACACCATCGTCTACACGACCACGGACAGCCAGAGCCCGCGCCCGCGCGAGGCCCGGGTCCTGTACTACAAAGCGGGCAACGGCGACATGTACCGGATCTGGATCGACTATCCGGGCAAGGGGCACTTCACCGAGCAGGGTCGCGAGATCGCCCGTACGGCCATCGCGAACCTGAAGATCCACAAGATGTAGATCTGCTCAGCCGGATGCAGATCTCCTCAGCGATCACCATGCCGGGTCCGGTCACAGGGTCCGGTCACCGGGTCCGGTCACCTGGTCCGGATCGGCGGGCCCCGGCAGGGGCGTCAGCCGGACGTGGAAGCCGCGGCCCTCGCCGGCCGTCGCCGGCGCCTCGAAGTCCGCCACCCCTTCGCCCCGGGCGCCGGGCAGGTGCCGGCGGGGGTCGGTGGCGTCCGCCTCGGAGACGGTGACGAACGCGTCCAGACGGCCATGCTCGGCGAGGAAGACCACGAGCGCGGGGCGGGTCGCGATGACGACGTCGGTGCCGGTGGTGCCGAGGAAGGCGCGCAGGCATTCGTCGGTGAGGGCGTTGTAGCGGTGGGCGGGACGACGGTGGAGGGCCGGGACATCAGCTCTGACCGCCGTCGTACGACTCGGCCTCGGGGCGTTCGTCGACGAGCGGGACCAGGCGGACCTTGCCGCTCACGCCGAGCAGGGGGCGCTCCGCGGTGCGAGGGCTCTTCATGGGGGCCTCAGTACGTCCTCTCGGCGATCCAGGCCAGCACCCGGTCGGCCACGCCCGGTTCGTCCAGCAGCGCTCCGCCGTGCGAGGAACCGGCCACCGTCTCCACCGTGACCCCATTGGCGGGCATGCTGTGGTCGCTCTCCTCGGCCGCTTCGAGGTCGAGCGAGTGCTGGACCGGCACGAAGTCGCCCTTGGAGTGGAGCAGGTACATGGGGGCGTCGTTCGCACCGGAGGCACGGCTGTTGGCGGCCATGTCCTGCCAGGTGCCCCAGCAGCCGGGATGCGTGGAGGTGTCGGTGTCCGCCGGGTCCGGGTAACAGCGCGCCAGGATCGAGGCGTTGTCGCGGAGCTTGCGCTGCCGGTCGGTCGCGGTGGCGGCGTTGCCGTCCTGCCAGGCGCGGTACGGGGAGACCACGGGCGACAGGCCCACCACACCGTCGACGCGGTAGGCGCCGGCGCCGTAGGTGGCGACGGAGGTCGCGAGCTGGCCGCCGGAGGAGGAGCCGAGGAGCACCAGCCTGTCGGGGTCGAGGTCGAAGTCGGCGGCGTGATCCTCGATCCAGTCGAGGGCGGACAGGGCGTCGGTTCGCTGGGCGGGCCAGGGAGCGTCGAAATTCAGCCGGTGGTCGACGGTGAAGACGGCGTACCCGGCGTCCGCGAAGGTGCGGGACCAGGTGGCCCAGCCGGTGTCCTCGTACCAGTACCCGCCGTGCAGGATCACGATGCCCGGCTGCTCGCCACCTCGCTCCTCAGCTGCGGCGTTCCAGTAGGCGTCGAGGGTCTGCCGGGTGTGCGAACCGTAGGAGTACGTGGCCTCGTTGCGGTCGGCCGCCGCGCTGTCGCGCGGGTCGACGACGAGGAGGGTCGCGACTGTCGCGGCGCAAAGAATCAGACAACCCCAGAGCCAACGCACGGCTACCTGCCCTTCGAGTAGACATGACGGCAGGCGACCGTGGTCCCCGGGCACGGGATCCGACCGAAACGTCCACAGCGGGGGAACGCTCACACGGCCTGCTTGCGTGAGCAATCGGACTATATGCGGCTTGCTCGAACAACCGTCGAGCGGGGCCCGGTAGTTGGCGGAAATATCCGGCTCGAAGACCATGGCGGGGGTCGTGGATGTGGTCACACAACGGGGACACGAGGGGTGCGTTGTGCGAATACGCACCGCAGTACCAGGTCATCTCGCTGGAGGAGCTGAAGTCGTACACCTACAAGAATGTCGACGAAGTGGTCTGGGCCGCGGCCGAAGTCGGCTCGGACTTCCCGGAGAACAGAAGGGGGCGCAGAAGATGACCAGCGGCGAGACGCCGGCCACCGAGGTGGTGCGCGCGTTTCTGGAGAGCCACCGGACCATCGAGGCGGTCCTGGCTCGCCGGTACCCCGAGTTCTCGGCTCTGCCGGCCGTGCTGGCCGGCGTACGGGAGCGAGAGCTCGGGCGGGAGGGCCGTACGGCCGACGGGTTCACCTACAAGGTGCACGGACGGGGGTGCCGTATGAGTGACCCGGACTGGCGTGTGGTGGACATCGACCTGCTGCCGGACGGCTCGGAGGCCTTCGACCCCTGGCGGCTGGAACAGTTCGCCCGGAGCCGGGGCGACGACGTCCCACCGCGGAAGGGAGAACTGATCGACGCGTGCCGGGAGTTGAAGGAGGCCGGCGCCCTCCGTGAGCCGGAGACCGGCTGGTTCGGCTCCGCCGACCGGCAGAGCGCGGCCCAGCGCCGGTCCTGGAGCGGGTACGCACGTCCGGGCGATGGTCCCGGGGAGTCGGACTTCCCGGGACCATCGCTTTGTAGCGCCCCCAGCCCCTAACATGCCGTGTCAAGTGCATGATCGGCGGCGCGAGGGGCGAGCGGGCGTGGGCATCGAACACCTGGATGTGCGGGCGCACGCCAGACAGCGATGGGCGGCCCGGGCCGCGCTCGGCTGCGCGGTACTCGCGGTACTCCTGCCGCTCGGCTACGCGCGCGGGGCGAGCCTCCTGCTAGTGGCCGGGGTCGTGCTGGGCGCCGGCGTCACCGTGGCCGCGCTGTGGTGGGTGCTGACCCGCCGGGGTCTCGCCCGGATCGCGGCGGGCGCGCTGGCCGTGGCCGCGCCGGTCGGGGTCATCTGGTGGTTCGCGGCCGTCAACCTGCTGTGGGTGGTGCTCGTGTCCGCCGCCCTGTGGGGCATCGCCGTCTCGTCCGGGAAGTTCGCCCTCAGCAGCACCAGGTCCCACCAGGTGCACGTACCGGAGCACCGCACCCCCGCCCCCACCAGCCCCTTCCTCATCATGAACCCCAGGTCCGGGGGCGGGAAGGTCGAGCGTTTCCGGCTGAAGGAGAGGGCCGAGCGGCTCGGCGCCACGGTCCATCTGCTCGACCCCGCGCACCACGAGGACGTCGCCATACTGGCCCGGGACGCCGTCAGAAACGGCGCCGACCTGCTCGGCGTGGCCGGCGGCGACGGCACCCAGGCCCAGGTCGCCGCGATCGCAGCGGCGTACGACGTGCCCCTCCTCGTCATCTCCGCCGGCACCCGCAACCACTTCGCCATGGACCTCGGGCTCGACCGCGACAACCCGGCCGCCTGCCTGGACGCCCTCACCGACAAGGGCGTCGAACTCCATGTCGACCTCGGCTACGCGAGCGGCCACCCCTTCGTCAACAACGCCTCCTTCGGCGCGTACGCCGCCGTCGTGCAGAGCCCCGCGTACCGCGACGACAAGGTCCGTACGACGCTGGAGCTGCTGCCCGAACTGCTCACGCACCAGCGGGGTCCACGGCTCACCGCCCGCATCGGGGACGCCGTCATCGACGCGCCCCAGGCCGTGCTGGTCAGCAACAACGTCTACCGCAGCGACGACCTCGTCGGCCTCGGCCGCCGGGAGCGGCTGGACGCCGGGGTCCTGGGCGTCGTCGGCGTGCGCGTCGACAGCGCCGCCGAGGCCGCCGGGATGGTCCTCGGGCCGAACGCCCCGGGGCTCAGCCTGCTCGTCGCCGACGAGATCGTCGTCGAGGCCGACCGGCCGGAGATCGAGGTCGGCGTCGACGGTGAGGCACTCCTCCTGCCCACCCCCGTCCACTGCCGCGTCGCGCAGAAGGCCCTGCGCGTACGTGTGCCCCGCGACCGGCCCGGCGTCCCCGAGCCCAAACCGCCCCTGGACTGGCGCCGGTTGCGCAAACTCGCCGCAGCCGTCGGCCGCACGGCCCTGCCGAAGCACCGCGAACGGTACGGGTGGGCACAGGAGTTGTGGAACCGGCGGCGATAGCGCGCCTGCCGGATCTGATGCCGCGTCGACAAGCTCCGGCCCCGCGCGGTACTGATGTGGCATGAGCGACGACGGCGAACATCCGAACGACGTACCCCAGTACGACGGCCGGGCTTCCCGGCGTGACAACCGCCTGGTCGGCGGCCGCTACCGCCTCACCGAGCGCCTCGGGTCCGGCGGCATGGGCACCGTATGGAAGGCCGTCGACGAACTCGTCGAGCGTGAAGTCGCCGTCAAGCAGCCCAGGTTGCCCGGGGACCCGGAGGACCCGGGAAGCCCGGGGGGTCCGGACGACCCGGCGAACGCGGAGCGGCAGCGCGCCGCCAACCGCCTCTATCGCGAGGCCCGCGCCGCCGCCCGCGTCGACCACCCGGCAGCCGTCACCATCCACGACGTCGTGATCGAGGACGGCCAACCCTGGATCGTCATGGAGTGGGTCCGGGGCGAGTCCCTCCACGAACTCCTCCGACGCGGCGCCCTCACCCCGGCCGAGTCCGCCCGGATCGGCCTCGCCGTCGTCGGCGCGCTGCACGCCGCGCACCGCGTCGGCATCGTCCACCGCGACGTCAAACCGGCCAACGTCCTCCTCGGCCCGCACGGCCGCGTCGTCCTCACCGACTTCGGCATCGCGCACGTCCAGGGCGAGGAAGCCCTCACCGTGAGCGGCGAGTTCGTCGGCTCGATCGAGTTCATCGCCCCCGAGCGCATGTCCGGCCGCACCGCGGGCCCGCCCTCCGACCTGTGGTCCCTCGGCGTCCTCCTCTACGCCGCCGTCGAGGGCTGGTCCCCCTTCCGCCGTACGACCCTGGAATCCACCCTCGCCGCGATCCTCTCCACCGAGCCCGAGAAACCCGAACGGGCGGGCCCCCTCGGCGCCCTGATCGTCCGCCTGCTGGCCAAGGACCCGGCGGACCGGCCCGAGGCGGACGAGGTGGTGGCGGCGCTGGAGGCGGTGGCGGAGGGCGGACATGTACCCCTGCCCGAACCGGATGCACCGGCCGAGGTGACCGAGGAGCCGGTGCCCGCAGAGTCACCGGAGGCACGCGAGGACTCACGGACGGTACGGCTCAGGACAGCTCGAAGCACGGCCCGCGGCACCGGCGCCGGTACCGGCGCCAGTACCGGCGCCAGTACCGGCGCCAGTACCGGCCGCAGCACCGGCCGTCTCCTCCTGAGCGCCGCCCTCACCGGCGCCCTCCTCGCCGGCGGCGGAGTCTGGCTCGGTACCTCACTCGCCCGGGACGACACCGAGACGGTCTCCGACCCGCTCAGCCCCAGCCCCAGAACCACCCCCAGAACCACCCCCACCCCCAGCGGCAGCGTCACCGCCGGCGTCCGCTGGATCCCCCACGAGGAGGAGGCCCTGAACGCCGTGCTCTCCCTCCCCGCCGCGTACGAACGCCTCCGCGCCCAGGGCGGCGCGGGCGACCAGCCCCGCACGGTCACCTACGACGGCGAGGAGGTCATCCGGGTACGGCTGACGGAGTGGGACGAGGCGCCCGCCTCGCCGATGGAGCAGGCCAAGGACTCCACGGACCTCGTGGCGCGCGACGTGAAGTCGACGGCTAACTACACCACCACGAGCTTCCACGACCAGGAGGCCGTACTCGCCGACACCACCCACTACCAGGACGGCACCCCCACCCGCGTCATGGAGCTGATCATCCGCACCGACGACAACAGGCTGTACGAGCTGCGCGTGGACATGCCGAAGGGCACGGCGGACGAGAAGAAGGGCACGGCGGTGTTCAAGGGCGCACGGGACCGGCTGGAGCTCGGAACGTAGTGATCGACGCCGCATCGCGACCGCACGGCACCGCCCGCCGCACTGATCAGCGACTTCGTTGCCAGCGATCACTGGCGCGGTGTGTGTGCCCGGTGAATCCCTGTTACCGCCGGGTACCCAAAGTCGTCCGGTCCGGAATACCCTGCGCGTCATGACGGACTCGCAGGCCCCCGAAAAGACCGGCACGGCACGGACGACCGGCACCAACCCCCTCGCGGCAGCCCCGCAGGGCGCCCGTACCGCCGCCGACGTGGTCACTCCCGAACTGGTCGCCCAGCTCACCAAGGGCGTGGTCGGCTCCGGACGGACCGCCAACCACACGCCGTTCACCGGCGAGAAGCTGGCGGACCTGCCGGAGTCCACCCCCGAGGACGTGGAGAAGGCCTACGAGCGGGCCCGCGCCGCCCAGGCCGTCTGGGCCCAGGTGTCCGTGCGCGAGCGGGCCGCCGTGCTCCTCCGCTTCCACGACCTGATCCTCGAACGTCAGGCCGAGGTGCTCGACCTCATCCAGCTGGAGACCGGCAAGGCCCGCCTCCACGCCCACGAGGAGGTCCAGGCCGTCGCGGTCGCCGCCCGCCACTACGGCCGCAAGGCCCCCTTCTATCTGAAGCCGAAGCGGCACACCGGCGCCGTACCGACCCTCACGAAGGTCACCGAACTCCGTCACCCGCGCGGCGTCGTCGGCCAGATCGCCCCCTGGAACTACCCGCTCGAACTCTCCGTCGGCGACGCGATCCCCGCCTTCGTCGCGGGCAACGCGGTCGTGATGAAGCCGGACACCGAAACCTGCCTGACCGCCCTGTGGGCCCGTGACCTGCTCATCGAGGCCGGCCTGCCCGCCGAGGTCTTCCAGGTCGTCCTCGGCGAGGGCCCGGTCATCGGCCCCGAGGTCGTCAAGCACGCCGACTACGTCTCCTTCACCGGCTCCACCCGCACCGGCCGCCAGGTCGCCCAGGGCGCCGCGGCCCGTCTCGTCGGCGTCTCCCTCGAACTCGGCGGCAAGAACGCCATGCTGGTCCTGGAGGACGCGGACATCGAGAAGGCGTCGGCCGGAGCCGTCCGCGCCTGCTTCAGCTCCGCCGGCCAGCTCTGCATCTCCATCGAGCGCCTGTACGTCCACGAGTCCATCGCCGACGCCTTCCTGGAGCGCTTCGCCGCCCGCACGAAGGCCATGCGCCTCGGCAAGTCCCTCGCGTACGGCGCCGAGATGGGCTCCCTCGTCGGCGACCGCCAGCTGGAGACCGTCACCCGCCACGTCGACGAGGCCGTGGCCAAGGGCGCGAAGGTCGTCGCGGGCGGCATGGCCCGCCCGGACATCGGCCCGTACTTCTACGAGCCGACCATCCTCGACGGCGTCTCGGAGCCCATGTCCGTCTGCACCGAGGAGACCTTCGGCCCGGTCGTCTCCATCTACCGCTTCAAGGACGAGGACGCCGCCATCGAGGAGGCCAACGCCACCGCGTACGGCCTCAACGCCTCCGTCTGGACCAAGGACGGCGGCCGCGGCCGCGCCGTCGCCGCCCGCCTGCGCGCCGGCACGGTCAACGTCAACGAGGGCTACGCCTCCGCCTACGGCAGCGTCCAGTCCCCCATGGGCGGCATGAAGGACTCCGGCCTCGGCCGCCGCCACGGCTCCGAGGGCATCCTCAAGTACACGGAGGCCCAGACGGTCGCCCAGCAGCGCCTGCTCCCCATGGCCCCCTCGCTCGGGATGGACGACGAGAAGTACGCCCAGTTCATGAGCCGCAGCCTGAGGGCGATGAAGGCACTCCGGCTGCGCTGAGGCAGTACCCCCCTTACCCGTTCTCAACGAGGAGAGCACGTGCCCCAGGACACCTACGACTACGACGTCATCGTCGTCGGGTCGGGCTTCGGCGGTTCCGTCACAGCCCTGCGCCTGACGGAAAAGGGCTACCGCGTAGGTGTCCTGGAAGCCGGCCGCCGCTTCACCCGCGAGTCCCTCCCCAAGAACTCCTGGGACCTGAAGAACTACCTCTGGGCGCCGAGACTCGGCATGTACGGCATCCAGCGCATCCACCTGCTCGGCAACGTCATGGTGCTGGCCGGAGCAGGCGTCGGCGGCGGCTCGCTCAACTACGCCAACACTCTCTACGTCCCGCCGAAACCGTTCTTCGACGACCCCCAGTGGCGAGACATCACGGACTGGCAGGACGAGCTGAAGCCGTACTACGACCAGGCGCAACGCATGCTCGGCGTACGGCTCAACCCGACGATGACCCCCTCGGACGTCCACCTGAAGGCCGCCGCGGAGCGGATGGGCGTGGGCGACAGCTTCCAGATGGCCCCCGTCGGTGTCTTCTTCGGCGACGGGGAGGACGCCGAGGGCACGGCGAAGGCCGCCCCCGGCGACCGGGCCGCCGACCCCTACTTCGGCGGCGCGGGCCCCGCCCGCAACGCCTGCACCGAGTGCGGCGAGTGCATGACCGGCTGCCGTCACGGCGCGAAGAACACCCTCAACGAGAACTACCTCTACCTCGCCGAGAAGGCGGGCGCGGCCGTCCACCCGATGACAACGGTCGTCTCGGTCACGGACGACTCGCGGGGCGGCTACGCGGTGGCGACCCTGCCGACCGACCGGAAGCAGAGCCGGGGCCGCACCTTCAAAGCCCGCGAAGTCGTCCTCGCGGCCGGCACCTACGGCACCCAGACCCTGTTGCACCGCATGAAGGCCGGCGGTCAACTCCCGCACCTCTCCGACAAGTTGGGCGAGCTG
Source organism: Streptomyces adelaidensis (assembly GCF_016598475.1). Taxonomy (GTDB): domain Bacteria; phylum Actinomycetota; class Actinomycetes; order Streptomycetales; family Streptomycetaceae; genus Streptomyces; species Streptomyces adelaidensis. Next base: position 14,096 of record NZ_JAEMUX010000122.1, read on the forward strand.
ACCCGCACCAACTCAGAGGCGCTGGTGGGTGCCCAGACCAACAACCGCCGCTACCGCCGGGTGACCGGCGGGCAGCAGGCCGACTTCACCCAGGGAGTCGCCATCACCTCGTCCATCCACCCGGACGAGAACACCCACATCGAGCCGGTCCGCTACGGCAAGGGCTCCAACTCGATGGGCGGCCTGTCGATCCTCCAGGTCCCGTACGCCGAGGGCTCGTCGAGGGTGATGGGCTGGCTGGCGAACGCGGCCCGCCACCCCGTCCTGGTCCTGCGCTCCCTGTCCAACCACCGCTGGTCGGAGCGGACCATCATCGGCCTGGTGATGCAGTCCCTGGACAACTCCCTGACGACGTATCTGAAACCGGGCGGGGTGGGCAAGGGCCTGCTGACCGCCCGCCAGGGCCACGGCGCCCCCAACCCCAAGCAGATCAAGGCCGCGTCGGAGGGAGCCGCGGCCATCGCCGCCGAGATCAACGGCTTCGCCGGCTCGAACGTCGGCGAACTGATGGGCACCCCGCTCACCGCGCACTTCCTCGGCGGCTGCCCCATCGGCGCCACCGAGGCCGACGGCGTCATCGACCCCTACCACCGCCTCTACGGCCACCCCGGCATCTCGGTCGTCGACGGCGCCGCCGTCTCCGCCAACCTCGGTGTGAACCCGTCCCTCACCATCACCGCCCAGGCCGAGCGCGCGATGTCGTACTGGCCCAACAAGGGCGAGCCCGACCGCCGCCCGGCCCCCGGCGCGACGTACGAACGCCTCCGCCCGGTGGAGCCGCGGAACCCCGCCGTCCCGGCGGATGCCTTCGGCGCGCTACGGCTGCCGCTGCTACCGGTACCGACGGTGCCGCCGAAGAAGTAGGCGGTAGGCAGTAGTCGATAAGCAGGAGGCGGTAAGCGGAACAGCGGAGAAGGACCCGCACCCCCCTCCGAGCGCGGGTCCTTCTCTCGTGTGCCAGGTGTGACTGGCGAGGGGTGTGAAAAGTTGCCCTTGCGATTACGTTTTTTTAGTGTGACGTGAGTCACAGGTGTGGGGGTGACTGGCCGGGCACGGCGAAGGGCCCCGCGGACGGAGGTCGCGGGGCCCTTCTGAGTCAGCACCGACGTCAGGGCGGCGCCGGTGCTTCGAAGCGGCGCAGGGGGGTGCGCCGTCGGCTCGGAAAACAGTTGCCGTCGACCGGCCCCGGGCGTCCCCGGGGCCGACCGTTCTCTTGAATGACCGGGCTGCTGTCCCCTGCCGTCCGGTCACCATCCTGGAGCGAGGTCCCACGGCGTACGGCACGATCCGTACGCCTCATCGCTCCAGCGGAGCCACGCGTGGTTTCTTCGGGCCCGGACCTGGCTGGCACGGACACCGACACCAACGAAGGGTGTCGTGCGACGGTCACGGCGCCGTACGGGTGAGAGGGCAGGCATACGTACGTGCGCCACGATCGTGCGCCGGTCAGATGCGGCCCCGGCACAGCTCCAGCAGGGTCATGGCGAGCGCGGTGCCGGGCTTGCCGAGGGCGTCGCTGTAGTGGGCGAGGATCTCCATCTCGCGAGAGAGGTTCACGCGCCGGCCGCCGGACGCGATCCGGGCCTCCTGGACGACGGCGGAGACCGCCACCCGTTCCTGGATCAGACCGATGATCCGGTCGTCGAGCGCGTCGATGCGCTCACGGGCGCCGGTGATCACATCCGCGGCCTCGGAGGTACGGGCGCCGGTCACGTCGATGGCTGTCATGGGGCTGGCTCCTTGTCGGAAGGGGGTGGCTCCCCCGTGGCGACAGGATCCGGGAAAACGCCAGGCGCCCCGGACCTTGTCGGCCCGGGGCGCCTGGGAAGTCGCTTGTCAGTTGCTCAAGCAGCACGACCATGGCAGCCGGTGGGCCGGTTGCCATAGGTAAAGAGGAAGGTCGGGTGCGTGAGCATGGCGGTCAGTATGCCACGGCTGGGACGGGCCCCGGGGGTCCGGGGGCGGAGCCCCAGGAGCGGCCCACTCCGGGCGACGCCACCCCGGTAGACTCGACCACACAGACCCCAGCCCAACCGCCGGAAGGCACCCCGTGTCATCAGCGAACCCCGCTGCCGCCGCTCCCGACACCGTCCTGGTCGTCGACTTCGGCGCTCAGTACGCCCAGCTCATCGCCCGACGGGTCCGCGAGGCCCGGGTCTACAGCGAGATCGTGCCGAGCACCATGCCGGTCGCGGAGATGCTCGCCAAGAACCCGGCGGCGATCATCCTCTCCGGCGGCCCCTCCTCGGTCTACGCCGAGGGCGCCCCCCGCCTCGACCGCGCGCTCTTCGAGTCCGGCGTCCCCGTCTTCGGCATGTGCTACGGCTTCCAGCTGATGGCCACGACCCTCGGCGGCACGGTCGACAACACCGGCGCGCGCGAGTACGGCCGTACGCCCCTCCATGTCTCCAAGCCCGGCTCCACGCTCTTCGAGGGCACCCCGGACGAGCAGCCGGTGTGGATGTCGCACGGCGACGCCTGCTCCGCCGCCCCCGAGGGCTTCACGGTCACGGCCTCCACCGACGTCGTACCGGTCGCCGCCTTCGAGGACGACGAGAAGAAGCTGTACGGCGTCCAGTACCACCCGGAGGTCATGCACTCCACGCACGGCCAGCAGGTCCTGGAGCACTTCCTCTACCGGGGTGCGGGCCTGACCCCGAGCTGGACCACCGGCAATGTCATCGAGGAGCAGGTCGCGGCCATTCGTGAGCAGGTCGGCGACAAGCGCGCGATCTGCGGCCTGTCCGGCGGCGTGGACTCCGCGGTCGCCGCGGCCCTCGTGCAGAAGGCCATCGGCTCCCAGCTGACCTGCGTGTACGTCGACCACGGTCTGATGCGCAAGAACGAGACCGAGCAGGTCGAGAAGGACTTCGTCGCCGCGACCGGCGTCCAGCTGGTCGTCGTGGACGCCGAGGAGCGCTTCCTCACCGCACTCGCCGGGGTCTCCGACCCCGAGCAGAAGCGGAAGATCATCGGCCGCGAGTTCATCCGCGTCTTCGAGCAGGCCCAGGCGGAGATCATCGCCGACGAGGGCCCCGACGTGGCCTTCCTGGTCCAGGGCACCCTCTACCCGGACGTCGTCGAGTCCGGCGGCGGCACCGGCACGGCCAACATCAAGTCCCACCACAACGTGGGCGGCCTCCCGGAAGATCTCGAATTCAAGCTGATCGAACCGCTGCGCAAGCTCTTCAAGGACGAGGTGCGGATGGTCGGCCAGGAGCTCGGGCTCCCGGAGGAGATCGTCCAGCGCCAGCCCTTCCCGGGCCCCGGCCTCGGCATCCGGATCGTCGGCGAGGTCACCAAGGACCGCCTCGACCTGCTCCGCGACGCCGACGCCATCGCCCGCGAGGAGCTGACCGCGGCCGGCCTCGACCGTGACATCTGGCAGTGCCCGGTGGTCCTCCTCGCCGACGTCCGCAGCGTCGGCGTCCAGGGCGACGGCCGCACCTACGGCCACCCGATCGTCCTGCGCCCCGTCTCCTCCGAGGACGCCATGACCGCCGACTGGTCCCGGCTGCCGTACGAGGTCCTCGCGAAGATCTCCACCCGCATCACCAACGAGGTCGCCGACGTCAACCGAGTCGTCCTCGACGTGACGTCGAAGCCGCCGGGCACCATCGAGTGGGAGTGAGCCCGCCGCCTTCGGGGTTCAGGTCCGCTTGAGGGTCCGCACCGGCGCTCCGGGCTTCCAGACCTGGACGACCAGATACTTGTCGTCCTCGACGTAGGTCCGTACGACCTCCGTCAGCTCGGTGCGGAAGAGGTGGAACGGCTCCGGCGGTTCCACCTCTTCGCCGTACGCGGCCTTCACGGCGGGATCGTCGACCTCCAGCGCCCGCCCGGACACCCGTACGTCGCCCCCTCCCATCTCCGTGCCGGGACCGGGGTTGGCCTGCAGCGCGAAGCGGGGGTCGCGGCGCAGGTCGAGCGCCTTGAGCGAGTCCGGCATCATCCCCAGCCACAGCTCGCCGCCGGTGATCCGCACCTCCAGCCCGGTCGTGCGCGGAGAGCCGTCCTTGCGGAGGGTGGCGAGGACGTGATGGGTGAAGGCCCCGAAGCGCGCCTCGACGGTCCGTGCGAGCTCGGGTTCGGCGGCGGCGAAGGCGGCCCAGTTCGAAGGATTCTCTGGCATACGTCGAGTGTTGCCCGGATACCCGACAACCACTGTCCGGTTACCCCGGGTGAACGGGTGTTCATCATGTTCGTCGGGTTCGCCGTGTGCCGCTGGCGCGCTTCTGTGACTTGCGTAACGGTTGCGCACTCTCTTCACCGGACGGACCTGTTCTGCGGGGACGACCGACGGTAACTTCCGGTTCGTAAAGGAAGTCAGTCTGGAGGACACATGCACGGGCCCACACCGCCCCTGCCCCTACCCACCGACCAGCTCCGGTTCGCCATGCCGCCGATGCACGAGTCGGTGGAGGACGAGCGGCGGCACCGCAAGGAGCGGCTGGCCGGGGCCCTGCGGATCTTCGGGCGACTGGGGTTCGAGGAGGGGGTCTCGGGGCACATCACCGCGCGCGACCCGGAGTTCAGCGACTGCTTCTGGGTCAACCCGTTCGGGATGCCGTTCAAGCACGTCACCGTGAGTGACCTGGTCCTCGCCAACCAGGACGGCCAGGTGATCCAGGGCCGCTACCACGTCAACCAGGCCGCCTTCACCGTCCACGCCCAGGTGCACGCCGCCCGCCCCGACGTCGTCGCCGTCGCCCACTGCCACTCGGTGCACGGCCGCGCGCTCGCCGCCCTCGGCGACCTTCTCGACCCGATCACCCAGGAGTCCTGCGCGTTCTACGAGGACCAGGCGCTCTACGACCACTACACGGGCGTCGCCGTGGACGCGGACGAGGGCCGCCGGATCGCCTCGGTGCTCGGCAGCCGCAAGGCCCTGGTCCTGCGCAACCACGGGCTGCTGACCGTCGGAGACTCGGTCGACGCGGCGGCGTGGTGGTTCCTGTCGATGGAACGCTCGGCCCAGGTGCAGCTCACCGCGAAGGCGGCGGGACGGCCGCTGCTCATCGAACACCGGCTCGCCGCCGCGACGCGGGAGCAGGCGGGCGGTGATCTGGTGGCGTGGATCAACTACCAGCCGCTGTGGCAGGACATCAGCCGGTCCGAGCCGGACTTGTTGAGCTGACCGGAACCCCGGAACCCTGGATGTTCGGCCGCGGGTTCGTCGTGGCTGGTCGCGCGGTTCCCGCGCCCC
>NZ_JAEMUX010000123.1 GCF_016598475.1 Streptomyces adelaidensis
CTGCTCGTAGGGCGCCGTGGAGGGGCGCCCTACGGTGGTTGCTTCCGTCCTCACAGGAGGGTGGACCACGGGTGACGATCCAGGGTGACGGCAAATACCGCGTCTACGCGCGGAACGTCGCCGCTTGTGTGGGTCGCCTCAACCGCTGTCCTCGAACGCGGAGGTCTCGGCGGGCTTCACGTTCGCTGATGTCGCGTGATATGTCCCAGCTCGCCACGTCGGAGAGTAGCTCAGCGCGGTTGTCGTGCGTCGGCAACCGCTTTCCGCGTTTTCGGCAAGTCCGCGCTGAGGCATCTGGTTTTAGTTTCTGGAATGCCAGTTCAGAGCACACTTGATCGACCCGTCGAACGGCCTCCGAAGTGCGAACTACCGAAGTAGCCTCGTGCTACCGGGATTCCTCGCAGGGTGGCCCTGGTGACAGCTAAATTCGACGCATGACCAGTACTCGTCGAATAGCCAAGGCGGTCATCCCGGCTGCCGGACTGGGCACACGCTTTCTCCCTGCGACAAAGGCCGTTCCCAAGGAAATGCTGCCGGTGGTGGACAAGCCCGCCATCCAGTATGTGGTGGAGGAAGCCGTGTCGGCTGGCTTCTCCGAGATTTTGATGGTGACGGGGCGCAACAAGCGCTCCCTGGAAGATCACTTCGACCGCGGGTTCGAACTTGAGAGCGTGCTCAGGGGAAAAGGGGATGACGCGAAGCTCGCCCGGCTGGCGTCGTCCGCCGCGCTCGCGAGCATTCACTACCTGCGCCAGGGCGACGCCCAAGGGCTCGGTCACGCCGTTCTGCGGGCCGCGTCGTACGTCGGGGGCGAACCCTTCGCTGTCCTGCTCGGCGACGATCTGATCGATGCCAGGGACACCCTGCTCGGGCGCATGACCGAGGTTCATGAGCGGTACGGGGGCAGCGTCCTGGCGCTCATGGAGGTGCCTCGGGAGCAGATCGCCCGGTACGGGTGCCCGGCCGTGGCAAGGACTGAAGAACACGACGTGGTGCGGGTGACCGACCTGGTCGAGAAGCCCTCGCCCGCCGAGGCGCCGAGCGGGTACGCGGTGCTCGGCCGCTATGTCCTGGACTCCGAGGTGTTCGGCGTCCTGCGCCGCACCCGTCCGGGGCGCGGCGGTGAGATCCAGCTCACCGACGCCCTGCGCGAGTTGTGCCGGGGCGACGGGGTGACGGGGCCGGTGCACGGTGTGGTCTTCTCCGGCCGCCGGTACGACACCGGGGATCCCGGCGACTACCTGCGCGCCGTCGTGCAACTCGCCTGGGAGCGGGAGGACCTGGGGCCAGGGTTCCGCGAGTGGCTCGGCGAGTTTGTCGCATCGAACACGACTGTGTGCCCGCGCCCCGTATCGGCGATACGCGGTCTCGGGGCTGCGTAGGCGCTTTTCTCGTCCCCGCCTGTTCCTGTCGTGAACGTGCGGTTACGAAATAATGAAGGAGAGAATCGTTGGATCTGCAGTTCTTCGGCAAGGTTTACCTCGTCACCGGAGCATCATCGGGAATCGGTGCGGCCACCGCGCGTCTACTGGCAGTCGAAGGAGCCTGTGTCGTCGGAGTGGCACGCAGCACAAAAGAAATTGACTCGATCGGTGAGAACGTTTCTTCGGTATCTGCGGATGTCACTGACCCGGACGCGGCCCAACGTATCGCTGATACCGTTCTGGAGCGTCATGGCCGTATCGACGGGCTGGTGAACAATGCCGGTGGGCTCGATTCCCGCAAGGGATTTCTCCACACGACGGACGCACAGTGGAAAGCGACCTTTGAGCTCAACTTTCATTCCCTGGTCCGGATGACGAAGGCCGTTCTTCCCGCGTTGGTCGACCAGAAATCCGGGAGTGTTGTACACATCGCGAGCGAGGCGGCCCGGTTTCCCGACGCACCGCTGCTCGACTACGCGGCGTCCAAAACCGCGCTGCTGTCGATCTCCAAGTCCCTGTCGGCGGAGTTCGCGCCGCTCGGGGTGCGCTCCAACGTTGTCTCACCCGGGCCTACCCGGACTGCGCTTTTCGACGCGCCGGGCGGCTTCGCTGAGCAACTCGCCGAGCGGTACGGGATGTCCCCGGATGATGCGATCGACCACTTCATCCGCGAAGAGCGTCGGCTTCCCAGCGGCCGGATCGGGCACCCCGACGACGTGGCCAGGGTCATCGCCTATCTGCTCTCCCCGCTGGCCGGCCAGGTCACCGGTGCCGAGTGGGCCGTCGATGGCGGCGCACTGCGGCAGATCTGACGACAGGGCACCGTCCCACCGTTACTTCCACGCCCATCACCCTCTCCTTCACTTGAGGTGCACATGACCGAGTTGCCCATGAGTCGGCGCTCCGTTCTCGCCCGCAGCGCCGCTCTTGCCGGCGGTGCCACGGCGGTTGCGGCCGGTGCGACGACCGCAGCCACCTCCCCGGCATACGCAAGGGAGCCGTACGACGTCGGGGCCCTCATCGGGCCCGAGGACCCCCGCTACCCACTGCTGACCACGGGGAACAACCAGAGGTACGTCGCCGCCCCCGAGTACGTGAAGATGATCCGTTCGACGGCGGACGCCGAACGCGCGCTTCGCTCCGCTCATCGGGCCGGCAAGCGGGTCTCGGTGCGCAGCGGCGGGCACTGCTTCGCCGCCTTGGTGTGCAACCCCGAGGTCGAGGTAATCCTGGACTTCTCCGAGATGACGGACGTCGGATACGACCCGTCCAGGCGGGCCTTCTACGTCGAACCCGGCGCCCGACTGCTCAACGTCTACGAAGCTCTGTACAAGGGCTGGGGCGTGACCGTACCCGGCGGCATCTGCTACAGCGTCGGAGCGGGCGGCCACATATCGGGCGGCGGCTACGGCCTGCTCTCCCGAGCCCATGGCCTCATCGTTGACCACCTCTACGCCGTGGAGGTCGTTACCATCGATGAGAAGGGCACAGTCCGCACCACCGTCGCGACGCGGGAGAAGGACGACCCGAACCGGGACCTGTGGTGGGCTCACACGGGTGGTGGCGGTGGCAACTTCGGGCTGATAACCCGCTACTGGTTCCGCTCACCCGATGCCCGGGGCAGCAAGCCCGGCGACCAGTTGATCTCGCCGCCTTCCAAGGTCCTCGTGCACGCCGTCGATCTTCCCTGGTCCGACCTGGACGAGGCGAAGTTCGCGCGGCTTCTGAAGAACTTCGGTGCCTGGCACGAGGCCAACAACGCACCCGACTCCCCGTACCGGCACCTGTCGAGCCTTTTCAACGTCAGCGCCAAGGCACACGGCAGCCTGGGCATGTTCACACAGGTCGACGCCACCGTGCCCGGTGCCCGGAAGCTGCTCGACGACTATGTCACCGCCATCACCGCCGGCACCGGTCTCGTGGTCAAGCCGATGACCAAGGCGAACGGGGAGATCCCACACCTGGCGAACCTGGCCGAGCCACGCGAGATGCCGTGGCTCAACGCCACCCGCATGGTCGGCACCAACAACCCCACGATCACCGACCCCATGTCACGAGCCGTGCACAAGTCCGGCTACATGCGGAAGAACTTCAGTGACCAGCAGATCGCCGCGCTGTACAACTACATGACCCGCCCGGACTTCGACAACCCGGACACGATGCTCGTGCTGTTCTCCTTCGGCTGCCAGGTCAACGCGGTCGCGCCGGACGCGACGGCCAACGCGCAGCGCGACTGTGCGTTCAAGATGACCTTCCAGACCTTCTGGCCGGACGAGCGGGACGACGACTTCCACCTGGACTGGATCCGCGGTCTGTACGCCGAGTTCTTCGCCGAGACCAAGGGCGTTCCGGTGATCGGCGATCGTACGGACGGCTGCTACATCAACTACTGCGACACCGACATGGCGGACCCGGCGTACAACCGTTCCGGTGTCCCCTGGCACACCCTCTACTACAAGGGCAACTACCCCCGGCTCCAACAGGTCAAGAAGCGCTACGACCCGGGCAACTACTTCCGCCACGCCCTGTCCGTCGAGCCCGCCAAGAGCTAGGGCCGGGTTCAGGGCCGACCTCTGTCGGATTCCGTGCCGGAACAACGGAGTTCCCGTGTGCCGGAACCGGCCTCTCACGCGACATCTCAATCGGGAGACACCTGATGCGATCTGTTGCCGTGGTCCTGGGCACCCGCCCCGAGGCCATCAAGTTCGCCCCGGCGATACACGCACTGCGGGACGACCCCCGCTTCGAGCCGATCGTCATCTCGACCGGCCAGCACCGGGAAATGCTGGACGAAACACTGCGCGCGTTCGACCTCACCCCCGACATCGACCTCGGGGTAATGGTCCCCAAACAGACACTCTCGCAGACCACTTACCGTGCGCTGCGCGAGCTGGAAGGCCAACTCAGCACTCGGAAGGTCGAGGCCGTGCTGGTGCACGGCGACACGGCGACCACGATGGCCGGCGCCCTGGCCGGCTTCCACCACCAGATCCCAGTGGTCCACGTGGAAGCGGGGCTGCGCAGCGGCTTCCTCGGGTCCCCCTTCCCCGAGGAGGGAAACCGCCGAATGGTCGCCCAGATCGCGGCCCTGCACCTCGCGCCCACTCCGGGCAACAAGGCGAACCTGCTCGCCGAGGGCATCGCCGAGGAGACGATCGCGGTGACCGGGAACACCGTCATCGATGCCCTGCAGTGGGCGAGCGACAAGGCGGACAGCTTTGGCCACCCGGCGCTGGAGGACCTGGCCGACGACCGTCGGCGAGTGGTGCTGGCATCCGCCCACCGGCGGGACGCCTGGCCTCACCTTCCCGAGATAGCCCGGGCGTTCGCCAGGATCGCGGACGAGCCCGACACTCGGGTGGTCGTGCCACTGCACCGCAATCCGTCAGTACGCCAGGCGATGCTGCCCCACATCGGAGGGCATCCGAACATCACGATCGTCGATCCGCTGCCGTACCTGAACTTCTGCAGACTCATGCGGCGCGCCGACATCATCCTCTCGGACTCCAGCGGAGCCCAGGAGGAGGGCCCGGCGCTGGGCAAGCCGACGCTGGTGATCAGCAACGTCACCGAACGTTCGGAAGCCGTGGTCGCGGGCACGGCTCGCCTGGTCGGCACCGCGTACGACGGCGTGTACGCCCACACCGTACGGCTGCTTCGCGACAAGGAGGCATACGCGCAGATGGCCTCCGCCGCCAATCCGTACGGCGACGGGCGGGCCACGCGACGCACGATCGACGCGCTCGCGCACTTCTTCGGCGACGGCCCGCCCGCGGAGCCTTTCGTGCCGGAGACCCCGCTCAACGACCTGACCGACGAGACGGTACACACAGGGGAGTACGCGCGGACATGACCGGGACGACAACCAGTGAGCAGCCGACGGACACGCGTGCGGGCACCCAGGACGGTGTGCGCGCACTGAACTTCACCGGCACACACATCGCGGCGACGACTGTGAGAGGTATCGACGAATACCGGATCGACGGCCGGGCGATCGTGGTCAACTGCGGGACGCGGGACGCGTACGTCACCGAGTCCCCGATGCGGCCGATTCCACCCCTGACTTCCACGATCGTGGCGGGCGCAACGGTCGGGCGGGCCGACCTCCTCGTCGTGCTCCGCGTCCACGACGAGGCGAGCGATGACATCGGCGGGATCGTGGGCGAGCCGGGCTGGAACCTGCTGGGCGAGGTGATCGGCGACGGTCCCAGTACCACTGGCGGTCTTCCCTTCGACAGGAGGATCCCCCTGTGGCGAAGCCCGCAGGACACCATCGGCCAGGTCGAGTTCGACCAGGCACACCTGCTGCGGGAGACGGCGGGGGAGGGGCCGCCACAGCCTTTCGAGGTCAGGGTCAACCTGTGGTTCGCCCCGGCGGCCACTGACTGTTTCATCCACAACCAGCATGACTTCATCGAGGTCCACACGCAGGTGGCCGGAGTCGGCCGCATGCAGAAGTTCAAGGAGCAGGACCACTCCACGCTCTACCAGGACGTCCTGATGAGTCCCGGCTACACCACCCCGGACCCCTTCTGCTCCCCCGGGCCGGACGGCTCCTACACCTACCCCTGGCACCAGTACTACGCCGACGCCGACTGCGTATGGCTGGCCATCGAGTATCACCGCGTCGCGCGGTGACCGTCGAGCGGAGACACGACATGACCGAGATACGCACCCCGAAGTTCACCCCGGAGCTGGTGGCCGACCAGCTCCGCGACGGCTACTGGCTGGAGGCCCCCGACATCGACGGCGACGGCCGGCCCGACCTGTTCGGGTACGGGCTGCGGCTGGGCGAGATCTACTGGTACCAGAACAACGGCGAGTGGACCCGGCGCCTGGCCGCCGACGGGTTCCGCATGCCGGTCGGCGCGGACTTCGCCGACGTCAGCGGCAACGGCGCGGCGGACATCGTCGTCTGCTACGAGCTGTACGGGCCGATCGGCACGATCGTCGACCCCGACCCCGAGGGCGGCAAGATCGCCTGGTTGGAGAATCCCGGTTCTCCCGACAAGGACCCCTCCCGCTGGAAGAAGCACTACGTAGGCCGGGCCACCGGAATGCACCGCCTGCGGGCGGGTTACTTCACGCAGTCGGAGCGGCTGGAGATCATCGGGCTGCCGATTGTGGCCGAGGCGGATGTGCACGCGGTGCTGCCGGTGGTGCTTTTCACCCAGCCCGACGACGTGCTGACGGCCGCGGAATGGCCGATGACGGTCATCGACGACAGCAGCTTCCGCATGATCCATGGCGCGGAGAAGAAGCGGGGTCTCCTTCCCGGCTCGGACCGGGACTCGCTCCTGCTGGCTTCCGACGAGGGCGTCACCTGGTTGTACTACGACGCGGGGCGCGGCGAGTGGCAGCGCGAGCTCGTCGGCACCGGCGAGCTCACCCAGTTCGAGAAGACCGGCTTCCGGGGCAGCGGTGACCTCAACGCCGGGCGGCTCGGCGACGACCCCATGGCGTATGTCGCGGCGATCGAGCCGTTCCACGGCAACACCGTCGCCGTCTACACCAAGCGTGACGGTGGTCCGGCGGCCGGCGGAAGCTGGGAGCGGACACTGCTGGACGTGTACGGCGATCCCAACGAGAACGGCGAAGGTCCCGGTCACCAGATCGTCTGCGCCGACTTCGACGGCGACGGGGACGACGAGTTCCTGGTGGCACTGCGCGGCCCGTGGCCCTGGCAGGGGGTCATGTACTACAAAGCCGTCGACGCGGCCCAGGGCATCTGGACGAAGTGGCGGGTGTCGGACGAGTCCGTCGCGCGGATCGCCACCGCCGACTTCAACGGCGACGGGCGGATGGACTTCGCGACGATCGCGTACTCGGTGCAGAACTACTACGTGGCCAAGGACGCGAAGATCGTCCTGCATCGCAACGAGATCGACACCGTCGGCTGAGGTTTTGTTCCCCGCGCCCCCTCGGGGCGCGGGGTCCCCATCTCCCTCGCCCTCCCAGCGACAGGATTGTCATGGTTTCAACGAACCTGGCCAAACTGCCGTCGCTCACCGGTCTCCGGTTCTTCGCGGCGCTCCTGGTCTTCTTCTTCCACTCCTCTCTCTCCAACTCGCCCATCCCGCCGAATGATCCGATCAACCCGTTCGCCGACTCCGGCATCGCGCACGCCTACGAGCAGACATTCCTCAACACCGGCTACATCGGGGTGTCCTTCTTCTTCGTGCTCTCCGGCTTCGTGCTCACCTGGTCGTCGCGGCCGGGGCAGTCCGTGCGGGCGTTCTGGCGGCGCCGCATGACGAAGATCTTTCCGAACCACCTCGTGGTGTTCACGGTGGCGTTGATCCTCTTCGCCGGTGCCACGATCAGTTCGGTCGGCCAGTGGCTGCCGAACATGCTGCTCGTGCACACCTTCTTCCCGCAGCCCGAGATCAACCTCAGCGTGAGCCCGCCGAGTTGGTCCCTGGGCAGCGAACTGCTCTTCTATCTGTCGTTCCCGCTGCTGATCGTGCCGATCCGGAAGATCCGGGACGGGGCGCTCTGGGCCTGGTCGGCGGTCGTGGTCGCCGGCACGGTCGCGGTCCAGCTGGTCTCGATGTACCTGATACCGGCCACGCCGAAGTCGGCGATCACCCCGATATCCGACATGCAGTTCTGGTTCGGCTACCTGTTCCCGCCGGGCCGCCTCTTCGAGTTCGCGCTCGGCATGCTGCTCGCGCGGATCGTGCTGGCGGGCCGCTGGCCCAGCCGCATCGGCATCGGGGTGTCCCTGGGCCTCTGCGCGATCGGTTACGCGGCCGGGTTCGTCCTGCCGTTCGAGTACACCTTCGTCGCCGCCACGATCATTCCTATCGGGGCACTGATCGCCTCGGTCGCTGCAGCCGATGTCGCCGGGCGTCGCACCTGGCTGCGCAGCCGCCCCATGGTGTGGCTCGGCGAGGTCTCCTTCGGTTTCTACCTCGTCCAGGGTGTGTCGATCTTCTACCTGCGTTCCCTGCTGAACGGCTCCGCCTACGGCGTGCCCGGCGCGGTACTGCTGATCGTGGGGTTCTTCGGCGCGTCCCTGCTGGGCGGCTGGCTGCTGTACCGCTTCGTGGAGATGCCGGCCATGCGCCGGCTCAGCCGCAGCCGCAAGAACTCCCGTTCCACACTCCCGGACGTTCCCGCCCCGGTCTCCGCAGCGGCGGAGCCCGCCGAGCAGACCTCGCTTCGCGCGCTGTGACAGAACCCGCTGACGGCATGGGTCCGTCAGCGGGTTCTTGCCTCGCCGCCCCGCTGCGTGGGCCTGGACCGAAGGGTTCAGCCCCTTCGGCTACCCCGGCGGACGGGACGGGCAGGGGCGACCGTGGGACACAAGCCCTCGGCCTTCGCCGTCGCCCAGCGGTTCAGGTCGCCGCCGGAGCCACGGACCGAGGCCGGTCGGCGAAGACCTCGGCGAGCAACCGGTACGAGGTCAGACGGTCGGCAGGGTCACAGGTCAGGGTGTTGACCATCACCTCGTCGACGCCGTGCTCGGCGGCCAGGGCCGTCAGGCGCCGGTGGACCTGGTCCGGAGTTCCCCACACCAGAGAGTCCCGGCGGGCCACGGCACGTTCCGCCTCCAGGGTGGTCCACCGGTGGGCGAGAGCTTCCTCGGGAGTGGGCAGTGGAAGGTCCTCGCCGAGATCCTTGCGGCTGCGCCACAGCAGGACGCTCTGCACCAGAGCCTCGGCCCGGTCCTCGCTCTCGGCCGTGACCACGCGCACCGCGAGAACACCGCCGGGTGAGGGGCGGCCTGTCTGCTCGGTGTAGGCCGCGCGGTAGGACGCGAGGGCCGCTCGCGCCGGACCGGGCACCAAGAAGTGCGCGAAGGCGTAGTCGGTTCCCAACCGCCCTGCCAGCTCGCCGGAGTCGAGACCCGCCCCGAGGAGCCACATCCGGGGGTCTACGGCGGCAGGGCTCACGTCGGTACCGGTGGGCGTCCCGTCGCCGTCCAGACCCAACAACAGGCGCACCGCGCGGACCCGTTGCGGATAGTCGTGGGCCGGGCCGCCGGCACGGCCGAGGCCCAGGTCGACACGGCGGGGGAACACCGAGGCGAGTACGCCGAAGACCTCCGCCACCTTCGCCGGCGGATAACGGGGCAACAGCACTCCGCCGGTACCCACGCGCATCCGCCGAGTGTGGGCCAACAGGATGGCGGCGAGGATCTCGGGGGCAGTGCCCGCGAAGCCCGGCGAGCCGTGGTGCTCCGCCGTCCAGTAGCGGACGTACCCCAACTCCTCTGCGGCCTGGGCCAGTTCGACCGACGCGTGCAGGGCGTCCGCGGACGAGAAGCCCGCGCCGATGGGCGACTGGTCCAGCACCGACAGACGCAGCGTCGCGGATGATGCCATGGGCGGCGCCCCTCTCATTTCCCCGCCCGCGCGATGGCGGGCACGATCCGGTAGTCGCGCTGGAAGACCAGGTTGTGCAGGTCGCCGGTGGCGATGGCCCGCAGCGTGGGTACCTCCGCCTCCGCCTGCTCGGGCGTGAACACGTTCAAGGGCCAGTCGTGGACGGTCGCGCCCCGCAGATGCGGGTGGTGGAACCCGCCCCCGTAGTAAGCCAGCAACGTGATCGGAGCGATCTCGGTCTCGCGCTGCTCCGGCCACGACAGCGTCCACGACGCTCCGAGGCCGCCGTCCCTGGTGCGCCGGACTCCAGTCGCGTCGACCTCGCCCTTGCCGAGGAACAGAGCGGCATCGAACTCGTCCAAGACCTGCACGGCGTAGGGGTGGAGCAGCTCGACAGCCCGCCGGAAGTGCCGTTCCTTGCCGAGGCGGGACACTGTGTCGCCGCCCTCGCCATGGCTGCCGTCGCGCAGGTCGGCGAAGTGCCGGGCCAGCGCTTCGAGGTGCAGAAGGCCGGTGGCGTGCTGTGTGTTGTCGGTGGTCATGTTGTCTCCTTCCGTGGCCGCAGCCGGTCGCGCAGCAATGTGCCGAGCCATTTCCGCAGGGGAGGGCCATGCGGATCGGAGCCGTCGGCGGCGAGGAAGACGGCGTGCGGGGTGTGGGGGAAGACGCGCAGACGTACGTCGTTTCCCGCTTCCGCCAGGCGCCGCGCATACTCCGTGACGTCGTCGGCGACAGGGTCGAGGTCCCCGACGGCAAGGATGGCCGGGGCCAGCCCGTCGAGTCGCACGGCTTCCAGTGGGGTGCTGTGCAGCTTCACGCCGTCGCGTACGGCGGTGCTGCTCGCCCCCCGGTACCGTCGCCACGCCTGCCGCAGGTCCTCGGCGGCGGGGAACGCGCCGGGGTCGCGCGTATAGGAGGGGGCGGAGCAGGCGGGGTCGAGCGGCGGGTAGGCCAGTACCTGGGCGGCGAGCGGCTCACCCCTGTCGCGGCGGGCGAGGGCCGCGCAGGCGGCGATGGTGCCGCCTGCGCTGTCGCCCCCGACCACGACCGGCTCGCCGTGCTCTGCCTGCTCCCCGGCCCAGGACAGTGCGGTCAGGACGTCGTCGAGCTGCGCCGGGTGACGGTGGCGGGGTGCCAGGCGGTATCCGACGCTGACCACGGTGCAGCCCGACACCCGGGCGAGGTCCATGACCGGTTCGTGCCAGTGCTCCACGGACCCCGCCTGCCAGCTGCCGCCGTGCGCCCACACCATCCGGCCGTACGGGTTCGGGCCGGGCCGGTAGACCCGCACCGGGACGCTGTGCGTCCCGGCGTCGAGCGACCGGCCCTCCCAGCCGGCCGCCTCGCGCTGTAGGTCGTCGAGGCGTCCGGCGGAGAAGGGCCGTAAGCCGGCGTCCGGCGGCCCGTACCGCCCGTCGTCAGTGCGCACTCGACCGGGCGCCGCGCAGGAACACAGCGCTGGTGAGGGTGCCGAGGAGCACGATGGCGGCGTTGACCGCGATCGCTACCTTCAGGCCGCCGAGGATCGCGGAGGCTCCGGTGCCGGCCATGGCGGCGGTGGTGATGGCGCTCATGATGGGCGTACCCATGGTGATGCCGACCTGCTGGGTCATGGTAGCGAGGCCGGTGGCCAGGCCCTGTTCGTGGTCGGCGAGTCCCGAGGTGGCGGTGACCATGAAGCCGACGATGACGAGCATGTTGCCGACGCCACCGGCGAAGGTGGCGACCAGCAGCAGCCACATCCACGAGCGGTCGTCGCCGAGGCCGAGCAGGGCCACGGTGAACACGGTCTGCAGGATGCCGCCCACGATCAGCGTCTGCCTGGTGCCGATCTTCCCGATGACCCGAGGGGCCGTGGAGCCGCCCACGACCGTTCCGATGCCCAGTACACCGAAGGACAGACCGGCGGCGAGCGCGGAGAAGCCGAGCACCTCCTGGAGGTAGAGGGTAAGCAAGAAGACCAGCGAGGTCTCGGTGAGGAACGCGATCAGACCGGCGACGTTGCCCCAGGCCACGGAGCGTTTGCCGAGCACGCTGAGCGGGACCAGCGGCGCGGACACCTTGCGCTCGACGGCGTAGAACACGAGCATCAGTGCCACGCCCGCGGCCAGCGGCAGCAGCGCATCCGCCGAGCCCCAGCCCTTCTCACCGGCCTGGGTGAGACCGAAGACGATGGCCAGCAGACCGAGCGTGACGCTGATGGCACCGGGCAGGTCCAGCTTCGGGCGCTCGTCGGGACGGGACTCCTTGATGACCGTCGGGGCGATGATCAGCACCGCGAGGGCGACGGGCACGTTGATGAAGAACGCCCAGCGCCAAGACAGCAGGTCGGTCAGCAGGCCGCCGAGGATGGCTCCGGTGGTGAACCCGGCGGACATCAACGCCCCGTTGAGGCCGAGCGCCTTCTCGCGCAGCGGACCCTCCGGGAACGAGGTCGTCAGGAGCGACAGCCCGGCCGGGGTGACGGCGGCGGTGGCCAGCCCCTGGCAGACGCGGGCCGCGATCAGTACCTCCGGGCTCTGCGCCAGGCCGCCCACGAGCGAGGCCGCGCCAAGGAGGACGAGGCCGCCGAGAAACAGCCGACGACGGCCGAACAGGTCCGCGACGCGGCCGAAGAGCAGAGTGAAGCCGGCGGCGCATAGAGCGAACGAGGTGGCGATCCATTGCAGGTGCCCGAGTGAGAAGCCCAGGCCCTCACCGATCACCGGGAGCGCCACGTTCAGGATGGAGAAGTCCACGGCCAGCATGAACTGGGAGGCGAGCAGCAGCACCAACACGAGCCGGAGCCTGGGTGTGAGTACGGTCGGTGGCGTGTCGGCGGGGGTGCCGGACGCGGTACCGGCAGCCTCCGAATCAGTGACAGACATGACGTCGAGTCCTTTTCCTCAAAGTTCCTGATGGTTCCTGACACCCGTGCACACTCGGTCGCAGCACGCGCGGTTACGGAGAAGAGGCTCGTTGATGCCAGGACCGCCAGCCAGATCCCTGTCTCGCACAGCCAGCGGGAGGGTAGTCATCAGAGGACCACCCTCACGGCCCCCGGCCCTCGGGACAGGCGGGCATGATGGGAAGTCAGTGGCTACGGCCAGTCGCACTCCGCCCACCTGGAGGCATGGATGGACGCCCCGTCCGAGCTGGGAGACTTCCTCAAGTCCCGCCGCGCCGCGCTGCGTCCCGAGGACGTCGGCATCACGCCGCACCCGAACCGCCGCCGCGTCACCGGCCTGCGCCGCGAGGAGCTGTCGATGCTCGCGGGCGTCAGCATCACCCACTACACCCGGCTTGAACAGGGGCGTGCCCTCAGTGCCTCCGACGGTGTGCTGGAGTCGATCGCGCGTACCTTGCGCCTGTCCGACGACGAGACGGCCCATCTGAAGGATCTCGCCCGCCCCGCCGTCGCTTCGTCGAGGCCGGCTCCGCCCCGGGTGGCACATGCCAGCGACTCGGCCCGCCAACTGCTGGCGGCGATGAGCGACGTACCGGCCCTCGTCCTGGACCGGCACAACGACGTCCTCGCCTGGAACCGGATGGGGCACGCTCTGCTCGCCGGACACCTGGCGCTCGCGAGCCCTGACACCCCGGCGACCCGCCCCAACCTGACCCGGATGCTCTTTCTGGACGAGCAGTACCAGGAGTTGTTCACCAACTGGAACGAGGAGGCCCAACTCGGCGTGGCCTCCCTGCGCCTGGTCGCGGGCCGCCACCCCCACGACCGTTCCCTCGCGGAACTCATCGGCCAACTCACCATGAACTGCGACGAGTTCGCATCTCGCTGGGCCCGGCACCCGGTACGAACCTGCACGTCCGGAGTGAAGCATCTGCGCCATCCGATGGTTGGCGCGATGGACCTCAGTTTCGAGAACCTCGTCATCCCTGGCGCTTCA
The DNA here is from genome assembly GCF_016598475.1 of Streptomyces adelaidensis. Classification (GTDB taxonomy): domain Bacteria; phylum Actinomycetota; class Actinomycetes; order Streptomycetales; family Streptomycetaceae; genus Streptomyces; species Streptomyces adelaidensis. The sequence goes on from NZ_JAEMUX010000123.1 coordinate 13,639, forward strand.
GGCCAGCGCCTCATCGCTTACACGGCCGAGCCCGGCTCACCGTCGGAGGCGGCGCTACGGCTCCTCGGCAGCGTGACGGCTCCGGTGGTGGAGGACTCCACGGCGGTACGGCGCTGAACGCGCTGCCGGAACCGCCACACGGCGAGGCCGGCAGTGTTCAGGCGCTGCGCCGCTCGGCGAGCCGAGGCTCCATCGGGTGCAAGGCGTGGGCGAGGCGCATGTAGGTGTATGCCGCCGAGGCCATGGTCATGTGGTGGTGCCAGGCGGGGAATGAGCGCCCCGCGAAGTCCAGCAGCTCATGATGGCCGTCCATGAGATCCGCGGTGACGGTGGAGCTGATGTAGAGGCGGGTCAGTTCGAGTAGCTCGTCCAGCCGGTGGTGCACGAGGTTGGTGAGCCAGACCTGTGAGCTGGGCCGCCCCGCAGTGTCGAGTTCGGTGAACAGCCGGTACGCCTGGCGCCCACCGTCGGTCTGCTGTGGCATGAGGGTGGACAGGACCTGCGCCTGCCGGAACCTCCCGTCGGCCCCTGTGACCGTGGCGATGCGCCGGCTCCACGTCCGTCGCGCAGCGGGCACGCCCGTGGGCGCGTCGACCGCGGTGTCGGCCCTCACGTGGTGCCCGATCCGTGCACCGGAGGGGAGTGTCAGCTCCCGAACGCCACAGACGCTGGCAGACAACTGCCGGGGGTGGACGGCGACAACGAAGTCCCTCCCGGTGCTGTCCAGTTGGGATGTCAGGTCTCTGAAGTCGGTCGCGTCGCTCATGTCGGCCACCACGGGCACGGACAGCGAGGAGGTACGGGGGGCCATGCTGCCCATTAGGTCGAGCATGTGCTTCCACTGCGGCTGGAAGCTTTCTGTCTCGGGTATGCGGGCGCGTCGGCGCAGCTGGGGGTCATCGGTCCACTGCTGGGGAAGGAACAGCCGCCAGCCGACAGGAAAGTTCGCGCCGGGGCATGACAGGAAAAGCGCGATGCCCAACTGGCAGTTGATCCGCCGACCGGTCGAGGCATCAAACCGCTGGTGCACGCCCACGGAGTGGCCACCGCGCTTGGGCAGGACGACCGGCGTAAGGGTCCAGGCCCGCACGGACGACCTCTCCTCGACCCACCGTGTCAGTGCGTCACGGGCCGGTTCCCACTCCCATGGGCTGCTGTTGATGAACTGCTGTAACGAATACCAGGCCGTGGGTGAGGCGGACACTGACTCGGCCAACCGCCGCATGGACTTCTTGCCGTCGGTGAGCAGGAGTCCCCTCAGATAGACATGTGCCCATCGACGCTGGTCGGCTCGCGGTAGGTATCCGAAGAGTTCCTCGACCAGCGTGTCCACGGGGTGTGTGCCGGGTCCTGCCATGGCCTGCCACGCGCGTGTCGGACTCATGTCTGGCGGCCTCCCTTGGCGTCTGTGGAATCTTGGGGGTGAGGCGACGTGGTGACCGAGTGCTTCCATGCTGAGACGGCTGAGACAGCCGAGACAATGGAGTCGGCGGTCGACGCGTTCTGCTCTGCGGTACCGCGCACGACCTGGCGTCGGTCGAGACGCCCGGACAAGAGAGCGACACTCAGCCCGGCGGCGGCCAGAGCGGCGCCGATCCAGTTCGGCGCTGTGTACCCCAGTCCGTGGTCGATGGCAATGCCGCTGAGTGAGGCACCCAGCGCGTTCCCGAGATTGAAGGCGGCGATGTTTGCCGCTGCCGCCATGGCAGGTGCGCTCTGGGCCTTCTGCATCACGCGCATCTGGAGCGGCGGGACGGTGGCGAAACCGACGGCGCCGAACACGGCGATGGTCACGGCAGCCGGTACCTGGCTGCGGGAGGTGAAGACGAAGATCACGAGCACCGTGGCGAGCGAGCCCAAAACCCAGTAGAGCGTGGGCATCACGGCCCGGTCGGCGGCCCGGCCACCGACGAAGTTCCCAGCGGTCAGGCCGAGACCGAACAAGACCAGAAGCCAGGAGACCGCCGAAGCGGAGTAGCCCGCGAGACCGGTCATCATTGGTACCAGGTAGGTGAAAGAGGCGAATACACCGGCGAAGCCGAGCGTGGTCGTGAGGATCGCCAGCCACACCTGCGGATGCCGGAACATCGCCAGCTCCCCGCACAGACCGGCTCCCGCGGCAGGGCTCTGACGCGGTACGAGTAGAGCGATGCCCAACGCCCCTGCGGCCCCCAGCGCCGTGACTGCCCAGAACGTGGATCGCCAGCCGAAGTGCTGTCCCAGCAGTGTGCCCAGCGGGACCCCGAGGACGTTGGCGAGGGTCAGCCCCGTGAACATCAGCGCGACGGCGCTTGCCTTACGACCAGGGGCTACCAGATCCACCGCGACAACGGATCCGATGCCGAAGAACGCACCGTGGCAGAGTGCCGCGACCAGGCGACCGGCCATCAGCACGCCGTAATCCGGGGCGAGCGCGCAGATCAGATTGCCCACGATGAACACGCCCATGAGTACCAACAACATGGTCTTGCGCGGCAGTCGAGTCCCTGCGGCCGTCATCAGTGGGGCACCGACCACCACACCGAGCGCGTACCCGGTGACCAGCATCCCAGCACTGGGAATGGTCACCGACAAGTCGTCCGCCACTTCTGGCAGCAGACCTACGATGACGAACTCGGTGGTGCCGATACCGAATGCACCCACAGCGAGAGCTAGAAGTGCGAGGGGCACGGAAGACTCCTTTCTCGAGCAGCGTCAGGCAGCCCGACCCAGGCAGCGCGGAACGTTGAGGCATGGGCACGGGGGGCCGGGTGGGGCAGCGAGAGGGTCCGGCGGAGCCGACTGCGGGATCCGTCGAGGCTTTGGTGCATGACATGACAAAAGGCGGGGCAGGTCTGACGTTGGATGCCTTCGCGAACTGTCCATGTCCGCTGTGTGAACAGCGTCGTCAGTGTCGTTTGGGCGCTCACAGGCACGCCGGTGTGCCGTGTTGTGGTCCGGGCGGTGTGGCCTGACGTGGTGTCGCAGACCTCCCTCCAGTGCCAACCTGCTGGCAATGGCGCCAATATATTGGCGCTACCAGAAGGCGGTCAAGGTGCACTCGTGTGAACTGTCCAATACGTAGTACAGAAGACCGATGTATCATCCAGTTGACCGCACGGGGCCGAGCCGGCACCAGGAGTGAGGCGTGGCAGTAGATGACGACGGGCAGCAGGAACGTACGTTGGCCGAGCGCTTGAACGCGCTGTTCGCGACTACGCGTTGGGCAGATCCTCGAGGCCGTCAGCGGGAGTACTCGACCGCCGAAGTAGCGAAAGCGGTCACCGCGGACCCGTCCCACCCGGCCACCCTGTCGCGAAGTTACCTGGCGATGCTCCGCAACGGATCTCACACGAACCCGACGGTGGGCGTCCTTGTGGGTCTTGCGAAGTTCTTCGATGATCGTCGAGATCCGGCGTCCCCACCGATCACCGTCCATGAGCTCGTGGCACAAGAAGCGTCCGACGATGCGCTTTTGCGGCAGGTCCTGGCCAGTCGCGAGGTGCGGAAGGTCGCGATGAGGGCGGGCATGATGACCCCGGCGATGCGTGAACAGTTGCTCAAGATGATCGATGTTCTCGATCAGGACGGCACTTCTGATTCCGACTTAGGAACATAAGAAAGGGTATCGTGGCCGTACGGGAACGTCAGCTCCGCCGATATTGTCGACGTCTTCTGCGTCACCTCGACATCCGACCTCCGTTGGATGTGCAGGAGTTATGCAAAAGGATCGGTCAATATCGAGGAAAGGAAATCAGGTTAATTCCCTGGGGGTTGCCGATTCCTGGACCTTCCGGAGTGTGGATTTCCCAGTCGGCCACGGAGAGTATCTTCTACCAGAAAGAGACCTCCCGCCTGCATCAAGATCACATCATCTTGCATGAGATGGGTCATATACTTGCCGATCACGAAAATGATCTGATTCCGGTCGACGCATTCTCCGATCCGGGTCCGGACTTTCCTGGCGCCCTGCCCGAGCAGGGATTGCAGCGTACGTCGTACACGGAGGACTACGAGTACGAGGCAGAACTCGTCGCGACGATCATCCAGGAGTGGGCAGTGGTCATGAACTACGTCACGCCCTGCCCACCCGAGGACCCGGCCCTCCAGTCTCTGCGTTCTGCGTTGAACCCCCGCCTTGGATGGCTGTGATGTCCCAGGAACCGGTGGTCATCATGTTGATCATTGGGTCGATATGGAAATTCGCCGACTTGGTTCGCGCCCCTCACGATCGACTGTTACGGACCTTGGTCTCCTGTCTGCTGCTGCTACTCCTCGGCGAAGTCCTGAGCTTCCCGCAGATGATCCACGCGGTTGACGAGCTGACGGCGGTCGGCGTGGACAAGGTCGCGTACAATGCGGTGCACATGATCGGCGTATATGTGTTGGTCCTCTTCTTCATCTCGTCCGTCCTGGGCGTGAGTGCCGAATACCGGCGGCAACGACGAGTCAACACCGCACTCCTGGCCGTTGTTCTGATCTCCCTCATCACCTGCATGACGGCAACGCCCCCATCGATGCGCTCGCACACGTTGAGCACACCGCACATGGCGCAGCCGGGGATCATCGCCTTCTACGTCATCGGCAATCTCTATTTCATCTACGTTTATGTGGCGGCGAAGTTTTGGGTGTTGCGCTGCGCACGAATGGCATCACGACACTTGGCGCTTGGGTTGTGGGCCATGGTGGCCGGTCTCTTCGGGCTGATGATCGCAGCTGTCAACAGGTTGATCTGGGCGGTCCTGCGTTTCGGTGAATACGGATCGGGTGATGCGTTTCGCAGCTTCAACTCGTCTATGACTGACTGGGCGTTGAGTGTCGTCCTGATCGGGATTGGCTACTCGGCCAGCGTCCAAATGGTCTTGTGCTGGAAATCGGTCCTGCATCACCGTCGCATGTTCGGCGAACTCAGGCCCCTGTGGACGGCTCTTGTCGCCGCGTATCCGGATCTCGTACTGAACCGCGGGGTGGCGTCCGTGTGGAGCCGTGTTCGGCGTCCCCGTGCGCACGAGCGGTTCTACCGTCGGCTCATCGAGTGTCGCGACGGACTGGTGCGCCTGAGTCCTCTATTGACACGTGTAGCCCCTCACGCCGATCTTGCCCACGGCCCGCCCGAACAGACAGCCAGATACATCACCGAAGCGTTGGCGCTTCAGCCGACCACGGAGGACCCGGAGATGGCGCTCTTCGCGGCACGGGTAGCGTTGCCACCCACCAATGACCTGGGTGCGGATGTCGGTGAACTGATATCCATATCCCACGCTTTGAGTGCCAGGACATCGTAGAGGGGCTGCTGATCGCCGGCCTGTTCATCTTCGACATCCGCAAGGGATCAGGGAGGTTCGCCGCGGAAGCGGTACAACCGCGATCCGTCGCCGACAAGCGAGGTTGGGCTGCTGCGGTGGTGAAGGGCGACGCGGTTGCCCCTGCCAATTCGCTTTCCGTGTGAGGCGGCTGTAGTGGCGGGGAGGGGCATCCTGGGCTCTGGCCATGGTGCTTGCAAAGCACGACTGGGCGAAAGCTATCAATTCACGGGCACTCCGGCTGCTTTGGGAGCTACGGTCGGGGGATGTATGGCGACGACGTGTTCACTGCCGGTGGGGC
>NZ_JAEMUX010000124.1 GCF_016598475.1 Streptomyces adelaidensis
TGGTCGTCGAGGAACTCCGTGACGCACCGTACGAACCACTCCGGGTCGTCCAGCCACGGGAAGTGGCCGCCGCCGGGCTGGAGCGCGAACCGGGCGTCGGGGAACAGGTCGGCGACGCGGCGGGCGAGGCCGGGGGTCGGGCCGGTGTCGAGTTCACCCGCGTGGACGAGCACCGGGGCGGCCAGTTTCGCGAGGGCCGCTCGGGTGGTGGGCGGGTCGTAGGCGCCGGTGGAGCCGTAGAGGGCGGACGCCTCGTCGTTGGTCTGGTGTTCCTCGGCCGCCATGTGGGCGCGGGCGGCGGCGTCCCAGCGGCCGTAGAAGAAGGGCATCATGGCGTCGTCGAAGGAGCCCCGTCCGGTCCAAGCCGCCTCGAAGGCCGGGTACGCCTCGGCGAACCACGGTTCGTTCTCGCGGAGTCGGGCGGCGGCGAGACGGTCCTCGGCGGTCACCGGCAGGCCCACCGCCCAGGGGGTGGCGGCAATCAGCGCCAGGCGGGACACCCGGTGCGGGTGGCGGGCCGCGTAGAGCATGGCGAGGTTGCCGCCGGCCGAGTGGGCGAGCAGGTCCATGCGCTCCAGGCCCAGGTGGACGCGGAGCGCCTCCACGTCGTCGATCTGCCGGTCGCAGCGGTATGTCGCCGGGTCGGCGGGCGGCTCGGAGTCACCCGTGCCCCGCAGATCCAGGAGGACCAGCCGCCGATGGGCCGTGAGGCCGCCCAGGTCGCCCAGGTAGGCGGAGGCTCGCATGGCACCGCCGGGGAGGACGATCAGCGGGGCGCCCTCACCACGCAGGTGGTGGGCGAGTCTCGTTCCGTCGGGGGCGGTGAAGATCGGCATGGCGCCGATCCTCATGTCCGGGGGCCATCGCCGCAACAGAGTTCAGCGATCGACCAAGGCGATCACGCACCCGCGAAGCGGTGCCGCAGCTCCCGCTTGAGGATCTTGCCGCTCGCGTTGCGCGGCAGTTCGTCCACGAAGAGGATCTTCTTCGGCGCCTTGAAGTGGGGGAGCTTCTCGCGGGCGTGGGCGATGAGTTCCTCCTCCGTGGCCTCTCCCCTGCGGACGACGACCGCCGTGACGGCCTCGATCCAGTGGTCGTCGGGCAGGCCGATGACGGCCACCTCGGCGACCCGGTCGTGGGTGTAGAGGGCGTCCTCGACCTGGCGTGAGGCGATGAGCACGCCACCGGAGTTGATGACGTCCTTCAGGCGGTCGACGACGGTGTAGAAGCCGTGGGCGTCGCGGACGGCGAGGTCGCCGGAGTGGAACCAGCCGTCGCGGAAGGCCTCGGCGGTCTCCTCCGGCTTGTCCCAGTAGCCCTCACAGAGTTGCGGGGACTGGTAGACGATCTCGCCGGGGGTGCCGTCGGGTACCTCCTCGCCCGCCTCGTCGACGACCCTGGCCTCGACGAACATGACGGGACGTCCGCAGGAGTCCATACGGCCCTTGTGCTCGTGGGGGCCGAGGACCATGGACAGGGGACCGATCTCGCTCTGCCCGAAGCAGTTGTGGAAGGCGAGCTTGGGCAGCCGCTCCTTGAGCCGTTCGAGGACGGGCACCGGCATGATCGACGCCCCGTAGTACGCCTTGCGAAGGCCGCTGAGGTCGCGGGCCGCGAAGTCGGGGCGGTTGGCGAGGCCGATCCACACCGTGGGCGGCGCGAAGAGGCTGTCGGCGCGGCCCTCCTCGACGAGGTCGAGGATCCGGTCGCCGTCCGGTGCGTCGAGGATGGTGTTCGTGGCGCCGACCGCGAGATACGGCACCAGGAAGACATGCATCTGCGCGGAGTGGTAGAGCGGCAGCGAGTGCACGGGCCGGTCGCCCGTCTGGAGGTCCAGGGCGGCGATCGCGCTGAGGTACTCGTGGACCAGGGCACGGTGCGTCATCATCGCGCCCTTGGGCAGAGCGGTGGTCCCCGAGGTGTAGAGGAGCTGGACGAGGTCCTCGGCGCGGGGCTCCTCGCCGTCGTACGGCTCCGTGTCGGCGAGGCGCGCGAGGAGCGAGTCGTCCGCGTCGCGCAGCGGCAGGGTGCGGGTGCCGCCGGGGAGGTTATCGGCCAGGTCCGGATCGGTGAGGACGAGTGTGCTGCCGGACTGGTCGAGGATGTACGACAGGTCGTCACCGGTGAGGTTCTGGTTGACCGGCACATGGACCAGGCCGGCCCGGGCGGCGCCCAGGAAGGCGATGAGGTAGGCGTCCGAGTTGTGGCCGTAGGCGCCGACCCGGTCGCCCGGCCCGAGGCCGGTGTCGCGCAGGGCGCGGGCGGCGCGGGAGACGGCGTCGTCCAGTTCGGCGTAGGTCCAGGACCGTTCGCCGTAGTGGATCGCGACGCGGGCGGGGGTCCGGCGGGCGCTGCGCCGCAGCGTCCCGTCGACCGTCACGCTGCGACCAGCCGTCATGTTGTCCGCTCCTTCGTCCACCGGTTCTGACGTGATCCTCGGTCCGTCGCGCGAGCGGGGTCAAGCGCGCCCGTCCGCGTTCCACCCGTGTTACCGAAATCCGGCACGCGTGGCGCGAAAAGGCTCAACTTCGACCACTGGGGCGCGAGTCAATCAGAGGGAAGATCCATCACACGTATGGACTACGCGGATACGTATTGACACGCTCAACCGTCCCTTCCCTCACTGATGTTGCACCGATGTTGGGAGGCCCCATGCGCACCCGTCTGAGACAGCTCGTGGTCTCGGCCGTCGCCCTGCTCACCGCCTCGGCCGTACTGCCGTCGGCGACCGCCGCCGACGGCGACCGATCCCCCGGGCAGAGCCCGTCCCACGGTGGTCTGTCCGCCGTGATCCGCTACACCGAGTACGGCGTTCCGCACATCGTGGCGAAGGACTACGCGAACCTCGGCTTCGGCACCGGTTGGGCGCAGGCCGCCGACCAGGTGTGTGCTCGCCGACGGCTTCCTGACCGTGCGCGGCGAGCGCTCCCGGTACTTCGGACCCGACGCGGCGCCCGACTTCTCGCTCTCCTCCGCCACCAGGAACCTCACCAGCGACCTGTACTTCCAGGGCGTCCGGGACACCGGCACCGTGGAGCGGCTGCTGGACCGGCCCGCGCCACAGGGGCCGAGCCGCGCGGTCAAGGACCTGATGCGGGGCTGGGCGGCCGGCTACAACGCCTGGCTGAAGCAGAACCGGATCAACGACCCCGCGTGCCAGGGCGCCGCCTGGGTGCGGCCCGTCACCACGCTCGACGTGTTCTCCCGCGCGTACGCCCTCGGCGTGCTGGGCGGGGAGGGGCGGCTCGTGGACGCGATCACCACCGCGCGGCCGCCCGCGTCCGGCACCGCGGCCGCCGCGCCGGACGCGAAGGCCGCCGCCCGGGCCGCGAGCGAGCTGTTCTCCGCCACGGACGCGGACATGGGTTCGAACGCGGTCGCCTTCCGAGGTGACACCACGGCGAACGGCAGCGGTCTCCTGCTGGGCAACCCCCACTACCCGTGGGCCGGCGGCCGCCGCTTCTGGCAGGCGCAGCAGACGATCCCGGGCGAGCTGAACGTCTCCCGCGGTGCGCTGCTGGGTTCGCCGATCACTCAGATCGGGTTCAACGCGAAGGTCGCCTGGAGCCACACCGTCGCGACCGGCGTCCCCATGAACGTCCATCAGCTGACGCTGGACCCGGCCGATCCGACGACGTATCTCGTGGACGGCGAGCCGGAGCGGATGACGAAGCGGACGGTCACCGTCGGTGTGAAGGACGGCGCCCCGGTCACCCGCACCCAGTGGTGGACGCGTTACGGCCCGGTCGTCACCTCGCTCGGCGCCGACCTTCCGCTGCCTTGGACGACCGGCACCGCGTACGCCCTCAACGACCCCAACGCGGCGAACATCCGCCACATCCAGGCGGTCGGCTGGGACGGCGGCCGCTGCCCGGTGGCCCGCACGCTGCTGACGTACTCACAGTCCTCCAACCCGAACTCGCCGCACCATCTCGACCAGACGCGCCTGTTCTCGGCGGAGAAGTGGGTGCGGTCCCGCTTCTGCGAGAAGGACATCGTGTCCTCGCCGAGGCTGAAGGTGGTGCGGGTGAGTCAGTGAGCGGTGGGGGTGAGGGAGGCGGCGCCGCCCCGACTGCCGGGGCGGTTGGGCGGTTCGGCGGTTCGGCGGTTCGGCGGTCAGATGGCCGGGCCTGCCGGATGGCAGGGTCGCCGGGTGGCGTCACCTCCCCCACAGCACGGGCCCCCGGACCCCAGATAACGACCTCCCTTGCCCCGCAGCCCACTTGGCCCCGCCACGGAGGGTGGCGGGGCCCCGAGGTCCGGGGTTGCCGGACGGCCGGAGGAGGTGGAACCGCCCGAGGGCCGGGCCTGCCGGATGGCCAAGGCGTCCGGCAGGCCGAGGCCTCCAGATGGCCGAACGGCCGGGTCGCCAGGCGGCGTCACCTCCCCCACGACCGGGCGGGGCCCCGGACGACAGATGACGACCCCCCTTGCCCCGCCAGCCACTTGGCCCCGCCGCGGAAGGGGACGGCGTCACCCCAAGGTCCGGGGTTGCCGGGTGACCGAGTGGCCAGGTGGCCAGGTGGCCAAGTGGCCGGGTGGCATCGTCTCGCTTCCCCCCCACAGCCGGCGCGGCTCGGACGGCGTATCGCGAACTCCGTTGTCCCTCATGTCACTTGGCGGTGCGAAACACTCCCCGTGTACGGTCCCCGGCCCTAACGTTGTATGCCAGGGGCATGCAACCGTTCACGATGAGGAGGCCGCTCGGTGGCGCAGGACTCGTTACGTCCGGAGACGGATTCGATCGCCATGATCGATACGACGGTGCCGCACTCGGCCCGTATCTGGAACTACTGGCTGGGCGGCAAGGACAACTACCCGGTGGACCACGCGGCGGGGGACGCCTTCCGTGCGGTGTTCCCCGGCATCACCGATCTCGCCCGCGACTCCCGGGCCCTTCCTCGGCCGGGCGGTGCGGTATCTCGCCGGCGAGGCCGGGGTCCGCCAGTTCCTGGACATCGGAACCGGTCTGCCGACGGCGGACAACACGCACGAGATCGCCCAGCGGGTGGCTCCCGACGCGCGGGTCGTCTACGTGGACAACGATCCGCTGGTCCTGACCCATGCGCGGGCCCTGCTCACCAGCACGGCCGAAGGGGCGACCGACTATGTCGACTCCGATCTGCACGACCCCGCGACCGTGTTGCGGGAGGCGGCGAGGACCCTCGACCTCTCCCAGCCGGTCGCGCTGACGCTGATGCAGGTCAGCGGCCATATCGCCGACTACGGCGAGGCGCGTGCCATCGTGGGCGCCCTGATGGACGCTCTGCCTTCGGGGAGTTTCCTCGCGTTCAACGACAGCGTGGACACCAACGAGGCCAACGCGGAAGCCACCCGCCGCTACAACGAGAGCGGCGCGGTCCCCTACTACCTGCGCGGCCCCGCCGAACTGGCCGGCTTCTTCGACGGCCTGGAGCTGCTGGCGCCCGGGGTCGTGCCGCTGAACGACTGGCGGCCCGATCCGTCGACGCCCCACGGCGGCACCGGCGAGGTGATCGCGGTGGGCGGGGTCGCGCGCAAGCCCTGAGGTCCGCGCGCGACGGCTTGCTCACACGGTCCGCTCCCGGCCCTCCCAGTACGGCTCCCGCAGCCGCCGCTTGTAGAGCTTGCCGTTCGGGTCGCGGGGCATGGCCTCGGTGAAGTCGACGCTCTTCGGGCGCTTGTACCCGGCGAGAACGCGGGTGCAGTGGGCGAGGATCTCCTCGGCCAGCGCCGGTCCCGCCGTGAATCCGGCAGCGGGTTCGACCACGGCCTTGACCTCCTCGCCCCAGTCGTCGTGCGGGATGCCGAAGGCGGCGGCGTCGGCGACGGCGGGGTGGGCGAGGAGGGCGGACTCGATCTCGGCGGGGTAGATGTTGACGCCGCCGGAGATGATGAGGTCGATCTTGCGGTCGCGGAGGAAGAGGTAGCCGTCCTCGTCGATGAGACCGAGGTCGCCGACCGTGAAGAAGTCGCCGATGCGGTTCTTGCGGGTCTTGCCCTCGTCCTTGTGGTACGAGAAGCCGCCGGTGCTCATCTTCATGTAGACGGTGCCGAGTTCGCCGGACGGCAGCCGGTTGCCGTCGTCGTCGAAGACGGCGAGCTCGCTGATCGGCCAGGCCTTGCCGACGGTGCCGGGCTTCTTCAGCCAGTCCTCGGCGGTGGCGAAGGCACCACCGCCCTCGCTGGCCGCGTAGTACTCCTCCACGCATCCGCCCCACCACTCGATCATGGCCCGTTTCACATGGTCCGGGCAGGGCGCGGCCCCGTGGATGGCGTGCCGCATGGACGACACGTCGTAGCGGGCGCGCACCTCCTCGGGGAGCGCCAGGAGGCGGTGGAACTGGGTGGGCACCATATGGGTGTGGGTGCACCGGTGGGCGTCGATGACGCGGAGCATCTCCTCGGGCGTCCACTTGTCCATGACGACGAGCCGGTGCCCGATGTGCAGGGACGAGCCCGCGAACTGCAGAACGGCCGTGTGGTAGAGCGGCGAGCACACCAGGTGGACGTTGCCGTCGTGCGGCTTGATGCCGAAAATGCCGAGGAAGCCGCCCAGATAGGACTCCTCGGGGAGCTTGCCGGGCAGCGGGCGGCGGATGCCACGGGGGCGGCCGGTGGTACCCGAGGTGTAGTTCATGACCCAGCCGAGGGTGCGGTCGCCGGGCGTCGACTCCGGCTGTCCGGCGAGGAGTTCGGCGTACGGGCGGAAGCCCTCGACCGTGCCGACCGCGTACCGGTGGCTCTTGGGAAGCTCGGCCTCGTCGGCGGCGGCCCGGGCCGCGTCGGCGAACCGTTCGTGCGCGATGAGCACCTTGGCGCCGGAGTCGGCGACGATCCAGGCGATCTCGGGGCCCACCAGGTGGTGGTTGACGGGGACGAGGTAGAAACCGGCCTGGGTGGCGGCGAGGTAGGCGGTGAAGAACTCGACGCCGTTGGGCAGGACGACCGCGAAGGCGTCGCCGCGTTCGAGGCCGGCGGCACGCAGTCCGTGCACCAGCCGGTTGGCCTCGGCGTGCAGGCGCCCGGCGCTCCACTCCACCCCGTCGGGGGCGATGAGCACCGTGCGATCGGGGTCGGCGGTGGCCTGGGCCCAGAAGCCCTGGGGAGGTTGGCCTTGGGGAGGTTGGCCTTGCGGAGGTTGACCCTGGGGGGCTTGGCTCACTTTCCCTCGCTCCTTCCGGCGATCCGGTTGAGGTGGTCCACGGCCTTCTCGAAGCCCCGGGTGAGGTCGTCGAAGACCGCCTGGACGCTGCGTTCGCTGTTCATCCGGCCGACGATCTGCCCGACCGGCGTGCCGAGGAGCGGCTCCACCTCGTGCTTCTGGATCCGCGAGACGGCCTCGGCGACGAGCAGCCCCTGGAGGGGCATGGGGAGGGTCCCGGGTCCGGCCGGGTCGTCCCACGCGTCGGTCCATTCGGTACGGAGCTGGCGTGCGGGTTTGCCGGTAAGGGCGCGGGAGCGGACGGTGTCGCCGGAGCCGGCGGCGAGCAGCTTCTCGATCAGGCGGGGCGAGGGCAGTTCGGCCTCGGTGGTGGTCAGCCAGAGTGAGCCGAGCCAGACGCCCTGGGCGCCGAGCGCGAGCGCGGCGGCCACCTGCTGTCCGCTGCCGATGCCGCCGGCGGCGAGGACGGGCAACGGGCCGACGGCGTCGACGACTTCGGGGGTGAGGACCATGGAGGCGATCTCGCCGGTGTGGCCGCCGGCCTCGTAGCCCTGGGCGACGACGATGTCGATGCCCGCGTCGGCGTGCTTGCGGGCGTGCCGGGCGCTGCCGGCGAGCGCGGCGACGAGCACGTCCTGTTCGTGGGCGCGGTCGATGACGTCGGCGGGCGGCGAGCCGAGGGCGTTGGCGAGCAGCCGGATCGGGTAGTCGAAGGCGACGTCGAGCTGGCTGCGGGCGACCTGCTCCATCCAGCCGGTGATGCGCCAGCCGGAGACCTCGCCCTCGGCGAGGCCGGGCACGCCGTACTTGGCGAGCGTGTCCTGGACGAACTGCCGGTGCCCCTCCGGGATCATCGCCTCGACGTCGGCCTCGGTCACGCCCTCGACCTTCTTGGCGGGCATGACGACGTCCAGGCCGTACGGCTTGCCGTCGACGTGGGCCTCGATCCAGTCGAGGTCGCGCTTGAGGTCGTCGGGGGCCGTGTAGCGGACCGCGCCGAGCACCCCGAAGCCGCCGGCCCGGCTGATGGCAGCGGCGACGGCGGGGAACGGCGTGAAGCCGAAGACGGCGTACTGGACTCCGAGTTTGTTGCTCAGCTCCGTCTGCATGGGTCGCAGAATGCCGTAGTCCTCCGGACGAGGGAAGGGGTTTCTGATGCACCGTCAGTTTTTGTTAAGATACCCCGCCTCATGGGGAGGGCTGGGCGGTTGGCCGACGGGTGCGGTTCGCTGTGGCTGGTCGCGCGGTTCCCCGCGCCCCTCAGGTGGCTTGGCGCTTACTCCTCCAGTTCCTCCAGTTCCTCCAGCACCGCCATCGCCGCGTTGTGCCCGGGGACGCCGCTCACGCCTCCGCCGCGCACCGCGCCCGCGCCGCACAGGAGGATGTTGGGGTGGCGGGTCTCGACGCCCCAACGGCCGGTGTCCTCCTGGGCGTAGGGCCAGGTGAGGTCGCGGTGGAAGATGTTGCCGCCGGGGAGGCCCAGGTCGTGATCGAGGTCGAGGGGGGTTCTGGCCTCGACGCAGGGGCGGCCGTCGGCGTCGGTGGCCAGGCAGTCGGCGAGCGGCTCGGCGAGGTGGGTGTCGAGCTGGGCGAGGGTGGACTTGAGGAGTTCCTCGCGTACGGCGTCATTGTCGGACTCGAACAGTCGCGCGGGTGCGTGCAGGCCGAACAGGGTGAGCGTCTGGTAGCCCTGTTCGACCAGGTCGGGGCCGAGGATGGTCGGGTCGGTGAGGGAGTGGCAGTAGATCTCGGAGGGCGGTGCGTCGGGCAGCGCGCCGGAGGCGGCCTGTGTGTAGGCGGCGGCCAGTTGGTCGTATCCCTCGGCGATGTGGAAGGTCCCGGCGAACGCCTCGTGCGGGTCGACGCTCTCGTCGCGGAGTCTCGGGAGCCGCTTGAGCAGCATGTTGACCTTGAGCTGGGCGCCCTCGGCGGGGGTGGGCGGTTCGTCGCCGGTGAGGGCGGCCAGTTCCCTCGGTGAGGCGTTCACCAGGACGTGCCGGGCTGCGACGGTGCCCTCGGTGTCCGCCGTCCGGTAGGTGATCTCGGCGGACCTGCCGTCCGTGGCGATCCGCCGCGCCTCGTGACCCGTGGCGATCACGGCACCGGCCTCACGCGCGGCTCCGGCGAGGGCGTCCGTGAGCGCCCCCATGCCGCCGACGGGCACGTCCCAGGAGCCCGTGCCACCGCCGATGACGTGGTAGAGGAAGCAGCGGTTCTGCCGGAGGGAGGGATCGTGGGCGTCGGCGAACGTGCCGATCAGGGCGTCGGTGAGGACGACTCCACGGACCAGGTCGTCGGTGAACACCGACTCGACGGCCCTGCCGATGGGTTCCTCGAAGAGGGTCCGCCACGCCTCCTCGTCGTCGATCCGGTGGCGCAGTTCGTCCCGGGTCGGCAGGGGCTCGATGAGGGTCGGGAACACCCGTTCGGCGACGCGGCCCGTCATCCCGTAGAAGCGCTGCCAGGCCGCGTACTCGCGGTCGCTGCCGGTCAGGCGGGCGAACGCCTCGCGGGTGCGGCGCTCGCCGCCGCCGACGAGCAGGCCGGTGGGGTGTCCGTCGCGTTCGACGGGGGTGTACGAGGAGATGGTGCGGCCACGGACGCGGAAGTCCAGGTCGAGGTCCCGCACGATCTTCCGGGGCAGCAGGCTGACCAGGTACGAGTAGCGGGACAGCCGGGCGTCGACACCGGCGAAGGGCCGGGTGGACACGGCGGCGCCGCCGGTGTGGTCCAGCCGTTCCAGCACGAGCACGGAGCGCCCGGCGCGGGCGAGGTAGGCGGCGGCGACCAGGCCGTTGTGGCCGCCACCGACGATCACGGCGTCGTACGAGTCGTGCGGCCCGGGTCCGGGGCGCAGGGGGCGTCCGGGCTGTGGTTCGGATACGGGGGTGGCAGGCATGGCTCTTCGTAACACGCGCTGATCGGGGTCGGCCAGGGGTGCGTGCCAGGTGGATCAACGCCCCCGGGCCATGGGGCCGAGGGCTCAGGGGCCGCCGGTCGCCCGCTGCTGCCGTAACGCCGCCACCCGCCGGTACAGCTCCACCGCCTCCTGGCCACGGCCGAGCTGTTCCAGGCAGTGGGCCTCGTCGTTGCGGCTGGCCAGGGCGTCGGGGTGGTCTGCGCCGAGGACGCGTTCGCGGGCGTCGGCGACGCTCCGGTACTCGGTGAGGGCGTCGGCCCAGCGGCCGAGCCAGCCGAGGCCGACGGCGACCTCGCGGCGGCTGACGAGGGTGTCGGGGTGGTCCGGGCCGAGGACGCGCTCGCGCAGGGCGCACACGTCGCGGGACTCGGCGAGGGCCTCCTCCCAGCGGCTGAGGCGCCCGAGGTTGACGCCGAGGCCGTGGCGGGCGCGGAGGGTCTCGGAGTGCGCGGGGCCGTGGACGCGGGTGCGGTCCTCGACCAGGGCGCGGTAGAGGGTCAGGGCGTCGGTGCTGCGGCCGAGCCGGCCGAGACTGATGCCGACCTCGTAGCGGGCGGCGAGCGTGTCGGGGTGGTCGGGGCCGAGGGCTTGGGCGCGGGACTCGGCGACCTCCTGGTAGGTCTGGAGCGCCTCGGGCCAGCGGCCCAACTGACCGAGCCCGTATGCGACTTCGCATCGTGTGACGAGGGTGTCCGGATGGTTGGCGCCGAGCACCCGGGCGCGCGCGGCGGCGACCTCGCTCGCCATGCGGTACGCGTCCTCCAGTCGGCCGAGCCTGCTGAGGTTGAAGGCCAGGTTGTGGCGGCAGCGCAGGGTGTCCGGGTGGTCGGGGCCCGCCGTGCGTTCGCGGGCGGCGAGGACGGACATGTATGCCTGGTGTGCCTCGAAGTGGCGGCCCAACTGTCCCAGTACGTACGCCATTTCCTGCCGGGCGGCGAGGGTCTCGGGGTGTTCGGGGCCGAGGAGGCGCTCCCGGGTGTGGGCGACGTGGGCGAACTCGCGGAGCGCGTCGGCGGGGCGGTCGGTGCGGCTGAGCGTGAAGCCGACCTCGTAGCGGCTGGACAGGGTGTCGGGGTGCTCGGGGCCGAGGGCGTGTTCGCGTTCGGCGGCGACCGCGCGGTGGACCTCGCCGGCCTCCGTCCAGCGGCCGAGGCGGCCCAGGCTCAGGCCCGCGTTGTGCCGCCCGGCCAGGGTGGCGATCAACTCCGGCGGCGGGATGGGGCGTTCGGTGCGTACGAGGTCCTCGACGCGGCCGGTCGTGGGACGGGCGATCCACTCGCCGGTGAGGCCGGCGGAGGCGTCCGGCGGGGTGAGGCTCAGTCCGGCGCCGGTCGCCTTGTGGCCGGTGGTCATGCCCCGGGTCCAGGAGGGCAGGCGGTGCTCGCGCGACGGCGGCCGCTCGGGACGCGTGCGGGCCCTGGGCACGCCCGGCACGCCGGGCACGGCCTCGGACGCCATCGGGTGCGAGACGGCGGTGGGCGCGTGGGCGGGAGCGGGGGCAAGGGCGGGAGCGGGGGCATGGGCCGGTGCCGGCGCGGCGCCGGTCGTCGTGCGTCGTCCTTCGTCGACCCGGCGGCCCAGTTCGCGGGCGTCGTGCGGTCGTTCCTCGGGCTGTTTGGCCAGCAGGTCCAGGATGATCCGGTCGAGGTATTCGGGGACCTCGTCGCGGTGGCTGCGGGGCGGTCGCGGTGGCGTGTCACGGTGGCCCATGAGGACCGCCCAGGCGTCGTCGAGGTCGAACGGCGGTACGCCGGTGGCGATCTCGTAGAGCACACAGCCGAACGAGTACAGGTCGCTGCGCTGGTCGACCTGATCGCCGCTGATCTGTTCCGGCGACATGTAGTGCGGGGTGCCCATCGCGATGCCGGTGCCGGTGAGCCGGGAGGTGAAGGTGACGTCGCGGCCGAGGCGGGCGATGCCGAAGTCGCAGATCTTCACGGTGCCGTCGGTGAGCCGCATGATGTTCGCGGGCTTCAAGTCGCGGTGCACGATGCTCTGTTGGTGGGTGTAGGCAAGGGCGGAGGCCACCTGGTCGGCTATTTCGACCACGTCCGGGACGGGCAGCGGATGCTGTTTGTTGTCCTCCAGGAGCTGGCTGAGGTTGCGGCCTTCCAGCAACTCCATGACGAGGAACAGCACTCCGTCGGACTCGCCGAAGTCATGGACGACGGTCACCCCCCGGTGCTGGAGGGCGGCCGCGACGCGCGCCTCACGCCGGAAGCGTTCCCGCAGGACACGGGTGAACGCCTGGTCGGGCTGGGTGTTGATGGGCTTGAGGCATTTGACCGCGACGTGCCGGCCCAGTGACTCGTCCTTCGCGCGCCAGACCTCTCCCACCCCCCCGCGCCCGATCAGATCGAGCAGCCGATACCGGCCCTGGATCAGCCTGGTGTCCGCCATCGCCAACGATCGCCCCCGTCCGTACGGACCGCCCTCCCCTGGCCCGTCCAGTATGGCGACCCATCTCCTGACTTTGTACGGGGCCGGGCGCGAGCCGGGGCGGAGCAGTGACAGGGCGCGCAGTACACGTTTGCGCGGGAGTTGCCGGCGTAGACGTGCGGGAACACAGCGCGGCAAGGTGCCGGTGAGTCGCAGGCGCCGGGTGACCACGGCCGGTCCGGCGCCCGGTCTGCCGTACGACTCGCGGGCGTACGGCGGCAGAAGGGCGTACGTCAGGTGCGCCACGCGCCCCCGCAGTGCTTCACGTGCCGGTACGAGCTACGGGTGTGTGGGTGGCCGGCGCAGGAGGTCGCCCGTGTCCCGCGCCTCGGGCCATTCGGGCGCCCGCCCCGCCGGAGCCCCCTTGGTGCGGGGCATCGCTGCCCGAACCCGGCGCTTGGGCCCCGGCCCGGGGCGATGTGGCCCGCAGGCCGGGAACCCGGCCCCGGCAGGCGGGCGGACCGCAGGCGAGGCGGCGGAAAGATTCAGCCGCCGACCGGCTGGGACTCCCTCTGCGCTCGCGGGCCGGTGTAGCGGGCCGCGAGGGTGGGCTGGTCGCCGCCCGTGATCAGCGTGGTGCTGGTCGTGGTCCGGCTCGCGTTCCTGTTCTCCTCCGCCTACCTCATCCGCCTGATCGACCGTCGACCGCAGCAGCGGCTGCGGAGGATCAGTCACCGGGCGCGTGTCGTCAGTGGGTTCGCCGGCTTCCGTAGCGCGGTGTCGCTCGCCGTGGCACTCTCCGTACCGGAGACCCTGGACTCGGGTGGGCCGTTCACCGACCGCGACTTCATCCACCGTGGTGGGCGGACGCGGTGGAAAGCACCCGCGCTCCGGTCAGTGCTGCCAGTTGGACCCGGGAAGCCGCCTACTCCCCCGGCACCACCGGTGACGAGGACGGTGTCCTCCGCGGCGACGTGGAGACGGCGCACCACCGCCTGATAGGCCGTCAGGCCGGATGGCGGCAGATCGGGCAGATCGGCGGCGTCCGTCAGCTCGAGGCCCGCCGGCAGGGTGAGCCGGGCGGAGCAGCGAGGCGCTCGCCCTCGAACAGTCGTCTGTGCGCGGTGCCTTTACCTCTGGCCGGGGGCCGCCGACGGTCCGGGGCCCTCGGCGCGTCCCCGGACCCCGTTGCGAAAGTCGATCGGGGAACGGCCGGTGCGTTGCGTGAAGTACTTGCTGAACTGGGAGGGCGTGACGAAGCCGAGGCGGTCCGAGATCTGGGCGGCGGTCTTGTCGCCGTGTGCCAGCAGACGCTTCGCTTCCAGCACGACCCGGCGGTCGATGAACTCCTTCGCGCTGAGCCCGGCGCCCGCCAGGGTCGCCCGGGCGAGGGTGCGCCCCGAATAGCCGAGCATGTGGGCGTAGTCCTCCACCCGTCGGGTGGCGGTGAAGTGCCGTTCGACCGCGTTTCGGAACCGCAGGTAGGTCTCGTCCGGCTCCGGAGCGGGGCTGCCGACGGGGACGGTGAGATGGGCCAGTCGCAGCAGGAGGACGGCGAGGAGGTGGCGCAGGGCTGCGATGTGCACTTCAAGAGGCAGGTGACCGAGCGACTGGAACTCGCGGCTCAGGTGTGCCGCGGCCATGGTCACCGCCTCGGCGTCGGCGGCGACGGGGGTGGTGACCACCGGTGCGTGCGGATCGTCGACACGGGCGGCCGTCGCCGTGAGCGGGTCCAGCACGTCCTGCTGGAAGAGGATCAGATGCCCTCGGCCCTGGTGAGGTCGCCCCACTGCTGCACCTGCCCCGGGCGCACCCACAGCCAGGAGCCCGGCCGCAGGGCATAGCCGTTGAAGTCGACGACGTGCCACAGGTCGCCCGTGGTGAGCGTGAGCAGATGATGGAAGTCCGGGCGCTGGGGCCGGGTCAGGGTGTGCTCGCAGACGCGCCGCCGTAGCTCGGCCAGCGACATGACCTCGACACTGGCGGGAGTGCCCGCGGGCGCGGCGAACGGGATCTCCGGGATGTCGCGCGAGGAATCCTGTCGGCTTTTGGCCATCATCAGTCACAAGTTTATCCGGCTTCCTCCCTGCGTCCTTCGTACGTTGGTCATGCCGCTGTGGAAACGGACGTCTCCTTGACAGAAACCGGAAAGGACGGCACGTGGCGAGGACGGGAGACAGCGCCGGTCTGACGTGTGTCTTCGACGCCTACCGCGCTTGGTGCCACGGCTTCGCCCCGACCCTGCGGACCTTCGTCGCAGCCCCTGCCGACCGGTCGACCGGTCGACCTGCGCGTCCTGTGCGTCCTGTGCGTCCTGTCGGCCGGGCTCTAGGCACCGAAAGGAACCCGTGCGTCGTGAGCACCGTGAACATAGTTCCCGCCCCGACAATCCCGACAACCCCGACCATCCCGACGCCCCCTCGGACCTCGGGACACGAGCACTGTCCGTTCCCCACGGAGCGGACCGGCTCCTCGACGGGCTCGATCCCTGACGTCCGGCGACAGCGCGCATCCCTCACCACAGGAAGAGAAGTCACGACATGTCCCAGGCATCCGAGGTATCCGTCCCCACGACCGCCGTCACCGGCTCCACCGGCCGACTCGGCGGGCGCGTCGCACGGCGACTGGCCGAGCGGGGCGTCCCGCAGAAACTCCTGGCCCGCAACCCGGCACGCGCTCCACGGCTTCCCGGCGCGGTGGCGGTGCGAGGCGACTACGCCGACCAGGACGCCGTGCGCGAGGCCCTCGCCGGCACCCGCACCCTCTTCATGGTCTCCGCCCCCGAGAGCGCCGACCGGCTCGCCCGGCACAAGACGTTCGTGGACGCCGCCGCACAGGCAGGCGTCCAGCACCTGGTGTACGTCTCCTTCTACGGCGCGGCGCCCGACGCCACCTTCACCCTGGCGCGCGACCACTTCCACACCGAGCAGCACATCCGCGCGAGCGGCCTGGCGTACACCTTCCTCCGGGACAACTTCTACGCGGAGTTCGTCCCCGGCCTCGTCGGCGAGGACGGCGTCATCCGCGGCCCGGCCGGGCACGGACGCGCCGCGTTCGTCGGCCAGGACGACATCGCCGACCCGTTCTGACAGCACCGGGCCTTCCTGGCCGGCCGAGCGCGGCGGTGGTCTCAGCGCCAGTCGTCGATCACATACGCGTCGGGGTGGCTGTATCCGGGTTCGTTGGGCCTGTGCATGGTCACGCCCTGCAACCAAGTGCGGAATCCACGGTCGATCATGCGCCGGTAGGCATCCGGGCGGCCCAGGTTCATTCCGGCATCCAACTCACCCAGTCCGCGCTCGGCGGCCAGCCGCTCGCACGCGTCGAGCAGTCGCTCGAACCGGTCGGCGGCCTCCGGACCAGGACGTACGGCGCCGAATTTGACGAAGCACACGTCCGTGCCGGCCTCCGACCCGGCTCCGCCGTGGCAGACGGCCAGGCCATCGAGCTCGGAGCCGGCGCCATGGAGCAGGATGGTGTCACCGAGTCCCTGCGCGTGCGCGGCCACGATCTCGCGTTCCAGGCTCAGGCCCTCGTACACGGCTCCTGTCAGTGCGCGACACAGGCTCAGCGCGTCGGGCCGCTCGGCGGCGGGCAGTTCGCCGTAGAGCACCCGGCCGGGGACTGCGGCACCGTCTGCGACCTGCTTCTTCATGATGGCTGTGAGGAATCGGGGCCAGAACCCGTACCGGCGGTAGAGCTCAAGATGCTTGGCACTGTGCGAGAAGGTGAACAGGCCGAGGTGGCGGTTCCCCCAGGCGTCGAAGCAGTCCATGACCGGCTCCATCAGACGCCTGCCGATGCCCTGGTCCCACAGATCCGGACGCACGGTCAGCGGGCCGAAATAGCCGACACTGCCCCAGTTGGTGGCGAAGTTCGATCCGGCGAACTCGCCCTCGACCGTCGCCGCGAACGCCGCCCGCGGATCTGCCGCCCAGCGGGTGCGGACGTAGTCGACGGTCCCGAAAGGCTCGGGGACCCCGAGGAACGTCCCGAAGGCCATCCTGCAGATCTCATCGGCCCGATCCAGGTCCGACTCACCCAGCGGGCGGACTGATACCGGAGCCACTCCACTCTTGCGCTCCGCTGCTGGTGGGATCATCACTCTCTCCTTCCCACCCCCGTTCCATCGCACCACGGGGGTGCCTCGCAGGCGAGGCGAACGGTCCGGCGATATGCCCGAGGATCGAGGACCAGGCCGGTCAACCTTGCCTTTCCGCGCCGCCATCGAGGTCCTGTTCACCGAGGTCAGCCGGACCACCGAGCCCAGCGACGACCCTGACGGGATGCTGAACGCCGCGATGCGTACCTACTGCCGGCCGCCGACCTCGGGCCCGGCCCGGGCGCTGGTGGGCCGGTACCGCCGAGGGCCGGTACCGCCGCGATCGGGGCGGTTGTGCATCTGCCGGCCACCGCCATCGAGGAGGGGCGGGACCTGTCCTCGATGACGGCATCCTGGCCGACCCGCCTACCCTCTGCTGCCCGCCAGACGGCCCGGCCTCACTTCAGGTGTCGGTCCAAGAACCGGCACCCGTCCTCCAGCTCGAACCACGGGGTGCCGGTGTGCCCTCCCAGGTTGGCGTGCAGCGTCTTCTCCTTGCTGCCAAAGGCGTCGAACAGGTCCAGGGCCCGCCGACGGGGGTTCCCTTCGTCGTCCCACTGCAGCAGGAACAACAGCGGAAG
The DNA here is from genome assembly GCF_016598475.1 of Streptomyces adelaidensis. Classification (GTDB taxonomy): domain Bacteria; phylum Actinomycetota; class Actinomycetes; order Streptomycetales; family Streptomycetaceae; genus Streptomyces; species Streptomyces adelaidensis. The sequence continues at coordinate 17,127 of NZ_JAEMUX010000124.1, forward strand.
GGTGACCTGCCGGGCCTCCTCGCGCTGGGCACGGGGCACGTACCCCCCGGCGAAGAAGCCTGCGGCCGCGATGCGCGGCTCGACCACCGCCAGCCGAATGCCGAGGGCGGTCCACCCCCCGGAGTACCCGACCGGCCCGCCGATCTCGGGCAGCTCGAGGAGGGCGTCCAGAGCGGTCTGCCATTCCGGGACCGCGTTTTCGACCAGCGGGCCGATGAAGGACTCGAAGATCTCGTCGACCGGCTCGCCGGCCTGCATCGCCCGCCGGAGGTCGGCACGAGCCTGCTCGTCGGCGGCGGAACGGGGCCGGTCACCGCACCCGGCGGCGTCGATGGTGGCCACCGCGTAGCCGCGCGCCGCGGTGTACCGGGCCCGGGCCACCAGCCGGGGTTCCGCCTTGGGCAGGCCGTTGTTGTGAGCCATCAGGACCAGCGGGGCCGGTGCGGCGGATTCAGATGTCCACAGGGTGCCCGGGATCTCGCCGAGGGTGAATTCGCGCTCGAGGACGCCGTCGTCGAGGCGCTGTTCAGAAGTGAAATGCATGGTCGTGCCTTTCGGGAGAGCTCTCGAACGGCGCTCCCGGACGACCTACCGCCCGACCGTGACCCCGGAGGGGAGCACCCATGTCGATACTGCGTTCACGGGTACCACCTCCTCGTTCTCTCGCACGGCCTCCGGGAGATTAGCAACGGTCGCCGTGGTCCACCAACGTATTTTTGCGGAGGCTCGGCGCCGATACCGCCGAACCGAATAGGAGAGCACCAACCACCCATACGCTGCCACGATGCACCCCATGGATGCCGAGAACCTCAGCGGGCTGCAAGTGGGCGGCGCGGATACATCGGACTGGGCGGCGTTGACCAAGATCGATTCCGTCGCGGCAGCAGGCGACCAGGGACGACGGGCCGGCATCCGGCGCTGGTGCGAACACAGCGTGGTCCTGATGACTCAGGACGCTTCCGGGCCGTTGGGCTACAGCGTGTTGGAGTACAGCTTCTTCGAGCAGGGCTTCGTCACCATGCTGATGGTCGCCCCCAGTGCCCGCCGACGAGGCGTGGGAGCACATCTCCTCACAGCCACCGAGACCGCATGCACCACCGCGAAGCTGTTCACCTCGGCCAACGTCTCGAACCACCCCATGCAGCATCTGCTACAACGCGCCGGCCGGTGCCCGGTCGGTCTGCTCACGGCCTCGACGAGTGACAGGCCTGGCACTCACTCACCAGAAACACACGGTGCTTCACACACGCGAACGACCAGGGCAGCTTCCAACGCAGAGGCCAACGCCGGCCGTTCGCACGCACACAGTAAGGGCACCAGCGGGCCAGCGACCCATGGACCCACGCTCCTTTGATCCACAGGCTCAGGGCGCCTCCATCCACCCAGGGATCGGGCGGGAGATGCGGCGGGTGTTCATCACACCCTTGGGCGACCCGGTGGTGCCCACCGTGGGATAGACGGCCACGACATCGTCCACGCCATGGGGGGGGAGGTCGAGCTTCGTGGCCGGTTGGGAACTGACCCAGTCCACCAGCACCGGGTCCCCGGCTATCGCGCCGGCTCCGAGCACGACCCACCTCCGGACGCCTGGCAGCCGCTCCTTCATCTGCTCGACCTGGTCGGCCACCGACGGAGCGCAGAAGACCACTTCGACGTCGAAGCGGTCCATCAGGACGGCGTTGTCCCCGACGGTATGGCTGGGGTTCAGAGACACCCACGCACCACCTGGAGGCTTGATCGCGGGCATGTTCATCCACCGCGCCACGCGCTCCTCCGACCCGCACCTGCACACCCACGTCGCGGTCAGTAACAAGGTCCAAGACCTCGAAGCGCATTGGCTCGGTGGTGTCGAGGCCTGAACACCGGCTGGCACAGGGGTGTCGACAAACGTCCCGTCCGTGAGATTGTCAGCGCCGACGAGCGCCTGGCGAAGACCTGGTCGAAGCGTGAGGCCGCCACCGAGGCCCGCCGACGCGACCTCGCGGCCGACTTCCAGGTCGAGCACGGCCGCCCGGGACCAACGGCGAGGCCGTCACCCTGAAGGACAAGGCGTGGGAGCAGACCCGGCAGGCCAAGCACG
>NZ_JAEMUX010000125.1 GCF_016598475.1 Streptomyces adelaidensis
GGACGGGGCTCCGGTCCCGGACGGGGCTCCGGTCCCGGAGGGGGTTCCGGTTCCGGAGGGGGTTCCGGTTCCGGAGGGGGTTCCGGTTCCGGAGGGGGTTCCGTGTCGCTGATCGCCACTCTCGCCCGGTTCGAAGCCGTCAGTACGGGCCGCGCCCAGCCCGCCGCCACCGTCCGCCACCGGCATCTCTCGGACCACCCTCTCGTCCTCGTGCCGCTCATCACCGCCGGTGAGGCGGGGGCTCCGCTCGGGGCGCTCGTCGGCACCGACCGGGACGCGCCCCGGCTGCTGGTCGTGCCGCAGCCCCGCGACCGTGACCTGCGGTTCGCGTTCCTGGCCGAGCTGGCGGACATCGTCCTGCCGTACCTGGACGGGTACGCCGACGTCGTGGAGACGGCCGAGCGCAATGAGACCGACCCCGAGACCGGCAAACGCGTCAAGGTCGAGGTCGAACTGTGCGCGGACGCCCCGCAGTTGATCCTGCCCAGCCGGACGGGCATCGACCTGGTACGGCTTCTCGGGCGCTCCATGCGGTTCCGGCGCACCGCCGAGCAGGACCCGGAGGCGCCCCATCCGGCGCCGCCGCGCGTGCCGTTGCTCGGGCGGTGGCTGACGCACTTCGGGGAGCGGGCCCGGGTGCCGGGCTCCGCGCTGCTGCTGGCGCTCACCGATCTGCTGTCGCGGCACTGGGCGACCGGGCAGTCCGGGGTGGAGGACCAGCATCTGGGGTCGCTGCTCGCCTGGATCGACCCCCCGGAGGGGGAACCGGGCGAGGCGGCGGCGCGGCGGGCCGAGCTGGCGCGGGACGCCGACGGCCAGTTGCTGTGCCCGCCCGCCGGGCCCGCGACCGACCCGGCGTTCGACAACAAGCTGCTGGCCCCGGCCATCGAGCGGTACGACCGGGCGCGGCTCTCCCTGGCCGCCGCCGAGGACGGCCTGGAGGCCGACGACCGCCTGGGCGCGCTGACCGCGGCCGAGCGGGAGATCCGCGCCCTCGTCGAGAGCCGCACCCGGCCCACCTGGGACGCGGTCTGGCACGGTCTCGACCTGCTGCGCGCCCTGCCGGAGGGCGCCCGCGCGGCCGACCGGTGGACCCGCGACCGCTGGTCGTTCACCGGCCACCGGGACCGGATCGTCGCCGGGGAGCCCCCGCAGCCCCGCCTCGACGACGCGGTCACCGCCGCGAACAAGCTGGCCGCGCGAGAGCGGGAACAGGCCCGCCTCGACGCCCAGGAAGCCCTCGACGACCCGCTCGTCATGGCCGGGCGGCGGCTGGCCGGGGAGGCGTTCGCCGGGGAGGTCGCGGACGTCGTCATGGCCTACAGCGAGGGCAAGCGGCCCAGCCCGCGGCCCCTGGTCACCGTACGGACGCGGGACCGGCCGCATCTCGGGGAGCGGGCGAAGGTGTACCGCTCGCTGGGCGGGAAGCCGCAGGCGGCGGAGTTCGTGGGGTACGAGGGCGAGGGCCCGGACGGGGACGGCGGTGTCCTCGTGGTGCTGCGGATCATGGACAAGATGGGGCGGGGGAAGGAGCCGGAGGCGGGCTCCGTGCCCGAGAAGGGGGATCTGCTCTGCTTCACCCTCTTCGAGCACGACCAGCGGGGCGGGGCGAAGCTGCCGGACCCCGAGGACACACCGTGGACGCACGGCGGGCCGCCGGGTGAGCCCGACGCCGTACCGCTGCCGGACCCGGTGACCGAGGAGGATGTCCTGTGACCGGCGCCGAGGCCGTACTCGACCCGGGGGCGGCCGCAGGCCGCGCCACCGACGCGATCCTGCGGGACACGCTGCGCGGCGAGGCCCGCGGCGTCGTCGTCGACTCGCCGCCCGGCGCCGGGAAGTCCACGCTCGTCGTCCGCGCCGCACTCGAACTGGCCTCCGCCGGGCGCCCGTTGATGGTCATCGCGCAGACGAACGCGCAGGTCGACGACCTGGTGATCCGGCTCACGGAGAAGGACCCCGACCTCCCGGTCGGCCGGCTGCACAGCAGCGACAGCGACCCGTACGACAAGGCGCTGGACGGCCTGTCGAACGTACGGAAGTCGACGAAGGCGGGCGATCTGGCGGGGCTCGACGTCGTGATCTCCACGGCCGCGAAGTGGGCGCACGTCAAGGGGGTCGAGCCGTGGCGCCACGCGATCGTCGACGAGGCGTACCAGATGCGGTCGGACGCGCTGCTGGCCGTGGCGGGGCTGTTCGAGCGGGCGCTGTTCGTGGGTGACCCCGGGCAGCTGGACCCGTTCGCGATCGTGGGCAGCGAGCAGTGGGCCGGGCTGTCGTACGACCCGTCGGCCTCGGCGGTGACGACGCTGCTGGCCCACAACCCCGAGCTGCCGCAGCACCGGCTGCCCGTGTCGTGGCGGCTCCCGGCGTCGGCGGCGCCCCTGGTCTCCGACGCGTTCTATCCCTTCACCCCCTTTCGCAGCGGTACGGGGCACGGGGACCGGCGGCTCGGGTTCGCGGTGCCGTCGGACGGCACCGGTCCCGACCGCGTCATCGACGAGGCGGCCGAGTCGGGGTGGGGACTGCTGGAGCTGCCGGCCCGGCACACGCCCCGCACCGACCCCGAGGCGGTACGGGCCGTCGCGCGGGTCGTACGGCGGCTCCTCGACCGGGGCGGTGCGGCGACCTCCGAGCAGTCCGAGGAACCCGTGCCGCTGACCGCCGACCGGATCGCCGTCGGTACCGCCCACCGCGACCAGGCCGCCGCGGTGCGCTCCGCGCTGGCGGAGCTGGGGGTGGCGGACGTGGTCGTGGACACGGCGAACCGGCTCCAGGGGCGGGAGTACGACGTCACGGTCGTCCTGCATCCGCTGTCCGGGCGGCCGGACGCGACGGCCTTCCATCTGGAGACCGGGCGCCTGTGCGTCCTCGCCTCCCGGCACCGGCACGCGTGCATCGTGGTGTGCCGGGCCGGGGTGACCGACCTCCTCGACGACCATCCCTCGACGGAACCGGTGCAGCTGGGGGCGACCGCGAAGTTCCCGGACGGCTGGGAGGCGAACCACGCGGTGCTGGCGGAGCTGGCGGAGCATCGGGTGGTGTGGAGGGGGTAGGGCTGCGCCGTGGCGCCTTGGGGGGGCGTGGTTGTGCGGGTACCGGCGTAGGGGGCCGGGAGCGGGCTCGATGCCCACTTGCGCGGTCACGCGACAATGGACGGTGGCCCTCCTCCCGGGGACGTCCCCGGGGACCGGCCACAGAACCGTCGTACGAGGAGGAGAAGACATGGCGGAGCCCACGCCGCGCCGGAACGAATCGCGGCTACGCCCCGCGCCCCTGCTCTTCGAGCCGGCGGAGGCGGCCGGCGATCCCGAGCACTTCTTCGATCTGGAGTCGATCGACGATCCACGGGCGCTGCTCTCCCGGGCCACGGAGCTGGCCCAGGCGTTCCGGGCTGCGGCGGACCGCGCCGTGGAGTTCCAGGCCATCGCGGCGGCCCAGCTCGCCGATCCCCGACGCTTCGACCGGCTCACCTCGGCGGACATCGCGGAGCGGGCCGAGTGGACCGAGGACTACGCGAAGAAGATGGTCGAGTTCGGACGGGACCTGATGCTGGGGCGTGACGTGAGTGGACCGGAGTCCATCTGACCGGTGGGGGCTCCGCGAACTGGGTTGTGCGTGAGCGTCTGCTGGGCTTCGCGGGGCGGATTTCGCCTACCGGCGCTCGTAAGGTGCCGCGTCTGCGGCTGCGCCGGGCGGGGCTTCACGCACCGGCGGTCGCTGCGTGCCGTCGGTGCGGCCGGACCATGGCGGGCTTCGCGCACCGGCCCTGGCGGGGCGCCGCGTCTGCGGCTGCGCCGGGCGGGGCTTCACGCACCAGCGGTCGCTGCGTGCCGTCGGTGCGCCGAACCGGGGCAGGTTTCGCGCACCGGCCCTGGCGGGGCGCCGCGTCTGCGGCTGCGCCGGGCGGGGCTTCACGCACCGGCGGTCGCTGCGTGCCGTCGGTGCGGCCGGACCATGGCGGGCTTCGCGCACCGGCCCTGGCGGGGCGCCGCCGCTGTGGCGCAGCCGGGGCGGGTTTCGCTCACCGGCGCTTGCCGGGTGCCGCCGCGCCCACCCGTGCCGCCCCAGCGGCACGATTGCCCGCGGTGGGGGTGGCCGGGCCGGCTTGGTCAGCTCGGCAGTCGGCGGCACCGCCGCTTGGGTGGGCCGGCGCTCCGGCGGCACGGCCACCCGCGGCCGAGACGGCTGAGACGGCTGAAGCAACCGGAACAGCAGCACGCGGCTCCGCCCCCTCGCCGCGAAACACCGTCTGGCATATGCCGATTGGGCAAGATACCCCACTTGCCCACCTCCCGTACCCGTTTCCGGCAACCATGAGGGGTCGGATGGTTACGGGCGGTAGATCTAGGTGCATGAGCGGTGGAGTTGGTTCGGGGCGGTATCCGCATGACCGGGGCGATGTCGCGGGGGTCACGGCGGAGGGGGCGGCTTGGCTGGCCTCGGCAGGAACGTATCCGCGGAGTGCGTTGGCGTTGTGGGAGGAGCGGTCGGCCGCGCCGGTGGTGTTGCCGTGCGGGACGGCGTTCGACGTCGTCAGCGTGCCGGCGCTCTTCGGGCGGCGGATGCTCGACCGGTTATGGGACGAGGGGCCCGGCTCCGGACCGGTGGCCGTGTACCGCGGGCGGATGCTGCTGTTCGCCTCGCCCGGCGCCGCCCACCGGCTGCCCACGCTCCTGGAGTGGGAGGAGTGGGGCTCGCCCGGCCGGACCGGCGCCGTCCCGCCCCTCCTCTGTCACGGCGCCGGTGACACCGTCACCGTCCCGGCCATGAACGGCACCGATGACAGCGGTGACCTCGGTGACACCGCCGAGAACAGTGGCTCCAGCCGGCCCGGATCACGTTGGCTCGTCGCGCCCGACACCCGGCGGCCGTGGCTTCCGGGGCCCGAGGTTCTGCTCTGGGCGGCCGTGCGGGCGGCCCGCGCGCATACCTCCGCGACCGTGCGGGTATCGATTTTTCCTCCCGCCGATCAGGATGCTAAGGTCTACGACGTCAGCAGGCGCCGCTAGCTCAGTTGGTTAGAGCAGCTGACTCTTAATCAGCGGGTCCGGGGTTCGAGTCCCTGGCGGCGCACGACACGAAAGAAGCCCCTCGCGGAAGCGGGGGGTTTCTTTCGTCACCGGATCCGGATCCTCCAGCACCCCGGAGGGCTACCGTCCCGTCGTGATCCGCACCGTCCACGCCCCCGACGCCGTGCGCCCCTCCACGGCCACCCGCACCGCCTCCCCCGGCACCGTGAAGCTCTCCCCCACGGCCACCGGGGCGTCCGCGAGCGGCGGGTAGACGGACTCCTCCCCGCAGGACTCGGTGCGGGGGTGGGCGTCGAAGACCTCGATGGGACCGCCGCCGGACTCGGCGCCGCTGCGGATGCGGTAGACGAGGACGCCCTGGGTGCAGACGGAGCCGTCGTTGCCGACCGCGCCCCGCGCCTCGATGCCGAGGGCGCTGTCGGGGCCGGTGCGGACGACCGCCAGCTTCATGCCCCGGCCGGCGCCGAATGCCTGCGCCCCCGCCGCCGCGCTCCCGGCCTCGTCCCCCGCCACCGGCCCCGCTCCCACCGCCTCCAGCGTCAGCCGGGTGCTCCCGGTGCCGCGTACGCACGCCACCTGTCTCGGTTCCAGCCATCCCAGCTTCCACTTGTGCCAGGCGAAGAGATCCGGGGCGAGGGCGAACTGGCTGCCCATGAGGTCCCAGTCGCCGACATGGGTGTCCCAGTCGCCCTTTCCGTCGGCGGGGCGGTGGTAGAGGTCGGGCAGGTCGAAGACATGGCCGGTCTCGTGGGCGAGGACGAGGCGGTCCGGCGGGTGCCGCTCGAACACGGTGACGACCCGGTGCAGGCCCGTGCCGTCGACCTCCAGCGGGGTCTCGAGATTCACCACCTTCGTCGCGTCCGAGTCGACGCCGGGCGCGTGCGGATCCGCGACGAAGTACACGACGTCGTAGCGGGAGAAGTCGACATGCCGGTCGGCCGTCGCGAGTGCGTCCTTGAGGTAGGCGGCCCGGTGCTCCGCGTTCCAGTCACGGCGTATGGCGTACGCCGTCGAGGGCCGCGGCATCTCCAGCCACTGCCGGCGCGGATGCGGACGGAGGGCGAATTTGCCGTACGAGGCGCGGGCGAAGAACTCGCTGGTGGCCGGAAAGTGATCGGCGGTCAGCTCGGCCGGAGTGGTGAGCGGGGCCGCGTCGGGGAAAGACAAGAACACCAGTACGGCGTCGAGGTCGCGGGTGGGGCGCGGATACGCGGCGTTCCAGCTGTCCAGGCCCTCCGAGTGATGCGCCTGGGTCCGCCGCAGCGCGCACGACTCCGAGAGGGGTACGGCGACCGACGGGGCGGCGATCAGAGAGGTCGCCGCGAGCGCGGTGAGGGAGGTGAGCATGGCCGCTGTACTGCGCAGACTGGGCGCCCGGTCACCGAGGAGTTCCTTCCAGAGGAGCGGACGCTGCACAGAGACCTCCGGATGCGGATCTTGGGGACACCGCCTCCAGATTTTCGGAGTTCGTCACACTTTGCCCTGTTTGTCTGCACCAGAAGGGTGACCGGAAGGATGAGAGGGAGTCGGGCGGCCCCCAGCGAACGACACCCCGGACACTCACGGAACGTCACAAGCGATCGACGAAGCGGGGAAGCTGTTCAGCTCGTGGCAGAAACGATCTGTCAGAACAGGTCGTTGTTCAGAGAGACTGGAGAGTGGCTAGAAGGCCTTGGGGCCAGCCTCTATGATCGGCACACTTTCCTGCACGGACACGACTTGAGCGCCCTTACGTACTTCGTTCGGCCGCTCCGACGACACGAATGAGACCGTACGAAAACGAGTGCACTGCGGGAGCGAACGGTGAGCGGAACGTCCCAAGGGCCGGCGCCCGCGGCAGACCTCGTCCGGCCGGCGATTACAGAACGTCACGTCAATGCGTCAGTTCAGTTGGCGGGTGAGAGTCCCACGGTCCCTGCGGCCTTCTCCGCCGCGCCGCTCGCCATGGCCGTCGTCGACCGGGACGGGCTGGTCGTCACCGCCAACGAGGCGATGACGACACTGCTCGGAAAGGGCGCGCGGACGCTGGTGGGCCGGGTCGCCGCCGAGCTGGTGGATCTGGCCACGGACACCCGCACCTGGCACGCGTACCGCGAGGTACTGCGCGGCCGGCACGCCCGGCTGCGCTGTACGCGCCGACTGAAACAGCCCGACGGGACCTCCTTGTGGGTACAGGTGTCCGTGGCACCCCTGCCCGATGAGGAGCGGGCGGTGCTGCTCTCGGTCGCCGACATCAGCGCCCACCGTCAACTCCAGGACCGGCTCCGTCACCTGCAGATGCACGACCCGGTGACCCGGCTCCCCAACCGCGCCCTCTTCTTCGAACAGCTCGCCACCGCCCTGGAACGCGACGCGTACGACGAGGCCGGCACCGGCCGCATCGGCCTCGTCTACCTGGACCTGGACGGGTTCAAGGCCGTCAACGACACCCTCGGCCACCGCATCGGCGACCGGCTGCTCGCGGCCGTCGCCGAACGGCTCACCCGGTGCGCCGACGAGGCGGGCCACCACCGGACGACGGGCCCGGCGTCCGGGGCGCCGCTCGTGGCCAGACTGGGCGGCGACGAGTTCGCGCTCCTGGTGGAGGACTCGACCGGCACGGAACAGCTCGCCGACCTCGCCGATTCCGTCCTCAAGGCCCTGCAGATCCCCTTCGACCTGGCCGGTCAGCGGCTGTCCGTCTCCGCCTCCATCGGCGTCGTCGAACGGCAGTCCGCGAGCACCACGGCGACGGGGCTGATGCAGGCCGCCGACACCACGCTGTACTGGGCGAAAGCCGACGGCAAGGCCCGCTGGACGCTGTTCGACCCGGAGCGCAACGCCCACCGGATGACCCGCCAGGCCCTCTCCTCCAGCCTGCGGGCGGCCATCGGGAGGGGCGAGTTCGTCCTCGAGTACCAGCCGCTCGTGGGCATGGCGGACGGCGAGGTGCGCGGGGTCGAGGCGCTGGTGCGCTGGCATCATCCGCAGTTCGGCGTATTGGCGCCGAATCGGTTCATCGCACTGGCCGAGGAGGACGGTTCGATCGTCCAGCTCGGACGACACATTCTCGCCACCGCCTGCCGCCAGGCCCGGCAGTGGCAGATCGACCATCCCGACCGGGCGCCGATCTTCGTCAGCGTGAACGTCGCCGTCCGCCAGGTCTGGGACTCCGACCTCGTCGCCGACGTCGCCGAGATCCTCTCGGAGACCGGCCTCGCCCCGCATCTGCTCCAGCTCGAACTGACCGAGTCCGCGCTCATGGGCTCCGCCGGCCGCCCCCTCCAGGCCCTCAAGGCCCTCAGCGACATGGGCGTACGCATCGCCATCGACGACTTCGGCACGGGGTACTCCAACCTGGCGTACCTCAGCCGGCTGCCGGTGTCGGTGCTGAAGCTGGACGGGGCGTTCGTCCGGGGCTTCCAGTACGAGCGCCCGCAGGAGAGCGGGGCCGGGGACGACGGTCAGCCCAACCCCGCCGACGAGATCATCGTCGAGGCCCTCGTCCAGCTCGCCCACCGGCTCGGGCTGACCGTCACCGCCGAGGGCGTGGAGACCGACGCGCAGGCCTCCCGGCTGCGCCGGCTCGGCTGCGACACCGGGCAGGGGTGGCTGTACTCCCGCGCGGTGTCGCCGGAGCGGATCGCGGAGCTGCTGGGGGCTGCGGCCTGTCCTCAGGCCTGAGCCCGGCCCCGGCCCGCACCGGGGCCCGGCCTCAGACCTGAGGAGTGCTTTCGATGTGCGGGAGGTCGTAGGCGTCCGCGATCAGTTCGTATGAGCGAAGGCGCAGGTCGGGGCTGTGGGCGTGGCTGGTGAGCATCAGCTCGTCGGCGCCGGTGCGCTTGTGGAGGTCGTCGAGGCGGGTGCGGACCTCGTCGACGGTGCCGTGCACGACGTCGGCGTTCCAGGAGGTGATGAAGTCCTCTTCGGCCACGCTGAATTCGTACGCCTCCGCCTCTTCCGGGGTCGGGACGAGACCGGGGCGGCCGGTGCGCAGGCGGATCATGTTCAGCGCGGCGGCCCTGACCTGGCGGCGGGCCTCCTTCTCCTCGTCCGCGGCGAGCGCCGAGACGCCGATCAGCGCGTACGGGGCGTCGAGGGCCGAGGAGGGGCGGAACGACTCTCGGTACAGGTCGAGGGCCGGGATCGTGTTCCGCGCGGAGAAGTGGTGCGCGAAGGCGAAGGGGAGACCGAGTTCGCCGGCCAGGCGGGCGCTGAAGCCGGAGGAGCCGAGGAGCCAGACCGGCGGGCGGTGCGGGGACTGGACGCCGCCGGGTGAGGTGCTCTGGATGGGGCCCGGGACCGCGTGGATACGGCGGTAGGGGTGGCCGTCGGGGAAGTCGTCGTCCAGGAAGCGGGTCAGCTCCGCCAGTTGCTCGGGGAAGTCGTCGGCGCCTTCATGGAGGCGGGTCGAGCGGCGGAGGGCGGCGGCTGTGGCGCCGTCCGTGCCGGGGGCTCGGCCGAGGCCCAGGTCGACGCGGCCCGGGGCCATCGCTTCGAGCGTGCCGAACTGCTCCGCGATGACCAGGGGGGCGTGGTTGGGGAGCATCACGCCGCCCGATCCGAGGCGGATGCGGGTGGTGTGGGCGGCCAGGTGGGCGAGGATCACGGCGGGGGAGGACGAGGCGACGCCCGGCATCGAGTGGTGTTCCGCCACCCAGTAGCGGTGGAAGGCGCGGCGTTCGGTCTGGCGGGCGAGGGTGACGCTGGTGCGGAGGGCGTCTGTGGCTGTGCGGCCGGCGCCTACGGTGACCAGGTCGAGGACGGAGAGGGGGACCGGGGCGGTGCCCTTGGCTCCGCCTCGTATCTCGGCTGTGGTCACGGGGTTCCTCCTGGGGGCTTGCGGTGGTTGTGGTCCGGCGTCGGGGTGCGTCCGGACGTAACAGGAGGGTGGCTCCGGTTATTCCCGCCCCCGCCGCCCCTACCCGTCCCTCCCCCACTCTCGGCTTCGCTCGAGCGGGAGGTGCCCCCATCCAGGGGCTGCGCCCCTTCTGCCCCCCGTTTTCGGCTGCCCGCCCGGTGGGGGCTTGTCGCGCAGTTCCCCGCGCCCCTGAAAGGCAAAGACGAAGGGCGCGGGGGTGGGCCGTGGTTATGCCTGGACGATTGGTTCCCTGGTGAACAGGGCGCCCAGTCGGGGGGCGTTGACCCTTCGGTCGGCCAGCCTCAGGGCTTCCCAGACTGTGACCTGGTTGGCGGTGAGGACGGGCTTGGCGAGTTCTTTTTCCAGGGTGGGGATGTGGGAGGCGGTGTGGAGGGCGGTGTCGGGGAGGAGGAGGGCTTGGGCTTCGGGGTGGTCGGCGGATCGGGCGAGGGTGAGGGTGTCGTCGAGGGTCCAGGTGCCGACCTCGGCGGCCGTGATGATGCCGGCGCCGCGTACGGAGACGACCTCCACGCCGGCCGCCGCGAGGAAGTCGACGAAGAGCCGGGCCACGTCGTCGGGGTAGGTGGCCGCCACGGCGACCCGGCGGGCGCCGATCTCCCGGGCCGCGTGGGCGAAGGCGAAGGAGGTGGAGGAGGCGGGCAGGCCGGCGGCGCGGGCGAGGTTGCGGATCTGCTCCTGTGCGCCTTCGTAGCCGTGGACGAAACTGCCGCTGGTGCAGGCCCAGACGACGGCCTCGGCGCCGGACAGGCGCAGCGCCTCGCAGCCGGCGGCCAGGCGTTCGGGGGCGCCCATCTCGCGCAGGGCGTCCACGCGGTGGGCGTCCTCGCCGATGTCGGTGTGCACGAGGTCGACCCGGATGTCGCTGCCCAGGAGTTGCTCGATACGCGGATAGTCGTCCTCGGCGGAGTGGCCCGGGTAGAGGAAACCGAGTGCGGTCATGCCCAACCTTCCTGTTCTTCCGGTAGTACGGGCGGCGGCGGTACAGGCCCCTGGCCGAACGTCTCCATGGCGGATTCGTCGATCAGAGCCTGGTACGGACCCACCGCCCGGGTACCCAGGTGACGCAGCGCCGCCCACATCGTCACCTGGTTGGCCGAGAGAACGGGCATCCGCAGTTCCGCTTCCAGCTGGGGGATGACGTCGTAGGTGGGCAGGTTGGTGCAGGAGATGAAGAGGGCGTCCGGCGCCGCCGTACGGACCGCGCGGCGGGCCATGGCGACCACATCGCGGTACGGGACCTTCCAGATGTGCCGGACCAGGCCGAGCGAGGAGCGCCCGGTGACCTGGATGCCCGCCTCCGCGAGGTACTCCTCCAGGACCTGGGTCACCGAGACCGTGTACGGGGTGACCAGCGCGACCCGGCGTACGGTCAGCTCGGTCAGGGCGTCGAGCAGCGCGCCCGAGGTGGTGACGGCTCGCGCGGCGCCCGCGCGGGTCATCGCCTCGCCCATCGCCCGCTCCCCCGCGACCCCGCCGACGAAGCTGCCGCTGGTGCAGGCGTAGGCCACGACCTCGGGCGCGACCTCGTTCAGGGCGCGTACGGCGTCGTGGAGCGTCTCGTGCTCGGAGACCAGCCGGGCCAGGTCGAGGCTCACCTCGACCGGGACGTACGGGGTCCGGGTGAGATGCAGGGAGACGTCGTCCGGGACCCAGCGCCACAGCTCGCGGTCGAGGGCGAAATCGAACGGGGCGATGACGCCGACGCCGCGCTGCGGCTGTGGGCCACCGAGGAAGGAGACGTTCATGACAGCCACCGGCCTCACGGAGAGAGATGTGCGGACGACAGACCGTGCGCAAGTCCGTGTTGACGAAGGTAGATTCGGGTGCGAGCGTGGTCAATCAGTGCATGTCACACGCATCCAGTGGGGCCGGTAGAACCGCTTCCGTTTGTGATTGGTTTCTTACGCCTATGACCTCGACGCCGCGCCCGAACCTCCTCGTCCTCGATATCGAGCCTCGTCCCCGGCTCGGGCGGCTGACCGGACGGGCAAGCGTCGAGTACGCCGACGCCTCGACGCTCGCCGAGCGGCTGCCGTACGCCGATGTGTTGCTGGTGTGGGACTTCACCTCCCGCGCGGTGCGGGACGCCTGGCCGGGCGAGGGGCCCCGGCCGCGCTGGGTGCACACGGCCAGCACGGGTGTGGACCATCTGCTGGGCCCGGAACTCGCCGCCGCCGACGGCACGGTGGTGACCAACGCGCGCGGCGTGTTCGAACAGCCGATCGCGGAGTATGTCGCCGCGCTCGTCCTGAGCATGGCCAAGGATCTGCCGCGTACCTGGGAGTCGCAGGGGCGGCGGGAGTGGCGGCACCGGGAGACGCTGCGGGTGGCGGGCGGCCGGGCGTGCGTGGTGGGGTCCGGGCCGATCGGGCGGGCGATCGCGCGCTGCCTGAAGACCCTCGGCGTCCACACGGCCCTGGTCGGCCGGGCGGCGCGCGCCGGCGTGCACGGTCCCGAGGAGCTCGACCGGCTGCTGGCCCGCGCCGACTGGGTGATCGCGGCCGCGCCGCTGACGGAGGCCACGTACGGCATGTTCGACGCCCGGCGTTTCGGGGTCATGCAGCCGTCGGCGCGGTTCGTCAATGTGGGGCGGGGGCAGCTCGTGGTGGAGGACGCGCTGGTCGAGGCGGTGCGGAAGCGGTGGATCGCGGGAGCGGCGCTGGATGTCTTCGAGCGCGAACCGCTGGGCCCGGACGACCCGTTGTGGGAGGTGCCGGGGCTGATCATCTCGCCCCACATGAGCGGCGACACGGTCGGGTGGCGGGACGAACTCGGCGCGCAGTTCGTGGAGTTGTTCGGGCTGTGGGAGGCGGGAAAGCCGCTGCCCAACGTGGTCGACAAGCAGCGCGGGTACGTGCCCGGGCACTGAACTCCCCAGGAGGGGCCGGATGTCGGAGCTGACGGACCTTACGAGCCTTACGGATCTCATGGGACCACAGGGGCTGACGGGGCTGTCCGCCGTGCGGCTCGTCGAGGGGTATCGCGGGGGCGAGTTCAGTCCGGTGGAGGTGACGCGGGCGGCTCTGGAGCGGGCCGAGCGGGTGCAGCCGGTCGTGAACGCCTTCGTGCGCATCGACGCCGAGTCGGCGCTCGCTCAGGCCCGGGAGTCGGAGGGGCGCTGGCGGCGCGGGGAGCCGGCCGGGGCGGTGGACGGGGTGCCCGTCACGGTGAAGGACATCCTGCTGATGCGGGGCGGGCCGACCCTGAAGGGCTCCAGGACCATTTCTGTGGAGGGGAGTTGGGAGGAGGACGCGCCTTCCGTGGCCCGGCTGCGGGAGCAGGGCGCCGTCTTCCTGGGCAAGACCACCACGCCCGAGTTCGGCTGGAAGGGCGTCACCGATTCACCGCTGAGCGGGGTGACGCGCAATCCGTACGACCTCTCGCGTACGGCCGGGGGTTCCAGCGGGGGCGCGGCGGCGGCCGTCGCGCTCGGGGCGGGGCCGCTGGCGCTGGGCACCGACGGGGGTGGCAGCGTGCGTATCCCGGCCGCCTTCTGCGGGGTGTTCGGGCTGAAGCCGACGTACGGGCGGGTGGCGCTGTATCCCGCGAGCGCCTTCGGCACGCTGGCCCATGTGGGGCCGCTGACCCGGGACGCGGCGGACGCCGCGCTGATGCTGGACGTGATCGGCGGACCCGACGCGCGGGACTGGTCGGCGCTCGGGCCGCCGCCCGGGTCCTTCGTGGACGCGCTCTCCGAGGGCGTGCGCGGGCTGCGGATCGCGTACTCGGCGTCCCTGGGCGGGCAGGTCGCCGTGCAGCCGGCCGTCGCCCACGCGGTGCGGCGGGCCGTGGAGGCGCTGGCCGGGCTGGGGGCGTACGTCACCGAGGCCGACCCCGACTTCACCGATCCCGTCGAGGCGTTCCACACGTTGTGGTTCAGCGGGGCGGCGCGGGTGACGCAGCGGCTCGGGCCGCGTCGGCTGGAGCTGCTGGATCCTGGGTTGCGGGAGGTCCGGGAGGCCGGGGCGGGGCTGTCCGCGCTGGACTATCTGGCCGCGGTGGATGTGCGGATGGATCTCGGGCGGCGGATGGGGGTCTTTCATGAGCGGTACGACCTTCTTGTGACGCCCACGTTGCCGGTCACCGCGTTCGAGGCGGGGGTGGAGGTGCCTCGGGGGGTGGGGTATCGGCGGTGGACGGGGTGGACGCCGTTCACCTATCCGTTCAATCTGACGCAGCAGCCTGCGGCGAGTGTGCCTGTGGGGGTGGATGAGGGTGGGCTGCCGGTGGGGCTTCAGGTGGTGGGGGCTCGGCATCGGGATGATCTGGTGTTGCGGGTGGGGCATGCGTTGTACGAGGCGGGGGTTGCGGTGCCGGCGCCTGCCGGCGGGGCGTTCCGGGTTTGATTCGCCCCCGCCGCCCCTACCCGTCCCTCCCTCACTCACTCTCGGCTTCGCTCGAGCGGGAGGTGCCCCCATCCAGGGGCTGCGCCCCTTCTACCCCCCAGTCCCCCGTTTTTCGGCTGCGGGTCCGTGGGGGCTTGTCGCGCAGTTCCCCGCGCCCCTTACGGGGCGCGGAATTGAAGGGTCTCCCCCAGTGCCCCCGTGCGCCAGAGGTCGTTGCAGGCCTCCGCCATCTCGTCCAGGCCCTCGACCACCTGGCCCCAGACGATCCCCGGGACCCAGCCGACGTCGCCGTTCAGCAGCAGGTTGTTGCGTTCGTAGAAGAGGGCGAGGTCGACGAGGGTGGTGCCGGGGTGGACCTCGCGGTCGTAGCCGTAGGCGTTGGTGGCGAGTTCCGTGCCGGCGAAGGAGAAGTAGCAGAGGTCGCCGGGGATGGGGGTGACGGTGGGGTTCTCCAGGGGTGGCTCGCGGTCGGCGAAGGGTGGGAAGAGGGCGTAGATCTCGTTGCGGGCGTACTTGGCGTGGTAGACGTCGCCGGAGAGTGGCAGGGCTTCCCAGACCGCGGCGCAGGTGAGGGGGGCGCGGTCGTCGAGGAGTTTCGCCGTGCACACTGCCTGGCGCTTGGGCAGGGAGATCTCGATGTAACGGTCGGCCATGTCTTCCATGGTGCCGCCGGGGTCAAGGGCGCCTCGCGAGTACGGCCGAAAGTGTGCGGGGGTCGTGAAGAGCGCCGAGGTGGCGTGAATACATCGCATCGGGTCGGGTAGCCGCGCGCCCATGGCTCCAGCAACAGGGACACCCCGCAAGACCGGGAGAACCGGGAAGACACGCGACCCCAGCCGACGGGCGCTGCTCGCCGGTGCCTCCGCGCTCGCCACGGCTGGCGCGCTGGGCGCCGCCGGGTGCAGCCGGGTGGCCTCCGCCTCCGGTGCGGAGGGGGGTGAACTGCTGGACCGGCTGCGGGCGCAGGGCATCGTACGGCTGGGTATCGCGGGTGAGATCCCGTTCGGGTACATCGACACGGACGGGGAGCTGACCGGTGAGGGGCCGGAAGTGGCCAAGGTCATCTTCAAGCGGCTGGGGGTGGAGCGGGTGCAGCCCGTGCCGACCGAGTTCGGCTCGCTCATCCCGGGGCTGAACTCCCAGCAGTTCGACGTGGTGTCCGCCGGGATGTACATCAACCCCGAGCGCTGCGCGCAGGTCATCTTCTCCGAGCCGGACCACCAGATGCTGGACGCGTTCGTGGTGCGCAAGGGCAACCCGAAGGGCCTGGTCGACTACGCGGACGTCATACGGGCCAAGGCCCGGTTCGCCACGGGGTCGGGGTACGCGCAGATCGCGCACGCGATCGAGGCGGGGTATCCGGAGGGCGACATCGTCATCGTGCCCGACCAGGTGGCGGGGATGAACGCCGTGGAGGCGGGGCGGGTCGACGTGTTCGCGGGGACGTCGCTGACCACCCGCGAGGTGGTGAAGAAGTCCCGCAGGACGGAGGCGACCAAGGCGTTCGCCGCGCGCGTCGACGGCGAACCCCGGGTGGACGGCGCGGGCTTCGCCTTCCGGCCGGCCGAGACGAACCTGCGGGACGCCTTCGACGTCGAGCTGCGGAAGATGAAGGAGAGCGGCGAACTGCTGCG
Organism: Streptomyces adelaidensis; assembly: GCF_016598475.1. Lineage (GTDB taxonomy): Bacteria > Actinomycetota > Actinomycetes > Streptomycetales > Streptomycetaceae > Streptomyces > Streptomyces adelaidensis. The sequence goes on from NZ_JAEMUX010000125.1 coordinate 15,875, forward strand.
CGTCCTGCGACCCTTCGGCTTCACCAAGGTCGAGATGACCGAGCTGACGACGAAGGAGCTCTGCAGCGGATGACACCGGGACTCTGGGAACTCGTACTGCGTGGCGTCTGGGTCACCCTCCAACTGCTGTTCCTCGGCGCGCTGGTGGCCACGGTCGTCTCCTTCGCCGTGGGGGTCGCGCGCACCCACCGGCGGTGGATCGTCCGCTTCGTCGCGGGCCTCTACACCGAGGTGTTCCGCGGCACCTCCGCGCTGATCATGATCTTCTGGGTGTACTTCGTGCTGCCGCTCGCCTTCGGCTGGCAGCTCGTCCCGCTGTGGGCGGGCGTCCTCGCTCTCGGCCTGACGTACGGGGCGTACGGCGCCGAGATCGTGCGCGGCGCCCTGAACTCGGTGGACCCGGCGCAGCGGGAGGGCGGGATCGCGCTGAGCTTCACGCCGTGGCAGCGGATGCGGCTGATCCTGCTGCCGCAGGCGGTCCCGGAGATGATCCCGCCCTTCGCCAACCTGGTGGTGGAACTGCTCAAGGGCACGGCCCTGGTGTCGGTCATCGGCATGGGCGACCTGGCGTTCAGCGGCAGCCTGGTGCGGCTGGCGCTGCAGGAGAGCGTGGAGATCTACACGTATCTGCTGGTCATCTACTTCGTGATCGCCTTCCTGCTCACCCGGGCCATGCGGGCGCTGGAGCGGCGGCTGAAGGCGGGGCTCGGAAGGGCTCCGGCGAAAGCGGCTGTGGCGCCGGTGCGTGTTCCTGAGGGCGCGGGCGCGGGAGGCGGTGCGTGATGAGCTGGGACTGGAACGCGGTCGTCGACTTCCTGCCCCACTTCCGGGACGGTCTGCTGGTCACCCTGCAGATCCTGGCCCTGGGCTCGGTCGTCTCCTTCGTCCTCGGACTGGTGTGGGCGCTGCTGGTGCGGACGCCGACCCGGTGGGTGAGCTGGCCGGTGGGGGTCGTCACGGAGTTCATCCGGAACACCCCTCTGCTGGTCCAGCTGTTCTTCCTCTTCTATGTGCTGCCCGAGTGGGGCCTGACCTTCTCGGCGCTGACCACGGGCGTCTTCGCGATCGGGCTGCACTACTCGACGTACACGATGCAGGTCTACCGAGCCGGCATCGAGGCGGTGCCCGTCGGCCAGTGGGAGGCGGCGACGGCGCTGAATCTGCCGGTCGGGCGCACCTGGGCGGTGGTGATCCTGCCGCAGGCGGTCCGCCGGGTGGTGCCCGCGCTGGGCAACTACGTGATCTCCATGCTCAAGGACACTCCGATCCTGATGGTGATCACGGTCCCGGAGATGCTCGGCGAGGCGCGGCTGTACGCCCAGGAGACGTTCCGTTTCACCGAGCCCCTGACCGTCATCGGGGTGGCCTTCATCCTCATCTCCTATCTGGCCTCCCTCCTTCTGCGAACCCTGGAGCGACGTCTTGTCCGCTGACACCCCGCTGATGAAAGAACCCGACGCCAACACCGGTTCCGAGGCCACCAGCAGTTCCGGCGGCCCCGCCGGCCGTCCCGTGGACCGCGCCGAGCTGATCCGCTTCGAGAACGTGACCAAACGATTCGGCAGCAACACGGTCCTCGACCGCCTCGACTTCTCCGTGGACACCGGCAAGCACGTCACGCTGATAGGCCCGTCCGGCTCCGGCAAGACGACGATCCTGCGGATGCTGATGACCCTGGTCAAGCCCGACGAAGGCACGATCACCGTCGGCGGGCAGCGGCTGTTCCCGGCGAGCGACAAGCAGTGCCGTGAGGTGCGCAAGAACATCGGGATGGTGTTCCAGCAGTTCAACCTCTTCCCCAACATGAAGGTGCTGCGGAACATCACCGAGGCGCCGGTCACCGTCCTCGGGCTCTCCAAGGACGAGGCCGAGGCGCGCGCCCGCGAGCTGCTCGACCTCGTCGGGCTGGCCGACAAGTGCGACGCGTACCCGACCCAGCTGTCCGGCGGGCAGCAGCAGCGGGTGGCCATCGCCCGGGCGCTGGCGATGCGCCCGCAGGTGCTGCTCCTGGACGAGGTGACGTCCGCGCTCGACCCCGAGCTGGTCGCGGGCGTGCTCGACCTGCTCAGGGACATCGCCCGCACCACCGACATCACGATGCTCTGTGTGACTCACGAGATGAACTTCGCCCGTGACATCTCGGATCAGGTTCTTATGTTCGATTCTGGCCAGGTCATCGAGTCGGGCAGCCCCGAGAAGATTTTCGGCGACCCCGCGCACGAACGCACTCGCGAGTTCCTCGGCGCGGTCCTCTGACTACACCGCGTGAACGGGCGAACACGTGGGAACACCCGAGGCCCGACCGCCGCGCCATGACTCAGGCATATGCCAGAGTGCTGATCCGGCTGTTGAGGGGCCCGAAGGTCCGCGGATTTTCTCGCGAACAACCCCTCCAACCAGGGCCCTTGGGCCGTATCGTGGGACACGGCAAGCTGTCCGAAAAACGGCCCGAGAAGCGCAGGGGGAAACCGTGGCGCTCAGGCACGAGCCGACCGCGCCGTACCACTCGGCCCAGGACGCACTCCGCGTCCTGGAGACGGTGGCACAGCACGCAGGTGGCGTCACCGACGCCGAGATCGCCCGTCACACCGGCGTCGACAGTGAGCGGCTGACCACGCTCCTGCGGATGCTGCGCCGCGAGGGGTACGTGGAACAGACCGCCGACGGCGCCTACGTCACCGGCGCCGCACTCGCCCGGCTGGGCTCCGCGCAGGGCCATGACCAGGCCCTGCGCGAGCAGCTTCAGCGCATCCTCGACCGGCTGCGCGACTCGGTGGGCGCCGCCGTCTATGTCACCCGCTATCTGGACGGCGAGATCCAGGTCACCGGCTGGGCCGACGGCCCGGCCACACCCGCGGTCCACGAGTGGGTCGACTTCCGTTCCTCCGCCCATGCCACCGCGTTCGGCAAGGGCCTGCTGGGCCAGCTCGACCTCAACGGCCGCCGCGACCACCTCTCGCGCCACCGTCCGGCCCGGCTCACCGCCCGCACGATCACCAACGAGAAGGTGCTGCTGAGCAAGCTCGACGCCCAGTCGCCCACGGTTCCGGTCCTCGACCTCCAGGAGTACGCGCCGGGCACGGTCTGCGCGGCCGTCTCCCTCACCGCGGGCTCCGCCGTCGGCTGCCTCGCCCTGTCCCTCCCGCTCGAACACGCGCACAGGCTCCGCCAGGCCGCCCACACACTGAACCGGGAAGCGGCGCCGGTCCTGCTCTCGCTGGCGATCTAGCT
>NZ_JAEMUX010000126.1 GCF_016598475.1 Streptomyces adelaidensis
CTGAAGGCAGGGAGTGAGAGCGGCGGGCCCGGCCTGCCGCTTGCGGTCGTGGTTGGGGCCGGCTTCTGCCGTCGGCCGCTGCGGTATAACCGGCCCGTGATCTACCACGTCGTATCCCTCGATGCCTGGAACGCCCGACCCGACCTGCCCTACGCCCCCGAGTCGCTCCCGGAGGACGGTTTCGTGCACTGCTCCCCCGATGAGGCGACGACCCTGGCCGTCATCAACGCCTTCTATCGGGACGCGCCGAAGCCGTTGCACGTGCTGGTTATCGACGAGGGCCAGTTGGACGCCAGGGTGGAGTTCGAGGCGGCTGCTCTCGCTCCGCCTCCGGGGGTCGGCGCGGACGTCCTGTTCCCCCATGCGTTCGGGCCCATCAACCGTGACTCCGTCATCGAGATCCTGGAGATCCAGTGGGACGAGGAGGGCCGTGCCGCGGGACTCAGGGCGGGTGTGTAAACGGAGCCCCGGTCCGATGGGCGCCGGGTCAGTGGTGCTGTCTGCCGTCCCTCGGGCCGAAGGTCTCCAGCGCCTCCGCGTCCGTCGCGCGGGCGTTGAGGTAGTAGTCCGCCCAGGTGGCGATGTCCGGGTAGGCGCACTCGGCGGTGAGGCGGGCGATCGCCACCGGGATGTCGAAGTCGGTCGTGCGGAGGTCGATGCCGGGGCCGAGGAGGGCCCAGTGGGCGCCGGGGCGGCCGTAGGGCATGCCGACGCTGCCGGGGTTGACGATCTGGCGGCCGTGGGCGAGGCGGGTGTAGGGCATGTGGGTGTGGCCGCAGACGACGGTGCGGATGTCGGCGGGGACATCCGCGAAGACCTCCGCCCAGCGGGCCGGGCGGGAGTCGACGAGGACGACCTCTTCGTCGTTCCGGGGCGTGGCGTGGCAGAAGAGGACCCGCCCCAGGCCCTCGATCTCCAGAGTCCGGGTCCTCGGCAGGGCGGCCAGGAACTCGACCTGGTCGGGGCGGAGGGCATCCGCCGCGTACGGGCCGATCGGGTCGGGGATCTCGTCGCGCTCGCCCCGGCAGTACTCCACCAGTTCCCGGTCCGCGTTGCCGCCGATCCACACCACCCGCTCGCCCTCCCCGAGCAACAGGTCGAGGACCTCCGCCGGTTGCGGGCCCGCCGCGATGTCCCCGGTGAGGACGACACGGTCCGCCGCACGCACCTCCGGTTCGGCCAGCACCGCTTCCAGGGCCGGGAATACGCCGTGGATGTCGGAGAGAACCGCGACTCGGAGGAGGAGCGGATCGCTTGCGCCGACGGGTCCCGCGTCGGTCATCATGTGCACCAGCGTGGGGGCAGCGGGGCGCTCATGAGGGCGTGTTCGCCCCTCGCTTACCCGGCGCCCGCCCCGATCCCCTGCACCCCTATCGGCAGATGAACGTCTCCCCCGCCGAGTTCGTCACCTCTTCGCCGACGTCGTAGCAGACGTCGCCCTGTTCGGGGTTGCTGTCGGAGTCGGAGTCGCAGGACGCGCCGATGCCTACGAGCAGGGCGATGAAGACGACTGAGCAGCCCAACTGTCCCAGGCAGCCGCCGATCTTCTCGCCGGGAGTGGAACCGCTGCCGTTGTTTCCGGGCACTCCTGAAGCCATGGCTTTCCCCCGTCCGCCATTCGCACGCACTGACGATGCGCGTGTGTGCATGGTTCCCCGCCGACGCCCGGCCGCTGCGCCACCGCCGCTTCGAAAACGCGCGGGTATGCGCGGGTATGCGAGCAGGTGTTCGGCTGAGTGGTTGTGTGGTGGTTGGGGCGCCGCTCAGTGGCCGTCGGTGGCTGTCGGTGGCCGCCGACGGTCCGCTCCCGGGGTTCAGGAGGTCCGGGCAGCAACAGCAGGTGACCGCTGTTTCGCCCATCCGTTCCGGAAGGGCGTGTTTCCGGACGTTTTTCGGAGCGATCAGCGGGAGGAAGGGGAGGAAGGGGCTGCATCTGCCCGTTCCAGCCCTGCCGCCAGCACTTCCGCCAGGTGCAGCCCCTTCCTCCCCGCCAGTTGCTCCAACTGCGTCCGGCACGAGAAACCGTCCGCCAGGACGATCGCGTCGGCCGGCGCTTCCCGTACCGCCGGGAGGAGTTGGTCCTCCGCGCAGGCGACGGAGACGTCGTAGTGGCCCTTTTCGAAGCCGAAGTTGCCGGCGAGGCCGCAACAGCCACCGCTGAGGTCGCCGGTGAGGCCGACGGCGGCGCGGAGACGGCGGTCGGGGGCGTCGCCCAGGACCGCGTGCTGGTGGCAGTGGGTCTGGCCGACCACGGGACGGTCGAGGGTGGGCGGGGTCCAGTTCGGGGCGTGGCGTTCGAGGGCCTCGGCGAACGTGATGACCGAGGCGGCGAGTCGATGCGCCCGGGGGTCGTCAGGGAGGAGTTCGGGCAGGTCGGTACGGAGCGTCGCGGCGCAGCTGGGTTCGAGGACGACGATGGGGAGGGGAGGCGGGGCGAGGTCCGGGTCCTCGTCCCGCATCCGCTGCGGGAGAGGGTCCAGGAACAGTTCGAGCAGGTCGAGCGTGCGGCGCAGCACCGCGCGGGCCCGGTCGAGCTGGCCCGTCGAGATGTACGTCAGGCCGCAGCAGACCCGGCCCTGCCGCATCGGGAACAGGGTCCGGGTGAGCGTCCACCGGGCCAGGGCGCCCGCCTCGCCCGCCTCCGCCTTCTTCGGCCCACCCGGCTTCTTCGGCCCACCCGGCTTCCGCTTCATCCGCGATGTCGGCGGCACGATCACATCCAGCCCGGCCGCCTCCAGCACCTGTAGCGCCGCCTGCCCCACGGACGGCGAGAGGTGCTCCGTGAAGGTGTCCGTCCACATCAGCACCGTCGTCGGTGCCTCGTACTCCTCCTCACCAGCCTCGGAGTCCGTCCCGGAGTCCGTCTCGGAGTCCGTCCCGGAGTCCGTCCCGGAGTCCGTCTCGGCGACCTGTTCCGCCGCCGACAGCTGCTCCTCCTCCTCCTCCGCCCCGGCCCGCTCCCCCAGCGACCCCAAGTACCACCGCAGGAACGGCACCGTGGCCAGCCGTGGCAGCTCCCGCTCCCCCGCGATCCCGCCGAGCCGTTTCGCCAGCCGGGCCAAAGGAGGCACTCCCGCGAGGAAGTTGACGAGGCGGACCGTGCGCGTACGGGAGACCAGGCGGAGCCACATCGGCAGTCGGCCCATGGTGTAGTGGGCGGCCGGGCGGCGGCGCCCGGCGTAGTGGTGGTGGAGGAACTCCGCCTTGTACGTGGCCATGTCGACGCCGACCGGGCAGTCGGAGCGGCAGCCCTTGCAGGACAGGCAGAGGTCGAGGGCGTCCCGTACCTCGGGTGAGCGCCAGCCGTCGGTGACGACCTCGCCGGCGAGCATCTCGTGCAGGAGGCGGGCCCGGCCCCGGGTGGAGTGCTCCTCCTCCCCGGTGGCGCGGAAGGAGGGGCACATGACGGCGCCGGATGCCGGGCTCACCTCGGTCGTACGGCACTTCGCGACGCCCACGCAGCGTCGCACCGCCGCCGAGAAGTCACCGCCGTCGCCCGGGTACGCGAACTCCACCGGCACCGGTTGGCGCGGCAGGACCGCGAAGCGCAGGTGGGAGTCGAGGGGGGCTGGGCGGACGAGCATGCCGGGGTTCAGGAGGTCGTCGGGGTCCCAGACGCCCTTCACCCGCTCGAACAGCCGGACCATTTCGGTGCCGTACATCTTCGGCAGGAGTTCGGCGCGGGCCTGGCCGTCGCCATGTTCGCCGGAGAGGGAGCCGCCGTGCGCCACGACCAGCTCGGCCAGTTCCTCGGAGAAGTGGCGGAAGCGGGCGATGCCCGGGGTGGTCAGCAGGTCGAAGTCGATGCGGACGTGGATGCAGCCGTCGCCGAAGTGGCCGTAGGGCGTGCCGCGCAGGGCGTGGGCGCGCAGCAGGCCACGGAAGTCGCGCAGGTACGCGCCCAGTCGGGCGGGCGGCACAGCGCAGTCCTCCCAGCCCGGCCAGGCCTCGCTGCCGTCCGGCATCCGGGTCGCCGTACCGCTCGCGTCCTCGCGGACGCGCCACAGGGCGCGCTGGGCGGCGGCGTCCGTCACCACCAGCGCGGCCGAGGCGTCGGCGGCGCGGACGATCGCGTCGGCGTGCGCCCGTGCCTCGGCGGCCGTGTCGCCGCCCGTCTCCACGAACAGCCAGGCCCCGCCCGCCGGGAGGCCGGTCGTGCCGGGCGGGACGAGGTCGGCGGCCATGCCCTCCACGGTCAGCGGGGCGTGCGGCAGCAGGCCTGGGGCCGCCTCGGCCGCCGCGCCCTCGTCGGCGTACGCCAGGACGGCGAGCGCACGCGCGCGGGGCGCCTGGACGAGTCGTACGACCGCCTCCGTGAGCACCCCGAGTGTGCCCTCGGAGCCGCAGAACGAGCGGGCCACGTCGGTGCCCCGCTCGGGGAGGAGGGCGTCGAGGGCATAGCCGGAGATACGGCGGGGGAGGTCGGGGAAGCCGGTCCGCAGCCGCGCCAACTCCCCCTCCACCAGCGGACGGAGGCCGTCCGGCGCGCCCGCCCAGCCCTGGCCGAGGCGCAGGGGCTCACCTCTCCCGTCGAGCACCGACAGCTCGCGCACACTGTCCGCCGTCGTGCCCCAGGCGACCGAGTGCGAGCCGCAGGAGTTGTTGCCGATCATGCCGCCGAGGGTGCAGCGGCTGTGGGTGGAGGGGTCGGGGCCGAAGCGGAGGCCGTGCGGGGCGGCGGCGTCCTGGAGGCGGTCCAGGACGAGGCCGGGCTGGACCACCGCCGTACGCGCGTCGGGGTCCAGGGACACCAGCCGGTTCATGTGGCGGGTGAAGTCCAGGACCACGCCCGTGCCCGTGGCCTGCCCGGCGATCGAGGTGCCGCCCCCGCGCGCGACGACCGGCACGCCCTGCGCGCGGCACACGGAGAGCACGGCCGCCACGTCGTCCGCGTCCCGGGGCGCGACCACACCGAGCGGCACGCGCCGGTAGTTCGACGCGTCCATCGTCGTCAGCGCCCGCGCGGTCACGTCGAAGGCGACCTCCCCGCGCACGCCCGCCGCCCGCAGAGCGCCCGGCAGCGCGGCCCGCAGCTCAGCCTCGTCCGCCGCCTTCGCCATGCCCGCCACGCCCGCCGTGCCCGCATGCCGGACGTCCCCGTCCCGGCGCCCCGCCGTGCCCCCGAATTCCGTCATGTTCCCAGGATGCACCTGACCACTGACAGTGACCATCCGATGACGCACCGAAAGCCCACGCACCCGCGACACGCCGACGCCGCACCGGCCGCGACGCTCACCGGGAACGTTGGCCGGATTCCGGAGAGCTAACCGGAAACCAGCCAACCGCCGTCACGAACTCCCCTATAGTGACGGCCAATTGAGCACCAGACGTCGCTTCTCGTTCAGGAACCGACCCGAGTCACCGACTCCAGGAACCGACTGGGTTGCCGACTCATCGCCGGGCCGACGTTCAGAACCGAGTTCAGAACCGAGTTCAGAACCGACCGAGGACAACAGCCGATGACCGCGCCCAGCCCGCCTCGCCCGCCAGGCGAACGCCCCGCCCTGCGCTCAGTCCTGCCGCTTTCCCTGGTGACCGCCCTGCTCGCCGCCACCGCGGCCGGCGGCGCGGTCGCGCTGGCGCCACAGTCCGTACGGCTGCCCCTGGCGGGCGGCGCGGGCACGGCCGCGCTGCTGCTCACGCTCGCCGTCGCCGCCGCCCTCCACGCGCGCGGGTCGGTGAAACTGCTGCGCCACCGCCTGAACGCCGTCTCCCGCGACGCCGGGCTGCTGCTGCAGGAACGCGCCAGGATGGCCGAGGAGTTCGCGCTGGAGCGGGGGCGGCTGACCGAGGAGTCCGTACAGGAGCGGGCGCGGATCGCGGCCGAGTACGCGCGGGAGCGCACGCGGCTGGCCGCCGAGTCGGAGCGTGAACGCGAACGGCTGGCGGCCGAGCGGGACCGGACGGTGGCCGAGACCGCCGAGGAGCGGGCCCGGCTCACCGAACGCGCCCGGCAGGCCGAGGCGGACCGCACGGCCGTTCTCGCCGTCACCGCCAACGTGGCCGGCCGGATGCAGGCCCTCGCCACCGGCACCCTCGCCGACCTGCGCGCCATGGAGGAACGTCACGCCGACGAGGACGTCCTCGCCGATCTCCTCCACCTCGACCACCGCACCGCCCAGGCCGGCCGCCTCGCCGACTCCGTCGCCGTCCTCGCGGGCGCGCGTTCGGGCCGCCGCTGGGCGCGGCCGATCCCCATGGAGTCGATCCTGCGCGGTGCGATGGGCCGCATCGGCGCCTACCGCCGGGTCCGGCTGCACTCCTCCAGCGAGTCCGCCGTCGCCGGCCACGCCGCCGAGGGCGTCATGCACGCGCTCGCCGAACTCCTCGACAACGCCGCGAACTTCTCCCCGCCCACCGCCGAGGTCCATGTGTACGTCGAGGAGGTCCCGGCCGGCGCCATCATCTCCGTCGAGGACTCGGGCCTCGTCATGAGCGATGTCCAGCTCCGCCGCGCCGAGCGCGCCGTCTCGGGCGAGTCCGCCGACCTCAGCGGCCTCTCCGGCACCCGCCTCGGCCTCGCCGTCGTCGGCCGCCTCGCCCGCAAGCACGGCCTCAAGGTCTCCTTCCGCCCCTCCGCCCGCGGCGGCACGGGCGTCCTGATGCTCATCCCCCAGGACGTTCTCGCGAGCACGATCCCCTCCGCCGCCCCCACCACCGCCCGCGCACGCTCGTACGACAACGTCCGCGCCCCGCACGACCTGGACGCGGAGCCGACCCCCACGCACGAGTTCCCGACGGACCCCCCGGCCGCGCCCAACCGGGCCACTCCCTCGGCCACTTCCCCAGCTGCCTCCTCATTCAGCCCGTCGTCCAACCCGTCGCTCAGCCCGTCGTCCGGCCTGTCTTCCAACTCCTCCTTCAGCTCCTCCTTCAGCTCCTCCTTCAACTCTGAATTCGGCTCTGACTACGGCTCTGAATTCGGCTCTGGCTTCGGCACTTCGGCCGCCGACGCCGAGCCCCCCACCGTCACCACCACCCCCACCACCCCTACCACCCCCACCGACCCCTCCTCCCCAGACGCCCTCCCCCGGCGCCGGCGCGGCCACTCCCTCGCCGAGGCGGAGGCCCGCAACCGCGCCGCCGACACCTCCCCCCGCCCGGAACGCGCCGCCCGCCCCGCCGACGACGCCAGCACCGGCGCCGTCCGCTTCAGCAGCTTCCGCCGCGCGGTCCGCGGCACGGGCGGCACCAGCGGCGTGGACCAGGCATTCGTCCAGGGGACGGCCACGGGGGACGAGAGCCCTACGGCGATGACCGGGACACCGGGGACACCGGAACCCGTACGGGACACGCCTGCGCCCGAAGTGGCCGTACGTCAGCCGGAGTTGGAGCCGGTCCGGGAGCCCGAGTGGGGTGCCGTAGGGGGATCGGCGTGGGAGCCCGAGGCCGTAGTGCCGGTTCAGCCCGTACGGGAGACCCAGTGGGAACCCGAGCCCGCGCGGGGCCTCGCGTGGGAGCCGGAATCCGCGCGAGGGACGGCGGCCGCGGCCTGGGAACCCGATCCGGTACGGGAACTGGCGTGGGAACCCGTACGGGACACGCGCCCCGGCCCCGACCCGGCCGCCCCCACCGTGCCCCCCGCCCCCGACCCGCATACGCACCCCCACCTGGAAGGCGACCCCACCCCATGACCGGCACCGGCATAACCGCCGACGACAGGCTCACCTGGCTCATGGAGGGGTTGCTGGAACGCACTCCGGGCGCCCGGCACGCGCTCGTGCTCTCCCGGGACGGCCTGCGGCTGTGCCGTACGCCGGAGCTCTCCGTCGACCGGGCGGACCAGCTCGCCGCGATCGCCGCCGGCATGCAGTCGCTGTCCCACGGGGCGTCCCTGGAATTCGGCGACGGCAGCGGGGGCGTGCGGTCGGCGATGGCGGAGTTCTACGGCGGCGTCCTGTTCATCGTCGAGGCGGGCGACGGCGCGCACCTGGCCGTGGTGACGGACGAGGAGGCGGACCCCGGGCTCGTCGGACACAACATGAGCGAGCTGGTCGAACAGCTGGGCGAGCACCTGAGCGCGAAGCCCCGCCACCCGAACACGACCGCTACGGCTACCGCTACCGCTACGGCTCTGGCGCCCCGTACGTCATGAGCCGGCCCGGCAGGGACGACTTGCCCGACCGGCTGTACACGCTCACCGGAGGACGCAGCCGGTCCGCGCCCGGAACCCTGTTCGACCTGGTGACGCTGGTGGTCGCGGAGAGCCAGCCGGTGCCGGGCATGCAGTCGGAGCATGTGGCGATCCTGCGGCTGTCGGAGCGGCCGACGGCGGTGGTGGAGATCGCCGCCGAACTGAGGCTGCCGGTGAGCATCACGAAGGTCCTGCTCTCCGACCTTCTCGCGGCGGGCCGGGTCAGCGCCCGGCACCCGCACACGGCCGCGCTGATCGATCTGGACATTCTGGAGCAGGTGTTAGTTGGACTTCGCAACCTCTGAGAACGGCAACGGCGAGGGGCACCCCGGCGGTTTCCCGGGCCCGATGCCCATGCCCGAACCCCCACCTGCCCCCTCTCCCGTCCCCGTCATGGGCGCCCGCTTCCAGGCCGAACCGGCCGCCCTGTACCGGGAGTTGAGGCGGGAGCACGGCGAGGTGGTGCCCGTGCTGCTCGACGGGGACGTACCGGCGTGGCTGGTGCTCGGTTACCGCGAGCTGCACCAGGTGACCAGCGATCCGGTGCTGTTCAGCCGGGACTCCGCGCTGTGGAACCAGTGGCCGGACATCCCCGCCGACTGGCCGCTGCTCCCGGTGATCAGCCGGGAGCAGCCGTCGATCCTGGGCTCGACCGGCGAACGGCACCGGCAGCGCGCCGCGCTGGTCGGCGAGGCTCTGGAGGCGGTGGACCCGCTCGAACTGCGCGGCCAGGCCGAGCGGTTCGCCGACGAGCTGATCGACGCGGTGTGCGGGGTGGGCGCGGCCGACCTGGTGGCGCAGTACGCGGCGCTGCTGCCCGTGCGCGTGCTGGCGTACCTCTTCGGCTTCCGGGAGGAGCGGGGGCCCGGACTGGTGGCGGCGTTCAACGACATCCTGGACGGCCGGGACCGGGCGATGGTGGCCGAGGCGTATCTGAGCTCGGTGATGGCCCGGCTGGTGGCCGAGCGCCGGCAGCAGCCCGGTGACGACGTGGTGTCCCGGCTGCTGGCGAACGCCGACACCCACGGATTCACGGTCGAGGAGGTCACCCACGACGTGATGGTGATGCTGACGGTGGGCCACCAGCCGACCGCCGACTGGATCGGCAACTCGCTCCATCTGATGCTGACGGACGAGCGTTTCGCGGCGTCGCTCTTCGGCGGGCGGAGCAGTGTGGCGGAGGCGATGAACGAGGTGCTGTGGGAGGACGCGCCCATCCAGAACGCCGCCGGGCGCTGGCTCACCCGCGACACCCACCTCGGCGGCCGCGCCCTGCACGCCGGCGACCTCCTCCTCCTCGGCCTCCAGGGCGCCAACTCCGACCCCCGCGTCCGCACCGACGGCTCCGCCCTCACCGGCGGCAACAACGCCCACTTCTCCTTCGGCCACGGCGAGCACCGCTGCCCCTTCCCGGCCCAGGAGATCGCCGAGGTCATCGCGCGGACGGGCATCGAGGTCGTACTGGACCGGCTGCCGGACCTCGATCTGGCCGTACCGGCTCAGACGCTCACGCGGCGGTCCTCGCCCTGGCTGCGGGGGCTGGTGGAGCTGCCGGTCCGTTTCTCGCCCGCGCCGGCGATCGGCGGCCGGTGACCGGGATTCCCGTGGCGCCGCGCCAAGTGGCGAGGTCAGGAATCGGCTGCTGAACTGAAGGCAGGGATCCCTCCGCCTCGACATCCCGTGCCCGGAAACGTCGGCCCCCGGCCGATCCCGGCGGAGCCGACGGAGTGGTGGTCAATGGGAGACGTATTCCACCCGCGCAAGGTCAAGATCGTCACCGGACCACCGGAGGCGGGCCCACTCCGGGAACTGTGGGCGCGCGGCCGACGCCCCTTCGTCGCCGTCTTCTGGCACCTCCGTGGCCGGTGGCTGCTCCACCGGGGCGTGACGCACGCCGGACGGTGGTGGAATCCGCCGTGGACGACCGTGTTGGTCACGGTGGTGGCCTTGTTGACGGTGGGGCTTCTCGCATGGTGCTTCGTCGCGGTGCTGGACCTCATCGGAAAGTCGGAGGTGGTGCGGGGCTTCGGGCCGCACGACGTGTGCCAGGGGGACGAAGACAAGCCCAACAACAACGCCTCCGCGTGCGACGCGGTCAGTGGCGTGGCGATGCCCGTACTGCTGCTCGCCGCCTCCACCCTCCTGTTCCTCTCCTGGCGACTGTGGAACGTCCGCCGCTTCTGCACGTATCAGGCGAGGCACGAGCCCGGCCGGCTGGTGCAGACGGCGGGCAGTCTGATGGACGAGGTGGTCGGACGCGACCAGCTCTGCAACGCCATCATGGAGAACCTGCGCGACACGAAGGTCCGCCGGCCCCATGTCGTCGTCGGGGGCGTCGGGGTCGGAAAAACGGCGTTGCTGGTCCGGCTCGCCCAGAGACTCTCGGCCGTGGGGGCCGTCCCCATCCCCGTACGGCTGCGCGACGCACAGGGCGAGGAGCCGCTGGACTTCGATGAGCTGGCGCTCGCCCGGTTCCGCGAGATCGTACGGTCGAAGGTACGGTCCGACGGCGAGGCCGACCGGATCTGGCGGTGGCTCAGGCAGCGGGCCGACCGGATCGTGGTCCTCGCGGACGGTCTGGAGGAGGCGTTCAGCCAGGACCAGGTGAACGGCCGCCGCGACAATCTGATCCGGGACGCGATACGCAGGGCCGGTGAGGAAGGGCTGCCCCTGGTCATCGCCTCGCGGCCGCACGACCCGCTGCGCGCGATGCAGGCGGCCGTCTCGGAGCTGGAGCCGCTGAGCAACGAGGCGGCGCTGCGGTACATCGCCCGCAGCGGCAGTTGGCGCTCCGATCCGACCCTGCTCGACCGGATCGTGGAAGCCGCCGACATGGCGGAGTCCCCGATCTACCTCAAGATCGCCAAGGATCTGCACAGCAAGGACCTGCTGGAACCCCTGTGGAACGGGGGCGGGGATCCGGACCTCCAGCTCTGCGACAGCTGGAAGTTGCGGGCGGAACTCATGGAGACATGGATCCACGCGCTGGTCGACGGGGACGTCCACCCCGAACTGCCCATCGACCACGACACGAGGCTGGCGACCGTGGAGTACGTCTCCGCGCTCGCGTGCATCGGTCTGGCCTCGGACAGCGCCGACGTCCGGCTCGGGGAACTCGCCCCCTCCCTCGACGGCCAGGACGGCTGTTCCGGGAGCCGCGGCTTCGGAGTGCGGGCGGGCTCGAATCCGGAGTGGAACCGGCGGGTCGCCCGGAAACTGGACCGCCGGATGGCGGAGCTGCGGTGGCGCCCGGAGGAGTACGCCCGCAAGCGCGGCGCGCCTTGGCGGGGTCGGGTGCACCCCTGCCAGGAGACGCGGGGCGGCGCCGAGTGGTGGGTGGGCCCCAGGGTCGACATCCGCATCGCCGCGACCTGGGGGACGCGGATGGGCCTGGTCCACGAGAACGGTGACAAGGTCCGCTTCCAGCACAGCATCGTGCAGGCCTATCTGGGCTCCCGCTTCCTGGACGAGATCTTCGAGCTGCCGACGCCCACCGGCCCCACGGCGACCGGCGGCCCCACGGCGACCGACGCTCCGTCGATGTCCGGCACCAGGTCCTCGCCTGCCGCGTCGTCGACGGCGCGGCAGTCGCGGACCACTTCTTCTTCTTCGTGGACGGCCGCCACTTCACCGACGACCGCCGCCTCATCGCCAACTGCCGCCTCATCGCCAACTGCCGCCTCATCGCCAACCGCCGCCTCGTCGACGGCCGCCGCCTCATCGCCAACTGCCGCTTCACCGCCAACCGCCGCGTCGTCGACGGCCGCCGCGTCATCGCCAACCGCCGACCCGGCGGCCGAGGCGCACATCACCCGGGCCCTGCAGCGGGGCGGGCGGGAGCTCCTCATCGCCCTCACGCTGTATTCGCGCTCCCGGAAGGGAAAGTGCGTCTGCGACGGCTCCGCGACGGCCCGGCGGACCTGCCCCGTCGACAGGATGCGTGAGCTGCTCAAGAAGCAGGCGAAGGATCTGCTGACCGACGCGGCGAACGCGGGGAACGTGTCCGATCTGTCCCCGGACACCGGCGACGGCGTGTTCGACGAACGCGGCAGCCCGCGTCTGAGGGCACTGGAGATCTACGGCGCCGCCGTGGAGATCGACAGTGTCGGGACCGTCCCCCGGCAGGAGGACCTCGTCAAGGAGATCGAGAAGGACTGGGACCGGCTCGGCCAGGACGAGGACCCCGCCCGGCTCCGCGAGGCGAAACTCGCCGTGGTGAAGCAGTGCGGAACGGCGGTACGCCGCGTCGCCGCCATGCTGAACCGCAACCCCGGGTACCAGCATCCGGCGTACCCGGTGTACGACGTCATGTTCCAGATCGGCCGCAAGGAGACCGACCGCCGGGTGCGCGAGGCGCTCGTCAAGGAAGTGGGAGCGGGTGGCGAACCGGCGTATCAGGCGCTGTGCCGCAAGCTCTCCGAGGCCTGTGCCGCGGTCGAGACCGGACAACGCCGGTGCGGCGGCCGGCAGGTGACGCCCTCACCCGACCAGACGTGGGCGGACCACCCCGCGTCCCAGTGGGACCTGGCGGAGCAGCGGGAGCGGGAGGAACGCAGGGCGGCGGAGGAGGAGGCGCTGGCGGAGAAGGGGATGTGGAGCTGCAACACCATGCGCGCCTGGCTCCTCCCCCTGCTCGTCGACTCCTGCATGATGGCCCGTCGTCAGGCCAGCCCCCGCGACGACCTGGACAACTGGGTCCAGGCGGCGACACGGGAGACCGGCGCCGGGATCCATGACGACGGCCCCGGCGCCCCCATCGGCCTCGGAGTGGCGCTGGCCCAGGGGTTCAAGTACGCCGCCAACCGGCGCCCCGGGCCCCGGTCGAACCGCAGGGCACGCGAGTTCCTCGTCAAGCAGGCCCAGGAGCTGCTGAAACAGAGCACCTTCTGGTACACACGGCTGGCGCTGCTGCACGCTCTGACCCTGTGGAGCCTGCCCGACGACGTCACCGCGGACCAGCCGATCCGGGGCCACGGGGCGGATCCCCGGGGCCAGGTGCGGGAGTGGCTGGCGCTGGGCGAGGGACACCGGGAGGAGCACCCGCTGGTGGAGGCGGCCGCGAAGCTGGCGGTCCGCGCGCTGCAGACCCGGCGGCCCGAGCGGTTCCTGTGGATCGACGAGGCGGCCGTGGCCTCCTGTATCGGCACCGAGGTCGGGCTGCCCGGGGAGCAGCGGGCCCACAACCTGTGGATACCGCCGTCGACCGGGTGGAGCACCCTGGACCCCACGGCGCAGCAACTGCTGGCGGACGTCCTGCTGCTGCTGGTGCTCGGCGAGCGGTCGCACCGGCCCAAGGACGCGTTCCGCATCCTGGAGTTCTGTGCCCGCGAGCCGACCCAGATGCCGTCCTGCGTACGCGAGGACCGCACCCGGCTGAACCCCGTCCGGGGCGCGGAACGCGCGGCACAGCCCGGGTCCCAGTGCACGGACGACTGCCGGATGAAGATGTGCCCGTACCCGGCCAAGGTGGAGAACCTGCGCATGGAGTTCAGCGAGGTGTTCTGCCTGCTCCAGCGCGACCTGCTGAGGAAGTGGCAGCCCTGGGCGTGGGCCTCCCTGCGGTTCCGGCGGGAGGCTCCGTGGCAGCGCGCGGTGCCCGTCGCCGGCATGCGCCGCTTCTGGGACCAGATGAGCGACCGGGCCCGCGACATCGACCCGGACGACCGGGACACCGCCACCCGCGCGCACTTCCCCGGCTGAGAACACCGCCACCCGCCAGTACGTCCCCGGCCGAGGCTCGCGGCCGCCGTCAGACCCGCCGCCAGGCCTGACGTCAGCAGGACAGCTGGGCCGGGGGCCGGGGGCCGGGGGCTGGGGGCTGGGGGCTGGGGGTTGGGGCCATGGACGGTCACCCCCGTCTCATCCGACGGACGACATTTCGCCCACGTTTCGTGGAGCCGATAGGCTCGCGCCCGTGGCTGACATCCAGATCCCCGCTGACCTCAAGCCCGCCGACGGACGTTTCGGCGCGGGCCCCTCCAAGGTGCGGACGGAGGCACTGGACGCGCTGGCCGCGACCGGTACCTCTCTGCTCGGCACGTCCCACCGCCAAGCCCCGGTGAAGAACCTGGTCGGCCAGGTCCGCGAGGGCATCAGCGAGCTGTTCTCCCTCCCCGAGGGCTACGAGGTCGTCCTCGGCAACGGCGGCTCGACGGCCTTCTGGGACATCGCGACCCACGGCCTGATCGAGAACAAGAGCCAGCACCTCACGTTCGGCGAGTTCAGCTCCAAGTTCGCCAAGGCCGCGAAGCTCGCCCCCTGGCTCGCCGAGCCGACGGTCGTCTCCTGCGACCCCGGCACGCACCCGGAGCCGGTCGCCGAGGCGGGCGTCGACGTCTACGCCTTCACCCACAACGAGACCTCGACGGGTGTCGCGGCCCCGCTGAAGCGCGTCGCGGGCGCGGACTCCGGGTCCCTGGTCCTGGTGGACGCCACCTCCGGCGCGGGCGGCCTCCCGGTCGACATCGCCGAGACGGACGTCTACTACTTCGCCCCGCAGAAGTCCTTCGCCTCCGACGGCGGCCTGTGGATCGGCGTGTTCTCCCCGGCCGCGATCGAGCGCGCCGAGCGGATCCACGCGTCCGGCCGCCACATCCCGGAGTTCTTCAGCCTCCCCACGGCGATCGACAACTCCCGCAAGAACCAGACGTACAACACCCCGGCCCTCGCCACCCTCTTCCTCCTGAACCAGCAGCTGGAGTGGATCAACGGCCAGGGCGGCCTCGCCTGGTCCACGGCCCGCACGAAGGACTCCTCGACCCGCCTGTACACCTGGGCGGAGGAGTCCAAGCACGCGACCCCGTTCGTCACGGACGCCGCCAAGCGCTCGCAGGTCATCGGCACCATCGACTTCTCCGACGACATCGACGCCGCCGCCGTCGCCAAGGTCCTGCGCGCCAACGGCATCGTCGACACCGAGCCCTACCGCAAGCTCGGCCGCAACCAGCTCCGCGTCGCCATGTTCCCGGCCATCGCCCCGGCCGACGTCGAGGCCCTCACGAAATGCGTCGACTACGTGATCGAGAAGCTCTGATCACTCCCGTACGACGCTGACTCCCGTACGACGCTGAAGGGCGCCCGGCGACCACCGCCGGGCGCCCTTCTCGTGTCTCCTGCCGCTGTACGACTCACTCTCGTGAGGTGAGGCTGGAGGACTCGATCGCCTCGCGGAGCCGGCGGACCGCTTCGTTCACCATGCCGTCGGCGAGGTTGCCGTACCCGAGGACGAGGCCGTGGTCGGCGTGGTGGCCGGTGGCGTGATAGGCCGTCAGGTCGGCGACGCGCAGCGAACGGGCGGCAGCGGCGGTGACGACGGCAGCGGTGTCCACGGTGGTGGGCAGCCGGAGGATGAGGTGGAGACCGGCGGCGATGCCGGAGACCGAGGCGTCGGGCAGCTGATCGGCGAGGGCCTGGACGAGGGTGTCGCGCCGGTTGCGGTACCGCTGCCGGCAGGCGCGGAGGTGGCGGTCGTAGGCGCCCGATTCCAGCAGTGCGGCGAAGGGGAGCTGGTCGAGTGGGGAGGGCTGGGTCGCAGCCTGGCCGGCGAGATGCAGATGATCGGTCCAGCGTGGTGGGGCCACGATCCAGCCGATGCCGAGCGCCGGTGACAGGATCTTGCTGAGCGACTTGAACAGGACGACCCGGGACGGGTCCATGCCCTGAACGGTCGCCACCGGACGCCGGTCGTAGCGGAACTCCGCGTCGTAGTCGTCTTCCAGGACGACACCGTCCACCTGGCGCGCCCAGCGCAACAGGGCGGCGCGGCGCTCGGGGACGAGCACGGTGCCGAGGGGGAACTGGTGCGCCGGCGTCGTCAGCACGGCCCGCAGGCCCGGGTGCCGGGCGAGGTCGTCGGTGCGCAGACCGCCGGCGTCCGTACTGATGGACACCATGTCGAGGCCCGCGGCGCCGACCACTTCGCGCAGCCGGGTCCAGCCCGGCTCCTCACACCCCACAGCGGTGATGCCATGGGCCCGCAGGGCGTGGCAGACACGCCGTACTCCGTCGGTCACGCTCGTGCACACCGTCACGTCCTGCCCGGTCGCGGAGACACCCCGGGAACGGCCCAGATACTCGGCGAGCAGCCGCCTGAGCCGGGGGTGACCGCCGGGCGGCGGATAACCGAACTCCGTGAACGCCATGGTCGTCACCTGTGCCCGGACCGCGTCGGCCCACCGCCGACGCGGAAAGGCCCGCAGGTCCGGCAGGCCCGGTGCGAGGTCGAACCGGGCCGCGGGAGCCTGCTGATTCGCGGGCCTCAGGGAGTCGGCGTCGGACTCGTTCGACCATCGCACCCGCGTAGCCGATCCCGTACGCGCCTCCAGATATCCCTCGGCGACAAGCTGGCTGTACGCCTCGGTCACCGCCCACCGCGAACAGCCGAGATCGGCGGCGAGCTGCCGACTGGGCGGAAGCGCCGCACCGACCTCGATCCGCCCCTGCCTGATCGCCGCCCGCAAAGCCCGCTTCACCCGCTCGTGCAGCGGCCCGTCGCCGAACTGTCCCAGGTTGAGCAGCAGATCCCCGGCCGGATTGGTCTGTGATTCCCGCATGCCATTGGACGGTAGCAGCGAGCCATTTCTCAGTAACTTCGCAGGTACGAAGACAAGTTACGAGGACGAGCTACAAGTACGAGGACGAGGAGAATGTCGTGGCTTCCGTGAGGCGCTCCATACCGACCACCCAGGCCCACCCGCTGTTCCGCAGCACCTTCGACACCTGGCTCACCAAGGCCGACGCCCTGTCGGCCCTACCGAACGCCCCGGTCGTACCGGACACGCCAAACGCTCCGGACACTCCCCGGCAGCTGCGGCTGCCCACCTGGCGTCGCCTGCGCTCCCGCTTCGGCCGGTACTCCGTGGCCGAGGTCCGAGTCGGCCCGCCGTGACGGTCGATGACTGCCGTCTGTCAGAGGCGCCCTTCGCGTCTGCTCCTCTGCTGCTCTGCTCCTCTGCTCCTCTACTCCTCTGCGTCAACATGCAGATCCCTACCGGGAGATGAGCAACAGAGCCCTTTGCTATGGTGCCCCGATGTCGTCGATCAAGCAGTTCCAAGTCACCTTCGACTGCGCGGAACCTGCGCGCCTCGCCGGTTTTTGGTGCGAGGTGCTGGGGTACGTCGTACCGCCGACCCCGAAGGGGTTTGCCACGTGGGAGGACTACCATCGCTCGCTGCCGCCTGAGGATCAGGTCATCTACTTCGCGTGCAGTGATCCCTCGGGTGCGGGCCCGCGCCTGCTCTTCCAGCGCGTTCCCGAAGACAAGGTCGTCAAGAATCGGGTGCATCTCGACGTGCGGGCCGGCACCGGACTCGTGGGTGAGGAGCGCCTCGCCACGCTGGAGGCCGAATGCGCACGACTGGTCGCGCTCGGCGCGGTGCACCTGCGAACGCTGCTCGCCGATGACGACAACGAGTCCTGCATCCTGATGCAGGACATCGAGGGCAACGAGTTCTGTCTCGACTGAGCATGCTCCGACAGACGCTCATACAGCGGGCATGGCTACGGCTCTTCGCCCCGAGCCCGAGCCGCGTGCAGGGCCTCACGCAGTGGAACCGCCTCGGCGCACTCCACGCCCAGGCTGACCCGGCACCCGTTGCCGCACCTGCGCACATGCGTGGCCCAGGCGATGAACTCCCGCTCCTCCACCGCGTGCAGTACCCGAGTGACACGATCACCCATGGCCCGACCCCTCGCCCAGGGCGACGAGCACATACATACGCACCGGGTGCGCGGTCTCCCAGCGCCCCCAGTCCGGCGGTTCGACCCGGCGCCCTTCCCGCCAGCACTCCTCCACCGGCAGCAGTGGCAACCCCCGCCCACTCCACCGCAACCGCTCGGCCTGCCGGGCCCACCGCCTCCAACGAGCCCTGCTCGGATTCGGGCGCCATTCGCGAGGCACCTCCGGTGCCAAATCGAATGAAGGTACGGCGTTGTCGGGGGGCGGCACAGGCCCACTGCGGCTACGCGGCCACCCATTCCGTAAGACGGCCAGAACGCCGAGCAACCAGGCGATAGGGTTCCTCAAGTCGATAGCTCCTTCGCTTGCTGTTGGCACACCGCCCCGCAACGGCCTGCTACGCCGCTGCGGGGCACCTTCGTTCACTCGCCGGCGTTCCCCGCGCCGAATTCTTTCTCGACCCACACGGTCTTCCCGACGCCTTCCGGCCGCACGCCCCACTTGTCCGAGAGGGAGTCGACGAGCAGGAGCCCCCTGCCGCCGCGGGCCAAGCCGTTTCCATCCAGGCACAGCACGGGCATCCGATCGCTCTGGGTGTCCCGTACTTCAATGCGGTAGATATTTCCGGCCTTTTCGATGGACATTCCAACCTGTCGCCCCGAAGTCCCCGGCACGCGTCCATGAGTTACGGCATTCGTCACCAACTCACTGACGAGGAGAACCAGTTCGCTCACGAATTCCCCCTCGCGATCGATACCGCAGGAGGCGAGAAAAGCGATGCTGTCCGAACGGGCGCGGGCTACCGAACGGTTGGTGGTGGGATACTGACGGTGTGTGGTCAGTTC
>NZ_JAEMUX010000127.1 GCF_016598475.1 Streptomyces adelaidensis
GCGGGCCCCCCCCCGGGGGGGGGGGCCCCGCGCCTGTGTCTCGGGGGGATCAGGGGCAGCTGATGCGGGTGTCGCCCGGATCGGTGGTGCAGGTGTCGGTGTTGGGGCCGCCGTTGAGGGTGTCGTTGCCGAAGCCGCCGTCGAGGCGGCCGTTTGCCGTATCCACCGTGGACGGTGTCGTTGCCGTAGCTCGCGTTGACGGTGTCGTCGCCGCCGAGGGCGCAGATCACGTCGTTGCCGGAGGTGCCGGTGATGGTGTCGTTGCCGGAGGTGCCGACGCGGGTGCAGCCGCGGGCGTTGTTGACCGTGGTGGTCGCCGTGGCGGTGTTGTCGCCGGGGTTCGGGTCGGTCTGCGTGGTGTCGGCCGTGGCGCGGTTGGTGAGGGTGCCGGTGGCCCGGGGCTCGGCGGTGACCGTCACCGTGGCGGTGGCCCCGGGGGCGAGGGTGCCCAGGGAGCAGTTCGCGCCGGTGGCGGTGGTGGTGCAGGTGCCCTGGGTGGTGGTCGCCGAGACGACCGAGACGGCGACGCCGGTGAGCGTGTCGGAGAGGGAGACGTCGGTGGCGGAGGCCGTGGTGCTGTTGTTGGTCACCCGCACGGTGTAGGTGGGCCGGTCACCGATGCTGACCGTGGTGGGGATGCCTGACTTCGTCACCGACAGGTCCACGCCGGCCGGTGGTGGCGGCGGCGCGGTGCCGCCGCCCTCGAAGCGGGCCAGGGCGAAGTCGCTGTCCGGTCCGCCCCCGCCGGCGGCGACGATCCGGCCGGCGGAGTCGAGCTTCACGCCGCGCGCCGTGTCGGAGCCGCCGAAGTCCGCGGTCGCCTGCCCGCCGGTGCCGAAGCCGCTGTCCAGGCTGCCGTCGGTGTAGTAGCGCAGGATCGAGAAGTCGCCGCCACTGCCGCCGGCGGCGACGATCCGCCCGTCCGGCCAGGACGGTGGCCGCGACGGTCCCGGCCCGGGCCGGCAGGGACCGGCGGCGGCGTTCGCCGGGTCCGCCGTGTCGCCGCCGCGCCGGTCGCACATGAAGTGTGAGCACGCCCGGGTGAGCGGGAACAGCGGGCGGGGGGTGAGTGGTGCGGAACGACAGTGGTGCGGAACGACAGTGGTGCGGAACGACAGTGGTGCGGGGCTCAGTCGCACTCGGTGCCGGCCGGGCGGTCCTTCTTGCGGAACGTCATCAGGGGGGTTCCGTCGTTCTTGAGTTCGTCGGCGATGCCGTCGATGTAATTGCCGTACGAGTAAATTCGGTCATATCCGCGACCGCGCCAGGAAGTGACATCGACCGTGTCCTCGCGCTTTCCGGTCGCATTCCAGGTGTACGACTCCAGATTGAAGACCGGATTGACGCGGACGACGCGTTTGGTGGGGCTCGCCTCGATCCAGGCGGTTTTCTCCGGGCCGATGTCGATGACGTCGTTGTTGGTGACGGCGACGGAGTTCTCGATGGCCCAGGAATAGCTGTAGGAGGCCTCGACCGAGGCGCCGAACCAGCTGCCGATGGACGCCTCGGCGCTGGTGGAGCCGCCGACGGTGTGGGAGTAGGAACTGGCGGTGGCGTACTCGCGGGCCAGTTCCAGGCCGTAGCCGCTGTCGGTGCAGTTGGTACGGGTCTCGCTGATCGGGCGCCAGGCGGCACGGTAGGTCCAGCTGGAGGCGACGGGGTACTCGCAGCGGCCCTCGAACCGCTCCCAGCCGGGCTGGAGGGTCCACTTGCCGTCGTCCTTGTGCCAGACGGGTTCCTCGCGCCACGCCGAGTGGTCGCGGAGTTCACCGGTGGTGACGTTGATGTACCGGTCCTGGTAGCCGGTGTCGCCGTCGGTGCCGCAGACCCGCGCCATCATCTCGTCGGTGTTCCACGGCTCCTCGCCGCGGATGTTGACCGCGCCGCCGGGCCCGGCGGCGTGCGCCGGCTGCGTCGCGAGGACGCTCGCCACGGCACCGAGAAGGGCCGCGCCGACGGCTGCGGCACGCCGCACGCGCAACCGCGGAAAGGGCCGGAAGCGGGATTGGTCCGTGTTTTCCGTCACTGAGAAATTCACCTTTCGGAAACGCCGTGCTTACTCGCTGGTAAGTACTATCGAATTCCGATGGTTCAACTGTCAAACTCCCAGGATGAACGGGAAACTAAGCGGCGCAACCGGACACCCGAACCGGTGAAATACGGGCGCCTCCCGGGCCCTTCGTGGCCGCGGCCGGGCCCGCTGTTACATTCCTGGGACACTTCCGGGGGCCCCGGCGTACAACCTTGCGCCATACCAGTCCGTCTCACCCCATACCAGCGTTACGTCATCAAGGGGGACGACATGCGACGAATCGGATCGGCGTTGGCGGCACTCGCACTCGCGGGGACCGCGCTCGGCACGGCGGCGGCCACGGCGAGCGCCGCACCGGGGACCGCCGCACGGGCGGCCGCGGCCTGCCCGACGGGCTGGGGCAGCGGCCTCAAGGGCAGCCCCGACAGCGGCGCCGTGCCGCTGTCGGACATCAGGACCGGCCGGCACGACTGCTACGACCGCATCGTGTTCGACGTCCCCGCCGGTGGCGACGGCATCGGCTACTACGTCCAGTACGTCGACCAGCTCCACCAGGTCGGCTCCGGCGACCCCATCCCCGTGAGCGGCGGGGCCATCCTCGAGATCCGGGTCGCCGCCCCCAGCTACGACCCCGAGACCGGCGGCGTCGCCTACCCGGGAGACGTGGCCGAGCCCCTGCCCGGCGTGAACATCACCGGCTACCGCACCTTCCGGGACACCCGGTTCGCCGGCAGCTTCGAGGGCGAGACCCAGATAGGAGTCGGCGTCCGCGCCCGCCTCCCCTTCCGCGTCCTCCAACTCCCCGACCGAATCGTGGTGGACGTGGCGCACAGCTGGACGTAGGTGCGGGTGGGTGGGGGTTGGTCGCGCCGTCAGACGAAATCCGGGGTCCAACGAGGGCGGACACGCGGGCGATCGGTGGCGGCGGGATTCCGTGTGGGCCGACTTGTTAAGGTCCGCACAGTGGAGAGATCAAATGACGGTATGAACGGCGGAGCGGCGTCGACGCTGCTGGACGTACTGCTCGGGGCGGCGCGGGAGGCCCCAGGTCAGACCGTCGTCCACGTCCGGGGCGACGGCACCGAGCACACCGTCACCTTCGCCGAACTCCGGGACGACGCCCTGCGGGTGGCCGGCGCGCTGATCGCCGCAGGCGTGACGCCGGGCACCCCGCTGCCCCTGGTCACCGACTGGGGTGACGCCTTCCAGCCCCTGTTCTGGGGCGCGCTGGCGGCGGGAGCCGTACCCGTACCGCTCGCCCCGGAGCCCCGCCGGATCGGACCGGTGTGGGAACTCCTCGGCAGGCCACCCGTGGCCGTGAACGGGGCCACGGCATCCGTGGTCGCCGAAACCGACGGCGCGATACGGGTGTGGGGACTGGACACGCTCCGAGCGGGCGCTCCGCCCCGGGACCTGCCCCGGCCCGCCCCGCGAGATGTCGCCTTCCTCCAGTACTCCTCCGGCAGCACCGGCGCCCCCAAGGGCGTGGAACTGACCCACGCCTGCGTCCTCGCCAACCTCCGCCAGATCAGCGCCGCGATGGCGATCACCGCCGACGACGTGATCGCGACCTGGATGCCGTACTTCCACGACATGGGCCTCATCGGCACCCATCTCGTCCCCATGGCCGCCCGCCTGAAGCAGGTACGGATCGAGCCGCTGTCCTTCGCCAAGCGCCCCGCCCTGTGGTCGAGGCCGCCGCCCGCCACCGCGCGACCCTCCTCTCGGCCGCGAACTTCGCCCTCGACCTCGGGGTGCGCCGCGTCCCGGCCACCGCTCTCACCGGCCTCGACCTCAGCCCCGTACGCCTCATGCTCGTCGGCGCCGAGCCCATCGCGCCGCGCGTCTGGCGGGAGTTCACCGCCCGGACGGCGCCCACCGGGCTCGACCCGCGCGCCCCGCTGCCGGTGTACGGCCTGGCCGAGGCCACGCTCGCCGTGACCGTACCGCCGCTGGGCGAGATCGCCACGCCGCTGGTACTGGACCGGGCCGCGCTCAGCCGGGGACGGGTGGTGGACAGCGAACCGGGGCCGCACGCCGTGGAGTTGATGGACCTGGGGCGGTCGGTGGAGGGGTCCTTTGCATGTGATGCCAGGAGGCACACTTTGCTTGAGACTTCAAGAAAAGGAAAGATCTTGCCCAGATATCTCGACCAATTCCCCAGGAAATTCACACCAGTTGAGGCCGCCTCGGCATGAGGCATGAGGCATGAGGCATGCGGCAGGTGCGGCGCGGGCTCCGTGCGCCCGCGCCGCACCTGATGGATCCGGGGAAGTTACGGCGCGTTGATCAGGTCGTGCGGCGGTACCTGCACCGTGCGCGCGCCCGGCGTGCCGCCGAGGACGACCTTGCGCAGGGCGATGTTGTTCTTGTGGTTGGTCTCCTGGAGACGGTTCTCGGGGTTGGCGATGACCTGGATGTAGTACGTCCCGTTCGGCAGATCGGTGATCTCGAAGGACTGGCCGGGGCGGTACTGGGTGTACGTGTCACCGGAGCCGACGTCGAGGACCTCACGTACGGAGATGGCGTCCTGCGAACCGCAGGCGGTGGACAGGTCGGTGTTCTCCGGGTGCCAGTTGGCGTTCTTGACGGTGTAGTCGATGGCGTCGGTGTTGGCCAGGCAGAACGCCTCCTTGCCGGAGCGCACCTCCTTGGTCTGGTCCGCGCTGAGCAGGCGGTAGCTGGCGAAGTCCGTGAAGTGCCAGTGCTCGTGGCCCTCGCGCGGGTCCCACTCCATGGTGCCGGTGGGGGTGTAGCCGATCTGCTTGCCGTCGGCGTCGTAGAAGTACTGGTACGCGTCCATCAGGTCCGCGCCCGGCTTGCGGAAGCCGTCGACGACTAGGGGCGCGGGGCCCGCGTTCCAGACGTTCGCGCTGAAGGCGAGGTAGTCCTTGCCCGCCACGTCGCCGTCCTCGCCGTCGGTGATGGCGATGTCCCAGGCCGGCAGCGAACGCAGGTCCGGCTTGGGCACGCTCGCCGCCACGCCGGCCTTGCCGGTGGGCCGCTTGCTGTTGGCCTTCAGCGCCGGCGCGATACGGGAGCCGTCGGTGTGGCCGGGGCCGTCGCCGAGGTGGTTCGCCGTGCCCCGGTCGATGAGGGCCTGGGGCAGCTCGGGCGGCGTCGGGGCGTCGGCGCCGCGTGGGCCGTAGTGGTGGTTGGCCGCGGACGGGTCGGCCGCCGGGGCCGACTGCGCGGCGTGGCCGCCGCCGTGACCGCCGTGACCGCCGTGATGGGCGGTGGACGACGAGGACTTCGAGGTGGCCAGTCCCTCGCCGCCGTCGGTGGGCTCGTCCCGTACCGTCACGGCGACGGTCGGCCGGTCGTCGGGGATGCCGAACAGGTCGCGGTACTTCTTCGCCACGCCCACCTGGGCGGTGTACTCGCCCACCGGCAGGTCCACCGGCTTGTCGTAGTCCCAGGTGGTGGTGTTGGTCGCCCAGCCCTTCTCGACCCCCCACACCGAGCCCAGCGTCCACGGGTTGGTGGAGCAGCTCTGCGGATAGTGGTTGGTCGACGGGGCGTCGGGGCGGATACGGCCCGAGGCGTTGTTCGGGCAGAAGTTGCCCTCGCTCTTCACGACCTCCGCGCCGGACGCGTCCTTGATCGAGATCTCCAGGAAGCCGGCCAGCCCGGAGAAGTCGTCGACCGTCCCCGCGGGCAGGGTCTTCGTCCTGGTCGTCTTGCCGTCGCGGAGGATCTGCTTGGCGACGACGGGGTCCTTGTACGACTTGCGCGTCACCTGGAACTCCAGGGGCGCGTTGTCGACGGAGACGTACGTCCCCAGTTGCAGGAAGACGCCCTCGGCCCACTCCGAGCGGGTGAGCGTCACGGAGTTCGACGCCGCTATCAGCTTGATCTGCGG
The DNA here is from genome assembly GCF_016598475.1 of Streptomyces adelaidensis. Lineage (GTDB taxonomy): Bacteria > Actinomycetota > Actinomycetes > Streptomycetales > Streptomycetaceae > Streptomyces > Streptomyces adelaidensis. The sequence goes on from NZ_JAEMUX010000127.1 coordinate 5,895, forward strand.
CTTCCCGGGCGTGCTCGCCGCGGACGCGGCACCGGCGCCGGGCGCGGCACCGGCCACGGCGGCCACCACGGTGAGCGTCGCCAGGGCGGCGAGGCCGGGGCGCTTCAGGCGGGTTCTGGCGGCTCCCCCGGTGGTCCGGTCGGCCACGGGGCCGTCCGTCGGACTCTTCGGTGAACTGGTCATCTGGCTGGTCATCGGTTCCTCGTCTGCGAGTGCCATGGTCAGTGGCATCGGACTGGACAGCCCACGGACGACGGCCCGACCGCCCGGCCGGCCATACGGGCGCACCCCCACGCGCCCGGCCGGTCCGGACTCGACCGTCACCTCTGTGAGCAACCTGTGAGACAGGTAAAGGGCGTACCTGGGTTGCCTGTTGAGGCGGAATTCGACGAAAGAGGCGGCGTGTACGGTTCACCCGCGTCCGCCCGCGCACGCGAGACACGGCAGTCCGCACCCGTCGCGCGCCCACCGCGCGCGCAGCTCGCACCCCCCCTGCGCACACGTCACCCACCCCTCCGCGCACACCTCACACACCCGTCCGCGTCCGTCCGCCGAACCGGTGCCAAGTCCCCGGAGAATCCGCGCAGGAGCATCACACAGCCTGCACACAGCCCTGAGAATGCCTCGTTAGCGTTCTGACCGCTCGATCCGCTCGATCCCACGTGCGAACGTGATGTGACCGGGCCGCGGCCCGGCGGGTCGACGGCATGCCCACACAGGAAAGACCTCCATGGACTACTGCTCCTCGTGTCGCCGACATCTCAACGGTGCCCTCGTGTGCCCCGGCTGCGGCGCCTACGCGCCCGACATAGCCCCGGCCACGATCGACAGCCGTGTCGTGCCGGTCCTGGCGACCGGGACGAGCACGGGGTCGGTGATGGTCCCCAGGGTGCCGACGATGCCTGCGGCGGCCTGGGAGTACGGGGCCGCGGACCCCATCTGGTACGACGGTCCGCGGGTCGAGGCGCCCTCGGCCGCCGCCCCCGTGTCCGGCGTCGAGGACGCTGACGTCGACGCGGACGTGGACATGGATGCCGACGTGGATGTCGACGTGGAGGGCGTCGCGCCGGTGGCGCAGGGGCGGGCCGCGCGGCGCCGCCAGTTGGCGCGGTGGAAGAAGAACCAGCGCCGGGCCGTGGTCGCGACCGCCGTCGCGCTGGTCGGCGGCGGTCTGACCGTCCTGGGGATGGACCGGCAGTCCACCGACCACACCCAGGCGGCCACGGCACCGGACGCCGAGAGCCTGGGCGCCGTCGAGGAACAGGGTTCGCAGCGCGGCCGTACCTCCGCCACGGAGACCGACGAGACCCGGCGCACCTCGGACACCCCCGGCACCTGGTCACCGGATGCCGGCACCCCGCGCGACCGCGCCGCCTCCGACGGCACAGCGAACTCCGCCAAGAACGGGCCCAACTCCCCCCGTACGGCCTCCTCCTCGCCGTCCAAGCAGCAGGCGCGGACGGGCGCCTCCACCCCGGACGGGACGGTCACCGACGACGCCGCCGGCACACCGACCGACGAGGCGACGACGCCCCCGGCCACCGACGACTCGGGCTCGACGGACACGAGCACCGGCTCGGACACGGACACGAGCGCCGGTTCCGGCACGGACTCCGGTTCGGACACGAGCACGGGCACGGACACGTCGGACGGTTCGAGCTCCGACACGGCGACGACGTCACCGTCGGGGCTGTGCCTGCTCGGGATCGTGTGCGTGAGCTGACACCGGGCGGCCGGTCAGCGTCCTTGGCCGGCCATGAGTACACGTAGACCGTCAGCGCTCGTCGGTGTCAGTGGTCATCGGTGTCAGTGCTCGTCGGCGTCGATGGTCATCGGCGTCAGTGCTCGTCGGCCATCGGACGTGGCCAAGAACGCCCGCTGATGCGTTCGATGTCGCTGTTGAACTGCCGCAGGTCGGCCACGAAGCGCTGAAGGCGCTCGGCCGGCCAGTCGGCGATGACGCCGGCGAGGCCGGTGACGATCTCCTCGCGCTGCTCGGCGAGGCGCGCCGACCCCCGGTCGGTGATACGGAACTTGCGGGCCACTCCCCCGTCGGGGTCGAGCGTCCGCTCCACCAGGCCGTCGCGCAGGAGCGTCGAGGTCTGCCGGGTGAACGTGGAGGCGGCGAATCCGAACGCCTCCACGAAGTCCGGGATGGACATGGGCCCTTGGGCCTCGAGTCTGCTGAGCAGCGCGTAGGCGCTGCGGTCCAGGGCCCCGCCGCCGCGGACGCCACGGGGCGTCGACGTGTCGCGGTTCCGCGTCAGGATCAGCAGCTCCCGCTCGATGCGCTCCCCCGCCTCTCGGGCATCCACGCCGGTCTCCTCCCGCCTGCCTGGCCTTCATGAATCCCTCACCCTACGTCGAAATTGCGCCATGCATGAAGAGTGCACGATGCACCATTGATGCATCATGCACTGCATGTGTAGCGTGCACTTCCGTCTACCTCCCCCTCCCCCACAAGGAGATGACGGAATGAGCCAGACCTCAGCGAGCCGAATCGACGCGGGCCGGGACGGCACAGGCCGAATCGACGCGGGCCGGGACGGCACAGGCCGGACCGACGCGGGCCGGACCGACGCGGGCCGGACCGACGCGGGCCGGACCGACGCGGGCCGAGGCGGCGACACAGCCCGGGCCGACGACCCGGTGCTCCGGATGCCGATGCTCAGCGAAGCCCCCTTGGACCCGCCCGCCGAATGGGAACGGCTGCGCGCCCAGTGCCCGGTGGCCACGGTCGAGCTGCCGAGCGGCGACCGGGCGAAGTTCGTGAGCCGTTACGACGATGTCCGGGCCCTCCTCTCCGACGCCCGCTTCGCCCGCCCGCGCGCCGGGGACGACGCCGCACGGATCGCCGCCGACGGCGCGGGCGGGGTCGCGGCCGACGCCAGTCCCGAGTACGAGATGGCGATCCCCGAGCACGGCGAACCGCATCTGCGCTGGCGGCGCCAGGTCGGCCGGTACTTCACCGTCAAGCGCATGGCGGCCCTGCGCCCGGGCATGGAGCGGATCGCCGAGTCACTGATCGACGAGATGATCGAACGCTGACAGCCCGCCGACCTCAAGGCCATCCTGGGCTTCCCGCTCCCGGTCTACGTCATCTGCGACCTGCTCGGCGCCCCCGCCGAGGACCGCGACCGCTTCTCCCACTGGTCCGACGCGTTCCTGAACGTCAGCCGCTTCACCCAGGCGGAGACGAGGGCGGCGTTCACCGAGTTCGCGGGGTACATGAGCGACCTGGTGGCGGCCAAGCGCGCCGCCCCCGGCGAGGATCTGCTCAGCATGCTGATCGTGGAGAGCGCCGCGCTGCCGGAGTCCGAACGGCTCACCCACTCCGAACTCCTCGCCACCGGCATGGGGTTGCTGGTCGCCGGGCACGAGACCACCGCGAACATGATCGGCAAGATGGCCGCGCTGCTGCTGGCCGACCGCGGCCGCTGGGAGCAGTTGCTCGCCGACCCCTCCCTCGTGCGTACGGCGGTCGAGGAGGTACTGCGGTTCGACGCCAACCTCGGCGGGTTCGGCATGCGGCGCTTCCTGAGCGCCGAGGTCGAGCTCGGCGGGGAGCTGCTGCCCAGCGGCACCACCGTCCTGTGCGGGATGTCCGCCGCCAACCGCGACGAGCGGGTCTTCACCGCCGCCGACGAGATGGACCTCACCCGCAGCCCCAACCCGCACCTCACCTTCGGCGCCGGCCCGCACTCCTGCCTCGGCCAGGCCCTCGCCCGCACCGAGCTCCAAGTCGTCCTGGAGGTCCTCCTCCGCAAACTCCCGGCCCCTCGAACTCGCCGTCCCCGCCGACGAGTTGCGCAAGGTCGAGGGCCTCCTCGTCGGCGGCCTGAGCGAGGTCCCGGTCCGCTGGTGACCCCGACAAACCAAGCAGCCGAGGAAGGAGTCCCCATGAAGGTCCACGTGGACGAGGCGAAGTGCTGCGGCGCCGGCCAGTGCGTCCTCATCGCCCCCGAGGTCTTCGACCAACGCGACGAGGACGGCATCGTCGCACTCCTCGAACCGACCCCGGACCTGCCACACCACGCGGCCGTCCGTGAGGCGGCGGCGGTGTGCCCGGCCTCGGCGATCACACTCGACGACAACCGGTGAACTTCAGCTGGTAGAACTCGCTCTCCACGCGGCTCACGATCCCCCGATCGGGCTCGGTCAGCCCTCGTCGTACGGGCTGCTCGTGAAGGGGATCGCGCATCATCGAGGCGGGCTCCGCCGACCACCGGCCGGTGTTCTCACCGAGCGGCACGGCGAACACGTACCCGACCGGTCCTCACCGCGGTACCCGCCGACGGCCTCCCAACCGGGGCGAGACGAGTACGCCGTCAGCCGCTCGTCGAACCGGTCGCGATCTGACAACTGTGCACCTTCGGCCAGCCGGCGCTGCCCTCGCGTGCATGGCCTTCCCATGCGAGGTCATGTACGCAGGAAGTCCGCTGCCCGGCAAGAAGAAGGCCCCATGCATTCTCAAGAGAACATTCGTCAGCCTGCGGTCGGCAAGGGCCGTGATTCCGCCCGCACACCGTCCAAGGTCCAGGCCGGCGGCGGTGCTCCTTCGGGCTTGCGTGCCCTGCAGAGCACTGCGGGCAACGCGGCGGTCGTCCAGATGCTCCGCCGGGCCGGCCATCTGGGGGCGGACCAGCACCAGCACGGGGCGGGCTGCGGCCACCAGGACACCGAGCGGCCGGCGGTGCAGCGTTCCGCCGTTCACGATGTCCTGCGAAGTGGCGGCCAGGCCCTCGACGGTGCCACCCGCTCCGACATGGAGTCCCGGTTCGGCGCGGACTTCTCCGACGTCCGTATCCACAACGACAGCGCCGCGCGCGCTTCGGCCGCCGAAGTCGGCGCTCGCGCCTACACGTCCGGCAGCCACGTCGTGATCGGTGATGGCGGGAACGACCGGCACACGCTCGCGCACGAGCTGACCCACGTCATCCAGCAGCGCCAGGGGCCGGTGGCCGGAACCGACAACGGCAGCGGGCTCAAGGTCTCCGACCCCTCCGACCGGTTTGAACGCGAAGCCGAGGCGAATGCCCACCGCGTCATGAGTGCCTCGCCCGCCAGTACGGTGCGGGACGCCGGGCAGGAAACGGCGACGGCCCCGACCAGCGGAACGCCTGCGGTGCAGCGCGTGAAAGCGGACAGCGACGCCATGGATGTGGAGGAGGAGTACTCCGACGCCGAGTACGTGGACCTCGACTACGAATCCGACGCGTACGAGGAAACCGACCAGAACGTGCTCCGGCACAAGTACAACCAGTACCCGCGCCAGGTGTCCGAGAACCCGCAGCCCGCGGTCGGCTTCGGAAAAAGCCGCCTGGGAGTGCGCCCCGACCTGGTGAAGTCCATGCGCCAGGACGCCCAGGGCCGTGCACTCCCGCCGCTGAAGTACCGCACGGACAACGCACCGCTCTACCGCTACGACACCCGGGGTCCCGACGAGATCCTGGCGCAGGGGTTCGCCCCCCGAAGCGAAAAGCTTCCCCGGAGCCTCCGGCTCTACCAGAAGGTGTTGCACACCGCGATGAACGGCACGGCATACGTGAGTACCAGCCGTTCGCCCGGGGACTACATACCGGAGTGGGCAAAGCAGTCCAATGGCGACGCCTACCGGTATGTGCTCAGTGCGTCGGGCGGCATCGACCTCGTGGCGACGTTGGGGAGCACCGCGTTCCTCGACCAGCAAGAGGTGATCTTCTGGAAGGGGATTCGCCCGGAATTCATCGACCGTGTGGAAATCATCGACTCCAGCAAGAAGGTCAAGGAAAGCATCAAGCGGACGGACTGGCTGAAGAAGGGCCACATGGACCCGAACCGCATGGACGTGGACTGATCCTCCATCCACCGCTCAACGGCGACGAGCGCGCACGCGCACACGCCGCTGCGGTCGCTCCTGAACACGTGTAGCAGGAGCTTGTTGCCCGGCAGTTGTGGACGAAGCTGACGGTGCTCGACCGGTCCGCGATGTGCACGGCACTGGCCGCCGGGCTCGTGTGTTCAGAAGGGGCACGAGAATGCTTGGCCCTCGCGCTGCGATTCCCCGGCATCGGCTATCGGCGCGCCCAGGACGGCGATACCCGCAAGGTACGGATGCCGCACCATCAGGGAGGACCACAGCGCCTGCGGGATGAGCTGGAACGGATCCGGCACCCGCTCAACCGCGAGGGCGCGTTGCCGGTGTACGGCGCGCAGGCCCAGATCGATGCGGCCCCAACTCCTCCAACACCTCGCCGAGTTGGGCGGCATCGAGGGAGGGGCCGGGCAGGGTGGGGCGGGGTGGGGCCGACGGTGAGGGTGCCCGGAGGCTGTCGAGGAAGAGGGCCAGGGGGCGGCGCCAGGCGCCGGGAGCGGCCCTGGCGGTGAGGGCCGGGACGGCGCGGCCGAGGGCGGCGAGGCCGAAGAGGACGTCCTCGGTGGTGACATCGGCACGGACGCTGCCCTCGTCGCGGCCGCGCCCCAGCAGGGACTCCACGGTCCGCCGGTTGTGCTCGTGCACGGCCTCCAGCGCCCCGACGCCCCGTACGTGGGTGGTCATGAGGTCGTTGGTGCCGCGGTCGGCGGCGAGCGTGCCGAAGACGGTGCCGAGGTAGTCGGTCAGCCCGGACCAGGCGTCCGGGGCGTCCCGGGCCCGCGCCCCGACGGCCATCGTGTCGGCGAGCTGGTCGTGGAAGACGGCGTCGATGAGGGCGGCGCGGCTGGGGAAGTGCCGGTAGAGGGTCGCGTTCCCCACGCCCGCCCGGCGGGCGATCACATCCAGCGGCGCCTCGAGCCCCTGCTCGGTGAACACCTCGTGGGCCGCCGCCACCAGCAGCTCCCAGTTGCGCTGCGCGTCCCGCCGCCGGGGCGGTGGGGTCGCGGGGTCCGCACCGACGGTCATCCGTGCTCCTCCTCGACAAGCGGGGACCACTCCCCGGCATCGATGCCCCGATGTTATCGTCGAGAGCGGAAGTGGGGAGTACTCCCCATTTGAAGGGGAGGTGCGGCGTGGGAAGCGGCAGCGGCAGCGACAGCGACAGCGATACGGCACTGGTGCTCGGCGGCGGGGGTCCGGTCGGCCTGGCGTGGTTGGCCGGGGTGCTCGCCGGCCTCACGGACGCCGGTGTCGACCTCGGCCGGGCGGATGTCGTCATCGGCACGTCGGCCGGCGCGATCTACGGCTCCCGGTTCGCGGCGGGCGAGACACCGGGCGAGCTGTACGAACGCCAGCTCGCCGGCGCCGACCGCATCGCCATGAAGGTCACCGCCACCCAGACGCTCCGCTTCCTCTGGGCGGCCCTGGGCTCCCGCGACCCCGACCACTCCCTGCGCCGCCTCACCCGCGCCGCCCTGGCCGCCCACCCGGACCCGGACCCCGGCTTCTTCGATGTCATACGGCCACTGCTGCGCGGCGCGCATGTGGATGGGGACCCGGGGAACTGGCCCGAACGCGCCCTGCGCATCACCGCGGTGGACGTCCTGACCGGTGAGGTGACCGCCTTCGACGCGGACTCGAAGGTCACGCTGCTGGAAGCGGTGGCGGCCAGTTGTGCCGTACCGCTGGTCTCGGCGCCCGTGGCGGTGGCGGGCCGGCGCCGGCTGGACGGCGGCTGCCGCTCGACCGCCAACATCGACCTGGCCGGCGGCTACGACCGCGTCCTCGCCGTCGCACCGGTCCCGAAAGCGGTGGGCCCGCATTCCGGCGCCCAGCGGCAGGCCGCCGAACTCACCGCGGGGGGAACGGCCGTGGCCCTCCTCACCCCGGACACCGCGTCCCGCCGGGCGATGGGCCGCGACCTGACCGCCGACGCCCGCCGCCCGGCCGCGGCCCGCGCCGGCCACGCACAGGGGACGGCGGCCGCGGCGGCCGTAGCGGAGATCTGGCAGAACCGGGGCGAGGCATAGCCCGCACCCGATGGGCACCCAAGGGGAACCCGATGTGGCATCCGACAGGTCCCCCATGGTGAGCGAACCGAGAGACGGCGGAGAGACGATGCGAGCCCCCACGCTGGACGAACTGGCCCCGGAGGGCCACGACTTCGAGGCGGACCCCTATCCCGTGTACGCGGCGCTGCGCGCGAAGGGCCCCGTGCACCGGGTGCACCTGCCGCAGACGGGCGACTGCTGGCTGGTCGTGAGCCGTGACGCCGCGCGGGCGGCGCTGACGGACCCACGACTGAGCAACGACATCCGCCACTCCTCCTGGGAGACGGACGGCGGTCACGCCCTCGGCGTCAACATGCTCCAGAGCGACCCGCCGCAGCACACGCGGCTGCGCCGGCTGGTGGCCGGGCACTTCACCCCCGCCAGGGCGGCGGCCCTGCGCCCCCGGATCGAGGAGCTGGCGACCACCCTGCTGGCGGACCTGCCCGCAGAGGGTACGGCGGACCTGGTGAGCCGGTACGCGCTGCCGCTCCCGGTGGCGGTGATCAGCGACATCCTCGGCGTCCCGGACACCGAGACCGACCGCACGGTCTTCCACGACTGGTCGACGGAGCTGGTGATGCCCACGTCGGCGGAGGCGACGGCCGGCGCGGCGGCGGCACTCGCCGACTACCTGACCGCCCTGACAGCACGGAAACGCGCGGCCCCGGACGACACCCTGCTGAGCGAACTGGCGGAGACGGACCCCGAGAGCCTCACCCCCGACGAACTCCTCGGCATGGCCTTCCTCATCCTCGTCGCGGGCCACGAGACGACGGTGAACCTGATCTCCGCGACCGTCCACAGCCTGCTCACCCACCCCGGCCAACTGACCCTCCTCCGCTCCGACCTGACCCTGATCGGCGCGGCGGTGGAGGAGTCCCTCCGCTACAACTCCCCCGTCCACGGCACGGCGTTACGCTTCGCCGCCGAACCCCTGATCCTCGCGGACACCCCGATCTCCCCCGGAGACGCCGTCCAGGTCTCCCTCGCGGCGGCCTCCCGGGACCCCCTCCACTTCCCCTCCCCCGACCGCTTCGACGTCACCCGCCGCCCCACCCCCCACCTCGCCTTCGGCCACGGCCTCCACCACTGCCTCGGCGCCCCCCTCGCCCGCACCGAAGCCACCACCGCCCTACACCTCCTCCTCCACCACCACCCCCACCTCACCCTCGCCACCACCCCCACCAACCTCACCTGGCGCGCCAGCACCCTGCTGCGGGGGTTGCCGGAACTGCCGGTGCGGCTGGGGTGATTCGCGGGGGGCGCCCGCCAACCCCTCAGGCGCTGACGGCCGGGGTCCGTTCTGCGGCCGGTGCCCGGCGCGAGGTCGGATGGTCCAGCGGGACCACGACGGAGGAGTAGAACCGGTGCACGGCGTCGTCGACGCTGCGGATGAAACCGGACTCGGCGTTGCCACGGGTGCTGCCCATGCCCTTGAAGAGGGACAGCCGGAACCCGGTGATCTGCGCGCCGTTCACCGGCAGCAGATCCGCCGGTTCGGGGCGGAGACGTTCCAGTGTGCCCCGGGGGCCGCCCGCCTCGCCCTCGACGAGGGTCTCCACATGGAGGTCCGCCGGAGCCTCGGCCAGCCGTTTGATCAGACGCTTGGCCCAGCTCAGCGGGTAGCCCTGCTCGGGTGCCGGGATCTCGACCGACGTACGCAGCTTGCCCGTACGCAGGTCGGCACTGAGCCCGAGGACGCCCGGTGTGCCCTCGATGCGCAACTCGGCCAGCAGCTTCCCCTCCAGACACAAGTGGTCGGCCATCTCGGCGCGGCGGACCCCGGGATCGGTTCCGCGCCGGGCACGGCGCACGGGGAGCACCTTCTGTCCGAGTTCACCGCCGAGGCCCAGACAGACCTGACGGATGAGCCGCTCCCAGCTCTCGACGACCTCCAGGGCGCGTCCGTCGCCCTGGCAGAGCGTCTCGTCGTCGATCCCCTTGCGCACGGGGACCCAGGCCGCGCCCATGTTCTGGAAGCCGTGGCAGCCGGAGTTCTCGTGCTGGAGGTAGTGGAGGAGTTCCTGGAGCAGCCAAGCGTGCGCGCTGTTGCCGACGCCTTCGTGCCGGATGAGCATCTGGGCCTGGTGGGTCACCTCGGCCCAGGACAGGTGCCGCAGCGCCACCTTGTGTTTGCGCCGGCCGTCGATCTTCACGTCGACGAGCGGGCTGCCCTCCAGCGCGACATCGTTCGACAGCGTGATCACGGCCTCGTAGCCACGCCGGGCTGCGATGTCCATGTACGCCTGCACCTGATCGGTCCTGAGAGCGTTGCCGTTGGTCTTGGTCTCCAGCAGCGCCGTCCACAGCTTCCCGGCCCGCTCCACCCGGATCACGCCGTCCGGTCGCCGAGGTGTCTCCCCGTGCGGCAGTGAGACCTCGGTGAACGTCTCCGTCCGGCCCGCCGGCGCGCCGAAGGCGGCCGTGAGCCTCCTGCCGAACTCCGGTACCTGCGCCATCACCGACAGCAGCACCGAGGTGGCCCGCGTCTCACGGTCGCGGTCGCTCTTCAGCGCCGACACCGGGAAGAGCCTGGCCTCCCGCCAGGACTCGTTCTCCGCGAGGGTCTTCCTCACCGCTTTGGGCAGCGTGACCTTCTTCTTGGCCGTACGGGGGCGTGCCGACGGCTTCTTCGGCTCCTCGTCCTCGCCGGGCTGTCGCGGGGCGGGGACGGCGGGAAGGGTCGCCGCCGGTGATTCCCGCTCCACGACGGCGGCGGACGATGCGGTGATGGCCGGTGCGGCGACGGACGGTGCGGCACCAGCCAACTCGCCTACGCCGCCCGCATCGGCCGGTGCCGCTTCCTCGCCCTGCCCGTCGGCAGCGGCGGCAGCAGCGATATCGGTTTCGTCCTCGACGTCGTCCACGTCGGCCGCGTCGTCCTCGATGTCGACGCCGAAGTCCGTCGCGAGGCCCGCCAGTCCGTTGTCGTAACCCTGGCCTACGGCCCGGAACTTCCACTCGCCCGCACGCCGGTACAGCTCGCCGAAGATGAACGCGCTCACCGAGCCGGCGTCGTCGATCGCGAACCGGAGCAGCCCTTCGCCGGAGCCGTCGGCCAACGTCACCCGGAGGTCGTCGAGTTCGCCGAAGCGCGCGCCCTCGTACCGGCTCGCGGCGACGACGATGCGTTCGACGTCGGCCGGGATCGCCGTCAGGTCGAAGACGATCTGGTCCTCGCTGCCCTCCTCCGCGGGCTTCTTGCCCAGCAGCTGCACGCTGCCGTCGGCAGCGACCGGGTTGTTGTAGAAGTAGAAGTCGCCGTCGTCGCGTACCTTGCCGTGCTCGCCCAGCAGCATGACCGAGACGTCCGCGTCTCCCTCACCGGTCGAGCTGGCCCAGCCCAGCGTCACGCTCACCGAGTCGACCTGGTCACTGAGGCCCGCCAACCCCACGTTGGCGCCCTTGACCATCTCGTACATGAAACCCCCCAGTCCCGCACACGGGTATGCCGGGCCCCCTACGCCCGTCACGCACTCCTCGTGTGACATGCCGCACATTCAGCGCAGGCGAAACTCTAGTGCGCCACGGGCCGACATACACCGATCCGTCGGAAACCGTCCGCCCGAGGCCCCGGTGCCGGGTCCGCGCGAGGGCCGGGGGAAGCTGGGGCCCGTGTCGTTCCCCCCCCCAACTTGCAAGGAGACGACCGGAGATGACAAAGCGTCTGGCGCGTAGAGCGGTGTTGAGTGGTGGGCTGGCCGGTGGGCTGGCTCTGGCCGGGGTCGGGGGCGGGGTGGCCTGGGCCGACGGGCCGGGGGGCCTGTCGATGAATTAGTGGG
>NZ_JAEMUX010000128.1 GCF_016598475.1 Streptomyces adelaidensis
GCCTCGATGGAGGCATCGGACGCCAGGGCCAGCGCGCGCTCAGGTACGAGGTGCCGGTGACCGTCCAGGTGGAGCCGCTGTACGAACTGGTCGCCGGCGAGTGGTTCGGCGGCGCGGTGGGCGGCCGGGTGGTGCGCTACCAGCTCGATCCGACCAGCGCCTCGACCCATCCCGGGCTGCTGAACATGTCCGGCGGCAGGACCGTGATCCAGGACGCGTACGCGGCGACCCGCAATGTCGGTCTGCGGGGCGGGATGGCCTGACCCGACGACACAGGCCTGCTGAACTTCGCCTTCCACAAGGGCTGCGGCCCCCAGCCCGCCGTGTTCTTGCGGACCTGGGCGGGCGAGACCCGGGCCCCGACGACGTGCAACGCCACGGTCGGCGGGGTGACCCGGGCGAACGGCAACTGGGCGGCGGGCACCCCGCAGGCCCCGAGCCACTGGCCGAAGCTCGGCACGGCCCGGGTGGACGAGCTGTGGGGGCTGACGGAGCACATCTGCGCCGGCACGGCCCTGCACCCACGCCCGCGCCGGCGGCACCGGCCCACGAACCGTTCCTGTGGACTGAGCAGGAGTGAGCCCGCTCAGCCGCACGCCCCGAACGGTCTTGGGCGTACTGGTCCCCGGCGTACTCGACCCCGGGGCAGCGACACGCATCCTGTGCGTGGTCCGATCTCGGGAGGCCAGTTCCCTGCTCGACCTGGCCATATGGGTACGGCCAGAGGCGACGGGGAGGCCCTGAAGCATCACTCCGGTGGAGCAGGGGCCCCGCACACTGGCGCCGTACCCGGCGTCCCAGATCGCACAATCACCGTAGCCCGAACGGCCCAGGACGCTGCAAGCCCGGAAGCCGACCATCACACGATCGAGTTAAACCTCCCTCGTGTACGCTCCCCGGCGAGCTGACAACCCCCGCTTCGATCGAGCGGGGTTCGTCTCACTTGATGAGCAGGGGGATGGACGTCCGACATGACCCCGTAATGTGGAGGTCGTGACCGTGAACGCTAAGTCCAGCGCGAGCGCTGGCAACACCTGGCGAGACCTGCCCGCGGCGCAGCAGCCCGAGTACCCCGACACCGAGGCTCTGCGCGCAGTCGTTGCGGAGCTCGAGTCGTATCCGCCGCTCGTCTTCGCGGGCGAGTGCGACCAGCTGCGCGCCCGGATGGCGTCCGTCGCCAAGGGAGAGGCGTTCCTCCTCCAGGGCGGCGACTGCGCCGAGGCCTTCGACGCCGTCTCGGCCGACCACATCCGCAACAAGCTGAAGACGCTGCTCCAGATGGGCGCCGTCCTCACGTACGCGGCCTCCGTGCCCGTGGTGAAGGTCGGCCGCATCGCCGGCCAGTACTCCAAGCCGCGCTCCAAGGGCACCGAGACCCGCGACGGCGTGACCCTGCCGACGTACCGCGGCGACTCGGTCAACGGCTTCGACTTCGACGAGGCGTCCCGCATCCCGGACCCCGAGCGCCTGAAGCGGATGTACAACGCCTCCGCCTCCACACTCAACCTGGTGCGCGCCTTCACCACCGGCGGTTACGCCGACCTGCGCCAGGTGCACGCCTGGAACCAGGACTTCGTGAAGTCGTCCCCCTCCGGCCAGCGCTACGAGCAGCTCGCCCGCGAGATCGACAACGCGCTGAACTTCATGCACGCCTGCGGCACGGACCCGGAGGAGTTCCGCACCGTCGAGTTCTTCTCCTCGCACGAGGCGCTGCTGCTCGACTACGAGGGCGCGCTGACCCGCGTCGACTCGCGCACGGGACAGCTGTACGACGTCTCCGCGCACATGGTGTGGATCGGTGAGCGCACCCGCCAGCTGGACCACGCGCACATCGAGTTCGCCTCGCGGATCAGCAACCCGATCGGGATCAAGCTCGGCCCGACGACGACGGCCGAGGAGGCGCTGCAGTACATCGAGCGCCTCGACCCCGACCGCGAGCCGGGCCGCCTGACCTTCATCGTCCGCATGGGCGCCGACAAGGTCCGCGACAAGCTGCCCGAGCTGGTCGAGAAGGTCACCGCCTCGGGCGCGACCGTCGCCTGGATCACCGACCCGATGCACGGCAACACCTACGAGGCGGCTTCCGGCCACAAGACCCGCCGCTTCGACGACGTGCTCGACGAGGTCAAGGGCTTCTTCGAGGTCCACAAGGGCCTGGGCACCCACCCGGGCGGCATCCACGTGGAGCTCACCGGCGACGACGTCACCGAGTGCGTGGGCGGCGGCGACGAGATCTTCGTCGACGATCTGCACCAGCGCTACGAGACGGCCTGCGACCCGCGTCTGAACCGCAGCCAGTCCCTCGACCTGGCGTTCCTCGTGGCCGAGATGTACAGGGACCAGTAGGGACTAGTAGGGGCCAGTAGCGGGATCACCTGTTACAGGAACATGCACTGGGGCGCGGATCACATACGATCCGCGCCCCACAGCACTTTTAAGCCTTCTGTAAGGCGGGTAAGGTTAGGTTTGCCTCACCGATCATCGGGGTGGCACCACTGACGATCCCGGCGGGAGGTGAACCGCGTGTACATCTGCAGTTGCTTCGGCATCACCGAGCAGCAGGTCAAGAAGCACGCGGCGGACGGCGCCTGCACCCCCCGCCAGATAGCGTCCGCCTGCAAGGCGGGCACGGACTGCGGCTCGTGCGTACGCCGGATCCAGGCGATCCTGGGCAGGGGCGCGTGCCCGCGCCGTGAGCCGGCCGACCAGGGTCAGCCGGTGTTCTCCGACTTCGAGGAGCTGGAGGAAGCCGCCTAGGGCGGCTGTGCGGGTCTCAGCTCTCCGGCTGCTCGATCAGCTGTGCGATGTAGAGCGCCTCGCCGAGCTTCTCCAGCAGCTCCAGCTGCGTGTCGAGGTAGTCGATGTGGTGCTCCTCGTCCTCGAGGATCGACTCGAAGATGTTCGCGGACGTGATGTCGCCCTTGCCGCGCATCACCTCGACGCCGCGCTTGAGGCGGTCGATCGCCTCGACCTCGATCTGCCGGTCGGCCTCGAACATCTCCTTGACCGTCTGCCCGACCCGGACGTGGAACAGCCGCTGGTAGTTCGGCAGTCCCTCCAGGAACAGGATTCGGTCGGTGAGCACCTCCGCGTGCTTCATCTCGTCGATCGACTCGTGGCGCGTGTACTTCGCGAGCTTGGTCCAGCCGAAGTTCTCCTGCATCTTCGCGTGCAGGAAGTACTGGTTGATCGCCGTCAGTTCGGCGGTCAGCTGCTCGTTGAGAAATTCGATGACCTCGGGGTCGCCCTGCATCGCAGAGGCTCCTTCCAAGCGGGGGACTGGGAGGTTGCGCCGCGATGATTGCACCGCCGCCGAAGATCGTCCAGTAAGTGCAAGCTTAGTAAGTAAGTGCAGCCTTAGTCCGAATTGCCTGAGTCGGGTGGACCCTGGTCATGTGCACCACTCGGGGTCTGTCAGGATGGAGTCATGGGTCAGCCGGTGGAACGCGCGTCAGGAGATCGCGCATCTGAGAACGCGGCATCGCCGCAGCTCCCGCCGGGTCAGCGCCTCCAGCGCGGCTGGCCGGTCACGCACTACGGGCCCGTCCCCAAGTTCCGCCCCGAACGCTGGGACTTCCGGGTCTTCGGCGCCACCGCCGACGGCGAGAAGCACTGCTGGAACCACGACGAGTTCACCGCCCTGCCGTACGCCTCGGTCGTGGCCGATCTGCACTGCGTGACGAAGTTCAGCATGGTCGGCGCCGAGTGGGGCGGCATTCCGGCCCGGACGATCCTGGCGACCGCGCCGCCGGCCGCCGAGGTCACCCATGTGATGGTGTGGGCCGAGTACGGCTTCAGCTCCAACCTCCGGCTCGCCGACTTCGCCTCCGACCGCACCATCTTCGCCACCCACAAGGACGGCGAACTGCTGACCGCCGAGCACGGCTTCCCGCTCCGCCTCGTGGTGCCCCATCTGTATGCCTGGAAGGGCCCCAAATGGGTCCGCGGCATCGAGTACATGACCGCCGACCGACGCGGCTTCTGGGAGGA
The DNA here is from genome assembly GCF_016598475.1 of Streptomyces adelaidensis. GTDB lineage: Bacteria > Actinomycetota > Actinomycetes > Streptomycetales > Streptomycetaceae > Streptomyces > Streptomyces adelaidensis. Next base: position 3,991 of record NZ_JAEMUX010000128.1, read on the forward strand.
GCGCGGCTACCACAACGTCGGCGACCCCTGGCAGGAGCAGCGGTACTCCTACCAGGAGGAGCCGGGGGAGGGCCCCGAGCTCTGACTCCCGGCGTCCGCGCCGGTCGGTGGCGGTCAGGGGTCGTACTGGTGCACCACCGCGTGGCCCTTGCCGCGCCCGGTCATCCACTTGTCGACCGGTGTGGTCAGCACGAAGGCGACGGCCGGCGCGACCCGCACAGCCGCCCTCAGGTCCACGCCCGCCTTCAGCATCCCGCGCAGGGTGAGCGCGTAGCCGAAGAAGAAGGCGAGCACGATCGCCGGCACCGGCGTCGGGAGGTCGTCCCAGCCGAGCGCGGTGCCGATCACCATGCCCAGGACCTCGCCGAGGGCGCGTCCGGTGAGGCGGTGCGGGGTGGCCCGGACGGCCGTCGCCCAGCCGGCGGGCGCCGGCCCGCCGCCGTGCGCGTGCGTCTCGTTATGCAAGTGTCCCAACGCGGCGACGACGGCTCAGCCGTCCCTGAGCTTCTTCAGCCGCTCCACGTCCGCCGCGTGCCCCTCCTTGCCGCCGGGCGTCTCGATGATCAGCGGAACGCCCTCGGTCGCGGGGTGGGTCATCAGCGCGCGGAACGGGTCCTCGCCGATATGGCCGGAGCCGATGTTCTCGTGGCGGTCCTTGTGGGCGCCGACCACGTCCTTGGAGTCGTTGGCGTGGATCAGCTTCAGCCGGCCCTCGCCGACGGTGTCCACCAGCAGATCCAGCGTCCGGTGCATGCCGTCGGGCCCGGTCAGGTCATGGCCCGCCGCGAAGATGTGGCAGGTGTCCAGACACACCCCCAGCCTGGGGTGGGCGTCGAGCGCCTCGAAGTACGGGCCGAAGTCCCAGGTGCGCGAGCACAGCGAGGCACCCTGACCCGCGGTCGACTCCAGGAGCAGATACGGGTCGTCGTCGTGGGTCAGCTCGTCCAGCAGCGGCAGCAGATACTCGCGCACCTGCTTCAGCGCCACGGACCGGTCCCGTCCGCCGGTCGCGCTGCCCGTGTGCACGACCACCCCCAGGGCGCCGATCTCCCGGCCCCGGCGCAGTGAGTGCCGCAGCGACTCCACGGACTTCTCCGCCGTCGCCTCGGTGTGCGACCCGAAGTTGATCAGGTACGGGGCATGCACATACGCGGGGATCGACTCGGCGGCACAGGCCGCCCGGAACTCCTCGTCCTGCCGCGGGTTCCCGACGGGAGTCGCCCAGCCCCGCGGATTGGCCACGAAGACCTGGACGGTCTCGGCCCTCAGATCGCGGGCGTAGGTCAGGCCGACGGAGTTCAGACCACCGGCGACGGGGACATGACCGCCGACGGGGTTGCGGGACGGGCCGGGAAGGGCGGGGGACTGCTGAGTGCTCACCGGACCAGGGTGTCATGCGGCTCGCGGTGCCCGGCCGCCGGTCGTCGCCGGCGGCCGGGCCGGGCTCAGCCGATCTCGATCGTGATCGTCGACCCCTTGGCCGCCGTGTCGCCGCCGTCCACCGACTGGCCGGTGACCGTGTCCCCGAAGAATCCGAGCAGCCCACGGTCCTCGTCGACCTCGAAGCCGGCCGCCTTCAGCTTCTTGGTCGCCTCGTCGACGCTGTCGTCCACGACGTCCGGGACCTCGACCATCACAGGCCCCTTGGAGATGGTGAGGGTGACGGTGTCGCCGTCGCCGGCCCGCTCGCCCGCGCGGGGCGACTGCTCTGCCACGAGCCCCTTCTCGAACTGGGAGTTGACCTGCCCGGAGGCGATCTTCACCTTCAGGCCCGCCTCCTCCAGCTCGGTCCTGGCGTCCTCGACCGAGGCGCCGGACACCTCGGGCACCTCCACCGGGGCGCCCCGGCTGACCACGAGCGCGACGGCCGAACCCGAGGAGGCCTCGGTGCCGGCGCCCGGCTCGGTGCCGATCACCTGGCCCTTGATGACCTCGTCGCTGAACTCCCGCGTCACCAGGCCCGGTTCGAGCCCGTCGTTCTTCAGTCGGGTCTTCGCCGCATCCAGCCGGTAGCCCTTCAGGTCGGGCACCTCCACGGTCTGAGGTCCCTTGGAGATCGTCACCGTGACGGTGTCGTTGTCCCGGATGCGTGCCCCCGGCGCCGGGTCGGTGCCGATCACCTTGCCGCGCTTCACGGTGTCGCTGAACGCCCGCTTGACATCGACGTCGAGCCCGGCACCCTCGAGCCGCCGCGTGGCGTCCGCCTGGCTCTGCTGCAGCACCGCCGGGACCTGCGTGAACTGGCCCGAGTTGATGTACCAGACGCCCCCGCCCACACCGAGGACCAGCAGCACGCCGACGACGATCGCGAGGAGAGCGCGCCGGGGCGCAGGGACGCCACGGGTACGGCGGGGCGGCGGCGGAGGCGACTCGAACCGGCTCGTACGGTTGAGCGACAGGTCCGGGTCCGTCGGCGCCGGCCGCGGCACCGACAGCGAGCGCGGGATCACGCTCGTCCGGTCCTCGGCGTTGTCGTGCCCGCCGGTCATCGCCTGCGGCGGCACCGCGTCCAGCTGCTCGGCGCTCAGCCCGGCCCGCGCCTGAAGCGTCTGCGCGAGCAGCTCGACGGCGTCGTACGGCCGCAGCTCGGGATTGCGGGCGGTCGCCGAGGCGACCAGCTCGTCCAGCTCGTACGGCAGCCCGGGCACCGCGGCCGACGGCGGCGGCACGTCGTCGTGCAGCGCGTGGTAGAGCACCTGAGCGGGGGAGTCCCCGGAGTGCGGCTTGCCGCCGGTGAGCATCTCGTAGAGCGTCACGCCGCACGCGTACACGTCCACGCGGGTGTCCGTCGTGCCGTGCTCCAGCTGCTCCGGGGCGAGGTAGGCGACGGTGCCGAGGACGGTGCCCGTGGTGCTGGTGACGGTGTCCACGGCCCGCACGAGCCCGAAGTCGGCGACCTTGACCCGGCCGTCGTCCCCTATCAGCACGTTCTCCGGCTTCATGTCGCGGTGCACGAACCCGGCGCGGTGCGCGGCGCCGAGCGCGGCGAGCACCGGCTCCAGGATGTCCAGCGCCGCCCGGGGCTGCAGCGCCCCGCGGTCGCGCAGCACGTCACGGAGGGTGCAGCCGGCGACGTACTCCATCGCGAGATAGACGTACGGCCCGTCGGTGCCCTGGTCGTAGACCCCCACCACGTTCGGGTGCGCCAGCCGCGCGACCGACTTGGCCTCACGGATGAACCGCTCGACGAACGTCCGGTCGGCGGCCAGGGTCGGATGCATCACCTTGAGCGCGAGCACGCGGTCGAGGCGGGTGTCCACGGTCCTGTAGACCGTGGCCATCCCGCCGACCGCGATCCGCGCCTCGACTCGATACCGGCCGTCGAGCACCTGGCCGACCAGCGGGTCCTGAAGGGTCGTGTCCACGCAGGTGAGTGTACGAGCCGCAGCTGACAGCCCCATGAGTTCCCAGGTGGGCGAGACGTACTGCAGCAGACCTGTGACCGAGATCGGCCCGTTCAGGGGTGGAGGGGCGAACCACTCTCAGAACGCGGGCCGCTCCGGATCCAGCCGAGCCAGCCCCTCGCCCGGCGACGACGCCTGCGCGAAGTGCCGCCGGGGAATCCGTCCCGCCCGGTACGCCAGCCGCCCCGCCTCCACCGCGTGCCGCATCCCCTCCGCCATGAGCACCGGCTCCTGCGCCCGGGTCACCGCGGAGGCGAGCATCACACCGGCACACCCCAGCTCCATCGCGAGCGCCACGTCCGACGCCGTACCGGCCCCCGCGTCGAGGATCACCGGCACGCGCGCGTGCTCCACGATCAGCTGGAAGTTGTGCGGATTGCGGATCCCGAGCCCGGACCCGATCGGCGACCCGAGCGGCATCACCGCGGCACAGCCGACGTCCTCCAGCTTCCGCGCGAGGACGGGATCGTCGTTCGTGTACGGCAGCACGGTGAAACCGTCGTCGACGAGGGTCTCGGCGGCGTCCAGCAGCTCGATCGGGTCGGGCAGCAGCGTGCGCTCGTCGGCGATGACCTCAAGCTTGACCAGGGAGGTGCCGAGTGCCTCGCGCGCGAGGCGGGCGGTCAGCACGGCCTCGCCCGCCGTGAAACAGCCGGCCGTGTTGGGCAGCACCCGGACGCCGAGCCGGTCGAGCACGGACAGGACCGAGCCGTGCACGGAGGCGTTCACCCGGCGCATCGCGACCGTCGTCAGCTCCGTGCCGGAGGCCACGAGGGCGCGCTCCAGGACATCGAGGCTGGGCGCCCCACCCGTGCCCATGATCAGGCGGGACGAGTAGGCCGTACCGCCGAGGACGAAGGGGTCGTCTGCCATGGGATCAGCCTCCTTGGACGGCGGTGAGGACCTCGACGCGGTCCCCCTCACAGAGCGCGGTGGACGTCCACCGCGCGCGCGGGACGACGGTTTCGTTGAGGGCGGCGGCGATACCGGAGGGGGACGCCGTCAGCGTCCGCACGAGCGCGTCGAGGGCGGTGCCGGGAGCTATCTGCCGCCGCTCCCCGTTGACGAGGACGCTCAGTGTGCCGCCGGCGCTCATACGGGCTGCTCCGTGAGTTCGCGGGCCGCGCCGGCGAGGAACCGCAGCGGCGTGAAGTCGCGGGCCTCCTCCGGCAGTTCACCGGCGGTCAGCACATGCGCCATGACGTCGCCGGTCACCGGGGTGAGAAGCACCCCGTTGCGGTAGTGGCCCGTCGCGAGGAGCAGGCCGTCGAGCGCGGTGGGGCCGAGGAGCGGCGCGTTGTCGGGGGAGGCGGGACGCAGGCCCGCGCGGGTCTCGGTGAGCGGGAGTTCGGTGAGGCCGGGGACCAGTTCGTGGGCGTCGCGCAGCAGCTCGTACACCCCGCCCGCCGTCACCGTGGTGTCCCAGCCCTGCTCCTCGCTGGTCGCGCCGACGACGAGCTCGCCGTTCTCGCGCGGCACCAGATAGACGTGGCTGCCCCGGACCACCGCCCGCACCGTCCGGCTGAGGAAGGGCGCGTACCGCTTCGGCACGGTCAGCCGCAGCACCTGCCCCTTCACCGGCCGCACCGGCGGCAGTACGTCGTCCGGGACCCCGGCGAGCCGGCCGCTGAGGCTGCCCGCGGCGAGGACGACCTGCCCGGCGGCCAGCCGGTCACCGTCGGCGGTCCGGACCCCGGCGGCCCGCCCCCGGATCACCGACAGCTCCTCCGCCCAGGCCCGGTGGAACACCACCCCGGCACGCTCGCAGGCCGCGAGGAGGGCCCTGGAGAGTCGCCTCGGGTCGATCTGGTGGTCCCCGTCGACCCGCAGTCCGCCGCGCACGCCCGGCGCCAGCATCGGCTCCAGCCGGCGGCACTCGCGGCCGTTCAGCCACTCCGACGCGAGGCCCGACCGGCGTTGCAGGGCGTGCAGATCACGCAGATGGGCGCGGTCGTCGGCATCGAGGGCGACGGCGAGCGTGCCGGACCGGCGGTAGCCGAGGTCCAGCCCGGTCGCCTCCGTCAGCTCGGCCGCGAACTCCGGGTAGCGGCGCGCGGACTCCAGGTTGAGCCCCAGCAGCGTCTGCTCGCCGTAGTGCAGCTCGGTCACCGCGGCGAGCATCCCGGCCGCCACCCGCGCGGCCCCGCCACCGGGCTCGGGATCCACCACGGCCGTGGCGAACCCGCGCTGCGCGGCCCGCCACGCCGTGACGAGCCCGATGATGCCGCCCCCGACGACGAGGACGTCTGATGTGTGCGTACGCGACATGGGCGTCCAGCCCCTCCCTTCGCCGGCATGACCCGGATCAGGTTCGTACGGTCGGAGGCCGCCAGCCTCCCTCTCAGCCCGGTGCGTCCGGGCTCCCGCGAGTGCTTTACGGTGGCCCACCCTAGCCCTCGCCGCTCGTCCCAGTAAGGGAGCCTCCGCCCATGCCCCGCTCGCTCGACGGTCTCGTGCTCGCCCCCGTCGCGGATCAGGCCCCAGGTCAGGTGGGCACCCGCACCCGGTTCGCGTACCACGAGAAGGACGGCGAGATCTGGGCCGAGTACGCGGGCGGCGACGTCGTACGCGGTCACCTCGTGGGCACGCGCGCGGGCGACCGGCTGGACTTCCGGTACGTGCAGCTGAAGACCGACGGAACCACCGCTTCCGGGCACTGCGTGTCCCTGGTGGTCGAGCTGCCCGACGGGCGGGTCCGCCTGGAGGAGACCTGGGAGTGGGAGTCGGGGCCGGGCAGCGGGACGAGCGTGGTGGAGCAGGTGGACGAGACGGCGGAACGGCTCTCGGAGCAGGTCCGCCGAGCCACCGGCTGACTGACCGAATGTCAGTTGTCTATGGTGATCGGGTGAGCGAGCAGACGCAGCAACAAGGCGGGTCGGCGGCGCCGCGCGTGGTCGTCGTGGGCGCGGGCATGGCCGGGGTGCAGACGGCGGTGGCCCTGCGCGACCAGGGCTTCGACGGCGAGGTGACCCTGATCGGCGCCGAGCCGCACCAGCCGTACGACCGGCCCCCGCTGTCCAAGGCCGTGCTGCTCGGCACCGCCGAGGGCTCCGCCTTCGACATCGACTTCGAGGCGCTCGGCATCGGACTCCTGCTGGGCCGCGAGGTGCTGGGCCTGCGCCCCGCCGACCACGAACTCGCCACCGCCGCAGGGCCCGTCCCGTACGACCTCCTCGTCCTCGCGACCGGTGCGGAACCGATCCGGCTGCCGGGCGTGGAGGGCGTGCCAGGGGTGCATCTGCTGCGCACCCTGGACGACGCCGAGCGGCTGCGGCCCGTGCTGGCCCGGCAGCACGACATCGTGGTGGTGGGCGCGGGCTGGATCGGTGCCGAGTTCGCCACCGCCGCGCGGGAGGCGGGCTGCGCGGTGACGGTCGTCGAGGCGGCCGACCGCCCCCTCGCGGGCGCGCTGCCGGCCGAGGTGGCCGCGCCGATGGCCGCCTGGTACGCCGACAGCGGCACCGCGCTGCGCACCCACGCGCGCGTGGCGCGTGTCGAGCCCGGGACGGTGGTCCTGGACGACGGCTCCCGGGTGGCGGCCGACGCGGTGGTCGTCGGCATCGGGGCCCGCCCGGCGACGGCCTGGCTGAAGGACTCGGGCATCGAGCTCGGCGCTCACCGCGAGGTGGTCGCCGACGATCACCTGCGCACCTCGGCGCCGGACGTCTACGCCGTGGGCGACTGCGCCTCCTTCCCTTCGGGAAGGTACGGCCGGCGGCTCCTCGTCCACCACTGGGACAACGCCCTCCAGGGCCCCCGCACGGTCGCCGCGAACATCGTCGGCGAGACCCCCGAGCCGTACGACCCCGTCCCGTACTTCTGGTCCGAGCAGTTCGGCCGCTTCGTCCAGTACGCCGGCCACCACCCCAGCGCCGACACCATGATCTGGCGCGGCGACCCCACGGGCGCCGCCTGGTCGGTCTGCTGGCTGCGCGAGACCCGCCTCATCGCACTGCTGGCGGTCGGCCGCCCCAGAGACCTGGCCCAGGGCCGCCGCCTGATCGAGGCGGGCACCCCGATGAACCCCGCACTGCTGGGGGACCCGGCCAGGCCGCTGAAGGGGGCGACGGAGTAGGACCTGTAGGGCAGGCCCTACGGCGCGGCGCGCCTGTTTCGCCGCGTCCGCACCCCTCTGTCGGCCCCCACCGAGGCCACCCGGCTACCCACTGTCAGTCCCAGATGGCAGTCTTGGTGATGTGACCGAGATTGACGCAAAGATCGATGCTCTCGTCCCCGCGTGGCTGACGCTCCCCGACATCGCAGAGATGCTCGACGTCGAGGTGACGCGCGTACGGCAGCTGGTGAAGGAAGGCCAGCTCATCGCCGTACGCCGTGGTGAGAACCGCGCGCTGCACGTCCCCGCCGCCTTCATCGACGAGGACAAGGTCGTCAAGGGGCTGTCCGGCACCCTGACGCTGCTGAGGGACGACGGCTTCACCGACGAAGAGATGCTGGAGTGGCTCTTCACTCCCGACCCGAGCCTGCCCGGCACCCCGGCCCAGGCCCTGAGCGAGAATCGCGGCACGGAGGTGAAGCGCCGCGCCCAGGCGCTCGCCGTCTGATTCGAAGCACCTGAGCACCCGAGCACTTGAACAACTGCAAGAACCGCGACAACCGCGACACCTGAGCACCTGGAAAGCCGCTGTACGGCGTGCGGACCGAGGCCCGACCGGGCTCGCGGTCCGCGCGCCGCACCGACACGCAACGAACCACCACGGGGGACCTCTCCATGCCCGACGCCGCCGCACAGCTCGCCGACGCCCGGCTCTACCTCTGCACGGACGCCCGCAAGCGCCAAGGTGACCTCGCGGAGTTCCTGGACGCGGTCCTGAGCAGCGGCGTGGACATCGTTCAGCTGCGCGACAAGGGCATGGAGGCGGCACAGGAGCTGGAGCACCTGGAGCTGTTCGCCGACGCATGCCGGCGGTACGGCAAGCAGCTCGCGGTGAACGACCGGGCCGACATCGCGCACGCCATCCGGGCCGCGCACCCGGCCGGCGCCGACGTCCTTCACCTCGGCCAGGGCGACCTCCCGGTCCCCGCCGCCCGCGCGATCCTCGGCGACGGCGTCCTCATCGGCCGCTCCACGCACTCCGAGGCGGAGGCCGCGGCCGCCGCGGTCCAGGAGGGCGTGGACTACTTCTGCACGGGCCCCTGCTGGCCCACCCCCACCAAGCCCGGCCGCCACGCCCCCGGCCTGGACCTCGTCCGGTACACCGCCGCCCTGGGCACCGACCGCCCCTGGTTCGCCATCGGCGGTATCGACCTCGGCAACCTCGACGAGGTCGTCGAGGCAGGCGCCCGCCGGGCCGTCGTCGTCCGGGCGATCACGGAGGCCGACGACCCCGCCGCCGCGACGGCGGAATTCGCCAAGCGACTGCGCGCCCTCTAGCGGGTCCGCCCGGCGGATCTGTCCAGCGGGTCGGCCCAGCCGGTTCGTGCTTGTCCAAGGCGTGGACAACAGGTCGGCAAAGCGGACAAAAGTCACGCTCTGGTTGGGGGACGGCCCCGACCTGACTAACCTGCGGCTTATGGCCCTAGGAACCGCTTCCACCAGGACTGATCACGCACGCACTGTGCGTGACATGCTCGCCACGGGCAAGACCACGTACTCGTTCGAGTTCTGGGCGCCCAAGACGGAGAAGGGCGAGCGGAACCTGTGGAACGCCCTCCGCAGGATCGAGGCGATCGCCCCGAGCTTCGTCTCCGTGACCTACGGAGCGGGCGGCTCCACGCGGGCCGGCACGGTGAAGGCGACCGAACAGATCGCCTCCGACACCACTCTCACCCCGGTCGCCCACCTCACCGCGGTCAGCCACTCCATCGCCGAGCTGCGCAACATCATCGGCCAGTACGCGGACGCCGGGATCCGCAACATGCTCGCGGTCCGCGGCGACCCGCCCGGCGACCCGATGGCCGAGTGGGTACCGCATCCGAAGGGCCTGACGTACGCCGCCGATCTGGTCCGGCTCATCAAGGAGTCCGGCGACTTCTGCGTAGGCGTCGCGGCCTTCCCGGAGATGCACCCGCGCTCCCCCGACTGGGACACCGACGTGGCGCGCTTCGTCGACAAGTGCCGGGCCGGCGCCGACTACGCGATCACCCAGATGTTCTTCCAGCCCGACTCGTACCTGCGTCTGAGGGATGCGGTCGCGAAGGCGGGCTGTGAAACCCCTGTCATTCCTGAGGTCATGCCCGTCACCAGCGTGAAGATGCTGGAACGGTTGCCCCAACTCAGCAACGCGGCCATCCCGAACGCCCTGAAAGAGCGGATCGTCACAGCCAAAGACGATCCGGCCGCTGTACGCTCCATTGGCATCGAGTTCGCCACGGAGTTCTGCGCGAGGCTGCTGGACGAGGGAGTCCCCGGGCTTCACTTCATCACCCTGAACAACTCCACCGCGACTCTGGAAATCTACGAGAACCTGGGCCTGCACCATCCGCCACGGCCCTAGACCGGTCGCACTCGCGTACGACACACTGCGTAGCGGCCACAGGGAGAGGGGCGTACATGGGCTGGACGGTCCTCTACATCGCGTTCGGCATCGTCGCGTTGTGGCTGCTCGGTGAGGTGCTGCTGCAGTACAAGGCACGGCTGCGCTGGCGGCTGCTCGCCTTCGTGGGTTTCCTCGGTGTCGTCCTCGGCGTACTGATCCCCTCCGTCCTGGTCATCGCGCTGGGCGCGATCGGCTTCGCCGTCGGACAGACCTATGTGACGCTGTCGTTCCGCCGTGGCTTCGAGGCCGGCTGGGCCGTCCGCCCGCGCCCCGGCGACGGTGACGGTGACGATGCCGGCGAACCCGAGGCCGCCGGCAAGCGCCCCAAGCTGGGCAAGAAGCGGCGCCGCGGCGAACCGGAGCGCCAGGAGCCGACCCTGGAGGTCACCGACCTGGCGGACACGGCCGCCGCCGGAACGCACCGCCAGGACGATGACCCGTTCGACCGCGACGACCGCGACGACGATGTGTTCGTCCGCCCGCAGTCCACGCCCGCCGCGGCCGGAGCGAGCGGCGTCTACTCCCCGCAGCCGATGCCGGACGACACCAACACGTACGGCATCTACGGCGACGACAACGCCTACGCGGGCGCCCCCGGCCAGCCCTACGCGACCGCCGACCAGTCCCAGCAGGACGAGGCCTTCGCCTACTACGGCTACGACCAGCAGAACAACTACGGCTACGACCAGGCCCAGCAGCAGTACGCCGCCTACTCCGACCCGTACATCGGCACGCAGACCTACGACGCCACCGCCTCCTACGACCAGTCCTACGGTCAGCAGGGGTACGGGCAACAGGGCTACGGCCAGGAGCAGTACGGCAACGGCGGCTACGGCGGCGAGACCCCGCCCGGCGGTGTCTGGGTCCCGCAGCAGCGCAACACCGACGACTTCGACCCCTTCGGCACCGAACTCCCGCCGGAGCAGTCGTACCCGCAGCAGGGGAACGGCAACGGCAATGGCAACGGCGGGAACGGGTACGACGAGCAGCAGTACCGTTTCTGAACGGCCGCTGCCGCTGTCGGCGGCTCATCGCTCAGGGTGAGCCGTTCGCTGTGAGCCGCTCATTCTGAGCCGCTCATTGTGAGCCGTCATTGTGAGCCGCGGAAGTCCGGTCCCTCCACGATCAGTCCGGCCACCAGCGCGCCCGACATCCCGGCGTGCGGGAGGCCGCCGCCGGGGTGGGACCAGCCGCCGACGGTGAACAGCCCAGATATCGCGGTGCTGTTGGGCGGGTGCAGCCTGCGGCCGTCGTCCGCGGCGAGCGACGGGGCGGGGATCGCCCCGCCCTGCGCACCGGTCGCCGCGGCGATGTCGGCCGGGCCGCGCATCTCGTGCCAGAGGAGGCGGTCGCGAAGGCCGGGTACCGCGCGTTCCGCGACGGTGATCAACTGCTCCGCGTGCCGGCCGAGGACCTCCGGCTCGGCGGCCCGGTCCCCGTCGTGTCGCGCGGGCACCACCGAGGTGACGGTGATCGCCTCGTGGCCGGAGTCCGGCACGAGCGCCGGATCGTCGGGGCGCAGCACCGTGACCGTCGGGCGCGCGACCGTCCCGGAGGCAGTGCCGAACAGCAGGTCCAGCTCGCTCTCCCGCTCCGCCGCGTGCACCACCGTCCGGTGCGCGGTCCCCTCCGGCCGGCCGCCGCGCAGCGCCAGCAGCACGGTGAGACGGCTGGTCGGCCCGGCCTGGGGCGGCACGTCCCCGTCGCCGCGCACGGCCGACTGCCGTACGGCCCGGTCCAACACCTCGGGCGCGACCCCGGCGACCACGAAATCGGCCTCGGCCACCGCCCCGTCCCGGAGCTCCACTCCCGCTGCCCGGCCGTCCTTCTCGACGACGCCGGTGACCTTGGAGCCGAAGACGAACTCGACCTTCCGGGCCAGGCACCGCTCGTACAGCGCCCGCGCCAACTCCCGTATGCCGCCCCGGATGTACCAGGTCCCGAAGGCGTGCTCCATGTACGGCAGGATCGCCGCGCTCGCCGGGGTGTTCCTCGGGTCCAGGCCGTACGCCAGGGCGTGGCTCTCCAGGAGGGCGGTCAGCCGGGGGTCGCGCAGCTCCCAGGCGCCGACCTCGGCGAGGGTGCGGGCGCGGCGGGTGCGCAGCAGCCGTCTGTGGGGCACGGCGGGGTACGGCTCGCGCTCGCCGAGCACCTGCGGGTCGGGCCTCAACGGCTCTTCGAGGAGGGGCCGCCGGGTGCGGTCCCAGGCCTCGCGGGCCCGCACCAGGAAGTCGCCCCAGCGGTCGCCGGCGCCCGGGCCGAGCGCCGTGTTCAGCGCCGCGACCACGCCCGCGCGTGAGGCGTTCGGCAGCAGGAGGTCCGTGCCGTCGGCGAAGACGTGCCGTGCCGCCGGGTCCACCTGGACCAGGTCGACGCACTTCTCCAGCGGCTCCTTGCCGGTCTTGAGGAACAGATCGCGATAGACGGCGGGCAGGGGCAGCAGCCCCGGGCCCGTATCGAACACGAAGCCGTCGCGCTCGACGCGGCCCACCGCCCCGCCGTACGTCGCCGTGCGTTCGTACACCGTCACCCGGTGGCCCGCTACGGCCAGCCGGGCAGCGGCCGCCATCGCGCCGAGCCCGGCGCCGATCACCACGATCCGTGCCATGCCAGCGACCTTATCGGTCGCCGCTGACATTCATTCTTCGCAGGAGAGCTGTGCGCCACGAGGCGCGATGTTGATCGAGAGGTGGTGAAAGACCACTTCCGTCAGGTCGTCGTAGCGGCCTGATCGAAGCTTGGGGGCAGCCTGATCCGGGGAACGCCGGTGAGGGTGGCAAGCGGCCCCGACGAAGGCGGGACGTGCCGGAACTACCAGACGGTACGGGCCCGTTCAGCGAGGTCAGAAGGTGTAGCGAGAGCGAACCAGTGGTGGAAGCCCCGTAACAGCGAAGCCGGGTCAAATCTGGTGGATATGGGCCGCTGCGCCACGAGGCGCTCTGTCATATTCCCGACATAGTCGGGAGAAACTTGGAAGGACGTTTCTAGGTCCGATGCCTAACCTGGCTCCGAAAGGAAAAGGGAACAACAGCATGGCAGAAAATCA
>NZ_JAEMUX010000129.1 GCF_016598475.1 Streptomyces adelaidensis
AAAAAGAATCGAGAGAACAATGCCCCGCTTCAGCGTCATCGTCCCCACCCACGGTGTCGAAGGACGTCTTCCCCTCGCCCTGGACTCGATCCTCACCCAACAGTTCGGCGACTTCGAACTGATCCCGGTCCACGACGCCACCCCAGACTCCCCGGCCGGCACAGTCACCTCCGCCTACGCCACCAGAGACACCCGAGTCACCCCCGTCGAATCCCCACCCGCCGGAGGGTTGAGCGCCGCCCGCAACGCGGGAATCGCCGCAGCCCACGGCACATACGTCCTCTTCCTCGACGGCGACGACACCCTCGCCCCCAACGCCCTGCGCGCGATCACGGACCGCCTGACCGAGACGGGCGACCCCGACGTCCTGTACTTCGCACACGACCGCACGCACTGGTGGGACGGCGGCACGACCACCCACCGCCCGACCGGCGTCGAGACCCCGGCATGGAGCGCGGCCTACCGCCGCGACTTCCTCACCGACCACCACCTCACCTTCCCCCCGGGCCACTTCACCGACCTCGCCTGGAGCGGCCTGGTCGCCCTCGCCGCCGACCGCACGGCGGAGCTGCGCGGCCAGGCCCGCGTACGGCACCTGCTGCGCAGACAGGGCAGCCGCCTGAACGCCCCCGGCGAGCAGCAACTCGAGCTCCTCGACCAGGTGGAGCTGGTGCTGGCCAGGGCGAACGCCGGAGAGGGACTGTCGGCGGCGCTGTTCGAGCAGCTGTTCGCGGTGGTGCTGCGGACCGCCGCCCACCCGGAGCGCATTCCGGCCCGCCACCGCCACGCGTTCTTCCGCCGTGCCACGCACCTCTACCTCCACCACCGCCCGGCCGGCTTCCACCCGTCGGCCGGCGGCCCCGGCGTACAGCACCGCCTGCTCGCGACCGGCTCGTACGCCGGGTTCCGGGTCCTGAGCGCCGCCAACCGGGCGGCGGCCACTGCGCTGGCGGCGCTCCCCCGCCCCCGCGCGCCCCTGACCCGCGCCCTGTACGCCGCTCAGCGCCTCCTCCCGCTGGACCGGAACCTGGCCGTGTACCGCGCGTACCGGGGCCGGGGCCACAGCTGCGATCCGGCCGCGATCGACGCCAAGGCCCGCGAACTCGCCCCGCACCTGCGCTCGGTTTTCCTCGTCGAGCCCGACGCGGTGGCGCAGCTCCCGGAGGGCGTCGACCACGCCGTGGTCGGCGGTCGGCGCTACTGGCGGGTGCTGGCCCGCGCCAAGTACCTGGTCGGGGACGCGGACTTCGCGGACCCGGTGGTCAAGCGCCCCGGCAGTATCCGTCTCCAGACCCACCACGGCACCCCGCTGGGGACGATGGGCGTGGACCAGTCCTCGTACCCGGTGGTGGCCGCCGTGTCCGGGAGCGTCACCGAGCTCCTCGCGCGCGTGGACAGCTGGGACTTCGGCCTGTCCGCGAACCGGCACTCGACGGAGACCTGGGAGCGGGCCTTCCCCGGCACGTACGAGCAGTTGGAGTACGGCTGTCCGCGTAACGACGTCTTCTACACGGCGACGGCGGCGGACGTGGCCCGCGTGCGGCGCGAGCTGGGCGTTCCCGAGGGCAGGAAGGCCCTCCTCTACGCCCCCGCCCCCACCCACCGCGACCGCACCACCGGCCACGACGCCCGGCTCGACCTGGAGGCGTTCTGCGAGGCGGTGGGCGAGGAGTTCGTGGTGCTGCTGCGGGCGCCCTGCTCCGATGACGACGACGGCATGGGCCGTAAGGGCGAGGGCGAGGGCGAGGGCGGGCTCGGGGACCGGGTCATCGACGTCACACGGCACCGCTCCGTCGAGGACGTCTGTCTCGCCGCCGACGCCCTGATCACCGACCGCTCCTCCCTGATGTTCGACTACGCCAACCTCGACCGGCCCATCGTGATCCACGCGGGCGACTGGGATGTCTACCGGGAGACCCACGGCGTCTGCCTCGACCTGCCGGCCGCGCCGCCCGGCCATGTCGCCCGCACCGAGCGGGAGTTGGCGGATCTGTTCCGCGACGGCTCGTACGCGGACGCGGAGGCCGACGCCCTGCGGGCCGGCTTCCGGGAGCGGTTCTGCCAGTTCGACGACGGGCGGGCGGCCGAGCGGGTGGTCCGGCGGATCTTCCTCGGCGAGCGACCGGAGAGCCTGCCACCCGTCGTGCCGCTCGCCGAGCGCACCCCCGCCCCCGCCCCGGCGGCGGCCCCGGCGCCCACGCCCGCGCACGCGCCCGCCACCGCGACCCTCGTGAGGAGCTGACGGACATGCCCCGTTTCAGTGTCATCGTCCCCGTCTTCAAGGTCCGGGGCTTCCTGCGGGAGTGCCTCGACTCGGTGCTCGACCAGTCGTACCGGGATCTTGAGGTGATCGCCGTCGACGACTGTTCGCCGGACGGGAGCGGCGCGATCCTCGACGCGTACGCCGCCCGCGACCCACGCGTACGGGTGCTGCCCCTGTCGGCGAACGTCGGGCCGGGCCGGGCGCGCAACGCCGGACTGCCGTACGCCGGCGGCGACTTCGTCCTCTTCCTCGACAGCGACGACACCCTCACGCCGGGCGCCCTGCGCGCCCTGGCCGACCGGCTCGACGAGGCCGGCGACCCCGACGTACTGGTCTTCGACCACGCCCGCGCGTACTGGTGGGGCGGCACGCGCCGCGACGGGCTCGCGCGGGTGCTGAAGGCGGCGGGCGAGGGGACCTTCACGGTCGCGGAGCGCCCGGAACTCCTCGTCCTGCCGACGGCCGTGTGGAACAAGGCCTACCGGCGGGAGTTCGTCGAGGCGCACGGCTTCCGGTTCCCGCCCGGCTACTACGAGGACACGCCCTGGACGTTCCCGGTGCTGTTCAGCGCCGGGCGGATCGCCACCCTGGACCGTTGCTGCGTGGCGTACCGGCAGCGGCGGCAGGGCGACATCCTGTCCACCACCAGCCGTGGGCACTTCGATCTGCACGACCAGTACGAGCGGGTCTTCGGCTTCCTGGACTCCCGTCCGGAGCTGGCCGGGTGGCGGCCGGGGCTGCGGAACAGGATGGCGGAGCACTGCCTGGACATCCTCGCCGAGCCGGACCGGGTACCGCCGCGCGACAAGGCCGAGTTCTTCCGGCGGACGGCCGGGCTGTACCGGAAGTACGGGCCCGGGCCGTCCGGATCCGGGTCCGGATCCGCCGAGCATGCCCTGACGCCGGACGACTACCGTGTCCTGGAGGGTGGTTGGGCCGCCTACCGTGCCCGGCGGCAGGTCGCCCGCCTCGGGACGGCGCTCGGCGCGGGCGGGGAGCGGGTGCGGGCGGCGGGTGCCGAGCGGATCGGGCGGCTCCGGTCGCTGGCCCACGAGCGGCTGCCGCTGGACCCGAACCTGGCCGTGTACTCGGCGTTCTCGCACCGCGGGCTGCTCGGCGACCCCGCTGCCGTGTACCGGGCCGCCCTCGAACACGCGCCGCACCTCCGCGGCGTGTGGGTGGTGCGGCCGGAGCGGGTGGCGGAGCTGCCGCCGGGTGTCCCGTACGTGACGCCCGGCTCTGCCGAGTATCTGCGGGTGACCGCGCGGGCGACGTACTTCGTCAACAACGTCGACTGGCCCGACGCCCTGACCAAGCGGCCGGGCAGTGTGCACGTCCACACCCACCGGGGCACCCCCCTCAAGTTCATGGCCGCCGACCTGCTGCACAGGCCGGGGGCCCGGCTCGGCGTGGACGTGCCGGGGATGCTGCGACGGGCCGACCGCTGGGACTACGGTCTCGTCGCCAACCGCCACTCCGAGCTGGTGTGGAGCAGGGCGTACCCGTGCGGCTTCAACTCGCTGCGCACCGGCAGCCCGCGCAACGACGTCCTCGTGAACGCCGGGCCGGACAGCGGCGCCGGGGTCCGCGCACGGCTCGGTATCCCGGCCGGCCACACGGTCGTGCTGTACGCGCCGACGCCCCGCGACTACCGGCGGGGCGGGTACGTGGAGCGCTTCGACCCGGCCCGGTTCGCCGGGGACCTGCGGCGCGGTCTGGGTGAGGCGCACACCCTCGTCGTACGGCTGCATCCGTCGCTCGCGGACGGCCCGGCGCGCGGGTTCGGGCTGGCCGAGCTGCATCGGCGGGGGGTGGTCGTGGACGCGACGGACGAGCCGCGCGTCGAGGATCTGATGCTCGCCTCCGACGTCCTGGTCACGGACTACTCGGCCCTGATGTTCGACTACGCCAACCTCGACCGGCCGATCGTCGTGCACGCCGACGACCGGGACGCCTTCGCCGCCGCCCGGGGTACGTACGTCGACATCACCGCCGACCCGCCGGGCCATGTGTCCCGCTCCTACCGGGAGCTTGCCTGGCTGTTCGATTCCGGGCAGTGGCGGGACACGGAGTCGGCGCGGCTGCGGGCGGGGTTCCGGGAGCGGTACTGCGAGTTCGACGACGGGCGGGCGGCCGAGCGGGTGGTGCGGATGGTGATGCTGGGCGAGGGGGCGGACGCGGTGCCTGTGCGGAGGCCGGTCCCGCCACCGTCGGAGTCGTCGACGGCCGCCGACACCTCGTCGCTCATGTCTTCCCTGATGTCGTCGTTCACCTCGCCATGAGGGCGCGGACGTGGGTCCTGCTCCTCGCCGGTGTGTTCACGCTGCTCCAGCTCGCGCGGCCTCACTCGATGTGGTGACGGCGAGCTAATCCGTTGACTCTTTCGGGAATACACGGCAAATGCCTCCGACAGCCCATACCGGTCCCGGTTCCTCGGCAATCGGCACTCGCCGCCGCCACGTCGCCCTCGGTGCCACCGCCCTGCGCGGCGGCCGTACCTGGCTGACGCGGCGGCCCACTCCGTATGTCGTCGTGGGCGGGCTGTTCTGGCTGGTGATGACGTTGGCGTACTGGCGGGTGCCGCTGTGCTGCGACGCCGGGCAGCACGCGGCGGTCGTCGAACGGCTGCGCTGGAGTCTGCTGCACCCGGCCCACCCGACCGCCGATCTGCCGGGCGCGGGGAGCCCGTACTACTCCCCGTACGCCGTCGCGCAGGGTGTGCTCGCGCGGCTGAGCGGTCTGAGCGGCTGGTCGCTGGTGAAGCTCGCCGGGCCGGTGAATCTGCTGGTGCTGCTCACCGGGATCGGCCGTTTCGTGCGGGTGCTGACGCCGCGGCCGTGGGCGCCGGTCCTCGCGCCGCTGTTCATGACGCTGCTGTGGGGCACCGAGCGGGTCCTGTGGAGCGGCTATCTCGGGCTGATGTCGTTGACGACGAACCTCGGCTTCCCGTCGGCGTTCGCCGTCGGGCTGACGTTCTGGGCGTGGGCGTGGACGGGGGCACGCGCGCGTGCGGACGCGTCGGCGCGGCGCGTGCGGTACGTCGGTCCGAGCGGCCTCGGGAGTGTCTGGGCGTACGCCGGCCTCGGCGCGCTCTACGGGCTGATCCTGCTGGTGCATCCGATCACGGCCGTGGCGTCGGCGGCCGGAGCCCTGGCGATCGTGGCGGCCCGGCAGCGGGAATGGCGGGGCCCGGTGCTCGGGCGGTGGGCGCTGACCGGGGCGGCCGCACTGGCGGTCGCGGTGTCGTGGCCGTACTACGCCGTCCTGTCGCTGGCCGGGAACACGGGCGTGGACGCCATGCACCGGGTCCTGTACGAGAACCTGGCCGGACACCTGTGGCTGGCGCTGCTCGGACTGCCGGCACTGTGGGCGCGGGGGCGCAGGTCCTCCAGGGACCCACTGGTGCTGATGTTCGCGGCGGAGTGCCTGGTGGTGGCGTACGGCTGGGCCAGCGGGCACTACACGTACGGCCGGGTCCTGGCACTCTCGGCGGTACCCCCGCAGTTCGCCCTGGCCATCGAACTGGCGGCGCCTCGCCCTTGGGGTTGGGGACGACGCGTACTGGCCGGGGTGACGGCCGCGGGAGTGTGCGCGGGGTTCCTGACGGCGCAGGCGGGGGCCGTCGTACCCCGGTCGCTGGATCCGGTCGGCTTCGATCAGCCGCCGCGCTGGCCGACGTACGGATGGGCCGCACGGCACATCCGGGCGGGCGAGGTGCTGATCACCGACGGGTACTTCGCGGGGCACGCCGTCGCGGGGCACGGGGTGAACATGGCGGCCCCCACCTGGCCCGATCCGGCTCTGCACGAGGAGGAACGGGTCCGGCGGTACGCGGATGTCCGGGCGTACCTCGACCCGGCGTCGAGCCGGGCTCAGCGGACGGCGGTCGCGCGGCGGTACGGGGTGAGGTGGCTGTTGCTTACCCGGTGGGGGCGGCTGCCGGAGGAGGCGGTGGTCGTGGACTGGAGTCCGAGAACGGGGGAGGTCCTGGCGCGGATCGCTCCGTGAGGGGTGGTTGGGAGCGATCCGCGCCCTATGGCGCGACTACTCGATTGCTCGAATACTCGATTACTCGATGACCAGCTCGACCGGCATGTTGTTGCGGGTGGCGTTGGAGTACGGGCAGACCTGGTGGGCCTGCTCGACGAGCTTGCGGCCGGTGGCCTCGTCGACGGAGTCGGGGAGCTCGACGCGGAGGGTGGCCTTCAGGGCGAAGCCCTCGCCCTCCTTGCCTATGCCGACCTCGGCGGTCACCGCGGCGTCGCTGATGTCGACCTTGGCGGCGCGGCCGACGAGACCGAGGGCGCTGGCGAAACAGGCGGCGTAGCCGGCGGCGAACAGCTGCTCCGGGTTGGTGCCCTGGCCGTTGCCGCCGAGCTCCACCGGGAGGGCCAGGTCGAGGTCGAGCTTGCCGTCGTTGGTGACGGCGCGCCCATCGCGGCCGTGGGTGGCGGTGGCCACAGCGGTGTAGAGCGCGTCCATGGGGTCCGTCCCTTTCAGCAGGTCAGTTCGACAAGTCGTGTTCAACAAGTCGAGTCATGTCCGGCGGTGCGGTTCGACCGCCGTTCACAGACCTAAGTAGAGCACACAATTCAATTGCCCACAACTAAATGGCGGACACGAGGTACCCTGGAACCATGACCACGAGCGCCCCTCAAGATGCCCCTCAGGAGGACTACCTCCTTCTCGACCAGCAGATCTGCTTCTCGCTGCACGCCGCCTCGCGCGCCTTCACCAGCGCCTACCGCGTGGTGCTGAAGGATCTGGGGATCACCTATCCCCAGTACCTGGTGATGCTGGTGCTGTGGGAGCAGGGCGAGCTGCCCGTGAAGAAGCTGGGCGAGCGGCTGCGGCTCGACTCCGGGACCCTGTCACCGCTGCTCAAACGCCTGGAGGCGGCCGGTCTCGTACGGCGTGAGCGCAGTGCCCGCGACGAGCGGTCGGTGGAGGTGCGGCTGACCGGGGAGGGCACCGCCCTGCGGGAGCGCGCGCTGGCCGTGCCGCGCCGGATCGTCTCCGCGACGAGCTTCGACGTCGACGAGATCCGCGACCTGCGCGACCGCCTGAACGTCCTGACCGCCGCGCTGGACGAGGCGGCACTGGACGAGGCGGCACTGGAGGACTGACCCCGCTGTCCGGCCCAACGGGGCCCAGTCGGGCGAATGCGCGCCGGGCTGATCCGCGCCGGGCGAGTCCGATGCCGGGCGAGTCCGTACCGGGCGAGCGATTCGAGCCAACCGCACGACCCCCACGGAATCCACCAACCTCGAACGGAACCCCGCCCTCCCCCGTTCCCTCTTCCCCACCGGGCCGCGAAGCCTCGCCTAAGCGATATTTGACGCATATCTCTCACAGGTCCGGGGCAAGCATGGCTCTTCAGCAGGCGCAGGTCTCCGTCGTCGTCATCGGGTACGACGACGCCGCCCATGTCGCGGACGCCGTGCGCTCGGCGCTCGCGCAAGGGCCGGCCGTCCGTGAGGTGATCGCGGTCGACGACTGCTCGACGGACGGCAGCGGGGAGCTGCTGGAGCGGCTGGCCGAGCGGGAACCGAGGCTCAGGGTCGTCCGGCGGCGGACCAACAGCGGCGGCTGCGGCAGCCCGCGCAACGACGGGCTCGACGCCGCGGCCTCGCCGTACGTGATGTTCCTGGACAGCGACGACGTACTGGCGCCGGGTGCCGTGGACGCGCTGCTGGGGGCGGCCCTGGAGCACGACGCGCCGGTCGCGTCGGGGCTGTGCGTGCGCAAGGAGCTGCCGTCCGGCCGCGAGACGCCCTGGCAGCCCGAGCTGTACGGCCAGCGCACGCTGGTGGCACACCCGTCCCGGCGCGTGCGCCTGGTGCACGACACCCTGTGCGTCAACAAGCTCTACCGCACCTCCTTCCTGCGCGAGCGCGTCATCCGCTTCCCAGAAGGACGCTTCCCGTACGAGGACTTCGTGTTCGCCGCGCGCGTACTGGCCGCCGGGCCGCGCGTCGCGCTCGTCCCGGACCCGGTGTACGTCTGGCACGTGCGCCGGTCGGCGGCCCGGCTGTCCATTTCCCTCGACCGCTCCGAGATCGCCAACTGGCGGGCCCGCATCGACGCCGACCGGCTCTCCTACGACATCCTGCTGGGCTCCGGGGAGAAGCAGCTGGCGGGGGCGGTGCGGACCCGCTTCCTCGACCACTCCCTGCGGATGTACGCGCGCGAACTCGACCTGCGCGGCACGGAGTACCGGCGCGAGTGGTGGGCCCTCACGCGCGGGTACCTGGCCTCCTTCGACGAGGGCGACTTCCTGCCGGCGCCCGCGCCCGGCCGGGTGATCGCCCGGGTGATCCTCGCCGCCGAGGAGCCGCGCGACCTGCCCCGCCTCAAGGAACTCGCCGCCCGCCCGGCCAGGCTGAGCCCGCCCTACGCGCGCGCGGGCGACG
The DNA here is from genome assembly GCF_016598475.1 of Streptomyces adelaidensis. GTDB lineage: Bacteria > Actinomycetota > Actinomycetes > Streptomycetales > Streptomycetaceae > Streptomyces > Streptomyces adelaidensis. The sequence continues at coordinate 8,677 of NZ_JAEMUX010000129.1, forward strand.
GCTCACCCGTCTGGTCCGCCGACCTGCCCCAGGTCGACCTGGACCACCTCCTCGTCCGCCCCGTGCACCTGCTGCCCGCCGCCGTCGACGCCGAACTGCGGCCCCGCGCGCGCGGCACGGCACTGCGGCTGCGCCTGCACGAGCTGTACGGGCGGCTGGCGGACACGGGGCCGAGGACAGTGGAGGCGGAGTTCACCGAGCGGGCGGACGGGCGGGTCGGGTTCACCGGCACGGCGTCCTTCACGGCCGAGCCGGAGTTCGGCAGCTGGACGGCCGAAGTCCCGCTGGACCTGGGGGCGCTGGGCAGCGGAACCTGGGACCTCCGGCTGCGGCTGCGCTTCGCGGACGGCAGCCACCGGGACACCACCGCGCACGCCCTCTCGGGCGCCGGGCTCCTGCGCCGGAGCGCACTGCCGAGCCCGCGCCACGGCGTACTCCTCGTACAGCCGTACGCCACCCACGCCGGGGCGCTCGCGGTGCGGCTCGCGCCCGGTTGGCGCGGATTGACCGAAGTTGTCTTCCGCCGTCTCAAACGCCTGCTTCACTGATGACCGCTTTGACGGACGTAAGCGCACGCACACCATCAACTACGCACACCATCAACTACGCACTCCATCAACTACGAGAGGACAGTCCTCCATGACCTGGCTGATCACCGGTGGCGCCGGATACATCGGGGCGCATGTGGTGCGCGCGATGCTCGACGCGGGCGAACGGGCCGTCGTCCTCGACGACCTGTCCACAGGGATCGCCGAACGGGTGCCGGAGGGCGTGCCGTTGGTGGTGGGTTCCACACTGGACGAGGCGCTGCTGGGACGCCTGATGCGGGACCGGGGCGTCACCGGAGTCGTCCATCTCGCGGCCAAGAAGCAGGTCGGCGAGTCCGTCGACCTGCCGCTGCACTACTACCGGGAGAACGTCGAGGGCCTGCGCACCCTGCTGTCGGCCGTCACGGACGCCGGGGTCGCCTCCTTCGTCTTCTCGTCCTCCGCCGCCGTGTACGGCATGCCCGATGTGGACCTCGTCACCGAGGAGACACCGTGCGTGCCGATGAGCCCGTACGGCGAGACCAAGCTGGCCGGCGAGTGGCTGGTACGGGCCACGGGCCGGGCGACCGGGCTGTCGACGGCCTCGCTGCGGTACTTCAACGTGGCAGGCGCGGCGACCCCCGAACTGGCGGACACCGGCGTCTTCAACCTCGTCCCCATGGTCTTCGAGAAGCTCACCGAGGGCGCCCCGCCACGCGTCTTCGGCGCCGACTACCCGACCCCCGACGGCACCTGCGTCCGTGACTACATCCACGTCGTCGACCTGGCGGAGGCCCATGTGGCGACCGCGCGGCGGCTGCGCGAGGCACCGGGCACGGACCTCACCCTCAACATCGGGCGCGGGGAAGGCGTTTCGGTGCGCGAGATGATCGACCGGATCAACGCGCTCACCGGCCACACCCTGCCCCCCTCGGTCGTCGACCGACGCCCCGGCGACCCCGCGCGCGTCGTCGCCTCCGCCGACCGGATCGCCTCCGAGCTGGGCTGGAAGGCGCGGTACGACGTCGAGGACATGATCGCCTCGGCGTGGGCGGGCTGGACCCGGAACCACCCGGCGAAGTGACCTGAACCCGTACGACCCGGTCACCCGTGCGGCAGTTGCGAAGTCCCGTGAAGTCCCGTGAAGTCCCGCTCGATCGTGGGAACTGTTCGGCCCCCGTTGCTCGTGTGTATAGGAGAAGCGCACGAGCAAACACGTACGGGGTACGACGTATCCGACAGGGGCGTTACGGGGGTAGCGACGATGCCGGCCTGGGACATCGATCCGAACAATGTGCAGACCACGCTGAACTCGACCGGTGAGGCGGCCGGCGGCCTGGAGAAGGCGGCCAACTCGCTGGTGACGAACATGGCGGGCGCGGCCGAGTCGGCCGGCACCGCCGTGCCGGGCGGGCAGTTCAGCGGGCCCATGATCGGGCCGGTGGCGGCGGGCACGCCACGCGTGCCGGTCGGCCCGGTGGCGGCGGCGCTGAGCCAGTACCTGCAGGAGCGGCAGCAGAAGCTGGCGTTCATGGCACAGCGCACCATCGACTCCGTGCAGGGCGCGGCCAAGGCCACCAACGCCTATGTCACGGGCGACCTGGACATGGCCGCCCAGCACCAGGCCGGCGCGTTGAAGGCGACGGTGGTGCCCCCGCCGCCGGGTGTCGACGGCAACGGGCAGGGGCCGAAGTGAGCGACGACATCCCCGTCATCCCGGAAGAGGTCCCCGAGTTCACCGGGAACCTGGAGTTGCTCGACCAGCACATCGCGGGCATCCGCTCGGCCGGCACCTCCCTGAAGGACTCGGGCTCGGCGATCCACACCCGCTTCGGCGGCCTCTCCGCGTACTACAAGGCGCCGGAGGCGGAGGCGCTGTTCGCGACGACCGCCCCGGTCGCGACCAAGGGCGAGGAGTTCTCCACCGAGCTGGAGACCGTGGCCTCGGCCCTGGACACGTACGCCTCGGCCGTCGGCCCGCTCAAGCAGAAGTTCGACCAGCTCCGCCAGGACGCGATCGCCTTCCGCAGCAAGATCGCCGACGACGACGAGTGGCGCGCCGACGGCGACCTCATCGAGGAGAACAACAACCGCCGCTCCGACATCAACGCCGCGTACGCCGCCTTCCAGGCCGCCGAACGCGACTGCTACAACAAGATCGTCGCGCTGGTCGGCGGCGAGGCGCTCGTCATCAACGACGGCACCGACAAAGAGAACATGTACGGCTACCGGGGCGAGGACCTCGACAACGCCGGCGGTCTGCCCTGGGGCGACCCGGTCGAGGAGTCCAACCCCTGGTACTACGTGCACGAGCACGTCTGGGACTTCGCGGTCGGTTTCGTCGTCGACGGCGTGTGGGGCACGATCAAGGGCCTCGGCACGCTGGTGGGCTTCAACGGCTGGGACGCGGCCGGCCAGGCCTGGGTCGGCCTCGGCAAGCTCGCGACCGGCATCGTCATCATGGCCAACCCGGTGACCGCCGCCGCGTTCTGGCTCACCCCCGACGACAAGCTGCCCTCCTGGATCCGCGACTCCCGCACGGCCGTCGTCGAGACCGGAAAGGCGCTGATCGCGTACGACGAGTGGGGCAAGAACCCGGCTCGGGCGGCCGGAGCGGTCACGTTCAACGTCGTGACCACGATCTTCACGGGCGGTACGGGAGGAGCGGTCGCCGGCGCCGGCAAGGCGGGCGCCATCGCCAAGGCCATCTCCTTCGCCGGCAAGGCGGGCCGGATCGTCGACCCGATGACGTACATCACCAAGGGTGTCGGCGCGACCGCCGTGAGGATCGGCGACGTCATGGCGAGCCTGCGCGGCATCACCGACGGCACCCACATCAGGCTCGGCGAGGGCACCTACCAGATCGCCGACACCCCGAACATCGCGGACGACCTCCCGACGGGCCTCACCCCCGAGAACTCGGTCCGCATGGAGACCCCCAAGGGCGAGGTCGTCTACCTCGACACCACCACCCTGGTCGTGCACAACGCCGACGGGACAGTCCGGGAGTCGCTGGACAACATCGCCCACGAGGGCACCGCCGCCGAGCGGGGCGTCGATGTGCGGACGCCGGAGCAGGAGTTGGTGGGGGCCGGGGCCAAGGTCTCCGACGGCGCCGCGACCGTGGGGCGGGTCGGGGACGACCTCGGCGACGTCGGGCGCGTGGGGGACGACCTGGGCGGGACCGGGCGGGTCGGGGACACCAACCTGCCGGGTGGCCGCGCCGAGAGCCCCTCGGCCGTCCACAACGAGACGCCCGGCGGCACGACCGGCGGGGGCCACGTGGAGACACCCGGCGGCGGGCGCACGGAACCCCCCTCGGGCGGCCACGGTGACGGTCCCGGCGGCGGTGACGGACCCGGCGGCGGTGACGGACCCGGTGGTGGGGACGGACCCGGCGGCGGTGGGGACGGACCCGGCGGCGGTGGGGACGGACCCGACGGCGGTGACGGACCCGGCGGCGGTGGGGACGGACCCGGCGGTGACGGACCCGGCGGCGGTGACGGACCCGGCCCCGACGGCACGTCACCCGGTGGCGACGGCCCGCCGATGGTGCGCGGCGGCGAGACCGAGCAGCAGATCCGCGACGCGATCAAGGGCATCCCCGGCAAGCAGCGACCGAAGCCGGACGTGCTCGAAAGGGCCCTCGACCGGCTCGCCGAGGAACCGGGCGGCCAGCGGATCGCGGAGGCCATCGCCTCCGGGCGTTTCAACCAGAGCGGCGATTTCGGCCAGGTCGTCTCGTCCCTGGGAGCGCGCAAGGTCGCCATGTTCCAGCCCGGCGCCGATCAGATCGTCTTCGCCGACGACCTGGTCAACAGTGGTGTCCCGGCACACGCCATCGACTTCGAGGTGAAGGTGCCCGTCGGCTCCGACCTGGACATCCGCATCAAGGACGGGTCCGGCGAGGTCTACGGCTACCAGATGAAGCACCTCAACGACCCGGTCGACCCCATCAACGAGATCACCCGCGGAAAATACCTGCTGCAACTGGCGAAGTCCGAGGCGGACCATCGCATCCTGCTCGTCGACGGCGGGCGAGGAACCATCGCCGACTGGACGGCGAACGGATCCTACGATGCCCTCATGGACATCCACCGCGGCGGACGCGGGACCAAGGGTGAGGGCATCACCTTCGTCGTACGCCTGGAGGACGGAACCCTCACCATCCCGCCGGGAAGCAAGACCGACCCCAAGGACATGCTGTGATCACCTCGGAACCCATCGGCGACTGGACCTGGGAAATTACGCCGAGCACCGCTGAGGCCAGGCCCTCGCAGGCGGCGGAGATCGCCGCGGCGGTCTGGAACGTCCTGGCCCGGCACGAGCTCGCGGTGCCCGTGGGCAAGGTCGACCTCTCGGTTCGTGCCACGCACGACACCCGGGACGTACGGCTCGACGTGCGGGGTCTCGCCCTGGAGGCGGACCCTCTCGCACCGGGAACGGCGCTTTCGGACGCCGTGGCGCGGGCGGAGTCACTCGACGGGGATTTCCTCACCGGTCTGCGGATCCAGTGCCCGGGCCTCTGGCTGGAGTCGGGAGCGGGGCACCGCGCGGAGAAGCTGTTCACCATCCAGGTCGACATCTGGAAGGCCAGCCTCATCGTGGTGACGCTGGAAACCTACTCCGACGCGTGGCTGACGATGGACACGCGCGAGCGGGAACAGCCGGCGATCCACGCCGACAACGCGCCCCGGCTCACGGCCGCCCTGCGAGCCCTGTCCGACCTGCTCGGCGGCGCCCCCGAACCGGGCGATCCCAATCGCCACGCGACTCCCACGACAACAGGTTTCGAGGACCTGACGGTCGAGGGTCCCGCCTACACCGACTCATGGGGCACCTTCGAGGTTCCGGCGCGGTCCCGCCGGCTCCTGTCCTCGCTGCCGAAGACGGAAAACGAGTACGCGGACATCACGGACCACCCCGTGCGCTACTTCACCATCCAGCGGGACGACCGGACCCTGGGCTACGTGTGGGCCTCTCTCGGCGACAACGCCGCGGGCTACGAACCGCGAACAGCGGCAGGTGACGACGCGTTCGAGGCCGGCGTGGGGTGGGTACTGCGGCTCCGCGAGGCCCACGAGCGAGGGCTCGACGGCCTCGAAGCCCTCGACTGGCTGCGCAAGTCCCCACCGGGCCCGGACCTCGGCCACTTCTCCGAGAAGCTTCCACGGCAGGCTCCCTCCCTCGACGCGCTGGAAGAACTGTCCGGGCGGTACTGAGCGGCGGAACCGAGTGATGCCCAGGCTCCTCCGCTCTCCGAGCGAGTCCGCGTCGTGGACCTGGGACCTGGACGGCGTCGAGCCGTCCGGCCCGGGGTCCGCGCTGTCCGTGGCGGCCCGGAACTCCGCCGTGCTGCGCGAGCACGAGCTCCTTGTACCCACCAGCCTCGAATGAGGCTGGTTCGTGTACGGCGGCGGCAGCACCGGGCTCGCCACCCGCATGTCGCTCCAGGGACCGATCGACGGCCGGGAAGTACCACCGCGCGTCGAACGGAGCCGCCCCGTCGGCTTCCCCGACGCCCAGCTCGGGAGCATCCTCGTCATGGGTTCCGGTACCTGGATCGACGTGGCAGGGGAGAAGCACCGGGAACACCGGCTGGTCGAGCTGACGGTGGCCCCCGATGCCCTCGGCATCTGGGCGGAACTGGCCGTCTTCCACGACATCTGGGGCCCCTTCGACTTCCGGGGCGTGCCGCATCCGGACGTCGAGAAGCGGAACGCCCCACGCCTCACGGCGGCCCTCAAGTCCCTCGACGCCCTGCTCGGCGTCCCCGCCGAGCCCGGCGACCCCACGTACTTCGGCAGCGCCGAGGGCCACGGCATCAAGGCCCCGGACGTGATCGACGGCCGGGGCCCGGACCTGACCGACCTGCTCTGACCCGCGCATGAGTCTCCCCATCGAACGATCCAGGAGGTGGCACGCCAACGGCACACTCGCGTTCCTACGGTTCATGACCGAAGACGGCCATCGCCCCGTGGCGGAAGTGGAATTCGAGTGGAACGAAGCCGGTGAACGGATCCGCGGACACGATGTCATCGGGCTCGACCTAAGCGGCGTCGACCTGTCCGGCACCGATCTCGCGGAATGCTGGTTCACCGATACGAAGCTCGTGGGCGCCAAGCTCGTCGGGGCGGACCTCTACCGCTGCGACGCCCAGGGCGCCGACTTCTCCGGAGCCGATCTGGCAGGGGCCTCCCTGCTGCGCACCAACCTCGACGACACCGTGCTCCGTGGAGCGGTGCTCGATGGGGCGGACCTGGTCAAGGCGTCGCTGTGCGGGGCGGACGCCTCGGGTGCCTCGCTGCGCGGGACGCGCCTCATGGGTGCCTCTCTGCTCGATGTCGATCTCCGCGCAGCGGACCTGTCGCATGCCGTCCTGCGGGAGAACTCGTTCAAAGTGACACTGGATCGACAGACCCGGATCGAGGGACTCTCGGGGACAGTCTTCGGCCCGGTCCAGGTGACCGACCCCCAAGGGGTACGGCAAAAGATCGGTGGAGCCGCACTGGAACGATGGCTGCGCGAACGCGGTGGGGACATCCGGGTACTCCCCGTCCCTGGCAGGCCGCCCCGCATCGACATCGACGACCCCGACGTGGACATGGACGCCGGGCAACGCCTGCTGTGACGCCGTTGTCTGTCCCGCCAGGGCCGGGCCGGTCGACATCTTTGGAACAGGTCCTCGCCGAGGACGGGCTGAGGATTCTGGGTGACCGCTCCTGGGACGAGAACGGTCGGCCGACGAGGAGTTGGCGGCTGGACACCTGGCTCGCCTCGGGCTTGCCCAGCTCAAAACCAGACCCCCTTCCCCGCCGCGCCAAGGGCCTCCGTCCCCACCGGCTTTCCGTGACCGCGTCCACAATCCACAGCCCCCGCACCAATTCGGGGTCGTACCCCTCCCGGAGGGACGGAGGCCTGCGGTCCCGGTCATAGACCGTGACGCGTACGGTGCTGCGGTCGCCGTCCGTGTCCAGCACCACCTCCATACGCCTCCGCGAAAGCGACACCCCCACCACCCACCTCACCACCACCCCCACCACCCTCCACGCCCTTCTCCCCACCCTCAAAGCAGGCACCCTGGGCCGCCCTTGACGCGCAGCGCGTTTCGGCTCGTAATCCGAAGGCGGGGCACGGCTGGAGATGTACGAAAGCGGCCCGCCCACACGCGTGGGGCGGGCCGCTCCCGCTGTCTCAGGCGGGACCAGGATCGAAGATCTCGTGTCCGCCGACCCTGCGCCAGATGACGTGCGGCTCACCTTCGAGGAGTTCGTCTCCGAACTGCCAGGTGGCTCGCCCGTCAGGCGCCCAGGTCATTTCCATGACCGGACGCTCGCCGTCAGGGAGCTTCACGCCCTGGACCGGCTTGACCCGGAGGCCGGGCCGAAACTGCCCGGTTGCCACGTCCGGTACGAACTTGTTCCGGACGGTGTCCTCGAACCGCTTTCGCTCCGGCTGAGGGAGCTTCCTGAAGTCACGGTCGAAGCGGGCAGTCGTTTCAAACGTCGGCAATAGGGCCTCCAGGTGGTCGGGG
>NZ_JAEMUX010000013.1 GCF_016598475.1 Streptomyces adelaidensis
ATGGTTCCCGCCTGAGCCGTGGGAGCACACAGGCGCCCTTGTGCGGCCCTATGTCGCAGCGCTGGGCGAGGTGCCGAGGAACGCGCGCGCAGGCTCTTGGGGGCACGTCCAGTGATGACCATTGCTGTGTACCGGATCGATCCGCAGACAGGCGCCCGGACCCTCGTACGCGCCGAGCACACCGTGAAGCCGTCGAAGGTCCCGGATTACTCAAGCCAATATCCGCCGTGCGCGTGTCCGCGCCACAAGGGCAGCGACCAGCGGGAAAGCAGGCTCCGCGCACTGGTGGCCGAAGCAAACCGACGTAGCAGGGGGACACGGTGACGCGCTCTATCATCAAAGCGGCTGAGTGGACGCTCGGCCCGGAAACCGCCCAGGGCGCAACGCAAGGCATCTACTCCGCCGAGTGCATCACGTGCGGCGCACAAGCACAGCCAACTGACAGTGAGCGCTTGCCAGTTGAGGTCTGGGCGTTGAAGCACACGGGTCTGAATCCGGCGCACCGTCAGTTCAAGGCGACGGCGGAAACCTTCTGGCGAGTCACGCCGACGGGAGACAACCCCTACGCCGAGCACGACCAGGCGGACACACAGGCGCCTAGCGCGCGCTAGCGGCAAACCGGATGGCTGCCGCTTCCTGGGCGCTGAGAGGCGCAAGGGCAGCACTGCATGACCACCCGTACTGACCAACCCCACTAGAGAAAGGCAAACAATGCTGGGCGCGATTCTGCGGCTGCTGTGCGACCGATGCGGACAGGAGTACAAGCCGACACCTAGCGGCGGTCTTGCCTGCGGATGCTGACCCTCAGCCGGTCAAGCCTCTAGACCCCCGCACCGGTGCCCCCCGCCCGGTGCGGGAGCGCCCCCGAGTACGTGAGCAAGGGCCGTAGTCGGGGGCGCCTTGCTGTGGCGGCGGTTACGTCTTCGCTACGACTGCCCTCGGGGACGTCCTGGAAGAGGAGGCGGCGGCCCTTGCCGATGCCGGTGAAGGGGTCGTACGGGTCGTCGGGGTGGCGGACGGCGGCGTAGCCGCGGAAGAGCTGGCGGCCGTTGTGCTCCGTGACGGCGGCTTCGGGGAGATCGCCCGTGGAGAGGAGGTGGGCGATCAGTTGGCCCGGGTCCTCCACCTCGTAACCCAGTGCGGCGGCCCAGAATTCGGCCAGGGGCTGGGCGTCCCGGGTGTCGATGACCAGTTTCCAGTTCAGTGCGGCAGTCATGTAACCGGTTATATTGGTTACATGGCATCGTCGTCCAGCGCATCGACTCCGGAGGGGGTGCCGGGAGTGTCGAGAGTGTCCGGAGCGTCGGGAGGGCCGGGCATCCGTCTGCGGGCCCACAGCGGGAACGTCTACCGGTTCGACCCAGGCGCCCTCTGCCTCGAACTGGTCGTCACCGGCGGCCCCGGCGCGCTGTCCCGCTTCGAGGTGCTGCACACCCCCGACGACCTGCTCGCCTGGGCCGAGCAGTCCCGGCTCACCCTCACACACCCCGCCCTCCACCTCACGGCGGACGATGTGGCGTACGCCCGGCGGCTGCGCGACGCGCTGACCCGTACGTTCGTCTCACGCGTCCTCGGCCGCGGGCTCCCCGAGCTGGGCATAGCCCCGGCGGACGCCGCCGACCTCGACGTCGTCAACGAGGCCGCCGCCCGGCCGCCGCTCGCGCCCGCCCTCTCGGCGGACGGCTCCCGGAGCTGGGCGCCCGGGCCCGCGACCGGTGCGCAACTCGCCTCCACCGTCGCCCGTGACGCCGTCGACCTGCTCACCGGCCCGTACGCGGAACGCGTCCGCATGTGCGCCGGCGAGCGCTGCCATCTCGTCTACGTCGACACCTCGCGGCCGGGCCGCCGCCGCTGGTGCTCGATGGAACACTGCGGCAACCGCCACAAGGTCCGCGCCCACCGCGCCCGCCACAGCGAGGAAACCGAGCAACCCGAGTAGACGGGCAACCCGAGTAGACGGGCAACCCGAGCAGACCGAGCAACCCGAGGAAGAGGCGATCCAGGAGAAGGAGTGATCCTCATGCCCACCGGACTCACCAAGGACGCCGGATGGGAGATCGGCGTCTCCCGCACCCTGCCCCGATCCCCCTCCACCGTCTGGGAGTTCATCAGCTCACCGCGCGGCCTGTCCCTGTGGCTCGGCCCCGGCGCCCGCCTCACTCCCGAACGCGGCTCCTCGTACGCCACGGACACGGGCGTCACCGGCGAGGTGCGCGGCTACCGTCCCGGCGACCGCATCCGCGTCACCCACGGCGACACGACCGTCCAGGTCACCGTCTCGGCAGCGACGGCGACGGCGACGGCGACCGTCGGCAGTGGCGGTGACGACGACCGGGCCGTACTCCGCTTCCATCAGGAACGCATGGCGAGCGCGGCGGAGCGTGAGCGTCAACGGGAGTACTGGCAACGGGTGTTGGACCAGGTGGCCGAGGCTCTCGACGACCTGGACTGATTGCGGAGGCGGCCCGGCGGAGTGAGACGTTACGAGTCCGTCGGGTCCACCGTCGCCTGGTGGGCCTCGGCGAGGTGCTCCTCGGCCTTCAGCCACGGCAGGAACTGCGCGCCCTTGCGCCAGCCGCACGTGTCGCATCTGATCGTGCGCTGCACCCCCGAGCGCTGTACCCGCACGGTGTGCTCCCGCCCGTGCTGGTCCCAGCGGCTCACCTTGCTCGTGTTGATCTCCAGCATGACCTCTCCAGCCGATCCAGCCGATCCTGCCGACACATCGGGAATCGTCGAGATTTCACGTATCCCTGTCCGTGAGGAGTGTGCAGCAAGAGCAACATCAACAGGGGTTGTCGAGCGATGAGTTGCCCCACTCCACGCTGCTGATCGACGGCCTGCGCCTGGCCGATCCCTCGCTCCGCGCGCCCCCGAGCCACGCCGTAGCCGTCGCCGTCCGAGCTCAGCGACCTGCTGACTGAGGCCCGTCCTCGTCGCGCTGGCGGGCGGCGAGGATCGCGACGTCGTCCTCGTACGCACCGTTCGTCAGGCGGGCCAGGAACGTGTCGAGCATGTCGTCCAGAGGGCCGTCCGCCGGCAGGCTCAGCGCCTCGAGCGCCCGCACCGACACGTCGATGTCTGTGCCACGTCGTTCTACCAGTCCGTCGGTGTAGAGCAGCAGCGTGGTGCCGCGGTCCATTCGTACGGTGAGCGATTCGTAGCCACCGAGTCCGGTGCCGATGGGCGGGCCGGCCGGGAGCCACAAGACCTCGATGCTGCCGCCCGGCCGCAGGACGGCGGGCGGCAGATGCCCGGCGCTGGCTGCCGTGCAGGTGCCCGCTCTGGGGTCCATGACCGCGAGAAGACAGGTGGCGAGGCGGTCGAGGCCGAGTTGCGCGACCTTGCGGTCGAACTCGGTGAGGATCGAGTCGATGCCTGTGCCGGAAGCGGCGATGGTGCGCAGCAGGGAGCGGTACTGGCTCATGGCGACCGCGGCCTGGAAGCCGTGGCCCATCACGTCGCCCATGACCAGCAAGGTGCGGGAGTCCGCCAGGGGGATCGAGTCGTACCAGTCCCCACCGACGAGGACGCTGCGGCCGGAGGGGAGGTAGCGGGCGGCCACTTCCACAGCGGGGTGGGGGGTGCGGGGTTCGGACAGCAGGGCCCGCTGGAGTTCCAGTGCCATGGTGTGTTCGTAGCTGTAGCGGCGCGCGCTGTCGATGGAGAGAGCGGCCCGGTCGGCCAGGGCCTGGATCGTCACGAGGTCGTCGTCGTTGAAGGGCTGCGACGCGCCCGCCCGCCCCAGAAGGATGACGCCGACCGGGCGGGCGGCCGTGATCAGGGGGACGATGAGAAGTGAGTGAATGCCGGCCGCGCGGAAGAGCTTGGTCCGTTCGGGGTCCACGGTCACCTTCTGGAACAGCTCGTCCGAGGCCAGGTTGCCCAGCCATGGCCGCCCGGTGTCCAGGCAGTGCCGTGTGGCGACGCCACGGGGAACGTCAATATATGGTCCTGTCCCGCCCAGCTGGCGCAGCAGCCATTCCATCCCAGGGGGCGCCGCCCCGGCCACTTTGCGCAGCCGTAGGAAGCCGGGAGGAGGCGGGGGAGACCCGGTGAACTCCTCTTCGACGATTCCCACCGCGGCCATGTCGGTCAGTGAGGGGGCCAGGAGATCGACCAGCTCCTGGCACGTGGTTTCGAGGTCGAGCGTGGTGCCGACGCGTGTGGTCGAGGCATCCAGCAGGGCAAGCCGCAGATGCGCGGTCTCCAGGTCGTCCAGATAGCGGCGCAGATTGCTGATCTCCACGCCGATCCCGCACAGACACGCACCCTGTCCGGGCAGATCCACACGGTGATAGACTGCCCGCCAGAGTCTCTTCCCCAGCGGCGAGGAGACGCCTGTCGTACCCGAGATGGTGGCCTCCCGAGGTTGCCCGTCCTTGAGCACCTCGAACAGGATGTCGTTCGGTCTGTGGAGGTCCGGCAGCACTTCCCCGAGTGTTCGTCCCAGGAACTCGGTGGCGGGTAGGCCACTGACCTTGACCCATGCGGGGTTGACGTACAGATGGCGCAGCCGCTCGTCGAGAACGACGATGGGGGCCAAGGTCCCCTCTACAAGCTGACGCGCTGGAAGGCCGTCACCTTCCGGAAAGTGCCACTGCGGCATGGGGCCCTCACCGTTCACAGGTTCTTTCTCGCTGTCTTCTCCGGAGCCGATCCATACCCCGTCGATGGAGTGGCCTCTCGCGTGAGAACCGCTCAACCTTCGCTGCGAGAGGTCAGGGCTCATCTGCCCATCGCCGGAGGTTCACCTGCCTGAGGGAACCGAGCCGTGTCGTATGGATCGCGTGTGCCGGGTAGGCGACCGCCACGGCAGGCGGTCGCCTGCGGCCGGCAGGCCCCGCGCGGCGGTGTAGTGGGGCCACGTATGGGCCCACCAGAGCCGCACCCAGGGCAAGAGGGCCGTACCACGGCAGCATGACGTCCACCGGATACCGGAAATCCCTGCGTACGCCGGCGGGCCGGCAGCTCCATCCGCACCTGCTCCGGCCGCCGTTCCTCGCACGCGACGTGCTCGGCGAGCCAGGCCGTCAGCTTGTCCGCGTCCGCAACGCCGCACTCGCTGAAGCCCAGGTGCTCCCGGATCCGCGCACGGCTACACCCGGACCCCCGCCGCGTCCCGCACCTCCGGCGACTCCAGCCGCTCAGCCGCCCGGTCGGCGGTCCCCCTTGCCCACGCCCCCGTCGTCAGCGCACCCAGCACCAGCACGGCGAAGCCGCAGGCCGCGACGATCCACCAGGCGGGCCGGGCCGCCGACACGAACGAGGCCGTGTACGAGGACGAGCCGATCCCCGCCGCCAGCACCGCGCCGACCACCGCGACCCCCAGGGTCTGTCCGATCTGGCGGCTGGTGGAGGCGACGGCGGCGGCGACGCCCGCCTGGGCCCGGGGCATCCCGGAGACCGCCGTGTTGGTGATGGGGGCGTTGACGCAGCCGAAGCCGAGGCCGAACAGCACGTACCCCACGAACACTGTGACGTTCGACGTCTCGGCCTCGAACGCGGCGAAGAGGACCCCGCTCGCGGTCATCGCCACCCCGGCGACCAGCAGCGGCAGCCTCGGGCCCCGGCTGCCGACCAGCCGTCCGGCCACGGGTGCGCAGACGAAGCACAGGAAGGCCATCGGGAGCATCCACAGGCCGGCGTGGAGGGCGTCCAGGCCGCGTACGTTCTGCAGGTACAGCGTCGACAGGAACAGGAAACCGCCGAGTGCGGCGAACGCGCTGACCGCGATCACCGTCGCCCCGCTGAACGGCGCCGAGCGGAAGAAGCGCAGGTCGATGAGGGGTTCGTCGCGGCGGGGCTCGTACCACAGGAGGCCGAGGAGCGCGGCGAGGGCGATACCGCCGAAGGCGAGGGTCCCGCCGAGGGGCGCGGTCGGCGCCTCGATGATCGCGTACGTGAGGGAGCCGAGCAGCGCGATGACGAGGAGCTGTCCGACGGGGTCGGGGCGGCGGGCCTTCGGGGCGCGGGACTCGGGGACGAATCGCCAGGTCAGCACGAGGGCGGCCAGGCCGACCGGGAGGTTGATCCAGAAAATGGAGCGCCAGCCGACCGAGTCCACGAGGACACCGCCGATGATCGGGCCGGCGGCCATGGAGATGCCCACCACCCCGCCCCACACACCGATCGCCCGGGCCCGTTCGCGCGGATCGGTGAACGTGTTGGTGATGATCGACATCGCGACCGGGTTGAGCATCGAGCCGCCGACCGCCTGCACCATGCGGAAGGCGACCAGCGATTCGAGGTTCGGGGCGAGGGAGCACAGCACCGAGCCGATGGTGAAGACGACCAGGCCCGCCATGAAGACCCGTTTGCGGCCGATGCGGTCGGCGGTCGACCCGGCCAGCATCAGCAGGGCGGCCAGGACCAGGGTGTAGGCGTCGATGGTCCATTGCAGACCCGCGAGACTCGCGTTCAGGTCGCGCTGTATCGAGGGCAGGGCGACGTTCAGGACGGTGTTGTCCAGGCTCACGATCAGGAGGCTGGTGCAGCAGATCACGAGCACCAGCAGGCGGTGGCGGCGGCTGAGCTCGGGCATGCGTTCCATCGTACGCTCGAATCGATAGTGCGCCTAACTAATGAATGGCGAGCATCGGCCGTCGTGCGTGACAATGGGGGAATGTCCGCGCCCACGACCACGCCCCTGTCCGCCTTGTCCCTGTCCCCCTTGCGGATCGGCCCGCACGCCGTTCAGCCGCCCGTCGTCCTGGCCCCCATGGCCGGGATCACCAACGCGCCCTTCCGGACCCTGTGCCGAGAGTTCAGTGGTGGCAAGGGCCTGTTCGTGAGCGAGATGATCACCACGCGGGCGCTGGTCGAGCGCAACGAGAAGACCATGCAGCTGATCCGCTTCGACGCGACCGAGCAGCCGCGCTCGATCCAGCTGTACGGCGTGGACCCGGCGACCGTCGGCAAGGCCGTCCGCATGATCGCGGAGGAGGGCCTCGCCGACCACATCGACCTGAACTTCGGCTGCCCGGTCCCGAAGGTGACGAGGAAGGGCGGCGGGTCCGCCCTCCCGTACAAGCGCCCGCTGCTCCGCGCGATCCTCCGCGAGGCCGTGAGCGGCGCCGGGGACCTCCCGGTCACCATGAAGATGCGCAAGGGCATCGACGACGACCACATCACCTACCTGGACGCCGGCCGTATCGCCGTCGAGGAGGGCGTCACCGCCATCGCCCTGCACGGCCGTACGGCCGCCCAGCACTACGGCGGCACGGCCGACTGGGAGGCCATCGCCCGCCTGAAGGAGCACGTCCCCGAGATCCCGGTCCTCGGCAACGGCGACATCTGGTCCGCGCGGGACGCGCTGCGGATGGTCCGCGAGACCGGCTGTGACGGAGTGGTCGTGGGGCGCGGCTGCCTCGGCCGGCCGTGGCTGTTCGCGGATCTGGTGGCCGCCTTCGAGGGGCGTACGGACGACATCGTGCGGCCCTCCCTCCGTGAGGTCGCCGACGTCATGGTCCGGCATGCCACCCTCCTCGGCGAGTGGGCCGGCGACGAGGCGAAGGGCGTCGTCGACTTCCGCAAGCATGTGGCCTGGTACCTCAAGGGCTTCGCGGTCGGCTCCGAGATGCGGGGGCGCCTCGCCATCACCTCCTCCCTCACCGAACTCCGCTCCGGGCTCGACGAGTTGGACCTCGACCAGCCCTGGCCGGACGGCGCCGCCGACGGGCCGCGCGGCCGTACCTCGGGCAACAACCGCGTCGTCCTGCCGGACGGCTGGCTCAAGGACCCGTACGACTGCGCGGGTGTGAGCGAGGGCGCCGAACTGGACACCTCCGGGGGCTAGTTGCCCTGTTCTGTGGGTGTTCCGGTCGTTGTGCGGCCGGTTTCCGTCATCTCGGAATGAGTGGGGAAATGTCCGGGTAGCGCCTTTTGGTGTGCGGAGCGAACGAGACACCGAAGCCACCGAAGAAGCCGAAGAGGCCGACGTACAAGCCGACGGAGAAGCCGACCGGGGCGTCGAGGACGTCGAGGGCGTCGAGGACGTCGAGGACGTCCTCGAAACGGCCCGTGCAGAAACCGCCGACCCGGCCCGGTAAACCGTCCCCGCCCTCGGCCCCGTACACCCCGCCCCCCTCCTACGTCCCCCACTGCGCGCACCACGTCTCCTACGTCCTCACCGTCCTCGACCGGCTGGTCCCGGCCGGCACCCGGTGCGCGGTCATCGGCGCGCCGCTGAACTCCAACGTCGGCGACAGCGCGATCTGGCTGGGCCAGCGCTCCCTGCTCGGCGCGCTCGGGGCCGAGGTGCGCTACGCCTGCGACCTGATGTCGTACGACGCCGGGCACCTGGCGGCCTGTCTGCCGGACGGGCCGATCTTGCTGACGGGCGGCGGCAACCTCGGGGACCTGTGGGAGGACAGCCAACTCCTCCGTGAACAGGTGCTGCGCGACTTCCCGGACCGCCGGATCGTCCAGCTGCCCCAGTCCGTGCACTTCACCGACCACGCCAACCTCACCCGCGCCCGGCGCGCCTTCGACGCCCACCCCGACCTCACGCTGCTGCTGCGCGACCGGCACAGCCTGCACCGCTGCCGCACGGTATTCGAGGCACCCGCGCTGCTCGCCCCCGACCTCGCCTTCGCCGTGCCACCGGACGCGCTGGCCGGCGGCACGGTCGCCCATGACGTCGTCTGGCTGGCCCGGGAGGACAAGGAGTCGGCGAAGGGACCACCGGCCGGGCGGGGCGCGGCGCGCAAGGAGCACGGCGGCCCGTACGTCTTCGACTGGGCCCGGGAGGGCGCCGACGCCGAGTGGCGACAGGCGAAGGAGGCGCTGTGGCGGGGCCGTGCCCGCGCCCTGTGCCGCGCCGGCTCCGGCGACCCGCCCGGCGCCGTGCCCGCCCTCCTCGCCGCCTACGACGGTCTCGCCCGGCTCCAACTCGCGCGCGGTTGCCGCCTGCTGATGGCCGGGCGCGTCGCCGTCACCGACCGCCTGCACGGCCACGTCCTCGGCCTCCTCCTCGACCTCCCCCACGTCCTGGTCGCCGACCGCTACGGCAAGGTCCGCAGTTACTGGGACACCTGGACCGAGCCCCGCCCCCCGACCACGGCCACCGCCTGGGCCTGGACGGAGAAGGAGGCGAGGGAAACAGCGGGAAAGCTACTGGCAGGACTTGCTTGAGGGGCCGCGCCCCGAAAGGGGCGCGGGGAACTGCGCGACCAGCCACGACGGACCCGCAGCCCGAGAACAACCCACGCCCCAACGAGACGCCTATGCCCACGCCCCAACGAGACGCCTATGCCCACGCCCCAACGAGACACTTACGCCCACGCCCCAACGAGACACTTACGCCCCGCCCACCGCGGTGAGCAGCGCCAACGGAGCCGCCGCGGACCGGGACTCCCGCACACACGCATGCGGATACGGCACCGGCTCCGGATGCGTGTCACGGCCGTACCCCGCGAGAACCATCGGCAGCCGATGCCCCGTCGCGGTCGCCGCGTCCACGAGCCCGAGGGCGACCGTACGCGCCTCGTCGTGCAGCCCGTACCGCGCGAGCCCCAGCGTGATGAGCGCGTTGTCGTGCGGCCAGACCGAACCCCGGTGATACGAGAGCGGGTGGTACGCGGGCTGGCCCGAGGCGACCGTGCGGATGCCCCAGCCGGAGAAGAAGTCGGGTTCGAGGAGCCGGCGGCCGACCATCTTCCCGTACTGCTTGTCCAGCAGCCCCGACCAGAGCAGATGGCCCGCGTCCGAGGCGAGGGCGTCGATCTGTCGGCCCGTGCTGTCCAACGCCAGCGCGGGGAAGGAGTGTTCGGGCATCCAGAAGTCCCGCTGGAAACGGTCGCGGAGGTCACCGGCGGCCTGTTCGAGGAGCGCGGCGTAGACCTCGTCCTCCCAGACCGTACGGGCGAGGACGGCGGTGCGGCGCAGCGCGTCGTACGCGTAGCCCTGCGCGCCCGCCGCCGTCACCGGGCCGGCGGCGGGCCGGCTGCCGTCGGCGGAGCAGATCGAGCCGGGGGAGTCCTTCCAGTTCTGGTTGGCGAGGCCGCCCTGGTCGGCGCGGTAGACGAGATAGCCGCGGGAGGTGAGGCCGCCGTGGTCCAGCATCCAGCCGATCGCGGCCCTGGCGTGCGGCTCCAGCCGGCGGGCCAGGGTGACGTCCCCGGTCCGCTCCACGTACGCGCCGAGCAGCACCAGGAACAGTGGGGTCGCGTCCACCGAGCCGTAGTAACGCCCGTACGGCACCTGCCCGAAGTGCGCCAGCTCGCCGTGCCGCACCTCGTGCACGATCTTGCCCGGCTGGGCCACCGCGTCGACGCCCACCTCGGTCGCCTGGGCCGCGGCGAGCGCGAGCAGTGTGGCGGCGGCCGGCTCCGGCCGGTAGGGAAGCGTGAAGAGGGAGGCCAGCAGCGCGTCGCGGCCGAGGAGCGTCAGGAACCAGGGCGCCCCGGCGGCGGGGACGCGCAGCGTCTCACCGTCCGGGCCGGTCGCCGGGATCTGGAGCGCGGCGAGGTCGGCGAGGCCGCGCGCGCAGGCGGCGGCCAGCTCCGGCCAGCCCGTGGGGAAGGCCACGCCCTCCATGAACTCGCCCTCCGTGGCGATGAGTTCATCGTTCACGGCGGCCGGTGAGCGGGGCACCCGCAGGGCCCGCTTGTCGCCGTGCGGCCGTGCCATCACCCGCAGGGTCAGCTCCGCCGAGCCGTGCGGTTCGAGTTCGAGTGCCCAGACCAGCCGCCGCGCCCCCGTCCCGGTCTCCTCCACACCGTCCGGCGCGGGCTCGGCCGTGACCGTCGTACAGGACCGCCACTCGCCGCGCCGGTAGCTGAACTCCACCCCGTCGTCGAGGACTTCGCGTTTTCGGACGACACCGCTCTTGGCGTACGTGCGGAAGTCGGAGCGCAGCTCGAACTGGTCGGTGAAGTCGGCGTCGGCCGTGACCGCGAGCCGGACCGTCGTCGCTACGGGGCTGTTGCTGGTGACGCGCAGCGATTCGATGAACGAGCTGTCGGAGACGGCCTGTTCACGGAAGAGCGTGTACGCGGGCGGCTCCTGGCGCCCGCCCCTGGGGACGAGCACACACCGCGCGGTGTCGCCGTCCGCGACCGGTGTCAGCGTCTCGGGAACCGCGCCGTCCACGGTCAGTTGCCACCGGCTCAGGTGCCGGGCGTCCCGTACGAATAACCCGTCCGGGGAGCTGACGCCCCGCACCCCGCTGATGTCGCCGCTGTCGTCCACGGCGGCGAACGTCCCGCCGCGCACGAGCAGGTGATGCCGGTCCGTCATCCCCGGTCCCCTCCCTTGTCACTCATGGCGCACGTATCGAACATGGCCTGGGCCTTGGTTGTCGCCGCTGTTGTCGTTGGCGTGCCGCTGTCCGCGGTCACGGTCCCGGCGGCGCTTGCGGTCGCTGTCGTCGTCCCGGTTGTGGCCGGTGCGGTGGTCGTCGCGGTCGTGGCCGTCGTCGTCCTGGTGCAGCAGGTCGAGGGTGAGCGCGGCGGTCCAGCCGAAGCCGAGCGCTCCGCAGGCCTCGCCGGTGTACGGGTCCACGTACTCGGCGAATCCGGACGACGCCGCGGTCTCCAGCAGCGCCGCCCGCAGCCCGTCCGCCCGCACCGACTCCCCTTGCAGCCGCAGCCCGCGCTCCAGCAGCCAGTTGGTGTTGAACCACGCCGGCCCCCGCCAGTACCGATGCGGATCGAACGCCTCCCCGGTGAGGTCGTACGACGGCACGAGCCGGGTGCTGTCGCCGAGGCCGAAGTGAGGGCCGTGGATCGTGCGTACGAGCGCGGCGGTGATCTCGCGGGGGAGGCCGGGGAGAAGGAGGGGGAGCAGACCGGAGACGCTGCGCTCGGGGATGAGAGCGCTGCTCTGCGAGCGGTGCTCCGGAGCGAGAGCGGTGCTCTGTGAGCGCTGCTCGCTGTCGGGAACGGCGCTCTGCGAGCGGTGCTCGACTCCGAGAGCACTGCTCCGCGAGCGGCGATCCGAATCGAGAGCGCCGCTCGCGCCCTGCGGTCGGGCCCCGTTCACGTCCCGGCAGAAGAACATCCCCTCCGCCGGGTCCCACAACCGCTCCACCAGCGCCGCCGTCAGCCGCTCGGCCCGCGCGTGCCGGGCCGTCCCCGGCGCGCCCAGCTCCTCGGCGATCCGCGCCAGCGCGTGCTCGGAGGCGATGAGGAGGGCGTTGAAGCCGGGGTCCTCGACGGCGAAGTCGCCATCGTCGGCGCCGCTTCCGCCACCCGCCCCATCCCTGTATCCGGCGTCCCGGTAGTCCGCGGCCAGGCGCACGTACCGCCCGTAGTCCAGATCCGTCGGCCGGTCCTCGGGGGCGCCGTGGTCGAGGTCGGCGCGGCGGAAGGAGCGGGCCGGGGCCGGGGTGATCCGGGAGAGGGGCGCGTCCCAGGTGGGGCTGTTGTCCATGCCCTGTTCCCAGGGGTGGACAACGGAAGCCAGCCCGCCCCCGCCGAGGTCGCGGCGGTGCAGCAGATAGCGGTGCCAGGCGGCCAGGCGCGGGTACACCCGGGGCAGGAAGCCGCGCGCCCGGGAGAGCCCGGGGTCCGACCGGTGCACCAGCCACGCGGCCAGCGCGTGCACCGGCGGCTGCACGATGCCCGAGGTCTGCGTGGTGTGCGGGGCGCCCGCGGCACGACCGGCGGTCGAGGAGCGCCAGAAGTCGGGGCTCGGGAAGTACGCGTCGAGCGGTACGGAGGCGTTGAAGACGATGTGCGGGATACGTCCGTCGCCCCACTGCGCGTCGAGCAGTGTCTCCAGCTCGGTCTGCGCCCGCAGCGGCGACAGATGGCGCAGCCCGATCGCGATGAACGCCGAGTCCCACGACCACTGGTGCGGGTACAGCTTGCGCGACGGCACCGTGGACCTGCCCGTCCAGTTGGCCTCCAGCACCTCCGCCGCGCCGAGGTGCAGCGCACCGGCCGACGTGGCCGGATCGTATACATCGACCCCGCCGGGCACGCCCGCGCCGAGGCTGTGATGTGCGACGAACTGGGTTGTGCGGTCCACTCAGGGCTCCCCGAGGACAAGGTGCCGACCGGTTCGGCAGTAGCTACCGTAGGGTTACGTCTATTTAACACGCAAAACTCAATATGTAATGCAGAGTTGGTGAGCGCAAGGGGGTGTGCGGCAATGAACTCCGAGTTACCGCGCGCCGTGGGCGCTCGAGGGGGCCGTCGGCGCGGGTGGATGATCGTGAGAGCGCACAGGTGAGCGGGGAGATGAGCGCGCACGCGGGCGAACGGGTGAGGATCGGGTGAGCGATCGGGGAAGTGAACGGGGAAGTGAACGGATGAGTGGTCGCGCGAGTGCGAGTGCGAGTGCGAGTGCGAGCGGGAGGGCCGTGAGAGTGGGCAGGGTGGGCGGCGGTCACGCCGGTGCCGGAGATCTCCTCGAACTGGTCCGCAGCGGGCGGGCCACCACGCGTGGCGCGCTCCAGCAGGCCACGGGTCTGTCCCGGGCCACGGTCGGCCAGCGCCTGGACCGGCTCTTCCGTGCGGGCTGGCTCCGCGAGGGCGCCGGTGGCCCCGTCGGCTCCCCGCTCGGCGGCCGCCCCTCCATCACCCTCGAATTCGACGACGAGCACGCGGTCGTCCTCGCCGCCGACCTCGACACCCGCCACGCCCGCGCCGCAGTGCTCTCCCTCACCGGAGAGATCCAGGCCGAACACACCGGCACTCTCGTCATCGAGGAGGGCCCCGACGTCGTACTGGACGAACTCGGGCGGTGGTTCGCCGGGTTGCTGGAGAAGGCGGGCCATCCGGCGGACGCGGTCTGCGGCATGGGGCTCGCGGTGCCCGGCCCGGTGGACACGGACACCGGCCGCGTCGTCCAGCCGCCGATCATGCCCGGCTGGGACGGCTACGACATACGCGGCCGCCTGGCCCGTGCCTTCACCGAACACGCGGCCGGCCCCGCCGGCACCCCGGTCCTCGTCGACAACGACGCCAACCTCATGGCGTACGGCGAACAGCGCACGGCCTACCCCGACTGCTCGGCCTTCGTCCTCGTCAAGGTCTCCACGGGCATCGGCGCCGGTGTGGTGGTCCACGGCTCGATATACCGGGGCATCGACGGCGGCGCCGGCGACCTCGGCCACATCCGGGTCCCGCAGGGCGCGAACGCGCTGTGCAGGTGCGGCTCGTACGGCTGTCTGGCGGCCGTCGCGAGCGGTGGCGCGGTGGCGCGGCGGCTGGCGGAGACGGGAGTTCCGGCGGCCTCGGGCTCAGATGTGCGCGACCTGCTGACCGCCGGCCACACCGGGGCGATGGCGCTCGCGCGCGAGGCGGGCCGGGCCGTCGGGGACGTACTGGCGACGGTCGTCACCCTGCTGAACCCCGGCGTCCTGATGATCGCCGGGGATCTGGCCGGAACACCCTTCCTCACGGGCGTACGTGAACTGCTCTACCAGCGGGCGCTGCCCCGCTCCACGGCCCACCTGGACGTGGTGACCTCCCGGCTCGGGGAGCGGGCGGGCCTGGTCGGGGCGGGTGCGCTGGTCGTCGAACACCTGTACGCGCCGCGACGGGCCGAGGAGCGGCTGGCGGCGCTGGGGGTGTGAACCGGTCGGATGGCGCTCTGAGCGGCGCGGAGGCCGTGTGACAGGCGTGTTTCCGTTCCGAGGACCGGTCCGCATGGTGAAATGGCGCCCCCTCGGACTGCGTGATTCTCGCCACCCTTGATAAGGGTTGCGCTCAGATGAGCGGATTGTGGGCGATTCTGCTTCTTCAAAGGGTGGCACTCAGTGCCACCCTTTGATCGTTCATCGGGCGAACTCAGACGTGTCGATTGCCGCTCATGTGAGCGTCGGGGTGCGTTGATGGATGTGGCCGCGTTCAAGAAGTGAACACATCTCCGTGTCGTTCCTTGCCAAGCCTTGACTTTCGATCTGCTGGCGGACGGGTGGTTACGGGCGCATGACGCGCAAGTGGACGTACCCAGGGGCCTTCGATCTGGGTATGTTCCTGGCCGTCAGGGCAGCCACCGCGTCCTCAAGGAGTTGGGACCTGTGTCGGAAAACAAAGATCCCCACGTAGGCCACGTAGCTCGAAGCGTTGAGGGCGTGAAGTTTGTTTATGACTTCACCGAAGGCAACAGGGACCTCAAGGACCTCCTCGGGGGCAAGGGCGCCAACCTCGCCGAGATGACCAACCTCGGCCTTCCCGTGCCTCCCGGCTTCACCATCACCACCGAGGCCTGCAAGGTCTACCTCGACAGCGGCGACGAGCCCGCGGCACTCCGTGACGAGGTCAGCGCCCACCTCGTGGCCCTCGAGGAGAAGATGGGCAAGAAGCTCGGCCAGGCCGACGACCCGCTCCTCGTCTCGGTCCGCTCCGGCGCGAAGTTCTCGATGCCCGGAATGATGGACACGGTCCTCAACATCGGCCTCTCCGACAAGTCCGTGAAGGGCCTCGCCGAGCAGGCGGGCGACGAGCGCTTCGCCTGGGACTCGTACCGCCGGCTCATCCAGATGTTCGGCAAGACGGTGCTGGGCGTCGACGGCGAGCTCTTCGAGGAAGCCCTGGAGGCGGCGAAGGCGGCCAAGAAGGTCGTGGTCGACACCGACCTCGAAGCGGCCGAGCTGAAGAAGCTCGTCACCAAGTACAAGAGGATCGTCAAGACCGAGGCCGGCCGGGACTTCCCGCAGGACCCGCGCGAGCAGATGGACCTCGCCATCAAGGCCGTCTTCGACTCCTGGAACGGCGACCGCGCCAAGCTCTACCGCCGCCAGGAGCGCATCCCGCACGACCTCGGCACCGCGGTCAACGTCTGCTCGATGGTCTTCGGCAACCTGGGCCCCGACTCGGGCACGGGCGTGGCGTTCACCCGCGACCCCGCCTCCGGTCACCAGGGCGTCTACGGCGACTACCTCCAGAACGCCCAGGGCGAGGACGTGGTCGCGGGCATCCGCAACACCGTCCCCCTGGCGGAGCTGGAGTCGATCGACAAGAAGTCGTACGACCAGCTGATGCAGATCATGGAGACCCTGGAGAACCACTACAAGGATCTCTGCGACATCGAGTTCACCATCGAGCGCGGCCAGCTGTGGATGCTCCAGACCCGTGTCGGCAAGCGCACGGCGGGTGCGGCCTTCCGGATCGCCACGCAGTTGGTGGACCAGGGGCTCATCGACGAGGCGGAGGCCCTCCAGCGCGTGACGGGTGCCCAGCTCGCCCAGCTGATGTTCCCCCGCTTCGACGAGGACACGAAGGTCGCGAAGGTCGGCCGGGGCATCGCGGCGTCGCCGGGCGCGGCGGTCGGCAGGGCGGTCTTCGACTCGTACACGGCCGTGAAGTGGTCGCGCTCCGGCGAGAAGGTCATCCTCGTCCGCCGGGAGACGAACCCCGACGACCTCGACGGCATGATCGCCGCCGAGGGCATCCTGACCTCGCGCGGCGGCAAGACCTCCCACGCGGCCGTGGTCGCGCGCGGCATGGGCAAGACCTGTGTCTGCGGCGCGGAGGAGCTCGAGGTCGACACCAAGCGCCGCCGGATGACCGTGCCCGGCGGGCACGTGGTGGAGGAGGGTGACCTGATCTCGATCGACGGGTCGTCGGGCAAGGTCTACCTGGGCGAGGTCCCGGTGGTCCCGTCCCCCGTGGTGGAGTACTTCGAGGGCCGGATGCACGCGGGCGCCAACGACGCCGACGAACTGGTCGAGGCGGTCCACCGGATCATGGCCTTCGCGGACCGGAAGCGCCGTCTGCGTGTCCGGGCCAACGCGGACAACGCCGAGGACGCGCTGCGCGCCCGTCGCTTCGGCGCCCAGGGCATCGGCCTGTGCCGTACGGAACACATGTTCCTCGGTGACCGCCGTGAGCTGGTCGAGCGTCTGATCCTGGCGGACACGGAGGTCGAGCGCGAGGAGTCCCTGAAGGGGCTTCTTCCCCTCCAGAAGCAGGACTTCGTGGAGCTGTTCTCGGCGATGGACGGCCTCCCGGTGACGGTTCGGTTGTTGGACCCGCCGCTGCACGAGTTCCTGCCGGACATCACGGAGCTGTCGGTTCGTGTCGCCCTCGCGGAGTCCCGCCAGGAGCCTCACGAGAACGAACTCCGCCTCCTCCAGGCCGTCCACCGCCTGCACGAGCAGAACCCGATGCTCGGCCTGCGGGGCGTGCGGCTGGGCCTGGTCATCCCGGGCTTGTTCACCATGCAGGTCCGCGCCATCGCCGAAGCCGCCGCCGAACGCAAGGCCGCGAAGGGCGACCCGCGCGCCGAGATCATGATCCCGCTCGTCGGTACGGTCCAGGAGCTGGAGATCGTCCGCGAGGAGGCCGACCAGGTCATCGCCGAGGTCGAGGCGGCGACCGGTACGGAACTGAAGCTGGCGATCGGCACGATGATCGAACTCCCGCGTGCCGCCCTGACCGCCGGTCAGATCGCGGAGGCCGCGCAGTTCTTCAGCTTCGGCACGAACGACCTGACGCAGACGGTGTGGGGCTTCTCCCGGGACGACGTGGAGGCCTCCTTCTTCACCGCGTACCTGGAGAAGGGCATCTTCGGAGTCTCCCCCTTCGAGACGATCGACCGGGACGGCGTGGGTTCGTTGGTGAAGCTCGCCGCCGAGGCCGGCCGCGCCACCCGCCCCGACCTCAAGCTCGGCGTCTGCGGCGAACACGGCGGCGACCCCGAGTCCGTCCACTTCTTCCACGAGGTGGGCCTGGACTACGTCTCCTGCTCCCCCTTCCGCATTCCGGTCGCCCGCCTGGAGGCGGGACGCGCGGCCTCGCAGGCGGCGGGAAGCGACCACCGCTGAGCTGCCATTGACCAACGCCCCTCGGGGCGTTTGAACCACCGGCACCGACGCCTGTCACGTCTCGACCCTCACCGACAGGACGGCGGCACCGGCGCACCGAAGAGGGCGGCATCCCGTGCGGGGGGTGCCGCCCTCTTGTTTGCTCCGTCGCCCGTGGCAGCGGATCGGTGTGGCGCAGGGACGTCAACTCGCCAGTGCGGGAGGAGCGACGGTGCGTGCGCGGTCGTACAGGTCGCGTGCCGTCGCGTTCTTCAGGTGGGGACGCAGAAGGCCGAACATCGTCCTGATCCGGTCGTCCGCGCGGCCGGACTGGACCATGGGGTAGTCGTCGAGGGCTTGGTGCCAGGTGGCGCAGGCGGCTTCGAGGTGGCCGATCTCCAGTTGGCGCTCGGCCAGGGTGCCGCGTCGGTGCACCCGTGTGCGCCGGAAGACACTGTGGCGCAGTTTGTCCGCCTCGTGCATGGCTTCGACGGAGCCAGGAACGTCGCCGAGTTCGTAACGCACCTGACTGATGTGGTAGTTCAGCGCAGCCGGGTCGTACGACCCGAAGGTCTTGCCGCGTGACTCGGCACGGTCCATGGCGGCCTCCGCCTCGCGGATGAACCGGAGTGCGCCTGGCCGGTCGTCCGTCTGGGCAGCGGCGTGTGCCTGCTGGCCGACGAGGAACGCCTGCATCCGAGGGCCCGCCTGTGGTGACGCGGCGGCAGCGGCATCAGCCAGTTCCATGGCCTTCGCCCCGTGGCCCAGATCGACCGCCTGCACGCTCATACCGCGCAGAGTGGTGCAGTACGTGAGGTGGTCCTCGGCTGCTCCCGCCAACTCCAGGGCTTTGACGTAGTAGCGCTGGGCGAGCCCGTGCAGTCCTTCGTCCACGGCCATGTAGCCGGTCAGGTAGAGCAGGTCGGAGGCGGCGGACAGCATCGCCCGGCGGACGTTCTCGGGTGCGTCGGCGCGCAGGTAGGGCGCCACGGTGTTGACCATGAAGGAGGCGGCCATAGGGCGTGCGTGGCGGCCTCCGAACTGGTCGTCCAGTTCGGAGACACGCTCGGTCATGGCGATGACCATGTCCACTTCGTTCATGCCGATGCGTGTCGCACGGCCCGCCCGGACTGCCTCGGCGCGTCCGATCACATCGGGCCAACCGGGAATCGTGACCGCCACCGAGAACAGGCCGGCCCCGAGGACGCCACGACGGGACGGGTCCATGTCCTGCCTCCCCAGGTCGATCAGGCTTTCGACCGTGCCCGCAGGCGTGGCCGACTGGTCACGGGGGACGGGCAGCCCGGCCTCGGTATGGGTGACAGGGCGGCTGAGGCGGCGCGAGAGGGCTTCGAGGATGCACGCCCGCACAGTGTGGTACGGGGAACGGTGCCGCCGAGCCAGTGACTCACGGCCGACTCGTCGTAGCGGAGAGGTCTGCCCGTTTCCGTGCCGACGCGGTTGACGGCCCGGGCGAACTGGCGATATGTCCAGCGGCTCTCTTCCAGCAGACGACCGAGCGCCGCGTTCGGTTCACGCTTCGCCATGTTCTCAACTCCCCAGGCCTTTGCGAACTTTCAAGGCTTTCAAGTCCCAGCGTTGTCGCAACGGTACCGCTCTGCGTGGTCAGACGGTTGCGTAGAGGCAGGGGGAGGTGGGGCGGTGAAGTCGCCGCAGAAGTGACCATCGCTCGGCCAGGAGACCCCGGCGACCGCTGACACGGCCCCGGGGCGCGGCCGATCTGGAATGGAGACCGACATGCACTGTGTATCACGGGCGTTCGAATGGGTGAGAGCCTTCTTGTTCGGACCAGGAGCAACCAACAGATCCGCTGGAACGGCCCCTTCGGCCTCGGCAGCAGTCACGGGACCGGCGATGTCCGGTCTGTCGCCGCAGATGTGGGACGCGATCCTCGCCGGAGCGCGTCGTCGCAGGGCGCCGCACCTGTGGCCGCCCAGTGCCCCGCCCGCCCTCGCGGAGGCGGAGGCCTGGGGCCTTGTGCGCACCTATGTCCTGCTTCCCGAGGAACACCGACCGGCCTTTTCCGTACGTCAGTTCATGGAGGCGGGCCGGTGAACGACGCAAGCGCGGCCGGCGAGGCGGTGAGGGACATTGAGATCCCCATGCTGCGGGCGTACCGGCTGTGGTTCGAGCACGCCCGGAAGTGTGAGGGGTGCAAGTCGGTGCGCCGGGCGCAGGACGGTTGCGAGGACGGACGTGAACTGTGGGGCGCATACCGCCTCGCCCGTAACGGGGGTGGACGGTGAGCCGTACGGCACCGGACATCCCCACGGGCACCCTGGTCCGCGACCTCGCGACCGACCGCGTCGGCATCCTGCGGGACGTGCTCGACCCCGGAGACCCGTACGGCGTCCATCCAAAGGACGGCACGGGCCGCCTGGCCTTCCTCGCTCCCTCGGGTGGCGGCGTCGAGTGGACCACCAGGCCCGAACAGGTCGTCAGGCAACAGCCGGACCAGACAGACGTGACCTGATGGCGGAGCCTTCCACCAGGTGCCGCCGGAGGGTGAAGGCCGACGGCATGTCGCGTGCGCGACGCTCCTAGACTGGCGCGGCCCGCCAAGAGAGGAATGATCCATATGCGTCCGGAACGGTTCCAGGCCTTCGCCCTCGACGTCATCAAGAACGCCCGTGGGGCAGTCCGGGTGCGGAGTCTCGCGGACGCCGGAGACTCCAAGCACCCGTTCGGCTTCGCCGTGACCACGGCGGTCGGAGAGTCCACCTGGCAGATCATGGGGCAACTCGCTGATGGCGAGCGCCACGAGCACCAGGAGTCTCCCGTCGAAGGCGCCCCGGCCGCATGGACGGACGCACAGCCAGGAGACAGCGCGGAAGCATGGCTCGCTGCGGCCATCGGCCAGGCCGAATCCCCGGAGATCTCCCGTATCGACCGTTGGTCGGCGCGCGAGGGAGCCGAGTCGGACCGCCAGGGGCTGACCGTGTTCTTCCACGACGGCTCGCGGGCGTTCGTCCGCATGCTCTAGGCCCTCCCCACCAGCCGCGGTCCCAGCCGTGTGGGGAGCAGCACAGCACCACCGTCAGCACCACTCATCCATGTGAGGAGCTTGATATGGGATGCATGCGCAGTTACCCCGGTGACCGGTTCGACCCGGCCCGCTGCATGGCTTCCTGCCCGGTCTGTGGCTCGTACGGGAGCGCCAACCCCGGTGAGCCATGTGCCCCCCACCAGGCGCCCGGGAGCCGCGAGATGTGCTCCGGCAGCGGACAAGCCGCCGTCTAGATCAATGTGCGGACCGCGCTTGCGGGCGGTCTGTGACAGAGCGGGGCACACGACAGAGAGGGCGGTATCCCGTCCGGGATACCGCCCTCTCGCGCTGCTGCTCAGGTCATCACGGCGGCGGCCGTCTCCCGGGACGGGCGGGGGATGGACCTCGGCACGGTGTTGCGGTGGCCGGCGATCTCCAGAAGGACCTGGACCAGCTCGTGGTGCAGGGCGTCGCTGATGTCATGTGCTTGGGGTGTGTCGACGTGCAGCAGGTTGACGTGGAGGCCGGTGGCGGTGCGGTGGAACCAGTGGCTGATGCCGTTGCCGCGGGCGGCCCAGACGTGCAACATCGGGTTCCAGAGGGGGTGTTGATCGCCTCCGGGCGTCCTTCTGAAGTCGATGTAGGAGAAGAAGTTCACGGGGAACGGCCACTGGTGCCGGGAGAAGGACTCCGGGTCCAGCAGCTCCCACGCCCGTACGAAGGGGATGCCGACGTGGCGCTGCAACTCGCCGTACGCCGCGCGTGCCCGCGCGATGGTGGCGGCGTGGTCCGCGCCACCACCATCGACCGAGCCCATGGTGCCCATCTCGCCCACCTGGAACTCGATGGGCATCGTGTTGACGAACCAGCCGATGGAGTGCTGCCACGGGGCGGGGCCTTCGGTCCGTTCGCTCACGGGTAGCAGGCCCCGGTAGACCCCCGGGCCACCGAAGCGGTGCTGGGCCGTCGCGGCCGCTGCCAGGACGGCGGTGAAGACGCTGCCTCCTGCCGCGCGGGCGCCGGCCGCGAGGTCGGCGGTCCGGTCGGCGTCCAGGAGGGGGAGGGACCGGTTCACCAGGGGGTACAGCGTGTCCTTCGTTACGCCCAGGTCGAAGGGGAACCTGGGGAAGAAGCCGTCGTTGCCGCGGATGAAGTCCTTCCAGTACGCCAGGCGGCCGTCGTCGGGGCGCAGGGACGCGTAGCGGCGGCGCTGGTCGTCGCCGAAGGTCAAGTAGCTGCCTGCAAAGGGGAGTTCAGGGGAGCGGCAGGTGGTGAGGGCGGCGTACACGGTCTGGAGTTCGTTCGCGACGACGGGCATGGACAGGCCGTCGCAGACGATGTGGTCGAAGCAGAGGTAGACCGTCGAACTCGTCTTCCGGACCACCGCGCCCATGAGGAACAGCGGCCAGGACAGCGTGTCGACGCTCTTGAACGTCTTGTCGAGGTGGGTGTGCAGGTCCTCCCCGCTGTGGAAGTGACCGACCTCTTCCGCTTCCAGGCTGATGGACTCGGGGGCGAGCGCCGTACAGCTCAGGTCACCGGCCAGGCGCTGGAACTCGCAGCGGAGCACCTCGTGGCGGCGTACGAGAAGAAGGAGCGCCGATTCGAGTGCCGCCGTGTCGAGTCGGCCCGTGATCTCGAAAGTGACCGCGATCGAACTGGCGATGCCGTCATTCGTACTCCGGGTCGCCTCCGAGGAGGAGTGGTGCTTGTCCTGATTGAAAGAGGCCGATTTGGCGGAGGCCGGTTCCAGATTCTCTCCGTCGTGGGGGGATTGCTTCGTGAGCAAGGACCAGGAGATTACGGTTCCGGGGGCGATGGTGGCGTCGGAGAAGGGGATTTGTAGCACGCCGAGGCTTTCTGTTCGTGATGTGCGGGGGGATAAGAGGTGGGGGGTTCAGTGATTCATAGACAGTCAGGTGAGGTGCGACAGCAGGGAATTCACTGCCGTGTTCACACCGTCCTCCGCCTGGACGACGGGGGCGACTTCCTGTGCCCGGTGTCGTAGGCGGCGGTCCGTCGTCGACGCGCTGATCGCTTCCGCCAGTCGGTGCGCCGTCAGGTCGCGGGCGGTGAGGGGAGCGGGGGCCACGCCGAGGGCTCGCATGCGGGCGGACCAGTGGGTCTGGTCGCCCATGTGGGGGCAGAGGACCTGAGGGAGGCCCGCGGCGAGCGCGGCTCCGACGGTGCCGGGGCCGCCGTGGTGGACGACCGCGGTCATCCGGGGGAAGAGCCAGTCGTGCGGGGCCTGGTCGATCGTCAGGATGTCCGGTGACGGGGGGCCGGACTCGATGCCGCCCCAGCCGGTCGCGACCACGGCCCGTACGCCGGCGAGTCGAACCGCCTCACTGACCAGGGCGTTGTTACGGCGGGCCCGGGTGCCCGTCATGCTGCCGAAGCCGATGTAGACGGGGGGCGGGCCCTCGTCCAGGAACCGGGTCAGCGCCCTGGGGGGCGTCCAGTCGGGGCGGGCGGGCAGGAACCAGAAGCCGGTGGTGCGCACGGCGTCGCCCCACGCCCGGTCGACCGGGGTGACGTGCCGGCTGAACGACTGGAGGACTGGGCGCCGTCCGCCTCCGGGGTCCCGCAGCCACCGGCGCGCGCCGTGTCGGCGGGCCGTCAGGCCCAGCTCGTCCGTCCGCCAACGCTCCACCTCCCGCGACCGCTGGGCCGCGGTGACCAGGGCGTACGTGCTCCGGTTGAGGAGACGCGGCACCTTGGGCAGGGGCATCAGCTGGCAGGGGAATTCGCGGGTCGGGATCCAGCCGGGTTGCAGTGCCACGACGACGGCGGGTACGTCCAGCATGTCGGCCACATGCTGGGCGGGGAACGCGGCCGAGTGCACCACCGCCGCCACGTCCCCGTGGTCGTGCGCGATGGCCGCCACATCCCGCAACGGGGCGATCATCAGCTGTTTGACGCGAGCGACGGTCCGGGCCGCCGCGATCTTTCCGCGTACACCCATGAGGCCGTTGTCGATGAACCGGCGGGTCGCCGTCTCATTGAGAATGCGGTTCGGACCGTCGTCGATCGCGGCGAAATCGACGTCATAAGCCGACGCTTCGGACGCATATGAGGGAGGGGCTGCCAATAACGGCTGATGCCCGTGCCGACGCAGCGCCACGGCCAATGCG
Source organism: Streptomyces adelaidensis (assembly GCF_016598475.1). Taxonomy (GTDB): domain Bacteria; phylum Actinomycetota; class Actinomycetes; order Streptomycetales; family Streptomycetaceae; genus Streptomyces; species Streptomyces adelaidensis. The sequence goes on from NZ_JAEMUX010000013.1 coordinate 23,843, forward strand.
AGAAATGGTTGTACGTCCCCGCGAGTGCCGCATGCCGCCAGGAGAACCTTGCGCGGGCGAGCGCCGACTCCGAGGCTCTTCGTCCCCAATTCGTTGGGCATGACCACCCGCTGAACCTAGCAGAAGGCGACGCGAACAAGCCTGGGGCCGAAATGAGCTCGAACGGTCGAGCGGAATTGGGTTATGGGTTCCTATATTTGGTTCCGGAACGGGCCCGTCACCTCGTACGTGATGCCGCCCGACGAACTGCCGCTGGTGCCCCGCCGGCTGGAGAAGTACAGGCGGCGGCCGTCCGGGGAGAAGGCGGGGCCGGTGATCTCCGAGGCGGGCCGGCCGTTGACGCGGAGGAAGGGGGCTATGACGTCGTCCGGGGTGATGACGCAGATCTCCAGGTTGCCGCCGTCCTCGGCGACGAACAGGTCGCCGGAGGAGGTGCCCGTGACGTTGTCGACGCCGGTGAGCGGGGCGGTGCCGCTGGTGACCAGCGAGTCGTCGTAGGCGAGTTCGATGGTCTGGGCGGCCGCGTCGTAACCCCGGTGTCCCGTGCGCGGGCGTCTCGTACGCGGTCGACCAGCTGTACTCGGTGCCGGCGCCGGCGCTCGCGTCGGCGCCTCCAGCCGGGGCGGTCTGCTCCCGCGCGGACAGCACGTGGGGAGCGTGCGGGTCGACTCCATCCCCGATCCCGGCTCCGACCCCAGCCCCAACCCCAGCCCCAGCCCCAATCCCCACCGCGACCCCCGGCCGCTGATGACGTCGCGACACTGCCCGTATCCGGGCCACCAGTTCACGGATGCTGAATGGTTTCGCCAGATAGTCGTCGGCGCCCAGTTCCAGGCCCAGTACGCGGTCGGCCTCCTCGCCGCGCGCGCTGAGGATGATGATGGGGACGTCGGAGGTCCGGCGGATGCCGCGGCAGACGTCGATTCCGTCCATGTCCGGCAGACCGAGGTCCAGCAGGACGACATCGCCGTGCGGACCTCTCAGCCCGTCCGTGCCGGTGGCCACATGGTGGACCGTCAGGCCGAAGTGCCGCAGGCGAGGGCGCGACTGGTCCTCGTAGAGAGGGAACCGCCCGACCGGCCCCCACCCGCCCACGGACAACTGTCGTACGCTGAAACCGTCCCTGCCTCGGGGAGAGAAGGTGGCGTCATGACGGGCTGGAAAGCGCGCGACATCCCCGATCAGAGCGGCCGTGTCGCTGTCGTGACCGGTGCGAACAGCGGGATCGGGTATGTCGCCGCCCGTGAACTCGCCCGCCGCGGGGCCCATGTGGTGCTCGCCTGTCGGAGCGAGGGGCGGGGCGCGGCGGCGCTGAAGCGGATGAGTTCGGAAGTCCCGGACGGCAGCGTGGAGTTGATACGGCTCGACCTCGGGGACCTCGGGTCCGTACGGGAGTTCGCGCAGACGTATGAGCGGGCGAACGACCGGCTGGATCTGCTCGTCAACAACGCGGGTGTGATGGCCGTGGCACAGGGCCGCACGGCCGACGGCTTCGAGACGCAGTTCGGGACCAACCACCTCGGCCACTTCGCGCTCACCGGACTGCTGCTGCCGACCCTCCTCGCTACGCCCGGCGCCCGTGTCGTGACCGTCTCCAGCGGTATGCACATGCGGGCGAACATCGACATCGACGACCTCAACACCGGGCGCAAGTACGGTCGTTGGCTCGCATACGGCCGCTCCAAGACGGCCAACCTGCTCTTCACCCACGAGCTGGCCCGGCGGCTGACAACGGGCGGCTCGGACGTCGTCGCGGCGGCCGCGCACCCCGGCTACGCGGCGACGAACCTCCAGACCGCAGGGCCCAGCGCGGAGGGCCGCAAGGGCGTCGAACGCTTCATGCGCGTCGGCAACCGACTGTTCGCCCAGTCCGCCGAATCGGGCGCCCTGCCCACCCTGTACGCCGCCACCGCGCCCGACGTACGCCCCGACTCCTTCATCGGCCCCGCCTTCGCCATGTGGCGCGGCACCCCCGGCCCGTCCAGGCGAGCCCCCTGGACCCTCGACGACCAGGCAGGCGAACGCCTTTGGGCCGCCTCGGAGCAGCTCACCGGGGTCACGTACGACCAGCTGAAGACGTGAATCACCGAAGGTGCCGGCCGACCCGCGCGGCGATGGCCCGCGCACACTCCATCGACTCCGTGTGCGCGGTGTCCACCTCCAGGTCGTAGACCATGTCCCGGTGGACGGTGTCGGCCTGGGACGCGGCCATCCCGATGACCCGGTCTCCCCGGGCGATCTCACGGCCCGCGGCGATCGCGCCGTCGCACCGGACGCCGACCCACAGCACCGGCATGTCCCCCAGGGCCTTCTGCCACCTCCGCTGCGAGTCCCCGCCACCGAGGAAGACCTCGTCGACGATGATCCGGGCGCCCGCGCGGGCCATCGCGGCGATTCCCTCGATCCAGGCCGCTTCCAGCGTCCTGAACTCGGGCCCGACGATCACCTCGCCGTCCGGCGCGAACTCGATTCCGGCATCCGACGTCCGCATCGACGCGGGCATCGCCTCCACCAGCGTGTCGGTCCCGAAGGCCAGCCACGGATCCGGCAGGACCGCCTGCAGACACCGCACGATCCCGGACTTCCCCGAGCTGGAACCACCATTGAGAACGATCACCTGAGTCACCTGAGTCACCTGGTCACCTGAGCGATCTCAGCGATGTGAGCGATCTGCGTCATCTGCGTCATCTGCGTCATCTGAGCCATCTGAGTCGTCCGAGAACGATCACCTGAGTTCATCACCGCGCCACAGTAGGGGCACCCCCGACAACGCTCCCAGCGGATTTCCGGCGAACGGATCTCAGCCGACCACGGCCTCCATCCCCAGCAGTTCCCGGAACGCCTCGCTCCCCACCGGGGTCACCTTCACCGCGCGTCCGGAGCCGACCCGGCGCACCCACCCCCGCTCCAGCGCCGCGGCGCACAGGGCCGCTCCGAGTGCTCCGGCCAGATGAGGGCGGCGTTCCGTCCAGTCCAGGCAGCTCCGCACCAAGGGCCGGCGGGTGCTCTCGGGGTGCCGGTAGTCAAGGGTGTCGGCCAGCCAGATGCGGCCCGCCGGGGTGACGGCGAGCCCCGCGTCGTCGGCGACCAGGCTCCGGCCGAGCATCGCGTCGGCCAGGGCCACGCCCAGCCGCCCCGCCAGATGGTCGTAGCACGTACGGGCCCTGGCCTCGGCGCTCAGCCGTACCGAGTGGCTCAGGTTACGGGGGCGGGTGGCGTCCGGGGCGTACGAGGCGAGGGCCTCGATCAGGGCGGCCGCCTCCGGGCCGGCGAGGCGGACGTAGCGGTGCCGGCCCTGGCGCTCCTCCGTCAGCAGGCCGCCCTCCACGAGCCGGGTGAGCTGCTCGCTCGCGGTGGACGCCCGCACCTCGGCGCGCCGGGCGAGTTCGCCCGCGGTCCAGGCGCGGCCGTCCAGCAGGGCCAGGCAGAAGGCGGCCCGGGTGCGGTCGGCGAGCAGACCGGCGGTCTCGGCGAGCGGCGACATACGGCCATGATGCCGCAGGCACGGTTCGGGCCGCGCCGAACTGTTCCGGCCCCAGGATCGGGTCCATGACGCGCACGCCGCACACCGAGACCGCGACCGTGACGACCACCACGCATGAGTTCGACCGCTACGCGGACGTGCGGGCCGCGCTCGCCGACCCGGCGCTCGTCCCGGAACCGGCAGCCTGGGACGACGGTCCGGCCGCCGGCGCGAGCGTCGCCTGGTTGCGCGCCACCGCGGCCCGGTTCAGCTCCGGGGAGCCGCACCGGCGCCGACGGGCCCTCGTCGAGGCGGAACTCGCCCGGCTTGAGCCCGCCGCCCTGTGGCAGGCGGCGGCCACGGCGCCGACGGGCGAGGTCCGGACGCGAGTCGTACGTACCCTCGCCGCGGCGCTGGGGATGCCCGAGCCGGAAGCGGTCGCGGAGGACGTGATCGTGATCGCCGGAGCGTACTTCGGCGGCGGCGACCCGGCGGCGGACGCCGCGGTCGCCCGGCTGGTGGCGAGACTGGCACCGCCGCGCCCCACCTCCGAAGCCTCCGAAGCCTCCGAAGCCTCCGAAGTCTCCCTGGCCTCCCTGGAAGCCACCGCCAACCGCATCGCCCTCCTCGTACAGGCCTGCGAAGCCACAGCCACGCTGGTCGAGACCGCCGAAGCCGTCGGCAGCCACGCCGCACGGCTGCCCCGCCTCCTCCGCGACACACCCCCGGTACGGGTCATGCGGCGAGTCGCCGCGAGGGCCACCCGGGTCGCGGGCCGGGAGATCCGTGAGGGCGACGCGGTGATCCTCGATCTCGCGACCGCCAACCGCGCGCACCCGGTACCCCTCACCTTCGGCGCCCCGCCCCGCGTCTGCCCCGGCCGGCACCACGCGCTCGCGCTGGCCGAGGGCCTGCTCCGGCGCCCGCTGACCCCCTTCGCCCGCCTGCACCACCAGTCCACGCCACTGCTGCTGCCCAACGCCTGGGACCACGCCTCCGCGGCCGCGCTGGCGGCGCACGGCTTCCCGGCCATCGGTACGACCAGCCTGGGCGTGGCCGCCGCGGTCGGGCTGCCGGACGGGGCCGGTGTCACCGCCGAGGCGACCGTGGCGCTGGCCCGGCGGCTCGGACAGGGCTCGTTCCTGTTCACCGTCGACGCCGAAGGCGGGTTCAGCGACGACCCGGCGGAAGTGGCCGCGCTGGCCCGGCAGTTGTACGAGGCGGGCGCGGCCGGGATCAACCTTGAGGACGGCCGCCCCGACGGCACGCTCGCCCCTGTGGAGTCGCACGCGGCGAAGATCGCCGCCGTGAAGGCGGCGGTGCCCGGGCTGTTCGTGAACGCCCGTACCGACACCCACTGGCTGGGCCACCGGCGGGAGGAGACCGCGGCGCGTCTCGCGAGCTATGAACAGGCCGGTGCGGACGGGGTGTTCGTGCCGGGGCTGGCGGACCCGGACGGGATCGCCGCGCTGACGGCCGGCCTCGTCGTACCGCTGAACATCCTGTACACGCCCACCGGCCCCACCCTCGCCGAGCTGACCGCGCTGGGCGTACGCAGAGTCAGCCTCGGCTCGCTGCTCTACCGCACCGCCCTCACCGCAGCCGTCACCACCGCGACCGCCATCCGGGACGGCCGCCCGACGGACCGGGGCCCGACGGACCGGTGTCCGACAGACCGGGGCCCGGCCCCGGACCAAGATCCGGAACCGGGCCCGAGTGCCCTGTCCTACGCCGACGTACAGGCGCTGCGACCGACTACGCCGCCCGCACCTCGTACGCCGTGATCCGTACCGTCTCGTCGTCCAGGCACTGCCCGCTCTCCAGGTCGAAGCGCTGCTTCAGCAGGGGGGAGGCGACGAAGGTGCGGCCCTGGTGGCTGCCGGTGAGGCCGCGGGAGAGGACGGCGGCGCCGCCGAAGGGGTCGCGGTTGTCGATGGCGTACAGCTTGCCCGCGCGGTCGAGGAAGAGCGCGGCCTGGTTGCCGTCGGGGAGCAGGGCGGCCACGCCGCGGCCCGGGGTCAGCAGGGTCAGGTCACAGACCGTGAACCAGCCGTCCGCCAGCCGCAGCTGGACCTTCACATCGGTCTTCTCGGGGGCCAGGGTCATCGCTGGGCGCTTCCTTCCAGGACTTCTTCGGCGGCGCCGGGGCGCAGGCCGATGGACAGCAGCGGCAGGTCGGGCTTGATCTGGTCGCGCTCGGGGACGAAGCCGACGACCGGGTCCGGGGTGTCGGGGGCGTTGACGAAGGACACGAACCGGGCGAGCTTCTCGGGGTCGTTGATGGTCGACGCCCACTCGTCGGCGTAGCTCGAGACGTGCGCCGTCATCAGGGACTCCAGCTCCTCGCAGATGCCGAGGGAGTCCTCCACGACCACGTCACGGACGTGGTCCAGGCCGCCGGGGATCCGGTCCAGCCAGGTCGACGTGCGCTCCAGACGGTCCGCGGTGCGGATGTAGAACATCAGGAAGCGGTCGATCAGCTTGATCAGCCCGGCGTCGTCGAGGTCCTGGGCCAGCAGGTCGGCGTGGCGCGGGGTGGCGCCGCCGTTGCCGCCGACGTACAGGTTCCAGCCGTTGGAGGTGGCGATGATGCCGAAGTCCTTCGACTGGGCCTCGGCGCACTCGCGGGCGCACCCCGAGACCGCCGACTTCAGCTTGTGGGGCGACCTGAGCCCCCGGTAGCGCAGCTCCAGGTCGATCGCCATGCGGACCGAGTCCTGGACGCCGTAGCGGCACCAGGTCTGGCCGACGCAGGACTTCACCGTCCGCAGCGACTTGCCGTAGGCGTGCCCGGACTCGAAGCCGGCGTCCACCAACCGGGCCCAGATCAGCGGGAGTTGCTCGACGCGGGCACCGAACATGTCGATGCGCTGACCACCGGTGATCTTCGTGTAGAGACCGAAGTCGCGGGCGATCTCGCCGATCACGATCAGGCCCTCGGGGGTGATCTCACCGCCGGGGATGCGCGGGACGACCGAGTACGAGCCGTTCTTCTGGAGGTTGGCCAGGAAGTGGTCGTTGCTGTCCTGGAGGGCCGCCTGCTCGCCCTCCAGGACGTAGCCGCTCACACCGATCGTCGGGGCGAGGGAGGCGATGATCGAGGCGACCGCGGGCTTGCAGACCTCGCAGCCGTCGCCGCCCTTGGCGTCGTCGCGGCCGTAGCGGTCGAGGAGATCCTGGTAGGTGTTGATGCGCAGGGCGAGGACGATCTCGTACAGCTCCTCGCGGGTCTGGCCGAAGCAGCCGCACAGGCCCTTGTCGACCACGACACCGTTCGCCTCCAGCTCGGAGGTGACCAGCTGGCCGAGGACCTTGACGCAGGAGCCGCAGCCGGTGCCGGCCTTGGTGCACTTCTTTACCTCGGGCACGGTCGCGCACTGGTGGTCGGTGACCGCGCCGCGGATCGCGCCCTTGGTGACGTTGTGGCAGGAGCAGATGACCGCCTCGTCCGGCAGCGCGGACGGGCCGAGCTGGGCGCCGCCGCCGGAGCCCGCCGGGAGCACCAGCTGCTCGGGGGAGATGGGCGGCACCGAGCCGGTCAGGGCGCGCAGTGTGCCGTACGCGTCCGCGTCGCCGACCAGGATGCCGCCGAGCAGCTCGCCGTCGCGGCCGATGACCAGCTTCTTGTAGACGCCCGAGCGGGAGTCGGAGTAGACGACGTCGAGGCAGTCGGCGGTCGCGCCGTGCGCGTCACCGAAGGAGGCGACGTCGACGCCGAGGAGCTTCAGCTTGGTGGACAGGTCGGCGCCGGTGAAGGACGCCTCGTCCGCCGCGATCGTCGCGGCCGCCGTCTCGGCCTGCTCGTAACCGGGGGCCACCAGGCCGTACACCCGGCCGTCGGAGGCCAGCGCGCACTCGCCGATCGCGAAGACATGCGGGTCGTTCACGGTCCGGCACTGCTCGTCGACGCTGATGCCGCCGCGCTCGCCGACCGTCAGACCGCAGTCACGGGCGAGCTGGTCGCGGGGACGGACACCGGCGGAGAACACCACCATCTCGGTGGCGAGTTCGGAGCCGTCGGACAGCTTCATCCCGGTCACGGCGCCCGCCGCGTCCGTGATGATCTCCTGCGTGCCCACACCGGTGTGCACGCTGAGGCCCATGTCCTCGATGGTGCGCAGCAGGGCCGCGCCGCCGCCGTTGTCGACCTGCACCGGCATCAGCCGGGGCGCGAACTCCACGATGTGCGAGGTGAGCCCGAGGCCCTTCAGCGCGCCCGCGGCCTCAAGGCCGAGCAGACCGCCGCCGACCACGGCACCGACCTCGATCTCCTTCGCGTACTCCTCGATCGCGAGCAGGTCGTCGATGGTCCGGTAGACGAAGCAGCCCGTGGCGTCCTTGTTCGGGACCGGCGGCACGAAGGGGTACGAGCCGGTGGCGAGGACGAGGACGTCGTACTCGAAGACCTGGCCGGAGCGGGCGGTGACCTTCTTCGACTCGCGGTCGACGGTCTCCGCCGGGTCGCCGACGTACAGCTCGATGCCGTGCGCCTCGATGAACGCCATGTCCGTCATCGACAGGTCCTCGGGCGTCTTGCCCGAGAAGTACGAGGTGAGGGCGACGCGGTCGTAGGCGGGGCGCGGCTCCTCGCACAGCACGACCACGCGGTGCGTTGCGGTCAGGCCGCGCTCGGCGAGCGCTTCGAGGAAGCGCTGGCCGACCATGCCATGGCCGACGAGCACGATCGTGGGGGTGGCCCCCAGGGCGGCGGTCATTCAGGAGCCTCCATCGTTGGTGAGCAGGTGGAGCAGCGGGCCGTTGTCGGGGAGCGGCTCTGCTCCCTCCCAGGCGCGGGCGAGCGCGCCGACGGTGCCGAGTTCGCCGACGAGCACCCCGCCGACCAGGCGGTCGTCGCGGACGACGACCTTGCGGTAGGTGCCGCGGGTGGCGTCGGCGAGCTGGATGACGTCGTCACCGGGCCGGGGCTCGGTCTCGCCGAACGCGGCGAGATCGAGGAAGTCCTGGCCGGCGAGCGTCAGCCGGGTCAGGGCGCGGGTACCGGTGTAGCGAGCGGCCGGGGAATCAGCGTTCCCGGCCAGCAACTCGGCCAGTACGTCGGCCTGTTCGAGCGCCGGGGTGGCGAGCCCGTAGACCGTGCCCTCGAACTGGGCGCAGTCGCCGATCGCGTGGATGTGCGGGTCGGAGGTGCGCAGTTCCTCGTCGACGATGACGCCCTTGTGCACGGCGAGCCCGGCCTCCTGGGCCAGACCCGCACGCGGGTGGACCCCGCAGGCGATGACGACCAGGTCCGCGTCGAGCGTGTACCCGTCGGCCATCGACACGGACCGTACGGCATGGCCGACGGTGCGCACGGCACGTACGCGCGTCTCGGTGTGCACCTCGACGCCGAGGTCGGTGAGATGCCGACGTACCAACTTCGAGGCGGACGGGTCGAGTTGACGCTCCATCAGCCGCTCGCCCTGCTGGGCGAGGACCACCTGGGCGCCGCGCAGGGCGAGCGCGCGGGCGGCGGAGACCCCGAGGAGCCCGCCCCCGATGACGACGGCCCGCACACCCGGCCGTACGGCCTTCGACAGCCCCAGGCAGTCGTCCATGGTCCGGAAGGCGTGCACCCCGTCGGGGAACTCGTGCCGCTCCGGGTCCCAGAGGCCGCGCAGCGGCGGCAGCACCGGGTTCGAGCCGGTCGCCAGGACCAGCTTGTCGTATGCGATCACCGCACCGTCCGCGAGATGTACGGCTCGCATCTCGCGGTCGATACGGACCACCCGGCCGCGCGTCAGCTCGGACGGCGCGGGCAGGGCGATGACCTCGGGTGCGTACCGACCGGCGAGGACCTCGGCGAGCAGCACCCGGTTGTACGGTGTGTGCTCCTCCTCGCCGATCAGCGTGGCGGGCATGCCGAGCTCTCCGAGCCGCCGGGCGAGACGTACGCCCGCGAGGCCGGAGCCGATCACCACCACACGTTCATTCGAGGTCATGCCCTTGAGCGTGCGGTGCCGGTGTTACCCGACCGCATCACGTCTGTTTCCCACGAGGAACGCTGCCCTCCCTGTGGGCCGCGGGGGAGTGTGAGGGGTTTCCGATAGCCCGGGGTGGCGTGTGAGGACCGGGCCCGGGGCGCTGCTGACCTGGCGATACGGGGCCGAGGCGGGCGTATACGGGACGACGGGGCCGGGCGCGTGGCGAGGCGGGTGCGCCGCGGGGCGGTGCCGTAGGTCACGTGGCGGGACGGCGAGTGGGGGGCGACAGGGTGCCTCCTCGCCGCCGAAGGTCACTTCCGGCCCCCGCCGAACCTCAGAACATCCTCAGGTCGGTGGACGGCACACCTATCCCGCCGCATAGGGTCGCGATCATGCCCGACATATCGCTGACCATGGTCGTCCTCCTCTGCCTCGCCGCCCTCGCGGCGGGCTGGATCGACGCCGTGGTGGGCGGCGGCGGGCTCCTGCTCCTCCCCACCCTCCTGCTCGGCCTGCCGAACGGTGCCTCGGCCGCCCAGTACGCGCTCGGCACCAACAAGGCGGTCGCGATCGTCGGCACGGCCGGCGCGGCGGTGACGTACGCCCGCCGCACCCCGGTGGACGTGCGGATCGCCGTACGGATCGGCCTCGCGGCGCTGGCCGGCTCGACGGCCGGCGCCTTCGTGGCCGCCGGGCTGAGCACCGAGGTACTGAAGCCGGTCGTCATGGTGGTGCTCCTCGCCGTGGGCGCCTTCGTGATCCTCCGCCCCTCCTTCGGCACGGCCCCCGCGACCGGACCGGTCTCCGCGCGCCGCGTCCTCGCCGCGATCGGTCTGGCCGGCGTCGGCATCGGCTTCTACGACGGCCTCATCGGCCCCGGCACCGGCACCTTCCTGGTCCTCACCCTGACCGCCGTACTCCACCTCGACCTGGTCACCGCCTCCGCCACCGCCAAGATCGTCAACTGCTGCACCAACGCCGGCGCCCTCGCCACCTTCGCCTGGAAGGGCACGGTGTACCGGCAGCCGGCCGCGCTGATGGCGGTGTTCAACCTGGTCGGGGGGACGGTCGGCGCGCACACCGCGCTGAAGAAGGGGAGCGGCTTCGTCCGGGTCGTCCTGCTGACGGTGGTGTTCACGCTGGTGGCGAAGATGGGGTACGAGCAGTGGGTGGCGTGAGCGGGACCGGTCATCCGGGGCGGCTTCCCGTGAGATGGGCGAAGACGACCACGTTCCCCTGGTAGCCGGTCGACCTCGAATACCCACCGCCGCAGGTGATGACCCGCAACTCCGGCCGCCGGGCCGCCCCGTACACCTTCTCGTCGGGGAAGTCCCGCGCGTCGTACACCTCCACCGCGTCCACGGTGAACACGGCGATCCCCCCGTCCCGCCGGTCGACCTCGACGATGGCGCCCCGCTTCAGCGCGCCGAGCCCGTAGAAGACGGCGGGGCCGTCGGCGTTGTCGACATGACCGGCGACGATCGCGGTCCCCCGCTCACCGGGCGTGGTGCCCGCCTCGTACCAGCCGGCGAGGTTCTCCTTCTCGGCGGGCGGCACGTCGAGGCTGCCGGCGGGGGTGAGCCCGAGGCCCATGAGGGGGGCGTCCACGCGGATCGAGGGGATACGGATGCGGTCGGGAGGGGAGGGCGGCAGGACGGCGGCTCCGGCGGGGGGCTCGGCGGAACTCGACGGGCGCGACGGGCGCGGGTGCGACGGGTCCACCGGACCGGACGGGCCGGACGGGCCGGACGGGCCGGACGGGTTCGGCCGGATGTGAGCCTGCGCGGCCGACGGCTGCGGCGGTGGGTGCGACGCGGTGCCGTTGCGCAGCAACCAGGCGCCGGAACAGAGGGAGACCAAGGTGACGCCCGCTATGACGGCGTTGGCGAGGCGACGCAAGGGTCCTCCTCCCGTTCTCTCGTTCTCTCGTTCCTCCCCTCCGGGCCGAGGGGCGTCGGGCCCGGAGGGGAGGGGGGGTGGCGGTACCGGTGGACGGACAGCGGAGGGTGTCCGTCAGATCCCGTCGCCTCTCGCCCGGCGATGCAGGAGCCAGGTACCGCCCGCGGCGGCGACGGCCAGGGCCGCCACGCCTGCCGCGGTCTGCACGGGGTCGGGACCGAGTGCGCCCCCGACCCCCGTCTTCACGCTTCCCCTCGGATACGTCGGCTGCTGCCCGGTGCGCGTGCCGGTGAGCGTGACCACCAGGTCGCCGGTGACCCGCCGGCCGCTGCCGGCGCAGGTCGCGACGATCTCGTACGTCCCCGGCTGCGCGCTCGGCGGTACCTCGAACCGCCCGCCGGCCGGCCGTTGCCCGGTACCGGGCGCGAGTGGGAAGGCGCCCGCCCCGACCGCGCTGGCGTCACCCGTGGCCGTACCGTCCGGGCCGCAGGCCGTCGTGCCGACGGTGATCTCGTCGCCGGGGACGACGTCGGCGGGGGACAGTTTCAGTCGTCCGACGGCCTCGCCGCCGTACGCGGGCGCGATGGCGAGGGCCGCGACGGCTACGGCCGGGACGGCGACGGCGAGCGCGGTTCCGGTCAGCGGCCGGGCGGTACGTCGCATCGTGGTTGCTCCTCCGAGAGTCCTCTTTGCTCTTCCGAGGTAAGTGGCACATGGGCCGAAGCGCTTCCTGATGAAGCGTCAGAAATACGGTGAACGGGTGTCGTGGGGGAGGGCGCCGAAGGGTGGGGTGGGAGTGTTTCGGCAGGTCACCGGGGCGTGTACGGCTGCGGAGGGGGCGCGGGCACGAAGGAAGGGCGGCGAGGGTGTGAACGGGTGACTGGGGGGAGGGAGGAGCCGAAGGGGCGGGCGACTTGACCTCAATCAAGGTCGAGGTACGAGGCTGGCCGACATGAAGACAGCCACGGATACACACGTAAGCCCCGCTCCCACGTCCGACCCCGTGCGGGTGACGTTGGTCATCGGCAGCAACCGCACCGGCCGTTTCGGCTCGGTGATCGCCGAGTGGCTGCTGGGCCGGATGCGGGAGCACGACGACTTCGAGGTCGATGTGGTGGATGTCGCCGAGGCCGACCTGCCCACGACCTTCGAACCCACGCCCGAGGCCAAGGCACGGCTCGCCGAGATCACCCCGAAGCTGGCCGCCGCCGAGGCGTTCGTCGTGCTGACCCCCGAGTACAACCACTCCTACCCCGCGGCCCTGAAGAACCTCATCGACTGGCACTTCCACGAGTGGCGCGCCAAACCCGTCGCCCTCGTCTCCTACGGCGGCCTCTCAGGCGGCCTCCGCGCCGCCGAACACCTCCGCCAGGTCTTCGCCGAACTCCACGCCACCACCGTCCGCGACACCGTCTCCTTCCACAACGCCCACGCCTCTTTCGACGACACCGGCCACCTCAAGGACCCCACCGCCCCGAACACGGCAGCCAAGGCCATGCTCACCCAACTGGCCTGGTGGGGACGCTCCCTGAGGGAGGCGAAGGAGAGGCGCCCGTACGGAACTTGAGAGGGGGCGGGGAAGCCGCCTTTGAGGGGCGCGGGGAACTGCGCGACGAGCCACGACGCTCCGACACGTACCCACGCACGACGCGCCCCCTGATGCCTTGGCGGCAGCCCCCAGAGGTCCGTCCCGGGGTCGAAGGGGCAGCGCCCCTGGGGGATGGGACGGGTAGGGGCGGCGGGGGCGAAGGACCCGGGGCAGCCCCCAACCGCACCGCCGCGGCCTCAGCCCCCGCAGCCGTCCCCGGGCTCGGCAGGCGCCGGCTCCACAGGCGCGGGCGCGGGCTCGACAGGAACCGTCTCCGGCGTGTCCGGCGCCGGCTCCACAGGCCCGGGCGCGGGCGCCTCCGGCGCAGGCTCGACCGACTCCGGCGGGGCGGGCGTCTCCTCGACGGGGGTGGGCTCGACAGGCGCGGGCTCGACGGGAGCCGGAGCTTCCGGCGCCGGGTTCTCGGTGCCCGGAGCACCGGTTTCCGGCGTCTCGGCCCCCGGTTCGTCGGCCTCCGGGTACCCGACAACCGGCTCATCCGCCCCCGGCACGTCCCCGCCCGGCGTCTCCGTCGCAGGAGTCTCCGCCTCCGGCACATACGGCGGAGCCTCCGGCACGTACGGCGGAGCGCCGGCATCCGGCGGCTCGGGCGCAGTAGCCTCCGGCTCGCTCCCCTCCCCACCCGCACTGTCATCCCCGTCACCCGGCGGGGTGTCGTCCTTGGGAGCCGTGTCCTCAGGCACCGTCTCGTCGGGCGCCTCCTCCTCAGGCACCGTCACCTCAGGCACCGTCACCTCAGGCACCGTCACCTCAGGCACCGTCACCTCAGGCACCGCTCCATCGTCAGCCGGTATCTCGACGACAGCCTCCCGCGAGGCCTCCTCTCCGTCATCCCCCGCCTGAACCACCACCGTGTCCCGCCCGGCACCCCCACCAAGGCCGACCGAGGTCACACCCCCCGCGTCCGTGAGGCCAACCGCCCCCTCCCGAGGAGCGACCTCCGCCTTCGTCCTGGCGTTCCGGCGGTCGGCCACCTCGGCGGTGGGAGCCTCGGCCCGAGGGGGCACCGGGGCCTGCGCCACGGGCACCCGCTGAGGCGGAACCACGGCGGGATCGAGAGACCCGAGGGCGATCCCGGCAGCGACGGCGGCGGCAGCGACGGCCGTGCTGACGGCGGCGACCGTCGGCCCCTTCGCCCCACCGGCCGCGGCCTGCCGTACGACGTGCAGCAGTTGACCACCACCGTGCCCAGCGCCGGCACCCGCACCCGCACCCGCACCCAAGCCCGCACCCGCCCCGAGCGCCGACCCGGCGGTGAGGGAGAGCAGCAGCTTGCCCGCGCCACCACCCACGACGAAGACCAGCAGAGCCGGACCGACAAGCGCGGGCAGTCGGTTGTTGGTGCGCATCAGGGACGCGAGCCGGGACCGGCAGTCGTCGCACGCGTCCACATGGCTGAGCAGTTGCTCGGACTGCCGCGAGGTCGCCGTACCGCGCACATACGCCGGCATGCGCCCCCAACGCACCTGGCACGCCGGGTCGATCGGCGCCCCGGGCTGCTCGCGCAGGAACGCCTGGCGCATGCCCTCCCGCGCCCGGTGCAACAGCACCGCCGTGGCGCCCTGCTTGGCGCCGATGCGCTGCCCGACCGCCTCCAGCGGCTGGCCCTCCGCCTCGGCCAGCCACAGCGCCTGCACCCACCGCTCGGGCAACTGGCCGAGGACACGCACCAACAGGTCGACGGAGGACACCTGTTCGGCCGGATCGGCGCCGTCGCCGTGATTCCCTCGGATCCCATCGACTCCATGGACATGGGCCTCGACCCGCTCAGGAGCCGTCGGATCCTGCGGCGTCTCCCGCGTCGCGCTGCCGACGGCGGCCGCGAGATGCCGCACCGTCGTCATCAGATACGCGGGCACGTTGTCGATCTCGTGCCCCGCGGCCAGCCGCCGCCACACCCGGAAGTGCGCCTCGGCGACGAGATCCTCGGCCGTCCAGGCGTTCCTGGTGAGGGAGCGCGCGTAGGTGACGAGGCGCGGGTGCTGTTCCTCGTAGATCCGGGTGTACGCGGCGGTCGCGGACACGGACATGGAACTGGACGCGGTCCCCTGGGCGGGTACAGCGGGCATGGTGGCGTGACCGTCGGTCATGGGCTGGAACGCTCTCTGATCGCCTGCTGATGGGACGAAGTCGATTTTGTATGTCGAGATGACAAAAATCTCAAGTAATCACACAACGTGACATGCGTCACAGCGGGTTACTTCGAAAGCGGCGCAATGCCCGGGGTTTGGCGCTACCGCTATCTTCGATCCGATCATCCGACAATTCGGAGTGGGCATGCAGAGGACAGATGAACCGGCCGAAGGGGCGGCGCCGACGAAGGCGGAAGAGGCGACAGAGGCGGAACGGGCCGTCGTGGTCCACCCCGTCGTGGCCCACCCGGAGACCGCCGAAGCCGCCGACTCCGACTCCGACTCCGGCGACGGCGACGGCGACGACTCCGGCCCCACCTCCTGGCCCCGTCACTGGCCCCTCATGCTCCTGGGCGCCGCCGTCCTCCCCGGCGTCGTACTGTTCGCCGTGGGCCGGTGGTCGGACGAA
This sequence comes from Streptomyces adelaidensis, assembly GCF_016598475.1. Taxonomy (GTDB): domain Bacteria; phylum Actinomycetota; class Actinomycetes; order Streptomycetales; family Streptomycetaceae; genus Streptomyces; species Streptomyces adelaidensis. The sequence continues at coordinate 39,276 of NZ_JAEMUX010000013.1, forward strand.
CCGGCCGTGCTGGCGTGGCGGACCGTCTGTCTCTCCATCACCGTGCAGGCGCTGCCGTTCCTGCTGCTCGGCACGGCCCTGTCGGGTGCCATCAACGCGTTCGTGCCGACGCGGGTGTTCACCCGGCTGCTGCCCAGGAATCCGGCGCTCGCGGTCCCGGTCGCCGGTGCCGCCGGGGTCGTCCTGCCCGGCTGCGAGTGCGCGTCCGTGCCCGTCGCGCACAGCCTGATACGCCGCGGGGTCGACCCGGCCGCGGCGTTCGCGTTCCTGCTGTCGGCGCCCGCCATCAACCCCATCGTCCTGACCGCCACGGCGATCGCCTTCCCCGGCAGCCCCGCCATGGTGCTGGCCCGGCTGCTCGCCTCGCTCGTCACAGCCGCCGCGATGGGCTGGCTGTGGCTCTGGCTGGGGCGCGCGGAGTGGCTCAAGCCCATCGCGCGGCACACGGGACACCGGCCGGGGCGGAGCCGCCGGCACGAGTTCCGGCTCGGCTTCCAGCACGACTTCCTGCATGCGGGCGGCTTCCTCGTCGTGGGCGCGATGGCCGCGGCCACCTTCAACGTGCTCGTCCCGCGCTCGGTGCTCGACACCCTCGCCGACTCGCCCTGGCTGTCGGTGCTCTTCCTCGCCGCGCTCGCCGTCCTCCTCTCCGTCTGCTCCGAGGCGGACGCCTTCGTCGCCGCCTCCCTCACCGGCTTCTCACCCACCGCGCGGCTGACGTTCATGGTGGTCGGGCCCATGGTCGACCTGAAGCTGATCGCTCTCCAGACGGGCACCTTCGGCCGGGCGTTCGCGCTCCGCTTCTCCGCCGCGACCGTCGTCGTGGCGATCCTGTGCAGCGTCCTGATCGGAGCCGTACTGCTGTGAAACGACCCCTGCAGGCGCTCCTTCTCCTCCTCAGCGGCCTCGGCCTCCTCCACGCCACCGTCCTCACCGACCACTACCTGAGATACGTCAAAAAGGGCATGCTCCCCTTCCTCATCGCCTCCGGCCTACTCCTGCTCGTGCTGGGCGCGGCGGAGGCATGGTCCCTCTGGAGACCGCGCGGGACCGGAGAGCAGGACAGCCCCGACGACGACCACGGCCACGGTGACGACCACGGCCACGGTGACGCCCACGGCCACGACCACTCCACCCCGCCCCGAGTCGCCTGGCTCCTGCTCCTCCCCGCCCTGAGCCTGCTCTTCTTCGCCCCGCCGGCGATCGGCGCGTACACCGCCTCCCGCGAGGCCCCCAAGGCGGTCACGGTCACGGAACAGGACGAGTTCGACCCCCTGCCGACGACCTCACCGCTCCCGATGACGCTCACCGACTTCACCCGCCGGGTGCAGCAGGACCGCGACCGGGCCATCGACGGCCGCACCGTCCAGCTGACCGGCTTCGTCACCCCCGACAAGAAGGGGGCCGGGGGCGACGACCTCTGGTACCTGACCCGCACGATCTTCAACTGCTGCGCCGCGGACGCCCAGTTCGTGAAGGTGCGCGTCCACGGCACCCCGCCCCCGCCCGCCGACACCTGGGTCACCCTCACCGGCACCTGGCACCCCGTCGGCACCCTCGGCACCGGCTCCGCCTCGGCCGCCCTGGACGTCGACACGGTCAAGAAGGTCGACCGCCCGACGAACGGCTACACCGACGCCCTCCCGCCGCCCCGCTCCTGACCTCCGAGGACACCATGCCGTCGAGATCCGCCCCCGCCCACCGCCGCGAGAGCGGATCGATCACGTTCAGCCCCGGCATCCTCCAGCACACCCTCCCCCTCCTCCTGGTCGGCCTGATCGTTGCCGCCGTTCTGTACACGGGCCTCGCCTTCACCGCGGACCCGGTGGGGCTCGGCGAGCTGTGGCAGTGGCTGTCGGGGATGTGGACGGCCGCCGTGCTCGCTCCGCTCCTGCTCCGGCACGACACGGTGACCCTGACCGAGACCGCCCTCGTACGCGGCAGGGGACGTCGCCCGATCGCCCGGACCGACATCCACCGGTTGGAGGTCCGCGGCCTCGCGGGCGTACGTCAGATCGCGGTGCACACCAAGGACGGGAAACACTTCACGCTGCACACTCCGATGTCTCTCCTCGACAAGGAGTTCGACCACAAGGTCCAGACCCTCACACGGTGGTGGCAGACGCAGGACTGAAGAGCGCGCGCCTCTCACACGTGCTCCGCCAGTACCTCCCCCACGGCCCGCCGCCCCACGGCCGTGGAATTGCCCCCGCCACCCGCAGCGGTGACGACCCGTCAGCCGACCGACACGGCACTCCAGGCCGCCGCCACCGCCCCGTGCTCCGGGCTGCCCGCCCCGTACAGATCCCGAGCCGCGTTCAGGGTCGCCGTCCGCGCACCCGCGTAGTTCGTGGACGAGGTCATGTAGACGGTCAGCGCCCGGTACCAGATCGCGCCGAGCTTGTCCTTGCCGATGCCGGTGACCGTCGAGCCGTTACAGGTGGTGCTGGAGTGCTCCACCCCGCCGATGGCCTTGGTGCCGCTGCCCTCGGCGAGGAGATACGCGAAGTGGTTGGCGACGCCGGACGAGTAGTGCACGTCCAGGTTCCCCACCGCCGAACTCCAGCAGTCCGCCGAGGAGCCGTCATCGCTCGGCTGGTCCATGCGGCGGAGCGCGGGCTCACCGAGGCCGGAGCGGACGACCTTCTCGCCGACGAGCCAGTCGCCGGGGTCGGAGGCGTTGTCCGCGTAGAACTCGACCAGCGTGCCGAATACGTCGGACGTCGCCTCGTTGAGGCCGCCCGGCTCGCCCGAGTACGTCAGGCCGGCCGTCGCGGAGGTGACGCCGTGGGTCATCTCGTGGCCGGCCACGTCCAGCGAGACCAGCGGGCCGAGCAGGTTCCCGTCACCGTCGCCGTACGTCATGCAGAAGCAATTGTCGTCCCAGAAGGCGTTGTTGTAGTCGCTGCCGTAGTGGACACGGTTGTACGAGCCCCGGCCGTCGCCGGCGATGCCGTTCCGGCTGTGGACGTTCTTGTAGTAGTCCCAGGTGGTGTCGGTGCCGTACTGCGCGTCGACGGCCGCCGTGGCGCGGTCCGCCGTCGCGCCCGTGCCCCAGTGGTTGTCGGCGTCCGTGAAGAGGGTCGCGGGGGCGCGGCGGACACAGATGCCGAGGATGCAGAGGTCGGTCTGGTTCGCGGCGTCACCGGTGTACGTGTTGCCGCGCGTGGGGTCCTTGAGCTGGTACGTCGACCCGGAGAGGGTGGTCTCCAGGGGGACCGTGCCGCCGTAGAGCGAACGGCCGTCGCCCGTCGCGGTCTCCAGGGCGTCCCAGGCGTCGATCTGCCCGCCGGTGGCAGCGTCGGTGACGAGGTGCCAGCAGGGCGGCGGCCGCGACGGCGGTGCCGGTGGTGGCGAGGTGCGGGCGTCGGAGGTGCCGTATTCGGCTCATCTGTCTCCCAGGAGCGGTGGTGGGGCTGACCACTGATGTCCGACAGGTTTACGTGATCATGACAGAACGTGTCCAGAGCGGGTGTGGTGGGATATGTGAGGGGTCGGAATCGTTTCTGCAACGGCCTCACGGCACACTCGGCACACTCCGAGGAGCCCGAACGGTTGGAGAGGAGAGAACCGTGCTCCCCTTCTTCGTCTACGGCACCCTCCGCCCCGGCGAGCACAACCACGACCTCTTCCTGCGCGGCCGCACCCGCTCCGAGGAACCGGCCCGGATGCGCGGCATGGCCCTGTACGACGGCCCCGGGTACCCGTACGCCGTGGAGGAGACCGGCGAGGGGAGCGAGGCCTGGCCCACGGTGAGCGGCGAACTCGTCACCGCCCGGCCCGAGGCCTACGGCGAACTGCTGCGCGCCCTCGACCGGTTGGAGGACTACGCGCCGGGCGACCCCGCCAACCTGTACGAGCGAGTGGAGCGGCCGGCGACCCTCGACGACGGCACGGTCGTCCGGGCCTGGGTGTACGTCGCCGCCCCGCCCGTCGCCGCCGGGCTGCGGGCCCGGGGGAAGCTGATCGAGGGCGGGGACTGGCGAGTGCGGTGACGGGCGAGGCGGCGACCTGCGACCACCGGCTGCCCTCGGGCGGCCACCGCGTCGGCCGTGTGGGCGACCGCCCCGTGCGGCGGCCCGTTCGGCGCGCCGCCCCGTGCCTACCCTCCGGCCATGACCGACAGCGACATCACCAGGCGGCGCGCGCTGGCCGTGTGCGGCGCGGCCGTGGGCACCGGGCTGGGGCTCGGGATCACCTCCTGCTCCTCGGACTCCGACGACGATTCCGACCCCGGCTCCGACGCGGGCTCCGATTCCGGCTCGGACACGGCGGCCTCCCCGGCCGCGTCGGGCGAGGCCGCCGGCAACGACGTCTGCGTCCTCAACTCCAGCGTCACGGAGGGGCCGTACCACCTGGACGGCCAGCTCTTCCGCAAGAACATCACCGAGGGCAAGAAGGGCGTACCGCTCACGGTGCGGCTCACCGTGCGGGACCAGACCGAGAGCTGCGATCCGATCGAGGGCGCCGCCGTCGAGATCTGGCACTGCGATGCCTGGGGCTACTACTCCGGCTACACGACCACCGGCCCCGGCGGCACCTCGGTCCCCGACGAGAGCGAGGACACCAGCGGAGCGAACGACAAGACCTTCCTGCGCGGCTTCCAGCTGACCGACTCCGACGGGGTCGCCGAGTTCACCACGATCTACCCCGGCTGGTACACCCCGCGCGCCACCCACATCCACGTCAAGGTCCACACCGGCGGCAGGCGCGCCGGCAACACCTACGAAGGCGGCAAGGTCAACTGGACCGGGCAGCTCTTCTTCGCCGACAAGTACGGCGACGCGGTGTACCGGCGGGAGCCGTACAGCCAACACGTCGGTACGCGGACCAAGTTGGACGACGACATGGTGTACGGCGGGGGCGGCGCGAAGGACGGGCTGATGGCCGTCAAGGGCTCGGCGGGCGACGGCTTCACGGGGGCCCTGACGGTCGGCATCGACCCGGACAAGGAGAACACCGGGGCCGGAACCGGGGGTGACGGCAGCCGCCCTCCGGGGGAGCCGCCGAGCGGACTGCCGAGTGAACTGCCGAGCGGACTGCCGACCGGGCAGCCGTCCACCTGAGCACTCGGGCGGCCCTCAGGGAGTCACCACCAGGCTCAGCAACAGGACCGACGGGGCTTCGGGCAGGCTCACCCGAAGCTCCGCTCCGTCCCACTCCGCCGTACCGTTCGTCGCTCGCGGATGCAGAATCTCCACCCGTACGCTCGCCGCATCCGCCAGACCCTCCGCATCCCCCACCCCGTTCTGCTCCGCCAAGTGCGGTAGCGCGAAGGACCGTTCGAAGTCGCCGCCCCGGCGCCACACCGTCACGTACACCGGGGCCGTGCCTGCGACCGGTGGTCGCAGGCCGAGGGCGATCCAGTCGTCCGACCAGCCGGGGAGGCCGAGCGGCCAGAAGGGTACGGCGGCCGGAAGGTCACCCCGGATCGACTTGTAGGTCGCCAACGCGTCCTGCACCAGCCTTAGCTGACGTTCCGTCAACTGATCCAGATGCCCGGACAGATGAACCCGGCCGAGCAGGGCCGAGCCCAGCGTGAAGGCGATCTCGGCGTCCGTGTACGACGGCTGGGGGTAGGCCCACACGGCGCCCTGTTCCGGCGGTACGGCGGTGGGTGCGGAGGCGGCGATGGGCGGGTAGCGCAGGGGGTCCTGCTGGTCGGAGGTGGACTGGAGCTGGGCGACGGCGAGGGAGGCGCCGTCCATGCGCATGCCGCCGGAGGCGCAGTTCTCGACGACGAGCCCGGGGTGGCGGTCCAGGGCCGAGGACAGCCAGGACAGCCAGGCCCGGGAGTGGGCGAGGTGGCCCGGTGCGGTGGTGGTGATGTTGTAGTCGAGCTTCAGGTAGCCGACGCCCCACTCGCCGACGATGCGGTCGACCGTCCGGTCGAGGTGCGCCCGGGCCGCCGGATGGGTCAGGTCCAGCTGATGGCGGCCCTGTTCGGTCACCCGGCTGCCGTCCCCGTGTCGGAGGAAGGCCTCGGCGGGCAGTTCGTCGGCGAGCGGGCTGCGCACCCCGATGACCTCCGGCTCCAGCCACAGCCCCGGCACCATCCCACGCTCCCGGATCCGGTCGAGCACGCCCCGAAGACCCGCCACGCCGCCCCCACCGGGGCCGTCGCCGGGGCCGTCGCCGGGACCCTCGCCGGGGCCGTCGCCGGGACCCTCGCCGGGGCCGTCGCCGGGGCCGTCGCCGGGACCCTCGCCGGGGCCCCCACCGGGGCCGTCGCCGGATCCACCGCCGAGGCCTCCACCGGGACCGTCACCGGATCCACCGCCGGGACCGTCACCGGGGCCGTCGCCGGATCCACCGCCGAGGCCTCCGCCGGGACCGTCACCGGATCCACCGCCGGGACCGTCACCGGGGCCGTCGCCGGATCCACCGCCGAGGCCTCCACCGGGACCGTCACCGGATCCACCGCCGGGACCGTCACCGGGGCCGTCGCCGGATCCACCGCCGAGGCCTCCGCCGGGACCGTCACCGGATCCACCGCCGAGACCCCCACCGGCGCCCTCACCCGAGCCCCCGCCGGGGAAGCGTCGCGCCGACGGCAGCCAGGCGCCGACACTGTCCCACCACCCCCCGGGCAGACCGTCGTCCGCGACGCCCCCGCCGTTCTCGCCGCCCCCGCCCCCGCCCCCGCCCCCGCCCCCGCCCCCGCCCCCGCCCCCGCCCCCGCCCCCGCCCCCGCCCCCGCCCCCGGCCCCGCCACTCCCCTCGTTCTCGGCGCCCTCGTCGTCGTACCACCCCGCGTCCACACAGAAGTACTCCGCGCCCGCCTCGGCCGCCGCGTCGATCAGCGGCAGCAGCTTCTCGGTGGTCGGGTCGCCCATCAGGGTGTTCATGAAGTCGTTGTAGATCACCGGGAGTTGTTCGTGGTCCGGGTGCGGGCGGCGTACGACGCGGCGGTACGACGTCAGCGCGGCCAGCGCCCCGTCGAAGCAGGTGCCGAGCGCGAGGGCGGCCCACTCGCTCGTGAACTCCCCGCCGGGCTCCAGGACTTCGCGCCACTGATGTTCGTCATGGGTCGGGCCGCCCAGCGCGAGGTACGTCTGTCCGGCCGACTCACCGGCCTCCCAGACCCAGCTCGACGCCGACTCGATCTGCCACAGCCAGCTGCGCCCGTCCGTACGGTGCTGGAGTCCGCCCATCGCGAGATGCCCGTCGGTGGGCCAACTGCCGCGCCCGGCGAGGCGGGCCGCCGCGTGCCCGGTCCCCCCGTGCACCTCCGGGTTGATGTCGGGCACCGAGTCCCGCAGCGACTCGACGTACCAACGGCCCTCCGCCAGCCAGTCGTTGCGTGCCCGGAACACCGACAGCGCGTCGGGGGAGGGTAGCCCGCCGAGGAGCAGACTGCCGACGGAGCGGACGGTGACCGCCTCGGTGCCGTCGTTGCGCAGCCGGACCCGGGAGCGCAGCACGGGAATGCCGTCCGGCGAGGCGTACTCGACGAACGCGGTCAACCCGCTTACCGGGTCGTGGAGTTCGAAGGTCAGCCGATGCCAGCCCGCGCCGTCGGCGGAGCCGGGTGCGGCGCCGTACGTGGAGTGGTGTGCGCGGTAGCGGAGCCGGCCGCCGATCGCCGTGCCGGTGAAGCGCGGTCTCGCGAAGCCCGTGCCCTCGCCGAGCAGAACCAGGTCGACCAGCGGCAACGAGGGGTCGGTCTTGGTCTCCTCGGGGCCCGGTTCGGGTTCACCCGGGCGCCGTACGCGCACGAGCCGGGGCGTGTCACCGCTCAGGTCGAAGTCGGCGGTCAGTGTGGAGTGGCCCCAGCGGTACGAGAGGCTCCACGGGAATGAGTCGGTCCACTGGCGGCTGTCGTGCTGCGGCATGCGATCCCCCCGGGGCGGCAGAACTCCCAAGTGTTCATGGCTTGCTGTGAGTCCGCTGTCCACATCCTCCGTGAAGCATCGGGACAACCACACGAGATCTACGTATCAGGACGTGTGAATGTTCAAGTAGCGAGTGTATTGGTGGTGATCAGGGCCAACATCACCCGCACGACCAGCGCCATGAGCACGAGGAGCAGCCCCCACATGACCTCCGTCGCCCTGAACGAGACCGTTTTGAAGAACTCCCGCCGCGAAGTCGACGAGTGGCTCGCCGCGTTCGTCGCACGCAACGGCGGCTTCGTCGGCTCCGTCCATCTCTCCGAGCCCGCCGAGGAGGGCGAGATCGTCCTCGTCGGCTCGCACAACCTGCCGCCCTCGGTGCGCAACGGCACGGCCGTCATACCGATCGGCAAGGGCATGGCCGGTACGGCCGCGCAGCGGCGGGCGCCCGTCGTCATCTCCGACTTCCAGTCCGACACGACCGGCGTCGCCGTCCCCGGTGGCCGGGCCGTCGGCTCCGTGGGCTCCCTCACCCTCCCCGTCTTCGACCCCGCCGACGACACCCGGCTCCTCGCCGTCGTCGGCCTGGGCTTCCCTGAGCGGCGGGACTTCACGGACGAGGACCTCACGAAGTACGGCGAGGACGCGATGACCGTACTCACGGTCATCTGAGCCCCGTTCCTACTTCCCCACCGTCTCCAACCGCACCGCGCACGTCTTGAACTCCGGCATGCGGGAGGTGGGGTCGAGGGCCGGGTTCGTCAGGGTGTTGGCGCGGCCCTCGCCCGGCCAGTGGAACGGCATGAAGACCGTGTCGGGGCGGATCGCGGTCGTGATGCGGGCCGGCGCCACGGCCCGGCCCCGCCGGGAGACCACGGCCACCGGGTCGCCCTCCGCCGCGCCGAGCCGCTCGGCCAGCCGGGGATGCAGCTCCACGAACGGGCCGGGCGCGGCGGCGTTCAGCTCGTCGACGCGCCGGGTCTGCGCACCCGACTGGTACTGGGCGACCACCCGCCCGGTCGTCAGCAGCACCGGATACTCCGCGTCCGGCTCCTCGGCCGCCGCCCGATGCGACACCGGCACGAACCGGGCCCGTCCGTCCTCGGTGGCGAACCGGTCGAGGAACAGACGCGGGGTCCCCGGATGTACGTCCTGAACCGACACGGAGCCCGACACGGAGCCCGACACGGAGCCCGACACGGAGCCCGACACGGAGCCCGACGCGGAACTTGGCGTGGAGCCGGGCGTGACACCCGCTGTGAGCCCGGGCATGGACCCTGGCGCGGAATCCGGACCGGCATCCGGGACCGAACCCCGACTGGCGTCCGGGACGGAATCCCGGCCGGTGTCCGGGACGGAATCCCGGCCGGTGTCCGGGACGGAATCCCGGCCGGTGTCCGGGACGGAATCCGGCTCAGCCCCCGCCCCGAACCCCGGCGGCGCCTCCGACACGACCCCCGGCGGCGCCTCCAGGATGGAGTCCGCCTCCGCCCCGAACCCCCGCGGAGCACCCACCGCAGGGCAAGGCCAGAACACCCCGTTCTCCTCCGCCAGCCGCCGATAGGTGATCCCGGAGTAGTCCGCGAGCCCACCCGCGCTGGCCCGGCGCAACTCCTCGAAGACCTCCTCCGCGTCGGTCGAGAAGCCCTTCTCCACGCCCAGCCGGTCGGCGAGTTCGTGCATGACCTCCAGGTCGCTGCGGACGCCCTCGGGAGGGGTGATCGCGCGCCGCCGCAGCAGTACCCGGCCCTCCAGGTTGGTCACCGTGCCGGTCTCCTCGGCCCACTGGGTGACCGGCAGGACGACATCCGCGAGCGCCGCCGTCTCCGACAGCACGACATCGCAGACCGCGAGGAAGTCCAGCGACTTGATCCGGTCCTCGATATGCCCGGCACGCGGCGCCGACACCACCGGGTTCGACCCCATCAGCAGCAACGACCGGATGTCGGTGCCCAGCGCGTCCAGCAGCTCGTACGCGCTGCGGCCGGGCCCCGGCAGCGAGTCCGGGTCGACGCCCCACACCTCGGCGACATGCCGCCGCGCCTCGGGGTCGACCAGCTTGCGGTAGCCGGGCAACTGGTCCGCTTTCTGGCCGTGTTCACGGCCGCCCTGCCCGTTGCCCTGCCCGGTGAGGCAGCCGTACCCGGACAGCGGCCGGCCGGCGCGGCCCGTCGCCAGCGTCAGATTGATCCACGCGCCGACGGTGTCCGTGCCCTTGGACTGCTGCTCGGGCCCGCGCGCGGTGAGCACCATCGCGTGCTCCGGCTCGCAGAACAGCCGTACCGCCTCGCGGAGTTCGGGAACGGACACCCCCGTGATCCGTTCCACGTACTCCGGCCAGTGCGCCATGGCCGCCGCGCGGGCCTCCTCCCAGCCGCTCGTCCGCTCCCGGATGTACTCCTCGTCCGTCCGCCCCTCGGCCACGATCAGGTGCAACAGACCCAGGGCCAGGGCGAGATCGGTGCCGGGGCGCGGGGAGAGATGCAGATCGGCCTGCTCGGCCGTACGCGTGCGACGCGGATCGATGACGATCAACTTGCCGCCGTTGTCGCGGAGTTCCGTCAGATACCGCAGAGCCGGCGGCATCGTCTCGGCGAGGTTGGAACCGACGAGGACGACACACCCCGTCCTGGGGATGTCCTCCAGCGGGAACGGCAGCCCCCGGTCCAGGCCGAACGCCTTCATCCCGGCGGCGGCGGCCGAGGACATGCAGAAGCGCCCGTTGTAGTCGATCTGCGAGGTGCCGAGCACCACCCGCGCGAACTTGCCGAGAAGATACGCCTTCTCGTTGGTGAGCCCGCCGCCGCCGAAGACTCCGCACGCGTGAGGACCATGTTCCGTACGCGTGCGGGTGAGCCCCTCGGCGATGCGGTCGAGTGCCTCGTCCCAGGAGGCGGGCTCCAGGACGCCCGCCTTTCTGACCAGCGGGCCGGTCAGCCTGACCCGGGACGAGAGCACAGCCGGGGCCGTACGGCCCTTGCCGCACAGGGCTCCCCGGTTCACCGGGAAGTCCGTCCGCTCCGACACCACCACGACACCTTCGGACCCGTCCGCACCGGGCGTCAGGTTCATCCCGCACTGCAGTGCGCAGTACGGGCAGTGGGTGGGCGTCGCGGAGTTCGGCATACCGCTCAGCGTGCGTCCGGCGTGTTACGCGCCGGGACGCTCCCCGTTACACGACCGGCACGGGGACCTCCCGGCGGCGACCCGGGCGGCGTGAGGACCCCGGGCGCCGTGGTGAACGGGCGCCGCGGTGAACGGACGGTTCGCCGATGTCCCGATTCTGTCACCGGATGGAGTTGTCCATGTGCTTAGCGTCCACCAGTTCGGGCCTCACATGTTAAGAACTACGGGCGCCGCAGACACCGGAGCCGAGCGTTTGAGCCCGTGTGGCGCACGTCCTGTCACGTGGCCCGTGAAGGGCCGAGGGGGAAGAAGAGGTAGCACCACCGTGAACCGCATGCGTACCACCGCCGCAGTCCTGGGCGTCACCGGCGCCCTGACCGTCGCCCAGCTGGGCCTCGCCGGGGCCGCGTCCGCCGCGCCCGTCGCACCGCAGGCCGGGCAGGCCGCGAACTGCCCGATCAAGATCAGCTACCTGAAGAACTTCTACATCGACAAGAACAACTGGGTGACCAACGGGGGCCTCAGGTTCGGCCTGAAGAACACCAGCAAGAAGAAGGAGACCTTCAAGAACGTCAGCCTGAAGGTGACCAACACCAAGAGCCTCCGCTTCGGCAAGGCGACCGTCACCACCAAGGGCGCCCGGATCACCCAGAAGACGAACCAGATCGTCAAGGTCGCCGCCAAGACCCTGAAGCCGGGCGCCGGCGCCGCCTTCAAGGTCAGCACCCACATGCTGCGGACCGACCTCTACGAGGTGAAGTTCACCGTCTACGGCAAGACCGCGAGCGGCAAGAACTGGGGCTGCGCCGTGGACCAGGGCTACTGGGGCACCGTCAAGCACTGACCGGAGGCCGGCGAGGCCAGGGAGGCCACGGAGGGCCAGCGAGCCGGGCGGTCGCTAACCCGCCGCCGCGAGCGCCCGCTCCACCCCCGGTTCCTCGGGCCCGAGGAACCGGGGGTCCGGCTCGAACAGGGCGTCCAGCGATGCCTTGCCCGCGGCGAACAGCTCCCGGGTGGCGCCGTAGTACCAGGTCCCGTTGTGCCGGTCCTGCACCCCGATGCCGTACGACTCGACGCCCGCCTCCTGGCACAACGCGACCGCCCGGCGGATGTGGAAGCCCTGGCTGATGAGGACCGCGCGGTCGACGCCGAAGATCTTCTTGGCGCGGACGCAGGAGTCCCACGTGTCGAACCCGGCGTAGTCACTGACTATGCGGCCGTCGGGCACCCCGTTCTCGGTGAGGTAGGCGCGCATCGCGTCCGGCTCGTCGTACTCCTCGCGGCTGTTGTCCCCGGTGACCAGCACCACCTTGATCCGGCCCGTGCGGTACAGCTCGGCCGCCGCGTCCAGCCGGCGCGCGAGGTACGGGGACGGCTCGCCCTGCCACAGGCCCGCGCCGAAGACCACCGCGACCTCGGTGCGCGGCACGTCGGCCGTGGTCCGCAGCCGGTCGTCGGCGGCCGTGAATACCCAGGTCGAGGGCAGCAGCGCCAGCACGCACAGCAGCATGGCCGCCTGCACGGCCCGCCGCCGCCCCGTACGCGTACGCGGCAGCCGGAGGACCCGCCTCACGAGGTCGCCCCGAATGACACGCTTCACCTGGTCCCCCTGAGTGTCCGGACTGTGTGTCCTGGTTGTTTCGGCGGTGCTCGACAGCCCCGCCGATTCGATCAACGAAGACGCCGTCCACGAAGATCCGGTTCACTCCACAGAGTGAGCCGTCTCACTCGACCGGGACGAAACCACAGGTCACGAAGGTTCACACGCCCCCATGGCCCGCCGTGAACCCCCGGAAAACACCCGTCATTCCCGTGCAACGGGAAGGCAACCTCTCCCCGGCACCATCGGTCCATGAAGGCGACGACGAGCAAGTCGAACGCAGACCTCGACAGTACGGCGCACCTCATGAACCGGATCAGTGATCAGTTGGCCGGCCAGCTCAGCCTCCTCTCGCGCAACGGCACCCGGCGCCCCGCCGCCCCCGCGCTCGTCCTGGTGGCGCACGGCAGCCGCGACCCGCGCGCCCTGGCGACCGTACGCACCCTCATGGACCGCGTCCGCGACCAGCGCCCCGGCCTCTCCGTACACCTCGGCCACATCGAGCTGAACGAGCCCCTGCTCCCCGACACCCTGGCCGCGCTCGGCGACCGGGAAGCCGTCCTCGTCCCGCTCCTCCTCAGCCGGGGCTACCACATCAAGCAGGACATCCCCGAGATGGCCGCCGCGGCCGAGGCACACACGCGGATGGCGGCCCCCCTCGGCCCGCACCCCCTCCTCGTGGAGACCCTCCACACCCGCCTCGTCGAGGCCGGCTGGCCCACCCGGATGAGCGAGCCCCGGCGCCGCGCGAGCGCCGTCGTCCTGGCCGCCGCCGGCTCCCGCGACCCCGAGGCGGCCGTCGACACCGGCCGCACGGCCCAGCTCCTGGCCGACCGCCTGGGCGTCCCCGTGACCCCCGCCTACGCCTCCGCCACCACCCCCACCGTCCACGACGCCGTACGCTCCCTCACCGCCCGAGGCCACCACCACATCGCCGTAGCCTCCTACTTCACCGCCCCCGGCCGCTTCGCCACGGAGTGCGCCGAAGCGGCCCCCTGGACAGCCGCGGCCCCCCTGGGAGCCCACCCGGCCATGGCGAAACTGATCCTGCACAGGTACGACCAGACCCTGTCGACCCCGGAGACAGCGGTGGAGCGAGCCCTGGCATCGGCGTAGGAAGCGCCCTGTAAGGGGCGCGGGGCTGTACTGATATGCGGCTCCGCCGCGTGGGCACGACCAGCCACGCACGGACCCGCACGCGCCGATCATCAGAACCCGGCAGACGAGTAGGCGCACCCGTTTGTCACTGCTTGCGCTTACTGTCGAGGGATGGAAGGCGCCGCACCACACCCCCACGAGAACCACACCCCACCCCTCGGCTATGACCCGACGTCAGTCGAACGCTGGGCCCCCGAACCCGACAAACGCCCCGGCCGCACCGCCTTCCAACGCGACCGGGCCCGCGTACTCCACTCCTCCGCCCTGCGCAGACTCGCCGGCAAGACCCAAGTGGTCACGCCCGGCACCCGCAACCAGGCCTGGGACGCCAGCCCCCGCACCCGCCTGACCCACTCCCTTGAGTGCGCCCAGGTCGGCCGCGAGCTGGGCGCCGCCCTCGGCTGCGACCCGGACCTCGTGGAGGCGGCCTGCCTCTCCCACGACCTCGGCCACCCCCCGTTCGGCCACAACGGCGAACAGGCGCTCAACGAATTCGCCGAGGACTGCGGCGGCTTCGAGGGCAACGCCCAGTCCCTGCGCCTGCTGACCCGCATCGAACCGAAGCGCTTCGTACGGACCCCCGAGTCGGACGACCTCATGAGCGTCGGCCTCAACCTCACCCGAGCCGCCCTGGACGCCGCCACCAAGTACCCCTGGCCCCGCGGCGGCCACCCCACCGACCCCGCGTCCCCCAAGTTCGGCGTCTACGACGACGACCGCCCCGTCTTCGACTGGGTCCGCAAGGACGCCCCCGGCGCGAGCACGACCTTCGAGGCCCAGGTCATGGACTGGTCCGACGACGTGGCGTACTCCGTGCACGACGTCGAGGACGGCCTGCACGCGGGCCACATCGACCCGGGCTGCCTGCACGCGGAGCCCGAACGGCAGGCGGTGTTCCAGGTGGCGCTCGGCCGGTACGTGCCCGCCGACACCGACCCCGCCGAACTCGCCGAGGCCCTCGACCGCCTCCTCGACCAGGAGTGGTGGCCGCACGGCTACGACGGCACGGCCGTCGCCCAGGCCCGGCTGAAGGACGCCACCAGCCAGCTCATCGGCCGCTTCTGCCTGGCCGCCGAGGGAGCCACCCGGCAGGCGTACGGCACCGGCCGCCTCACCAGGTACGTCGCCGAACTGGTCGTCCCGCGCGCCGCGCGCCTGGAGTGCGCGGTCCTCAAGGCCGTCGCCGACCGGTATGTGATGCAGCGGGCCGAGCAGGAGCGGCTCCGCGCCGACCAGCGGATCGTCGTTGCCGAGCTGGCCGAGGCGCTCACCGCTCGCGCGCCGGCGGGACTCGAACCCCAGTTCCGCGCGATGTTCGACACGGCGGAGGCCGACCGTGCCCGCAAGCGGGTGATCGTCGACCAGATCGCGTCCCTCACCGACCCCTCGGCCCGCACGCTGCACGCGAGACTGACGGGGCGCAGGTGACAAAGACGTGACCCTCCGTGGCCTGATCGGGTCACTACCTCTTCCCGCATCACGCTGTGTGCGGGACGCTCGCATGTGGACGCACCCTTAAGAGGAGGCATCAAGTGGTCGACGCGGATCAGACATTCGTCATCGTCGGTGGCGGTCTCGCCGGCGCGAAGGCGGCCGAGACGCTCCGAGCGGAGGGCTTCACCGGCCGCGTGATACTGATCTGTGACGAACGCGACCACCCCTACGAGCGCCCGCCGCTCTCCAAGGGCTATCTGCTCGGCAAGGAGGAACGCGACAGCGTCTTCGTCCACGAGCCGTCCTGGTACGCGCGCAACGACATCGAACTGCACCTCGGCCAGACGGTCGACGCGATCGACCGTACGGCGAGGACCGTCCGCTTCGGCGACGACGGCACCCTTGTCCACTACGACAAGCTGCTGATCGCGACCGGCGCCGAGCCCCGCCGCCTGGACATCCCGGGCACGGACCTCGCGGGCGTCCACCATCTGCGCCGCCTCGCCCACGCCGAGCGCCTCAAGGGCGTCCTCGCCGCCCTCGGCCGCGACAACGGCCACCTCGTCATCGCGGGTGCCGGCTGGATCGGCCTGGAGGTGGCGGCGGCGGCCCGCGAGTACGGCGCGGAGGTGACGGTCGTCGAGCCCGAGCCGACGCCGCTGCACGGCGTCCTCGGCCCCGAGCTCGGCAACCTCTTCGCCGAGCTGCACCGCGAGCGCGGTGTCCGCTTCCACTTCGGGGCGCGGCTCACGGAGATCGTCGGCCAGGACGGGATGGTCCTGGCGGCCCGTACGGACACGGGGGAGGAGCACCCGGCGCACGACGTCCTCGCGGCCATCGGCGCCGCCCCGCGCATCGGCCTCGCCGAAGCCGCCGGGCTGGAGGTGGCCGACCGGTCACAGGGCGGCGGCATCGCGGTGGACGCCCGGCTCCGCACGTCCGACCCCGCGATCCACGCGGCCGGTGACGTCGTGTCCTTCCCGCACGCCCTGTTCGACACCCGGCTGCGCGTCGAGCACTGGGCCAACGCGCTCAACGGCGGGCCGGCGGCCGCCCGGGCGATGCTCGGGCAGGACGTCACCTACGACCGGGTGCCCTATTTCTTCTCCGACCAGTACGACCTGGGGATGGAGTACTCGGGGTGGGCGCCGCCCGGCTCGTACGACCAGGTGCTGATCCGGGGGGACGCGGGCAAGCGGGAGTTCATCGCGTTCTGGACGAAGGAGGGTCGGGTGCTCGCGGGGATGAACGTGAATGTGTGGGACGTCACGGAGCCGATCCAGAAGCTGATCCGTTCGCGGGCGCGGGTCGATGTCGAGGCGCTCTCGAATCCTCAGGTGCCGCTGGAGAGCCTGATCGCCTAGGCGTCCGCGGGGCTGGGGCGTGGGGCAGTGCGGGTGGTATGGGGTCGCTCGCGCAGTTCCCCGCGCCCCTTGCGGGGCGCTGCCTGTGCCCCATGGCTGTCAGTGGACCACCGTAGAATCACCGCGTGGCAGGACGGATCAATGACGAGGACGTGAAGGCGGTACGGGACGCGGTCCCGATCGACGCCGTGGTGTCCGAGTACCTCCAGCTGCGCAACGCGGGCGGTGGGAACCTCAAAGGACTCTGCCCGTTCCACGACGAGAAGTCGCCCTCCTTCCAGGTCAGCCCCAGCAAGGGGCTCTTCCACTGCTTCGGCTGCCAGGAGGGCGGCGACACCATCACCTTTGTGATGAAGGTCGACCACCTCTCCTTCTCGGAGGTGGTGGAGCGCCTGGCCGCCCAGGCCGGCATCACCCTGCGCTACGAGGAGGGCGGGTACAACCCCTCCCACCAGCGCGGCGAGCGGATCCGCCTGGTCGAGGCGCACAAGATCGCCGCCGAGTGGTACGCGGAGCAGCTGGCCACGAGCCCCGAGGCCGACACCGGCCGGATGTTCCTCGCCGAGCGCGGCTTCGACCAGGCGGCGGCCGTCCACTTCGGCGTCGGCTACAGCCCCCAGGGCTGGGACCACCTCACCCGTTTCCTCCGCGGCAAGGGCTTCGCCGACAAGGAGCTGCTCCTCTCCGGGCTGTCCCAGGAGGGCCGCCGCGGCCCCATCGACCGCTTCCGCGGCCGCCTGATGTGGCCCATCCGCGACATCGGCGGCGAGGTCGTCGGCTTCGGCGCGCGCAAGCTCTACGAGGCGGACAACGGACCCAAGTACCTGAACACGCCCGACACGGCCATCTACCGCAAGTCCCAGGTCCTCTACGGCATCGACCTCGCCAAGAAGGACATCGCCAAGGCCAGCCGGGCCGTCGTGGTCGAGGGCTACACGGACGTCATGGCCTGCCACCTCGCCGGCGTCACGACCGCCATCGCGACCTGCGGCACGGCCTTCGGCGGCGACCACATCAAGATCCTCCGCCGCCTGCTGATGGACAACGGCAGCGCCCGCGTGATCTTCACCTTCGACGGCGACGCGGCCGGCCAGAAGGCCGCCCTGCGCGCCTTCGAGGACGACCAGAAGTTCGCCGCCGAGACATACATCGCGATCGCACCCGACGGCATGGACCCCTGCGAGCTGCGCCTGGCGAAGGGCGACCAGGCGGTCGCGGAGCTGGCCGAACCCCGCACCCCGCTCTTCGAGTTCGCCCTCCGCCAGATCGTCGCCCGCTACGACCTGGAGACCCCGGCGGGGCGGGCCGCCGCCCTCGACGAGGCCGCGCCCATCGTGGCCCGCATCAAGAACAGCGGCGCCCAGCACGAGGTCGCCGTGCAGCTCGCCGGCATGCTCGGCATCCTCGACACCCAGTTCGTCGTCAAGCGCGTCGCCCAGCTCGCCCGCTGGGCCCGCGACCGCGGCGGCAAGGGCCCCGCCCCGGCCCAGCAGCGCCCCTCCCAGCCGTACGAGTCCGCCTCCCGGCCCCCTTCCGGCCCCGCCCTCACCCTCCGCAACCCGGTCTACGCCACCGAGCGCGAACTCCTCAAACTCGCCCTGCAGCGGCCCGAGTTGGTCGCCCCGGCGTTCGACGCGTACGGGGCCGACGAGTTCACCGCCGACCAGTACGCGGCCGTACGCCAGACGATCATCGAGGCGGGCGGTGTCGAGTACGGCGTGACGGACCCGCAGGAGTACCTGATCCGGGTCCGCGAGGCCGCGCCGGACGACACCGTGCGGGCCATGGTGACCGAGCTGGCCGTCGAGGCGATCATGCGCAAGACGGTCGACGACGTCTACGCGGGCGCCCAACTGGTCACCGTCCGCCGCCGCGCCGTCGAACGCCGGGTGCGCGACGTGCAGGGCAGCCTGGCCCGCGCGAGCACGCACGGCGACCCGGCCCAGCTGGCCGCCGTACAGAACGAGTTGTGGGTCCTCCAGCAGTACGACCAGGCACTGCGGGAGCGGGGCGCGGAGGCGCTCTGAGCCGCGCCGGCCGGGCCCCGGGACGTGAACGCCCCCGGTGCACATATGCCAATACCGCGCCGGAGCCGCCCCGTTCCATACGGCCTTCAAGCGGTTTACGGGCCTCCCAGCAGCGCACTCGTACGGCAGGGTGACCGCGGCGTCACGGACCGGACGCAAAAAGTCACCGCACGCCCCTCGTGGCGGCTGTGTGTCGTACTCCACACTGGGTTCCGGTGCCTGAGTCCTCGGAGCGCGGCCGACCCGTCCCCCATGGGTCCGAGATCCCCGCGGTTCCGCTCGATGAGTACGGGATGGATGGCGGCGAGGCCGCCCGCGCCATCCCCGACGTACCGCTGCCGTACGCCTCAGCAGCGACATTCCTGGAGGTCGCGCCCGTGCAGACCCAGACCCTGATCCAGAACGACACCAGTACGGCCATCAGTACCGACGGCGTGGAGCAGGAGGCGGAGACCGACGTCATCGCCGCGGTCCCCGCCCAGAGCCGCGCCGCGCACCACCCCGAGACGGCGCCGGACGGTCCGCCCGGCCAGGACGAGCCGCCCGCCGCCGAGGTGGAGGCCGTCGAGACGGCCGAGCCGCCCGAGCCCGTGGAACCACCGCGCAGCCGCGCCGACACCAGCGGTCCGTCGTCCGACCTGTTCCGCCAGTACCTGCGCGAGATCGGCCGCATCCCGCTGCTCACGGCCGCCGAGGAGGTGGAACTCGCCCGCAGGGTCGAGGCCGGCCTCTTCGCCGAGGAGAAACTCGGCGGCGCCACCGACCTCGACACCCAGCTCGCCCTCGACCTCGACAAGCTGGTCGTCATGGGCCGCATGGCCAAGCGCCGCCTCATCGAGGCGAACCTCCGGCTCGTCGTCTCCGTCGCGAAGCGCTACGTCGGCCGCGGCCTGACCATGCTCGACCTGGTCCAGGAGGGCAACCTCGGCCTGATCCGCGCCGTCGAGAAGTTCGACTACGCCCGCGGCTACAAGTTCTCGACCTACGCCACCTGGTGGATCCGCCAGGCCATGTCCCGGGCCCTGGCCGACCAGGCCCGCACGATCCGAGTCCCCGTCCACGTGGTCGAGTTGATCAACCGGGTCATCCGCGTCCAGCGCCGCATGCTCCAGGAACGGGGCTACGAACCCACCCCCGAGGAAGTCGCCGCCCACCTCGACCTCCTGCCCGAACGCGTCACCGAGGTCCTCCGCCTCGCCCAGGAACCGGTCTCCCTGCACGCCCCCGTGGGCGAGGAGGACGACGTGGCCCTCGGCGACCTCATCGAGGACGGCGACGCCGCGAGCCCCGTCGAGTCGGCCGCCTTCCTCCTCCTGCGCGAACACCTCGAAGCGGTCCTCTCCACCCTCGGCGAACGCGAACGCAAGGTCGTCCAACTCCGCTACGGCCTCGCCGACGGCCGCCCCCGCACCCTGGAGGAGATCGGCCGCATCTTCGGCGTAACCCGCGAACGCATAAGGCAGATCGAGTCCAAGACCCTGAACAAACTCAGGGACCACGCCTTCGCGGACCAGCTGAGGGGCTACCTGGACTGAGGATCCGTCTGCAGCCCCGTCTTTCAGGGGCGCGGGGAACTGCGCGACCAGCCCCCACGCACCTGCACCCGAAAACGGGGATCGAAGGGGCGCAGCCCCTGGTGATGGGACGGGTAGGGGCGGCGGGGGCGAAAAATCCCACGCCCCCCACCTCCCTCAGTCCACCTCAGCCACAGCCTCGGCGAACTGCGCCTTGTACAGCCGCGCATAAGCCCCACCCGCGGCCAACAACTCCCCATGCGCCCCCTGCTCGACGATCGCCCCGCTCTCCATCACCAGAATCGTGTCCGCGTCCCGGACCGTCGACAGCCGATGCGCGATCACGAACGACGTACGCCCATGCGCCAACTTCGCCATCGCCTTCTGGATCAACACCTCCGTACGCGTGTCCACCGAACTCGTCGCCTCGTCCAGCACCAGAATCACCGGATCGGACAGAAACGCCCGAGCGATGGTGATGAGCTGCTTCTCACCGGCGCTCACCCCGCTCCCCTCGTCATCGATCACGGTGTCGTACCCGTCCGGCAACGTCCGGATGAACCGGTCCGCGTGCGCCGCCCGCGCCGCCTCCTCGATCTCCCCCCGCGTAACCTTCCGCGCCGCGGACGCCCCGTACGCGATGTTGTCCGCGATGGTCCCCCCGAACAGCCACGTGTCCTGGAGCACCATCCCGATCCCGTCCCGGAGTTCGTCCCGTGACATGGACGCGATGTCCACCCCGTCCAGGGTGATACGCCCACCCGTGACCTCGTAGAACCGCATCAGCAGGTTCACCAGGGTCGTCTTCCCGGCCCCGGTCGGCCCCACGATCGCCACGGTGTGCCCCGGCTCGACGGCCAGCGACAGATCCTCGATCAGCGGCTTGTCGGCGTCGTACCGGAAGGACACCCCCGCCAGCGCGACCCGCCCCCGCAGCTCCTCGGGCCGCACCCCGGGCACGGCGTCGGCGGCCTGCTCGTCGGCGTCCAGCAGTTCGAAGACCCGCTCGGCCGAGGCCACCCCCGACTGCACCAGGTTCGCCATGGACGCCACCTGCGTCAGGGGCATCGAGAACTGCCGCGAGTACTGGATGAAGGCCTGCACGTCACCGATGGACAGGGTCCCCGAAGCGACCCGCAGTCCACCCACCACAGCCACCAGCACATAGTTGATGTTCGACACGAAGAACATCAGCGGCTGCATGATCCCGCTGTTGAACTGGGCCTTGAACCCGGCCTCGTACAGCCGGTCGTTCTCCTCTGCGAACTGCTTCGCCGACTCCTCCTGCCGCCCGAACACCTTCACGAGCGTGTGCCCGGTGTACATCTCCTCGATGTGCGCGTTGAGTTTCCCGGTGGTCCGCCACTGCTGCACGAAGTGCGGCTGCGACCGCTTGCCCACCCGGGTCGCCACCACGAACGACACCGGCACGGTGACGAGCGCGACCAGCGCCAGCAGCGGCGACACCCAGAACATCATCACCAGCACACCGATGATGGTGAGGAGCGAGTTGATGAGCTGCCCCATCGACTGCTGCAACGTCTGCCCGATGTTGTCGATGTCGTTGGTCGCCCGGCTGAGGACCTCTCCCCTCTGCCGCTGGTCGAAGTACGACAGCGGCAGCCGCGACAGCTTCGCCTGGAGCTCTTCGCGCATGCGGTAGACGGTCCGGTTGATGGCCCGGTTCGAGAGCCGGGTGGCCGCCGCCATCAGCAGCCCGGCGACCAGGAAGATGCCGAGGGCAACCAGCAGTACGCCGCCGACGGCCCCGAAATCGATGCCCTCGCCGGGCGTGAAGTCCGTGCCCCGCAACATGTCGGCGACACCGCCGTCGCCGCCCGCCCGCAGCCCTTCCAGCACCTCGGCCTTCGTCTGCCCCGCCGGCATCTCCCGCCCGACGACGCCCGCGAACACCAGGTCGGTCGCCTTGCCGAGGATCCACGGCCCCAGCACCGACAACCCGACGCTGAACACACCGCACGCGAGCATCGCGTACATCGTGAACCGCTCGGGCCTGAACTGCGCGATCAGTCGTTTCCCGGACCCCTTGAAGTCCATGGAGTGCTGATCGGGGCCGCCTCCGGCTCCCGCCATCCGTCCCAACGGCCCGGCCATCAGGCTGCCTCCGCTTCCGTGAGCTGGGAGAGCACGATCTCCCGGTAGGTCTCGTTGTCGGCCATCAGCTCGTGGTGGCGTCCGGTGCCGACGACCCGGCCCTCGTCGAGGACGACGATCCGGTCGGCGTCCCGGATGGTCGCCACCCGCTGGGCGACGATCACGACCGTCGCGTCGGCGGTCTCCCGCGCCAGCGCCGCGCGCAGGGCGGCGTCCGTCGCGTAGTCGAGCGCGGAGAACGAGTCGTCGAACAGATAGATCCCCGGGCCCTGCACCAGCGTCCGCGCGATCGCGAGCCGCTGCCGCTGCCCGCCCGACACATTCGTCCCGCCCTGCGCGATGGGCGCGCCAAGCCCGCCGTCCAGCCGGGACACGAACTCCTTGGCCTGCGCCACCTCCAGCGCGTGCCACAACTCCTCGTCGGTCGCGTCCGGATTGCCGTACCGCAGGTTCGTCGCCACGGTCCCGGAGAAGAGATACGGCTTCTGCGGCACCAGCCCCACGGTCCTGGCCAGCAGCCGCGGATCAAGGGTCCGTACGTCGACGCCGTCCACGAGCACCTCGCCCTCGGTGACGTCGAACAGCCGCGGCACCAGCCCGAGCAGCGTCGACTTCCCGCTGCCCGTGGACCCGATGACGGCGGTCGTCTCACCCGGCCGCGCCGTGACCTCGATCGACCTGAGCACCGGCTCCTCGGCCCCCGGGTAGCGGAAACCCGCACCCCGTACCTCCAGGAACCCACGCCGCCGCAGCTCCCGTACGGGCTCGGTGGGCGGCACGACACTCGTCTCGGTGTCGAGGACCTCCTGAATGCGCTCGGCGCACACTTCCGCGCGCGGCATCATCATGAACATGAAGGTGGCCATCATCACGGACATGACGATCTGCATCAGATAGGCGAGGAACGCGGTGAGCGCCCCGATCTCCATGCCCCCGCTGTCGATCCGGTGCGCCCCGAACCACACCACCGCGATCGACGAGACGTTCACGACCGTCATCACGATGGGGAACATCAGCGCCAGCAGCCGCCCGGTCCCCAGGGACACCTCGGTCAGGTCGGCGTTCGCCGCCCGGAAGCGGTCCTTCTCGTAGTCGTCCTTCACGAACGCCCGGATGACCCGGTTGCCGGTGATCTGCTCCCGCAGCACCCGGTTCACCGTGTCGAGCCGCTCCTGCATCAGCCGGAACTGGGGGCGCAACCGGCGCACGATCAGGCTGACGGAGATCCCGAGCACTGGTACGACGGCGAGCAGCACCCCGGACAACGGCACATCGAGACCGAGTGCCAGCACGATGCCGCCCACACACATGATCGGCGCCGACACCACCAGCGTGAACGTCATCAGCACCAGCATCTGCACCTGCTGCACATCGTTCGTCGTCCGCGTGATCAGCGACGGCGCACCGAAGTGACCGACCTCACGCGCCGAGAACGACTGCACCCGGTCGAACACGGCCGCCCTGATGTCCCGGCCGACCGCCGACGCCGTACGGGCGCCGTAGTACACGGCCCCGATGTTGCACACGACCTGCACCAGCGAGATGCCGATCATCAGCGCGCCGAAGGACAGGATGTAACCCGTGTCCCCCTCCACCACACCGTTGTCGATGATGTCCGCGTTCAGCGTCGGCAGATAGAGCGTGGCGCACGTCTGTACGAACTGCAGCAGCACCAACAGGACAATGGGTTTCTTGTACGGACGAAGATGACTTCTCAGCAATCGTATGAGCACGCGAGATCTCTCGGAGTCGAGGACGAGGATGTGGATGCACCACCCCCCATCGTCCGACACTCCACCCGCGTTACCTCAACCGAATTAACCCAACGGTGAAGGATCGGTGTTCCGCCCCCGGAGAGGACGGGCGACCGCCGCGACCAGCCACGACGAACCCGCGGCCGTCCGAAGCCCGGCTACGGCGGGCGTCTACGCCCGAAATGCTCCGGGGTGAGTCTGCTCACGTACCGATACGTACTGCTGCCGAACCGCCTGTCCGACCGCCAGGTCGTCCGCCGGATCCAGCACCTGCGCGGCCGCTCCGGGCCACAGTGGCGGCGTACGCGGATCGAGGGTCCCCTGGGTGACTCCGAGCGCCCAGGCGGCCTGCCGGGCCGCCCCCACCGCCGCGTAGTCCGCCGGCTGCGGCACCACGATCTGCACCCCGAACAGCGCGGGCGCCGCCGCCTGCACCGCGGGCAGTTCGGCCGCCGCACCCAGCAGGAAGATCCGCCGCACATCGACGCCCCGCCCGCGCAGCACGTCCAGCGCGTCCGCGAGCCCGCACAGCATGCCCTCGAACGCGGCCCGCGCGAAGTGCTCCGGCTTCATCGACTCCCGCCGCAGCCCGGCCAGCGTCCCGGCCGTGTGCGGCAGATTCGGTGTCCGCTCGCCCTCCAGATACGGCAGCATGACCAGCCCGTGCGACCCCGGCGTCGACTTCATCGCCAGCTCGGACAGCGCCTCCAGATCGGCCACTCCCAGCATCTCGGTGGCCCCGCGCAGCGTCCGTACGGCGTTCATCGTGGTGACGACCGGCAGATGCATCCCCGTGGCGTCGGCCAGCGAGGTGATCATCCCGGTGGAGTCGACGAGCGCCTCGCTGTGTACGGCCATGACGGACCCGGAGGCCCCCAGTGACACCACCGCGTCGCCGAGCGCGATACCGAGCCCGAACGCGGCGGCCATGGTCTCGCCGGTGCCGGCGGAGATGAGGAGCCCCTCCGGCGTCGTACCCGCGGCGTCCGACGGCCCGAGCACCTCGGGCAGCATGACCTGGTGCCCGAGGGCCATCTCGACGAGATCGGTCCGGTACTGCCCGGTCGCCGCGTTCCAGTACCCGGTCCCGGACGCCCCACCCCGGTCGGTGGTTCTCCTGACAGGCCGTCCCAGCAACTGCCAGACCAGCCAGTCGTGCGCCTGGAGCAGTACGGCCGTACGCATCGCCGCGTCCGGCTCCGTCCGGCTCATCCAGCGCAGCTTGGTCACCGGCTGCGCGGCCCCCGGCACACACCCGACGGCCTCGGCCCACGCCCCGCGCCCCCCGAGCGCGTCGACGAGGTCGGCCGCCGCGACCTGGGACCGCTTGTCACCGCCGACCATCGCCGGCCGCACGGTGTTGCCCTGTGCGTCCAGCGCGATCAGCCCGTTCTGCTGGGACGACACCCCGATCGCCTGCACGCCCTCCAGCAGCCCACCGACGGCCGCCTCCCCCAGGGACAGCAGCCACGCCTGTGGATCGACGTCCGACGGACGCCCCCCGCCCTCCGCCGATTCCAGCGGGTGCGGGGCATAGCCCTGCCTGAGCACGGCCCCTGTGTCCGAGTCACAGACGACAATGCGCGTAAATTCGGGCGAACTGTCCAGCCCGGCGACTATCCCCATGGCGGAAATTCTGCCGCACGGGAAGGGGTGGGAGTGTCGCGCGGCGGCTGGGCCGACGCGATGCGGCCGCTACGTATTACTGGTACCCCAGTCGTCTCCGGCGGAGCCGTTCGCGTTACGCGCGCGCAGCGACCGCACCCGCTCGGTGACCGAGTCGGGCACATGGTCCCCGACCTTGTCACTGACCACGTGGTACGCCTTGCCCGCGAACACGCGCCCCTGCTGGGCCGCCGACTCCGCGGTGTTCCGCACCGCCGGGTTCTGCGCGACCTGCCGGGCGGACTTCTTCAACTGCTCGTAGCGTTCGCGCCCGGCACGTGTGCCCAACACGTAACCCAGGGCCAGTCCGGCAAAGAACGTGAGCCGATAGCGCATGGCGACCACCCTTCCCTTACGTCTGCTTCGGTCCCGTCCGTTGCCCCTGCGTGGGCGACGGACACGGGGATACCGATTGGCGGAGCACCCCCCTGCTTGCGCTAATGTATGTGTCGCAGCGAGCGCACGCCCCCTGGCGAATACCCAGGGAGGTACGTTCGATGCAACGAGGCAATCCTCCGTAGCTCAATTGGCAGAGCAGCCGGCTGTTAACCGGCAGGTTACTGGTTCGAGTCCAGTCGGGGGAGCTTCGATCTTCCGTAGCTCAATTGGCAGAGCAGCCGGCTGTTAACCGGCAGGTTACTGGTTCGAGTCCAGTCGGGAGAGCAACCTGAACGAGGACCCCGTCGGGGTCCTTTTTCACGTCCGGGGGAACCGCGCGGGCCGCGCCCAAGTCCTCAAGGTCAAGAAGCGCATGCGAAGGCCGATCATCCGAAGCAGGAGATCGTATGAGCGGCTATGCTGCGGCAGACGGCGCGCACAAATGTGCGCGACACGCCGCACGGGGCGGTAGCTCAGCCGGTTAGAGCAGCGGACTCATAATCCGTCGGCCGTGGGTTCGAGTCCCACCCGCCCCACTTCAGCAGGGCTCTGACCTGCGGAAACGTTCATTTTTGGGTGTCGGAGCGTCAACTTTGCCTGAACGGACTGAATCCGCTGCTCGCGAGTCTGAGATCTCGCCGGTCCTGTGGTGCTCGGAAATTGTTTGATCGCTCTGACCTGCGACGGAACAGGTATCCAAGGATGTCGTCGGCCTCCGGGGCCGCTGCCCGGGGGGCTCGAAGCCAAGGTCCAGGGACCAGACAGGGACCAAGACGGCGCCGACACAATGCGTCGCGTGTGTGGGATCCGGGACGGGGCGCTTCTCATCCGCTGGCTGTGGGCTGTCGTCCGCGATGTATCCGGTCGGGTGCCGGGTGCACCGGGCGTAGTGGATGGTGGTGCCTCTTGGCGCTGTCAGTGGCGGGACGGCGCGTGTTGCTGATGGCGTGGCCGATCGGCGATCCCGGTTGTTGAGAGTCAGTTGCGCCCCCCCCCGGCGTCTGTCGGGGCGGGAGGGGATCGGCGCCCTGCTCACCGACTTCCTCACGGGCCTGGACCGGCAGTCCGACGCCCTGCGGCCGTCCGACGCGCCGCGCCTGGGAAGGGTCGTCCTCGACCTGCTGTCGGCCTGGATCGCCCAGGTACGGGAGGCGGCGCGCCCTGCCGCCGGAGACCCGCCACCGGGCCCTGACGGAACGCATCCGGGCGTTCATCCGGCAGAACCTGCACGATCCGGAGCTGACGCCGCCCGTGATCGCCGCCGCGCACCACATCTCCGTCAGCCATCTGCACCGCGTCTTCCAGGAACAGCAGCGGGGCGAGACGGTCGCCTCCTGGATCCGCCGGCAGCGTCTGGAGGGCGCCCGCCGCGACCTCGCGGACCCCGCGCTGCGCACCACGCCGATCCACACCATCGCCGCCCGCTGGGGCCTGCCGCGCGCCTCCGACTTCACCCGTGCCCATCGCAGGGCGTACGGGATGTCGCCCATGGAGTACCGCCTTCGCGCACGCCTGGAGCGGGAGTAGACGCACAGCCAAGTCCCAGTGGAGACCCATAGCTAACGACTCCATCAGCAGTCACCCCGCATCCTGATCAGGCACCTGCACCACCGGCACATCGACGAAATCAGAGAGGTACTTGCTGTCATGATCATGAAGTCACTGACGAAGCTCTCAGCAGTCGCGGCCACGGGGGTGTGCGCCGTCGCCTTCGCCACACCAGCCAACGCGGCAGCAACCGCCTACGAGACGCTCTACAACGCCGCGACCTCGAAGTGTCTGGCCGTCCCCGGCGCGAACACGGCCAACGGCGTCGGTCTGGTCCAGTGGACATGCAGCGGCAACAGCGAGCAGCAGTGGCAACTGGAGTCGGTCGCGGGCGGAAACGGCGACCGGTACATCGTCAGAAACCTGAACAGCAACAAGTGCCTCGCCATGCCGAACGCCAGCACGGCCATCGGCACCCAGGCCATCCAGTGGACCTGCAACGGCGGCAGCGAACAGATCTGGATCCACGACAGCGCCAACCGCCTGCGCAACCTGAACAGCGACAAGTGCCTGGCCATCCCCAACTCCAGCACCACCAACGGCACCGAGGCAATCCAGTGGACCTGCACCACTAGCGGCGACCAGGTGTGGGTCTGGTAGAAGGAACCGCCGGAGCGGCCCTCCCCACGAGGGCCGCTCCTCCTTCGGCAACAGCAGGAACGGCTAAGGAAACTCCCGAATGAGAAGACGCATCGCCGCCACCACGGCGGCCATCGCGATGCTGAGCGCGCCTCTGCTCACCGGCTCTGCCCTGACCGGTACGGCGTCGGCGGCCGAGACAGCCGAGGCAGTCGTCAACGCCCGCCTCTACAACATGGGCACCGGCCTCTGTCTGGCCAACCCGGGCTCCGACCAGGACCAGGGCACCGTGATGATCCAGTGGACGTGCAGCAACAGCGACAGCAACTACTGGTCCCTCCAGCCGATGACCGGCGGCGGCTACCACGTGGTCAACAAGGCGAGCGGCCAGTGCCTGGCCATCCCCAGCGGGAGCACGACGCTCGGCGTCAAGGCCATCCAGTGGCCGTGCCAGGACACGCAGAACGATGAGCAGGTCTGGGTCCACGACGGGCTCGACCAGCTGAGGAACGCCAGGACCGGACTGTGCCTGGCCATCCCCAACAGCACCACGACCGCCGGCACGGAGGCCATCCAGTGGAACTGCGACGCCGTGACCGAGACGGCTCCGAACCTGGACCGGGAATGGCTGTGGTGACCCGCAAGCGCGGCTGGACCGCGCTCATGACCGCACTCGCCCTCGCCGTCCTGACCGGCCTCCTGATGCCGGGCCCGGCCTCCGCCGAGGGCACGTCGGCCGAGAAGACCGTGTACACCAACACGGTGACCGGCGGCGACGGCCCCCGTACCCCGGACATCATCAGCACGAGCGCCAGCAACGCGGTCGTGGCCTGGCGGGAAGGCCTGCGGCCCGGCAATCGGGACATGGGCTACATGCGGTACTCGTACACCACCGACGGTGGCGCGACCTGGAGCCGCCCCCAGACGCTGGCCCAGGAGACCGACCAGTACGCCTGGCACTACGTGATGCTCTACAAGTCGGGCAGCGAGCTGTTCGCGTTCCTCGGGCGCACCCCGGTCGCGGACACGAGCGAGACGGACGGGGACGGCTGGAACAACGACGGCCTTCCGATCACCGCCACCGTCGTCAAGCGCAGCACCGACGAGGGCCACACCTGGCAGGACTACCCCGTCACCATGCCGACCATCGGCAACCTCGCCATCTCCGGCCGCCCGATCAAGCTGGCCAACGGCAACACCGTCCTCCCGTACTGGGGCACGGGCCGGGAGAACGGGGTGCTGATCGCCACGAACCCGGACCTGAAGACCTGGACCAAGGGCGGCACCGTCTCGAACGGGAACGCCACCGGTGTCAAGGCCGGTGAGAACCAGATCGTCGTCTCGCCGGACGATCCGAACACGCTGATCATGGTCGCCCGCGCCGACAACGCCAACGCCATGACGGCCACGAGTACCAACGGCGGCGCGAGCTGGACGGCCTTCACAGCCGCCACCGGTCTGCCGAGCAACAACGCGGCCAGGAGCTACTTCGGCAAGGACAGCAACGGCCAGCTCCTGTACATCTACACGACCGGCGACACCAACACCCGCCCGGCCCTCTACTACAAGACCAAGCGCCCCGGCGCGACGGCTTGGAGCGCGGCCAAGTTCTTCGCCGACGGTCCCGCGAGCCAGGAGGATCCGACACCGGCCGGCACCGGCGCGGGCTGGGACACGTACCCGATGGCCGACGAGTACGCGCCGGGCAAGTTCTTCGTCACCTGGGAGTTCGACACCACCCGCATCAAGGTGAACAAGCTGGACATCTCCGACGCTCCCTGATCCTCGACCGCAACCGCCGTACCCCCTGTCGCCCGCCGGCCAGGGGGTACGGCAGCATGGGGCGTCCACAGACCCGTACGACCGAAAGGCCCCCGCCCATGACCGCGGCACCCGAGCCCGAGATCCTGGCCGCGTTCGAGGCGGCGAAGGGATTCATGCCGGTGAACGCGGGCCTGGCCCTGTACACGGCGGCCGCGGAAGCCGGGCAGCTCGGCCTCCCACTCCTCGAGGTCGGCACGTACTGCGGGCGCTCCACGATCCTGCTCGCCGACGTGGCCCGCGAGACCGGGACCACCGCGCTCACCGTCGACCACCACCGGGGCAGCGAGGCGCAGCAGCCGGGCTGGGACTACCACGACCCAGAGACCGTCGACCCCGAGATCGGCTACCGAGGACCCTTGTCGATTGCCTCGTGTCCCAGGCATTGGACCGCCGAAGGCCCCGCCCCGGAATCATGGGCCGGGACGCTGGGGGAGCGGGGCGAGCAGCAGGTTTTCCCCATCTCCAGGTAGCGTTCCAGGTCCTCCGTCCAGCCGGGGATGAGCCCGCGCTTGCCGCAGTCGGCGACGGGGTGGCAGCGGCAGCCGTGCTCCGCGCCGACGAGGTGACGGGCGATGGGCCGACTACGGGAGTGCGGACTCAGCGGCGGATGAGGCGTAGCTGCAACCACAACGAGAGCCTGTCGTCGGGGTCGTTCAGCGATATGTCGAAGAGTTCGGTGGTCCGGCGCAGCCGATAGCGCAGGGTGTTGGTGTGCACCCCCAGCCGGGTCGCCGCTTCGGCGACGTTGCCCACCGCGTCGAGCCATGCGAGGACTGACACGGCGAAGTCCGTACCGTGCTCGGCATCGTGGGCGGTCATCGCGGCAACAGCTGGATGTCTCAAGCGGGGTTCATGGCTGAGTTCGTCGGCGACACGAGCCAGCAGGAGCCGCGCGTGTACGTCGGTCAGCCCGGCCACTGGCGGGGCCTCCGCGTGGGCAGTTGTCACCCGGAGGATGTCGTCGATCTCCCGGCGCATGGCCGGCAGGGCCGCCGGATCTGTTTCGGTGGGTGCGACCGCCGCGCGGACGTGGTCGCCGAAATCCTTTCGGATCGCGGTGAGCGCGCCCATCGCGATCCGTGTCGCAGCCTGTGAACCGCCGCCCGGTAGCAGGGCATAGACCGCACGGGACGTTGTTGCGATGCTCGCGTCCGGACGAAATGGGATGATGTAGCGGGACAGCGCATGGCTGAAGTGAGCGGTCAATGCCAGGGAACCCGTCGCGTCGGCTGCGGTGGCAAATCCCAGAAGTCCGAGGTCGGCTCCCGAGGGAATAGACAGACGAAAGACTATTTCGTGAGCCGCCCACGAGCCTTCCAGTGCCCCGAGCAGCGCGCTCTCGCGCTTCTGGAGCTCCAGTTCGTTTGCGTTGCGGCTGCGAAGAATATGGAGGGTGGCCAGCCGTGCGCAATCGATCAGTGCCTGTTCGCCATCGCTTCCGAGGCCATCGGCGCTTTCGATGGCCCAAATCGTGCCGAGTGGTTGAGTTCCGGCCCTGATGGCGATCGCTGCGCGTGGCAGGGCGCCGAGTTCTTTGGGGAAGCGCACGACATCGTCGGAGCCGAGCACGATTCGATAGCGTTCGAGATTGTGGTCGATCTCCGGGACCCGGCGGCTCAGAATGCCTTCGCGACGAAGTGCGTCGATGCGCTGGTCCGGCGAGGACGAATAGGCCATCACGCGCCGGTCCAGGTCCTCGATCGCGACGGATCCGCCGATAGCGGCACTGGCGGCGTTCGCCAGGAGGAACAGCCCGTCCCCGGAGCCGGTTCTCGGATCGCCCCCGACGCCTTGCGAACCCAGGGCGGAGAGCAGCAGCGCGTCGAGGTGGCGCCAGGAGACCTCGCTCGCCGCGGCGAGCAGGGTGAGGCCGCTGGTCGACGATTCGGAGACGAGCGCGCTGGTGTCGCTCCCTCTGAGCTTCAGGATCATCGCGCAGTATCCGCGGCGGGCGGCCTCCCGTACGAGCTCCACGGCGCCGGGCTGGTCGCCCTGGAGCCCTGGCACCAGCAAGAGCTGGTCCACGCCGCCCGTCAGGGAGTCGTTGGGGTCGTGCAGCACGGTCCCCCGCACCGACTGTTCCAACCCACGTGGCGCGGTCAGCACCTGCAGGACCGGCGACCCGATGGTCGTGACGAGGTGCTGAACCGTCGTGGCCGGTGTGTCGGCGACGATCTCGCTGCTTGGGCGATCGGACAAGGCCATGACCAGATCCTAGGGCAATCGGACCAGGACGGATGGTCCGGCCGGGGTCAACAATCACCGCAATGACCTTTCTGTTCCGGGGCTCTTCCCGGAAAGAGTCGTCGAGATTCCTCAACCGGCCGGACAAGTGACGCGTGACCTGAGCCCGAAATGCCGGGCGCCGTGCGTCGGGTCACCCATGGCTGTCTATTCGAATAGAGACGCACATGACCAGAAGCCGTTTCACCGTCGCGACTCTCGCAGTGGGGACCGCGGGAATTCTCCTCAGTGCCTGCAGCGGCACGTCGGCCACCAGTGACACCGCGACCCCAGCCGCGAGCGGAAGCACACTTCAGCCGTCGATTATCGCTGACGCCAAGGTCGCGGCACTGCTGCCCAAGCGGTTCAAAGGTGGGATCAACGTGGCCAGCGGCGTCTACGCGCCGATGGAGATGCTCGACTCCAACCAGGAGTGGACCGGATTCGACTACGACTTGGGGCAGGCGCTCGGAGTGAAGCTCGGCGTCTCGTTCAACTTCAAGAACCAGGCATTCGACAGCATCATCCCCTCGCTGCAGTCGGGCAAGCACGACATCATCATGTACGGAATGAATGACACGTCGGAACGGGAAAAGAGTCTGTACTTCGTCGACTACTTCCAAGCCGGAATGGAAATTGTCGTGAAGAAGGGTAATCCGGAGAAGATCAGCAAGGTGCTCGATCTGTGCGGCAAGTCTGTCGCGGTCGCCAAGGCCACCACGCAGGCCGACCTGATGAGGGCCCAGGAGCCGAAATGTGAAGCCGCCGGAAAGAAGCCGGTCACGGTGATCGAACTGCCCACCGAGGGTGACGCCCTCCTCGCGGTTCGCGCAGGGAAGGCCGTCGCGGACGTGCTCGACGCGGCACCCGCCAGGTACAACGCCGCCACGGCAGGAAACGGCACCGTATTCGAAGTCGTGAGCGACCCCGCACATCCCACCGGATTCGGTCCGGTGTACACCGGCATCGGGGTGCTCCGAAAGGACCACGACCTCGTCCTCGCTCTGCAGGCGGCGCTGAACGCGCTGGTGAAGGACGGTGCTTACAAGCAGCTCCTCGACAAGTACGATCTGTCCGCGTACGGCGTCAAGTCGGCGATCATCAACCGCGGATCATGACCGACGAGATCGCGACGGCCAAGAAGCCGAGCCGCCTCACGCCGGATGAGCGGACCGCCGCAGGGACGCACGATGTAGCTGCCACGCCCCTGCGGCACCCGGGACGATGGGTGGCCGCCGCGGTGCTGATCGCCCTGTGTACCGGCTGGATGTTCTCGCTCTGGCACAACCCGAACATCGAGCACCTGACGATCGCTGACTTCCTGTTCGACGGGCGGATCGTCCAGGGTGTCCTATTCACGGTCGCACTGACCGGCTGCGCGATGGTTCTGGCGACGACTCTCGCCATCCTGCTGGCGGTGATGCGGCTGTCCGCCAACCCGGTGCTGCGCGTGATGTCGTGGGCGTACACGTGGTTCTTCCGGGGCACCCCCCTGCTCGTCCAGATCGTGTTCTGGGGATACCTCGGCCTGCTGTACCAGGAGCTCACCCTGGGTATCCCCTTCACCTCGATTCAATTCGCCTCCGCGGACACCAACGCGATCGTGACCCCCTTCGTCGCCGGCTTGCTGGCCCTGGGGATGAACGAGGCCGCATACGCATCCGAGATCGTCCGCGCAGGACTGCTCTCAGTCGATCACGGCAACGTCGAAGCGGCCCACTCGCTGGGGATGTCGCCCGCGTACACGCTGCGGCGCATCGTTCTGCCCCAGGCGATGCGGGTGATCATCCCGCCCATGGGCAACGAGACGATCTCCATGCTCAAGAACACGGCCCTGCTTCAGCTCATCGCGGTGCCGGAGCTCTACACGCAGACCAGCTGGATCTCGGCGCAGAACCTGCGCCAGGTCGAGCTGCTGATCGTCGCAAGCGCCTGGTACCTGGTCCTCACCTCCGTGCTCTCCGTGCCGCAGTACTACCTGGAGCGCAGATACGGCCGCGGCACCAACCGAAGCCTGCCGTTGACGCCCTGGCAGCGGGCGCGCCGCTTGGTGGGCCAGGTGCGGACCCGTGTCGCACAGGTCGCACACACCGACGCAAGGACGGAAGGAGAGGCATGAACACACAGGCCCTCGACGGACCGAAGCCGTTGGTGGAGGCGCGGGACGTCCGCAAACGCTTCGGCGCGAATCTGGTGCTCAGGGGGATCGATCTCCGTGTCGAGCGCGGGCAGGTGATGTGCCTGCTCGGGCCCTCGGGCTCAGGCAAGTCGACATTCCTGCGCTGCATCAATCACCTGGAGTGGGTCGACGGCGGGCGCATATACGTCGACGGTGAGCTGATGGGCTACCACGAACACGGTGGTCGTGCCCGGCAGATGAAGCCGAGTCAGATCGCGGCCCAGCGCCGGAGCATTGGCATGGTCTTCCAGCGGTTCAACCTGTTCCCGCACCTGACGGCGTTGGAGAACATCGTCGAGGCCCCGGTCGGTGTGGCGCGCCGGAGCAAGGCCGACGCTCGCACCAGAGGCATGGAACTACTGGAGCGAGTCGGTCTCACCGATCGTGCAGGCATGTACCCGGCTCAACTGTCGGGTGGTCAGCAGCAGAGGGTGGCCATCGCCAGGGCGCTTGCGATGGATCCGAAACTGATGCTCTTCGACGAGCCGACTTCGGCCTTGGACCCGGAGCTCGTCGGCGATGTGCTGAACGTGATGCGCGATCTGGCGAAGAGCGGCATGACGATGATCGTCGTGACACATGAGATCGGCTTCGCCCGCGAGGTGGCAGACCAGGTCGTGTTCATGGACGACGGCATCGTGGTCGAATCCGGTGCTCCGACCGACGTGATCAGCAACCCGCGGCACGGCAGAACGAAGACATTCCTGGACAGCGTCCTGTAGACCGCTACCGCTCCGGCGTGTCCGGTTCGGGACTGCGACGGTTCGCTGACCACCTTGTGCCACAACGAGAGGGCCACCCCTGTGCGTGACGTCGTCAATCGGCCGCTGATTGCGGTAACCCTGGGACGGGACCTGCCCGACCGTCCGTCCGTCTTCAGGCTGGCCGACAGCTACGTCCAGGCTCTGGCGAGTTCGGGAGCGATACCGATCGCCATCCTGCCCGGCGTCGACGACGCGGCGATCCGGCACGTGATGGAACGCGTCGATGGCCTGTTCCTGCCCGGCGGAGTCGACCCGCACCCCCGTCATTTCGGCGAGGAAGTGCACCCCAAGACGGTCATCGACGAGGACCTCGACGCTTTGGAGATGAACGCTATCGCCATCGCGGACGGTTGGGAGATGCCCATACTGGGGGTTTGTCGAGGCTGCCAGATCCTCAACGTCGCCCTGGGCGGGAGCCTGGTCCAGCACCTGGAGCCAGGCGGCCCGGTTGACCATCTGCAGGATCTGCCGTTGAAATCGGCGGTCCATGAGCTTCGGATGGAAGGTGACTCCCGCCTCGCCAGACTGTCCGAGACCCGGCTTCTTCGTGTGAACAGCCTGCACCATCAGGCCATCGGCGGCCCGGCGCGGGCGCTGAGGGTGGTCGGTACGGCGGAGGACGGCGTTGCTGAAGCGGTCGAGGCGAGGGACCCCGAGCGGTGGATCGTGGGCGTCCAGTACCACCCGGAGGAGCTCATCGACCAACGGGCCCACCGCAATCTCTTCGATGACTTCGTCTCCTCCTGCACCCGATTCGCGGCCGCTCGGAAGACAGCGACAGAGTGACGTGTCGTCCAGCTGTCTGAAGGCAGCCCCCTCACAGACCGCTCGTAGAGCCGGCGCTGATATTGGCGCCTCTGTCCACCCGAACAACTCCCACTACTCGGGCCGGCGCCTGCGCGACGTGTCCGGCACGGCCTTGCCGGGCGTTCAAGGGAACAAACCCGAAAGGAATCCGAATGACCGGCTCTCAAGCAGCCGAACGGCGCGAACGCATCCTGGGTGCGGCCGTACGCCAGCGGCTTCTCGACCCCGACGATGCCGTACTGGCGGCGTTCGTCGACCTCGACGGTGTCGCCGCGAGCGTCGAGGCGCTGCACCGCGCCTTCCCACCCTCAGTTCAGGCCCTGCACGCGTTCGCGGCGAAAGCGAACTGCCTGGTGCCGGTGCTGGAGGAGCTGCGGACGCATGGCATGGGCTGTGAGGCAGCCAGCCCCGGGGAACTCGCTCAGGCTCTGGCCGCCGGCTTCGCGCCCGAACGGATCGTATTCGACTCCCCGGCGAAGACTCGCGCGGATCTCGACCGGGCGCTGGCCCTGGGTGTCGCGGTCAACGTGGACAACTTCCAGGAACTCTCCCGCGTCGACGAGATCCTGGCGGTTCGTTCGTCAACCTCCCGGATCGGTGTGCGGATCAACCCTCAAGTCGGCAGCGGGGACATTGCGGCGATGAGCACGGCCACCGCCACCTCCAAGTTCGGCATACCGCTGGAGGACGACGGAAACCGGGAGCGGCTCCTGGACGCTTACCGGGATCGTCCATGGCTCACGTGGGTTCACGCCCACGTCGGATCACAGGGCTGCCCGCTGGATCTGATCGCCCAGGGCATCGCGAAGGCCGTGACCTTCGCCGAGAAGGTCAACTCCGATCTCGGCCGGCGCCAAGTGATCGGAATCGACATCGGTGGCGGGCTCCCCGTCAACTTCGGCAGCGACGAGCCGACACCCACCTTCGACGAGTATGTGGCTCGACTTCAGGCCCACGCACCGGCCTTGTTCAGCGGCTACTTCCAGGTCGTCACCGAGTTCGGGCGGTCCCTCCTCGCCAAGAACGGATTCACCGCCGCGTACGTCGAATACACCAAGACCTCAGGCGGACGCCCGATCGCGATCACCCACGCCGGTGCCCAAGTCGCCACGCGGACGGTGTTCATGCCCGAAGCCTGGCCGCTGCGGATCACCGCACATGACCCCGCCGGCGCCCTCAAGCACGAGGATGTCGTACCCCAGGACATCGCAGGCCCTTGCTGCTTCGCAGGCGACCTCATCGCCCAGGCCCGTCCGCTGCCCAGGCTCGCGCCCGGCGACATTGTCGCGCTCCTCGACACCGGCGCCTATTACTCCTCCACACCCTTCCACTACAACAGCCTTCCCGACCCGGCTGTACATGGCGTGCGCATTGATGCCGACGGAAACGTCCGATTCCGGCTTCTCCGGCCCGCGGAGACCGCCCAACACGTGCTCGCCCGAACCGGGGGGTGGATCCGAGCCCACCCCACCGGCCCTGGGGCCCCGTGAGGGCTCCAGTCGGGTCACGCGGACCGGACAGGGAGCATCGGCGGGAAATGGGTGCGGGGCCCGATGGGAGCCCGACCCGGGGTACGCGACCGCGTAGACCTGCTGCCCGGCGGAGCCTCAGCGCATGGGAAGGGGAATCCGCTGCGGGTGAGTTCGAACTCCCGTTCGTAAACCGGCGCGAATACTGTTCAGCGCCTCGATCCGCTCTCATAGGGACCTATTGAGGCCGCGTTGAGGCCGCAAGGACAAGAACAGACTGACAAGGGCCGAGAAGCACCGACCTACCCCACTTCATTTGACCTGCAAAAACGTCACGGATCGACGTTGATCGGCAAGGCCCGCCAAGATCCTCAAAGGACTCGTAATCCGTCGGCCGTGGGCTCGAGTCCCACCCGCCCCTCGCCGGCGGGGACGGCCACCATGCCTTCGGGGGTCACCCGGCGGACTGCGGACGGCGCCGCCTCCGCCGTCCGGTCCGCGCCCGGCCACCGGACGGTGCACAACAGCTCATTGCGCCCCCATGACGCGCCGGTGCAGTCCACCGTCGAACTCGGACGCGGTGGCCGCAAACGGCCTGCCCCTGATCTCGGATGTCCGCCAAAACGGATCAAGCCCACGGACCTCCTGCGCCGGCCCGCTGTCGTCGCCGAGGCCGCACCCGCCGACAAGGTGAAGGTCGTCGAGGAGCTGACGCGGCCATGATCTGTCCCAGGCACCGCATGCCGGCGATCAGGCTTGGGACGGCGCCGGTTCCGTCGCCCGGGGCAGTCGGCCGATGCCCCGGTTGAAGCGGCGTAGGAGGAGTACGGCGGTGGTGGCGAGGCCGGTGAGGAGGCCGAGCCAGATGCCGAGGGTGTCCAGACCGAGGGTGAGTCCGAGGAGGGCCGCGGCGGGCAGGCCCACGAGCCAGTAGCCGACGAGAGTGACGCGAAAGCCGCCCTTGGTGTCGTCGAGGCCGCGGAGGAGGCCCACGCCGATGTTCTGGGCGCAGTCGAAGAACTGGAGGACCGCGGCGACCAGGAGCAGTTGCGTGGCGATGTCCATCGCCCTGTCGTCACCGCTGCCGAGGAAGGGGGCGAGCACCAGGCCGGGTGCGGTCACGTACACCAGCCCGACGACGGCCATCACCGCCGCCGCGCAGGCCAGGGCTGTGGTCTTCAGCCGCTGGGCCGCGGCCAGGTTGTGCAGCGCCAGCTCCCGGCTGACGCCGATGGACGCGGCGTGGGAGAGGCCGACGGCTATCTGGAAGACGATGTAGACGAGCTGGTTGACGGCGGTGTGCGCGGCCAGCGCCGACGTGCCGAAGCTGCCCGCGAAGAGCGCGACGACGAAGAAGAACCCCGCCTCGGAGCCGTACGTGGCGGCGATCGGCGTACCCAGCCCGGTGAGCCGGCGCAGGGTGGCAGGGCGGGTCTTCCAGATGCTGAGCGACAGTATGGGGGCGAGCCGGGGGTCGCGCCGGGCGGAGACGTACAGGGCCAGGCAGGACAGGGCGTACACCAGGCTGGTGGACAGGCCGATGCCCCGCAGACCCAGCTCGGGGAAGATCCAGGTGCCGTGGATGAAGGCCCAGTTGAGGCCCGCGTTGACGGCGATCGAGGCGAGGGTGATGCGCAGCAGGGCCTGCGGGCGGCGCATGCCGACGGTGAACTGCCGTATCGCCTGGAACCACAGGCAGGGGATCAGTCCGGGCGCCATCGTGTAGAGGACGGGCTTCGCGGCGTCGACCACCTCCGGGTCCTGGCCGAGCCAGATCACGGCGTGCCCGATGAGCACCATCAGCACGGCGCCGACGAGGCCCACGAGGGTCGACAGCAGCAGACTCGCCCGGACGAGGTCCCGGACCTCCTCCTCGGCGGCCCCCGACGACTCGGCCGACTCCGCCCGCGCGTCGGCGGCCGCGACCTGGTTGCCGACAGCGGTGACCATGCCTACACCCATGGTGCGCAACTGGTTGAAGATCACCATGGCGAGACCGCCCGCCGCCAGGGCCTCGGTGCCGATGAGGCCCATCATGACGGTGTCGGTGGTGGTGAGGGCGACCTGCGCGAGCTGGGTGAGTGCCAGCGGCACGGACAGCGAGGCGAGGGCACGGCTGTCGCCGAGGAGGCGGGCGAGGGCGGGCGGCATCGGTTCCGTTCCTGGATGGAGGAGGAGGGTTACGAGGGGAGGGGCTACCCCTGGACTTCAGGTGCGACGCGGCGCAGCTTGGCGAGCAGCTCGTCCACCTCACGTTCGACGTCGGGGGAGAGCAGGTCCCGGGCGCTCATCCAGTCGTCGTCGAAGACGGTGTCCAGGTACTTCTCCCCGCCGTCGTTGATCAGCGCGACCATAGTCGTCCACGGCGCCGACGAGGACATCCGGGTCAGCGCCTCGTACACCACCCCGCCCGCCGAACCGCCGAGCAGCAGCCCGGTGCGGCGGGCCACGGCCCGGGCCGTGGCGAAGGCATCGACATCACCGACCTTCACGCCCTCGTCCAGCAGCGAGTAGTCGACCATGGCGCCGATCGTCGCGCCCTCAGGGGTTCCGGTGCCCGACTGGTGGTAGTCGTGCGCGGGCGGTCCGAAGGCGATGGACCCCTTCGGCTCGACCCCGACGATCCGGACGCCCGGCACGGTCCGGCGCAGCTCGCCCCCGGTGCCGAACAGTGCGCCGCCGGTGCCGACCGCGCCGATCAGGATGTCGATACGGCCGTCCAGCGCGGCTTCCAGCTCCCGGGCCACCGGGCGGTAGCCCACCCCGTTGGCGAGGTTGTTGTGCTGCTCGGTGAAGTACGCGTTGTCCGACTCGGCGGCCATCCGTTCCGCCAGGTCCTCGCGCGCCGCCGTGGCGAGGTCCTCGTCGCCCTCCTCGGCCACGTAGACCAGCTCGGTGCCCATGGCCTTCATGGCGCGCAGTTTGTCCTTGGAGGCGTGGTGGTCGACGACCGCGGTGAACGTGTAGCCGCGCTCGGCGGCGACCACGGCGAGGCCGAGTCCGGTGTTGCCGGAGGTGGACTCGATGATCCGGCCGCCGGGGCGAAGCAGTCCGCGCTCCTCGGCGTCGATGACCATCTGCCGGGCCATGCGTATCTTCGCCGTCCCGGTCGGGTTGAACTGCTCCAGCTTCAGCAGCAGCCGGACGTCGCTGTCCGTGCGGCACAGCTCGAACAGGGGGGTGGCGCCGATGAGTTCGGAGACCTG
Organism: Streptomyces adelaidensis; assembly: GCF_016598475.1. Classification (GTDB taxonomy): domain Bacteria; phylum Actinomycetota; class Actinomycetes; order Streptomycetales; family Streptomycetaceae; genus Streptomyces; species Streptomyces adelaidensis. The sequence continues at coordinate 79,845 of NZ_JAEMUX010000013.1, forward strand.
GCGGACTACGGGCGGGCGGTGCAGGGGGTGGGGGTCCGGGTGGTTCATGGCTGGGAACTCCCTACGGGTGGCGGTCCAGGCGCCAGCGGGGGCGGACGGAGGGCGAGTGGTACGCGGATGACTCGATGACGACCTTGGGCGGCAGCGGCAGCTCGTGGAACGGGGACTCGTTGGAGTCCATCTGGTAGCCCGCCGTGTTGAGGTAGACGATCAGGTCGCCGGTGGCCGGCCGGACCGGGAAGGGGAGTTTGCGCCAGGTCAGCATGTCCGACTCCAGGCAGGTGGCGGCGCCCACACAGGCCGGGTACGGGCCCGCGTCGGCGACGTCCGCCCGGGCGGACGGCACGAGCACCGGGTCGGGCAGGAACTCGCTGTCGAACCACTGCTCGGAGAGGCTGAGGCTGCTGCCGTCCACGGTGAGGATGTCGTAGCCGTCGCGTTCCTTGACGCCCTGGACCCGGAAGACGGTGCAGCCCGCCTGGTCCAGCAGCGCCCTGCCCGGCTCGACGAGCAGCGTCACCCCGGCCGCCCGTACGAGGCCGGCCAGGCTCGACTCCTCGCCCGCGGGGGTCAGCGCGAGCATGGCGGCGAGGGCGTCGGCTCCGGCGACGGGGGAGTGGTACGGGTAGTAGTCCGAGAAGGTCTTGTGCTGGTGAAAGTGCTCGGGGCGGGTGCTCCGGTTGAAGCGCCGCCAGTCCTCCTCGTCCACGTAGTCCACCGCGAAGCCACCGCCGACGCTGACCCGGTCCGCCCGCAGCCCCAACGTACGGGCATGGGTGCACAGCCGTACCGACTCGGCCGCGAGGTCGGCCCGTTCACGGATGTCGTAGCCGGACAGATGGAAGCTGAAGCCCGCCATGTCCACGTGCTCGGTGCGGCAGCGGCGCAGGGCCGTCTCCATCTCGCCGTCGTCCAGCCCGAAGCGGCTGTGCGGCTGGCCGGAAGGAAGGCGGCGCAGCAATACCTGGGCGGCGCGGCCGAGTTCGGCGGCGAGGGCGAGGACGCGGTCCAGTTCGTCGAGGGCGTCCACGGCGACGAGCGCGCCGTGCAGCACGGCGACCCGCAGCAGCTGGTCGTCCTTGGCCGGGCCGGTGACGACCAGGTCCGTACCGCGCACCCCGGCCGCCAGCGCCTCGCGCAGCTCCCCGTGGCTCGCCACGTCCACGCCCAGGCCCGCGACGGCCGCCCGCTCCACGTAGACGGCGGCCTTGTTGGCCTTCTTGGCGTAGTACACCCGGCCGTCCACGCCCGCCTCGGTGAACGCCTGCCGGAAGGCGGCGGCGTTGGCGTCGAACCGCTGCGGGAACAGCACGTGGTACGGCCCGCCCAGACCGTGGCCCAGCTCGTGGAGAAGGGCGCTGCCGGGCGGGGTGAGGAGCGCGCGCACCTCCTCGGTGGTGTGCGAGGTGAGGGCGGTGGTCACGTCCACAGCGGCACCGCCGTGCCCAGCCCCTGGGCGAGCGCGAGCTGTGCGAACCGGTGGCCGAGGGCGATGTCGGTGACGACCAGCCCGCTGTTGTACGCGAAGATCCGCTGCCCCGGGTCCGTACGGCCCTCGGCGCGGCCCGCCAGCACCTCCGGGAACTCGGCGTGCGCGTCCGGGAGTTCGCCGTCGGCGTCGGCCATGTCCGTGCCCGTGACCCGCATCTGGGCCTCGCTGGTCGCGATGACCCGGTCGGCGGTGTGCAGGGTGGAGGGCGCGATGCCGTAGCCGACCAGCACCGACAGGGCGGACGGCTTGAGCCACTCGGCCTCGACGGACGCGGGGGTGCCCGGTCCGGCGGTGGCGAGGACCACGTCCGCGTCCTCGGCGGCGGCCCTCAGGTCCGTGACGAGTTCCACCTCCCGCTCGGGGAAGTACGCGTGCAACTGCTCGCGCACGGCCCGGATGCCGTCCGGATGGGTGCCGAAGAGCATCAGCCGCTCCAGGTCCGGCAGGGTGCTCAGCAGGAACGGCAGGGCGAGCCGCCCCTGGGTGCCGGTGCCTATGACGAGGGCGCTGCGGCTGCCCGGCGCGGCGAGTTCCCGGGCCAGCAGCGCGGAGACCGCCGGGGTGCGCAGGGCGCCGACCCGGCCGCAGTCGAGCATGGCGACCGGCAGGCCCGTCTTGTCGTCGTAGAGGGTGAGCGTCGTGTAGTAGTGCTGCTTGTCGCGGTCCTCGTGGAGACCGTACTTGTAGGAGGTCTTGATCGCGACGACCCCGCGCACCCCGTCCCGGCCGAGCATCGCGTACGCGACGGAGTGGCCGTCCTCGGGCTTCACGGTGAGCTTGCGCGGGTTGTCGGAGCGGCCGTCCGCCAGCGTCCGGTACGCCTGCTCCACCACGGAGACCACATCGGGCAGCGTGATGTCGATGCCGGCCACGTCGCTGGTGCTGAGCACGCGCAGGGTCTTGTCGTCGGCCGCCATGCTGCCTCCCTGGGGTATGTCGGTGCCGGTCATGCGAACGCCTCCACTGCGGCCTGGCCGTATCCGTGCTCCGACTCCTCGGCCGGCGGACGGGTCTGACGGCCCTGCACACGCACGGAGGAACGTTTCAGCCATCGGTCCATGCCGTCGTAGCGGGCCTTGAAGGGGACACGGCCGTGGACGACCAGATCGTTGTCGACGACCAGGACTTCACCGGGGTTCAGGCTCACCGCCACGCTGACGCGGGCGAGTTCGTCCTCCAGGCGGCCGTAGGCCGAGCGGTGGTCCTCGGACGCCCGGTCCAGCGGGGTGTAGGCCGGGTCGAAGCGCAGGGTCAGGCCGTCCTCGGACTGCCACAGTGTGGGCACGGCCGGCGGCTCGCCCTCGTACCCCTGGGCCTTCTCGTAGGCGTCGTCCGGCAGTATCGGCAGGACGGGGCGGCTGAGCAACTCCACGTCTTCGTCGGACAGTTCGACCTGACGGATACCGGCGGCCGTGGTGGCGACGGAGTCGGGGTTGCGCATGCAGCCGAGCACCAGGAGGTGGGCGCGACCGGGGTGGAAGGCGTCCTCGGTGTGCGGGCTGAGCAGCACGCTGCTGCTGGCGCCGGTCTGCTCCTCCTCGTGGCCGGGACTGGGCACGATGTTGTGCACGAACCGGCCGTCCTGCTGGCCCTCCCAGGCGATGGGGGTGCCCATCACGGTCGAGAGCAGAAGCAGGACGACGTCGTATACGGCACTCGCGTCACCGGCGGTCGACCAGTGGCCGGGGGTGGGGCCGATCGCCGCGTCGTCGACGGGCAGCCCGCGCAGGACGAACAGACCGTCGGCGGTGTCGACGGGGCGGCAGGCGTGGCGGATCGGGTCGCTCAACGAGGCGGCGACAGCAGGGACTCGGGCCAGCAGGCCGGGGTCGGCCGGTGAACCGTCGAACGAGGAGAGGAGGGTGCGGGCGGCGGCGGTCAGTTCGGCCACCGAGTCGGGATCGAGCAGGCGTGCGGGGGCGATTCCCGAGGGCATGGGGGATCCGTCCGTTCCAGTGCGGGGTGCGGTGCGGGGCGCGTGCAGTGGTCTACGGGCATGGCGAAGAAGGCTTCCCCGAAGTGGACCGGCTGGTCCGGAGCGTCTCGGGGAGCCCGTCGGAAACATAGCCAGCCCCCAAGAAATAGGGAAGGCTTACCTAAGGAAGATCTATGTCACACTGTTCGCGGTCTTGTCGTACAGGTGCGGCACAGGGTAGGTAAGGCTAAGCAATCCAGCCAACTGCGGGAAAATGAGGAACAAGTGGAGCTGACGCGACGTCACATGCTCTGGGTCGGCGGCGCCATCGGCGCAGGCGCCCTGCTGACCGCCTGTGGGGGCGCCGACGACGAGGAGCCGACCGGGTCCGCCACCGGCGACTCGGCCAAGCCCCGCAAGGGCGGCACGCTGCGGGTCGGCGCGCTGGGCCGCGCGGGCGCCATCACCCGTGACCCTCACGGCACTCAGGCCAACGAGAGTGACTACCTCATCCTCAGCCTGATCTACGACACACTCACCGTGCCCGGCACCAAGCCCAACATCGAGCCCCGGCTCGCGGCGAGCTGGAAAGCCTCCGACGACCTGAAGACGTGGCGGTTCACGATCGCCAAGGGTGCGAAGTTCCACGACGGTTCGGCGGTCACCGCCGAGGACATCGTCTTCTCACTCAAGCGACTGCGCGCCACCCCGGCCGGCGCCTCCCGGCTGCCGGGCATCCAGGAGAAGAACATCAGCGCCGAGGGCACCGACACCGTCGTCCTCGTCTCCGACTACGCCAACGCCGAACTGCCCCTGCTGGCGCGCCTCACCACCTTCGTCATACCGAAGGGCACCACCGACAAGGACATCGCCAAGGCTCCCGGCACCGGCCCCTTCAAGCTCGACTGGTTCCGCGGCGGCAACGCCCGCCTCGTCCGCAACGACGACTGGTACGGCGGTGACGTGTACCTCGACGCCATCGAGGTCAAGATCTTCGAGAGCCCGCAGGCCATGGCGAGCGCCCTGCTCGCCGACCAGATCGACGTCGCCTCCAACGTCGGCGCCGTCGCCGCGCGCACGGCCGAGAGCCGCAAGGACATCCAGACCGTCCGCCGCCCCAACGACATGGCGATGCCCATCGTCATGCGCACCGCCGACGGCCCGTTCGCCGACGCCAAGGTCCGCGAGGCGCTGCGCCTGGCTGTCGACCGCGAGGCCATGGTCAAGCAGGTCCTCTCCGGCTACGGCACCGTCGCCAACGACATCCTCGGCACCGGCGACCCGGCCTACGACAAGAGCCTCCCGCAGCGCACCCGCGACCTCGACAAGGCCAGGGAGCTGCTGAAGGAGGCAGGCTTCGACACCTCCAAGACGTACGAGCTGTACACCACCGAGGACATCTCCGGCCTCGCCGAGTCGGCCACCCTCTTCGCCACCCAGGTCCGCGAGGCCGGTGTGAAGGTGAAGGTCGTCAAGCAGGAGTCGGGGACCTTCTGGGACAAGACCTGGCTCAAGGGCGACCTCTACACCACCTACTGGGGCACCAACGACTCCGTGGTCTTCTTCGCCAGCAAGACCATGGTCTCCGACAGCGGCCAGAACGAGGCCGGCTGGAAGAACGAGACCTTCGACACGGCGTACGAGGAGGCCATCGGCACCGCCGGCGCGGTCGAGCGCACCGCACTGCTGAAGCAACTCCAGCGAATCGAGTACGACAGCTCCGGCTACCTGCTGTGGGGCATGGCCGACGGCATCGACCTCGCTGGGTCCGCCGTCCACGGGCTGCCCACGCTGCCCGGTTACGGCAGGGTCCAGCTCGAACAGGCATGGCTGGCCCGTTGACCCCTGAGACAGCCGCGCCGGCCGGGCCCTCTCCCATGGTGGAGAAGGCCCGGCCGACCCGCGCTCCCGTCCGGTTGCTCGCCCGGACCGGCCTCGTCGTCGTCAAACGGGCGGTACTGCTCGCAGTGCTCCTCGCGCTGGTCTTCGGCACGGTCGAGCTGCTGCCGGGCGACGCCGCGACGGCCATCTCCGAGCGCGGCGAGAGCGCCGCCGACACCGAGGAGCGGCGCCGGCTGCTAGGCCTCGACCAGCCGGTCCTGGAACGCTTCTGGGACTGGATGAGCGGCCTGCCCACCGGGGACCTGGGTACCTCGGCACGCGGCGAGAAGGTCACGGACCTCCTCTCGACCGCCTTCCCGAACACGCTGTTGCTGGGCGGCCTGGCACTGCTGCTCACCGCCCTGTTGTCCACCGTTCTCGGCTGCTGGGCCGCGCTCCGGCCGGGCGGCCGGGTCGACCGGGCGGTGTCCGGCTCGGCCACCGCCGTGCTGGCTCTCCCCGAGTTCGTGGTCGCCGTGGCCCTGGTCCTGACGCTGTCACTGTGGACCGGCTGGCTGCCCGCCGTGACCATCGCCGACGCCGACGGAACTCCCGCCTCCTGGGAGATGCTGATCCTGCCCGCGCTCGCCCTGACCATCCCGCAGGTCGGCTGGAACGTACGCATCGTGCGCGCCGCCCTCGCCGACGAGGCCCGCGCGCCGTACGTGGAGACCGCCGTCCTGGACGGCCTCCCACCCCACCGCGTCCTCACCCACCACGTCCTGCCCGGCGCCCTGCCCACCATCACCGCCGGCCTCGCCACCTCCACCGGCATGCTCCTCGGCGGCGCCGTCGTCGTGGAGACCATCTTCAACTACCCGGGCGTCGGCTCCGTCCTCGCCTCCGCGGTCACCGACCGCGACAGCCCCGTCATCGCGGGTGTGACCGCCCTGTCGGGCGCGGTCATGAGCGGCGTACTGCTACTGGCCGACCTTGTACGCGACCTGACGGCGGGAGCACGGCGATGAATCCCCAGCGGCTGCCGACGACTGTCGGAGTCCTCGATGCCGGAGGCCGCCGATGACCCCCCGAACGCGTGCCACGCTCATACGCGTTCTGCCCGCCCTGCTGCTCATGTGCCTCGCCGTTGCCGGACCTTGGCTCGCGCCGCACGCCATCGACGCGCCGGTCACCGCGCCGTACGGAGAACCGGGCGCCGATGCCGCGCTCGGCGGCGACCAGCTCGGCCGGGACGTACTCACGCGGCTGCTGGCGGGCGGCCGCGACCTGGTGCTCTCCTCGCTGCTCGTCGCGGGGCTCGTCACCGGCAGCGCGGCGGTCCTCGGTGCGACCGGCGCCCTGCGGCCGCGCGTCGGGCGCCTGGTGGAACGGGTCGCCGACGTGCTGATGCTGCTGCCCTCCGTGCTGGGCATCCTGCTGGTCGCCCTGTCATGGCCGGACGGCGGTCGGCTCGCCGTCATCACCGCCGCCGTACTGCTCGGCGTGCCGTACGCGGTGCGGCTCGCGGCCGGCGCGGCGGCACCCGTCGCCGCCTCCGGGTACGTCGAGGCCGCCGCGGCGGGCGGCGAACGCCTCTGGCACCTCGTCCTGCGCGAGGTCCTGCCCAACCTGCGCGCCACCCTCCTCGCCCTGTTCGGCCTGCGCTTCGTCGCCGCCGTCTACCTGGTCGCCACCGCCGGGTTCCTCCAGGTCGGACCCCAACCCCCGGCCGCCGACTGGGCGTTGATGATCCGCGAGAACTCCTCCGGCATCCTCCTCAACCCCTGGGCGGTCGTCGCCCCCAGCATCGCCATCGGCCTCCTCGCCCTCAGCGTCAACCTCGCCGCGGCGGCCCTCGCCCCGCAGACCGGCCGGAAGGCGGTGACCGTTCTGTGAGCCACGTACCCGACCGGTACCGGAAGGACGACGACAACTCGACCTCCGACGGCACCGCGACTCTCCCTGCCGAAGCGGTAGTCAAGGTCTCCGGCCTTACCGTCGCCGCCCCCGACGGCCGGGTGGTCCTCCAGGACGCCGAACTCGCTCTCCACCCGGGCCGGGTCGTCGCCCTGACCGGCCCCTCCGGCTCCGGCAAGACCACGCTGCTGCGGGCCCTCACCGGACTACTGCCACCCGGTACACGACGCACCGCCGGCCGGGTCGAAGTCCTCGGCCACGACGTGTTCGCCCTGCCCGAACGGGAGTTGCGCGCCCTGCGCCGCGAGCGGCTCGCCTACGTCGGCCAGGACCCCGGCTCGGGACTGAACCCCCGTATGCGCGTCCACTCCCTGCTCCGCGAACTCGCCGACGACCGGACCCCGAAGGCGATACGGACGCTCCTCGCCGAGGTACGGCTCCCGGACGACGGAGCCCTCGCCGCCCGTCGCCCCGCCGCCCTGTCCGGCGGACAGCAACGCAGAGTGGCCCTCGCCCGTGCCCTGGCCCGCCGCCCCAAGGTCCTGCTCCTGGACGAGCCCACCGCTGGGCTGCATCCCGAACTGCGGGACGAGATCGGTGAGTTGCTACGGCACCTGGCCGCTGAGCACCGCCTCGCCGTCGCGCTCTCCTGCCACGACCCCGGACTCGTCGAGCGGATCGCGGACGAGGTGGTGGAACTCGGCAGGTACGGCGGCGTCGCTCATACCGGCACCTCCATCGGGGGGACCGCCGCAACCCGTACGACCGGGGAACCGCCGGAGCGGCAAACGCCCGCGGCCGCAATCGAAGCCGTGCTCGACATCCGCGACCTCCGTGTCACCTTCGGCCGTCGCTCGGACGCCCCCGCGCTGAACGGCGTTGCCCTCGCCGTCGCGCCCGGCTCGGCGACCGGGATCGTCGGTGCCTCGGGCTCTGGCAAGACCACGCTGGTCCGTGCCGTGGTCGGGTTGCAGCCGGTCACCGCAGGCACGATCAGCCTCGACGGGGTGCCGCTGAGCACCGGCCTGCGCGGCCGGAGCCGCGAACAGAGGCGCCGGGTCCAGCTGGTCACCCAGAACCCGCTCGGTGCGCTCAACCCCAGCCGCACGGTCGGCGCCACGGTCGGCAGGCCGATGAGACTGCACCGGCGGTGCGGGGCGGGCGACGTGGCCGCGCGTGTGGTGGAGTTGCTCGAGCAGGTAGGACTGCCGCCCGAGTTCGCCGACCGCTATCCGCACGAACTGTCCGGCGGGCAGCGTCAGCGCGTGGCCATCGCCCGGGCGCTCGCCGCCGATCCGGACGTCCTGATCTGCGACGAGGTCACCTCGGCGCTGGACTCCGCCAGCGCCGAGGCGATCATGGACCTGCTGGTCCGGCTGCGAGAGGAGCGCGGCACCGCCCTCGTCCTCATCAGCCACGACCTCCCGCTCATCGCCGACCGCACCGACACGGTCACCGTCCTCGACGGGGGCCGCACCGTCGAGTCCGGCCCCACGGCAACCGTCTTCACCGCTCCAGGCCACTCGGCCACCCGGGCTCTCCTGCGGACACCGGCGGGGACGGCGTGACGTACACGGTCTTTCTCTCCGGGTAGACGTCCCGGCCTTCAGGAGGGCTGTCGAGGCTCCGTCCCGAACAACGGATCGATACCTCTGCGCGGGGAAGGGAGATCCGCTGCGCGAAGGTTACGACCCTCTCACCCAACTGTGTGGATGCCGGCTGCCGCGTGTGGGGGACGCGGCGGCCCCTGCTGATCTGTCCTGCGTCGCCGAACGGAAGCGCCTCGACCTCCTGCACGCCTCCCTTGAGTGGTCGGTGTCCGGTGTCCGTCACGCAGATTGATCTCGACGACGAGGCGCTGGCCGAGGCCATGCGGCTCATTCATTATTACCGTCCATGTTCCGAGGGTCGACTGGCTCTGATAGCCAGAGGAAGTCCACTATTGTGAACCCGGCCCCGGCCAACAGTGAGGAATTTAGCAATAGCTCGATCCGCGCGTACCCTATGTTCTTTGAGGTTGACTCGGAGAATTACAGGGGCGGCGTTCTGTCCCATTCCGTCGGTGATGACCGTTGGCTACGGCCCTGAGACGACTCGGTAGCGAGCACGGTGTCAGGCGACGAGGGCTCAGATTCCGTCGGCCGCCTCGGCCGGTACGGCTCCCAGCCTTCCGGCCTTGAAGTCATCGAACGCCTGGGCCAAATCGGCGTGACTGTTCATCCGAACGGTCCGTAGTGCGCCATCGGCTCCTGGAACGGCTGTCCACCCAGCAGCACGACGTCCAGGCCGGGAGTGTGCGCGTCCTGCTTCTTGTCGGCCTGTACGGTCAGCGATGACCCGGCGTCGAAGACGGCTGTCCGGCCCATGTGTACCGGGCGGTGCCCAGGCTGCCTCGCCTGGGCACTGGGCCCGCGCGGTCTCCGCGGTTCTGGTCGCCACCACCCTCAGCGGTGTTGCAGGCCCCAATCTGGCCGCGCCCACCGGCGCTTCGCCGACCGGCTCGGCATCCCCACCCTGGCGGGTTCGTTGCTCCCCGCCGGTGCCGCCTACGCGGTTGCCGCCCTCGTCCTTGCCGTCTGGCCGCGCCCAGGCCCGCTGCTGTTCGCCCGCAGCCCGGAGGGCGAGCAGCGGACCGAGGCCACCCCGGACGAGGCGGCGCCGGTGCGCCGCCAGGAGCTGGTGTTCGGCGTGGCATGTCCGCCCCGGGAGAAACCTTCGAGGCGTACCGGAAGTTGATCGACGACCTCAAGCACGAGGGGCCGATCTGGAAGCACCAGGTCGGCGCGCAGATGGCCGTCTCCCTCACCGAGTAGCAAACGAATCGGCGGACGGACCGGAAAATCCGGTCCGTCCGCCGATCGGGGACGAACGGCGGGCGTCAGTCCGTCAGTCCGTCAGTTGAGCGTCCACTTCTGGTTGCTTCCGTTGTTGCACGTCCACAGGTCGATCTTGGTGCCGTTGGCGGTGCCGTTGCCGACGGCGTCGAGGCAGAGGCCGGACTGGTTGTTGGTGATGGTGCCGTTGGAGTTGACGGTCCACTTCTGGTTGGTACCGCCGGTGCAGTCCCAGATGATGACCTTCGTACCGTTGGTGGTGCCGTTGTTGTCGGCGTCGAGGCACTTGTTGCCGTAGACCACGAGCTCGCCGCGCGACGTGGAGGTGAAGGTCTGGTTGTGTCCGCCGACGCAGTCCCAGAGGGAGAGCTGGGTGGCGTTGGTGATCGTGTTCTTGGCGAGGTCGAGGCAGCGGTTGGAGCCGGTCCCGATGATCTCGTTGCCGTTGGCGCCCGCGATGCCCTGAAGGAGGACGGCGTCGAGGTTGGGCGACCAGCCGCCGCTGTTGGAGAACTTCATGGTGTTGGAGCCCTTGGCCATACCGACCAGCACGGAGACGGTGCCGGGAGTGGTCCAGGAGCCGGTCGACGGGAACGAGACCACCGTGGGCTGCTGGCCGTTGACCTGGAGCGTCGCCGTACGGGCGGCGCTGTCACCGTTGACGTAGGCGATGGTGGCGAGCTTCACGCCGGAGGCCGAGGCGTTGACGCCGTTGAACGTCAGGGTGTTGGCGGAGCCGTTGCCGACCCAGCCGACCAGCGAGCCGCCCGAGCAGTTCGCGCAGGAGCCGGTGGCGGCGCTGCCGGCAAGGGTGTTGGACGAGGACTCCGCCTCGTAGGTGGTGCCGGAGGCCTCGGTGCCGGAGACGGTGAGCAGCACCGCTTCGCCGGCCGGGACGCTGGTGGTGTGGCTCGTCGCGGAGCTGCCCGCGTTCGTCGCCGTCCATACGTCGCGCACGGAGGCGGAGGCCGTGGTCAGGCCCAGGTCGGCCCAGCGGGCGGTGATGGACGCGGCGGAGGAGGTGCGGTTGAGCAGCAGCACGGCACGCTTGCCGGTGCCCGACAGGACCTTGCTGTAGACCTGCAGACCCTTGGTGTCCTCGGCGACCTTGACGCCCTGGAGGCCGCGGGCGTCCTGGTCGATGGCGATGACCTCGGAGTTCTTGAGGATCGACGCGGTGGTGGAGCTCATGGTGGCGAGGTTGTTGCCGGCCAGCAGCGGCGCGCCGGAGATCGCCCACAGGCCCATGTGCGTGCGGTTCTGGGCGGCACTGAAGCCGTTCATGCCGACCATCAGCATGTCGGGGTCGTTGTAGTACCCGGTGTGCTGGGACGAGGGGTGCAGCGCCTTGTCGAAGTTGGCCAGCATGTTGGCCGTGGACGGGCTGTTGCCCCAGAAGATGACGTCGGTGCTGGTGCGCCACATCGGGGCCGTGCCCGGCGCCCAGTTCCAGGGGTTGCCGGTGCCCCACTCGCAGAACGACAGGACCAGCTTGCGGCCGGTGATCGCGGCAGCGGCGTCGTTGGCCGCGCTCATCTCCTTGTAGGTGGTCTCCTGGTCGAGGCCCTCGGCGTTGCCGCCGCACCAGTCGATCTTGACGAAGTCGAAGCCCCACTCCTGGAACGTCTGCATGTCCTGCTGGTAGTGGCCCTCACTGCCGGTGTTGGGCGCCGCGGGCCTGGTGGTGGGGTAGTAGTAGCCGCAGCCCTGCTTGCCCGCGTCGGTGTATATACCCGCCTTCAGGCCCTTGCTGTGGATGTAGTCCGCCATGGCCTTCATACCGCCGGGGAACAGGCTCTCGTCGGTGACGATCTTGCCGTTGCTGTCGCGGGCGCCCTGCCACCAGCCGTCGTCGATATTGACGTACTTGTAGCCGGCGGCGGCCATGCCGGACGAGACGAGGGCGTCGGCCTGGGCCTTGATGGTGTTGTAGTCGATGCTGCTGGCGAAGCTGTTCCAGGAGGCCCAGCCCATCGGTGCCGACGGAACCGCGACCTGGTTGGTGGTCACCGCGACCGGCTCGGTCCGGCCGAGGTCCGCCGACGGTGTCCGGCCGCCGCCCATGGCCGCAAGCCCGGCGAGAGCCAGGCTGAGGACCAACGCCTGGACGGCGATACGTCTTGTCCAGTGGGGCACGGCGGTTCTCCCTGATGACATGGAATCGACTCTTTCCTCATACGAATGAACAGCACAGATGGGGACTATGGGCAGCACCTGTTCAGGCGTGTGCCAAGAGGTTGAACAGGTGAGATTGTGAAGTTCGCCCGACATGGGGCCGGCGAGCACCGGACAGCCGTACGAGCGGCGGCTGCTGCCCTCCTCGCGTCCGGCCAGGGCGCACGGAGTCCGCGCCCGGCACGGAACCGGCTCCTCGCGGTTCAGCGGTCTAGGACCCAGAAATGTTACCGTTCACAGTTTTGGGCTCCGTGGGACTAGCAACGGACGGTGGCGGGAGAAGGCGCAGCAAGGCTTGCATCAAGGGTGAGTGCGAGGTGGGCGCCCTGCGCGTGGGTGTCCCTGCACGCACCCGACATCGGACTTAACGCGTCGGTGACGCAGGGGTAGTGTGAACGGTAACATTTGCCCTTCGCAATACTCCGCGTGGAACTTTTCTCTTGGCGTTCCGTCAGGTGAGGGCGGTCGGGAAGCTTCCAGGGCGCGCCTACGGTGGCGCCGAGCCCGGGGACAACGGGGTCTCGGTAATGCGCTCTACTCTGAACGGTGACTTCGTGGTTGAAGGAAACCGCGGACGAGGGAACGAGGAGCCGTCCCCACCATGCAGGAAGCGACCCCCGCCCCCCGCTCCGCCGGGGGACCGCAGGCTCCGAAGACCGTCAGTATCCGGGACGTCGCCAAGGAAGCGGGCGTGTCCCACCAGACCGTCTCCCGAGTCGTCAACGGCCATCCCAAAGTCAAGGAGTCGACCCGGGCCCGGGTCCTGGATGTCATCGCCGAGATGGGCTACACACCCAACCGGATGGCCCGGGCGCTGGCCGGCGGTGCGGTGCGCTCGGTGACCGTGCTGACCTCCGACACCTCCTTGTACGGTGCCTCGGCGACTCTGAAGGGCATCGAGGAGGCGGCGAGGGCGGCTGACTTCGCGGTCGGGATCAGCGTGCTCGACACCGGCGCGGCCCAGCAGCCCGCGGATGTCGCTGCCCGGGTCAGCCGGCCGGGGGAGGCGGTGCTGGTGATCGCCTTCGACGCCCCGGGCGTACAGGCGTGGCAGGCACTGCCCGTCGGGTTCCCGGCAGCGGCGGCGGTGGAACGGCCGGAGGACGGCAGCCCCGGCGACCGGCCCCAGCTCTGGCTGGACGACCGGGCGGCCGCGGCTCAGGCCACCCGTTATCTCCTCGGTCTCGGCCACGAGACCGTGCGGTACCTGGCGATCCCGTCCTCCACCACCCGCGTCGGCCGGCGCACCGAGGGCTGGCGCGACGCCCTGCGAGCGGCCGGCAAGCCCCTCCCGGAACCGCTGGACGCCGGCTGGAGCCCCCGCTCCGGCTACCTCACCGCCCGCTCGCTGCTGGCCGACCCGTCGGTCACGGCCGTGCTCTGCGGCAACGACGACCTGGCACTCGGTGTACTCCGCGCGGCCAGGGAGGCGGGCCGTGACGTGCCGGGCGACCTGAGCGTGGTGGGCTTCGACGACGCCCCCCATGCCGCCTACGCACACCCCGCCCTGACCACCGTCCGCCTCGACTTCGAAGGCCTCGGCCGGGGCTGCTTCGGCCTGCTCCACCGGCTCCTCGAGCCCGATACCGCCCCGGCCCTGCCCCTGTGGGCCGAGCCCGAGCTGATCGTGCGGGAGAGCAGCGGCCCTGCCCCGTCACGGCGGGACCGGCCCAAGGGCTGAACCTCCAGGACGCGAGGAATCGGAACCGCCACGACACCACCGCCGCGCGTGCGGTCGGCGAGAGGCTTGGTGCCCGTTCGTGCGACCGTGCGGGCTCTGCTGTCCGAGGTCGACCACCGAGTGCGCGCCCGTGGCCGCCCGTCAGTGCCCGGAGCCTTACGGCGTCCGCTCCCGCGCCACGCACTGGCGGAGCGTGCGAAGGGTGTCGATGACGTCGTCGGCACGGGCGTCCGGGTTGACGAAGGCCGATGCGCAGCACCGTTGCGCCGTTCCCCTGGGTCGGCACGCACAGCATGGCGCCTGTCTCGGCGGCACGGGCGGACCACGACGCGTAGTCCTGCGGGCCCCAGCCAGGGCGTTCTAAGAGGACGACGGACAGCTCGGGCTCGATCGTCGGGCGTAGATGGTCACTGGCACGTACGGCGTCGGCGACCAGTCGGCTGGTGGTCAGTGTCTGTTCCACCGCGCGCGAGTACCGCTCGGTTCCGTGGACGGCCAGGCTGAACCGGAGCGGCAGACCGCGGGCGCGGCGGCTGAGGTGGAGGGCCAGGTCCGCCGGATTGTGGGCATCGCGGTCGATGGCGTCGAGATAGTTGTCGCCCGGGACGCCGAAGACCTGCACCGTGTCACGAACCTGTTGCTGGAAGCGTCTGGGGTCGTCCGGTCCAACACCACCATCGTCCTTCTCGAGGTGCAGTCCTTCAGCGTCCGGTCCCTGCTGGAGCGACACGCCGGCTCCTGACGATGGTCAGGACCGGGCGACCACGCCGGGCCCTGACGATGGTCATTGGGGAGGGGAAGGGGGGGAGGGGGGGAGGGGGGAGGGGAGGAGATCCCGGAGACGCTGGGCGTGACGTGCGGTCAACTCACCGACGGTCAACGGAAGTTCATCTGCCTCTGCCTCTGCCTCTGCCTCTGCCTCTGCCTCTGCCTGCCGACGACGTGCCCGTTCCCGTCCGGGCCGCGTCCGCGCCCCAGCTGGCCAGCAGTCGTAGTGCCTCCGCGGACGGGGAGCCCGGTTCGGCGTGGTACGTCACCAGCATCTGTTCGTGGTCGTCGGCCAGGTGCAACGACTCGAGGCGGAGATCGAGTTCGCCGACGAGCGGGTGCCGCAGGCGCTGGATGCCGTGGCACTTCTCCTTGACGTCGTGGGTGGCCCACAACCGCCTGAACTCCTCGCTCTTCACGGAGAGTTCGCCCACCAGCGCGGACAGCCGGGGGTCGTCCGGATGGGAGCCGGCGTCCATGCGCAGCAGAGAGACGACGTCGATCGCCTTCTGTTCCCAGTCGAGGAACAGGTCGCGGTACTCGGGCCGCAGGAAGACCAGCCGCGCCCAGTTCCGCTCGTGCGCCGGCAGCTCCGTCCAGTCGCCGAAGACCGCTGCGGCCGTCCGGTTCCAGGCGAGGATGTCCGAGCGCCGCCCCGCGAGGATCGCCGGGACGCCGTCGATGGTGTCCAGCAGCGTCCGCAGGGTGCCCCGCACCTGCTGGCTGCGGGCGCCCGGCTTCTTCTTCTGCTTCGGCTTCGCCAGGTGCGTGAGGTGGGCGTGCTCGGCGTCGCTCAGCCTGAGCGCGCGGGCGATGGCGTCGAGGACCTCCGCCGAGACGTTCCGCCCGTTGCCCTGCTCCAGGCGCGTGTAGTACGCCACCGACACCCCGGCCAGCTGCGCCAGCTCCTCCCGCCGCAGCCCCGGCACCCGCCGGTGCCGTCCGAAGTCGGGCAGCCCCACGCCCGCCGGCTTCAGCCGAGCCCGCCGGGTGCGCAGGAACTCGCTGAGCTCGGCACGCGGGTCCAGAGCGCCGGCGGCGGGCCCGTGCACCGGCTCGGGGTATTCGTCCATGCCTCGAGTATCCACGGCTGGACGCACACCATCCTGACCCCGCCAGTAGCAGGATCAGCGGACGTACGCAAAGCCGGGGCCTGGGTGAATGCCGGGTCGTCCGCCACGTTGGAGACCGCCGGCCGGGAGGCAGCCGGGCACGGAACCGCTGCCCGGTGATCCCAGGCCACGAGATCGCGGGCGCCGTCTCCGAGATCGATCCGGTGTGACGCCGCCCGCTTCATCGGCGCGTGTGGCGAGGCAAGACGCGGTGTTTCAGGCCGGAGTCCCTCTGGCCCTGTCGCAGGTGCCTGATGGCGCCCCCAAGAGAACGAGCCCTCGGGCGAACCGGAGGAATGACACGGTGGAGATCGAGCTGCGGATCAATGGATCCGCCCGGCGGCTGGACGTCTCGCCACAGGTGAGTCTGCTCGACGCGTTGCGCGAGTATCTGGGCCTGACCGGCACGAAGAAGGGCTGTGACCAGGGCGCGTGCGGCGCGTGCACGGTGCTCGCCGACGGCCGGCGGATCAACGCCTGCCTCGCACTGGCGGTGCAGTACCAGGGTCGTGAGATCACGACCATCGAAGGGGTCGACCACCCGTTGCAGGCGGCGTTCGTGCGCGCGGACGGATTCCAGTGCGGCTACTGCACGCCGGGTCAGATCTGTTCGGCGATCGGCATGCTCGCCGAGCACGAGGAAGGCGCGCCCAGCGCGGCGACCGAGCACCTCGCCGCCACCGGCGGGGAGCTGGACGAGAGGGAGATCCGGGAGCGGATGAGCGGCAACCTGTGCCGCTGCGGCGCCTACAACGGCATCGTCTCGGCGATCAGGGAGGTCGCGAAGTGAAGTCGTTCTCCTACGTCGGCGCACCGGACCTGGACACGGCGCTGCGCACGGTCGCGGACGGCGAAGACGTGAAGTTCCTCGCGGGCGGGACGAACCTCGTCGACCTCATGCGTGAGGGCATCGAACAGCCCGGGACGGTCGTGGACATCACCCGCCTGCCGCTGACGGGGATCGAGGAGCTGCCGGACGGCGGGGTCCGTGTGGGGGCGCTGGTGAGCAACAGCCGGCTCGCTGCGGACCCCGTCATCCGGACCCGTTACCCGGTGCTGGCGCAGGCGGTCCTGCACGGGGCGTCCGCCCAGCTGCGGAACATGGCGACGGTGGGCGGGAATCTGCTGCAGCGCACCCGCTGTATGTACTTCTACGACGAGAGCGCCGCGTGCAACAAGCGGGCGCCCGGCAGTGGTTGTGACGCGGTCGGCGGGTTCTCCCGCGGCGGCGCGGTGCTGGGGGCGAGTGAGCCCTGCGTCGCGACGCATCCCTCGGACATGGCGGTGGCGCTGGTCATGCTCGACGCGGTCGTCGAGGTGCAGAGCGTGCGCGGCATCCGGCGTGTCCCGGTCGCCGGGTTCCACCGGCTGCGGCGGCATCGTGATGGGCCTTGGCCTGGCGATGGCGGAGGAGACCCTCGTCGACCCGCGCACCGGACGGATCATGAACCCCAGCCTGTCCGAGTACCACGTCCCCGTGCACGCCGACGTCCCCCCGATCGACGTGTCCTTTCTGGACGACCCGGACCCGATCGCGCCCCTCGGCATCCTCGGCGCCGGCGAGGTGGGCATCACGGGTGTCGGTGCGGCCGTGGCGAACGCCGTCCATCACGCGACCGGCAAGCGGGTGCGGGACCTGCCGATCACGCTGGACAAGCTGCTCTGAGGCGACGGCGGTCCGCCCCGTCCTACGACAGAAAGGCATGCACATGCTAAACCTCGCGGACGAGCTGAACCGGTGGCTCGAGGAGAGGCGGGACTTCGCGGTCGCCACGGTCGTTGCCGTCAGCGGCAGCGCGCCGCGCGGACCGGGTGCCGCGCTCGCCGTCGACGCCGACGGCACCGCCATCGGATCGGTCTCCGGCGGCTGTGTCGAAGGCGCGGTCTACGACCTGTGCGCCCAGGCGCTGAAGGACGGCCGGACGGTGCGCGAGCGCTTCGGCTACAGCGACGAGGACGCCTTCGCCGTCGGGCTGACCTGCGGCGGCGTCCTCGACATCCTCATCACGCCGGTGCCCGCCGACGGGCCGGGCAGGAAGGCGTTCCGGGTGGCGCTGTCGGCCGCCGCCCGGGGCGAGGCGGCGGCACTCGCCCGCGTGGTCCGGGGTCCGGCACAACTCCTCGGCCGGGCACTGGCGGTCCGCCAGGACGGCTCGTACGCAGGCGAACTCGGCGGACATGCGGACCTGGACCGCGCCGTCGTCAACGAAACCCGCTCCCTGCTGAACGCCGGCCGCACCGGCGGGCGCCAGTGCTCCGGTGCGAGCGGTGCGAGCGTCCCCGTCCCCGTCCCCGTCCCCGTCCCGGGACCGGGAGCCGGGGAGTGCGGCGGCGCACGCACACCATCCTGACCCCGCCAGTGGTAGGACCGGCGGACGTACGCAAAGCCGTGGCCTGGGTGAATGCCGGGCCGTTCGGCAGGCTGGACTCCGTGCCCGGCCGGAAGGCAGCCGGGCACGGAACCTCTGCTAGGAGAACCCCCGGCATGACCACTGTCGCTGCGTACGCCGCCCCCGCCGCCAAGGCTCCCCTGGAGCGCACCACCATCGAGGTCCGTGCGGTCCGCGAGTTCGATGTGCTGATCGACATCAAGTACGCGGGCATCTGCCACTCCGACATCCACCAGGTCCGCGAGGGCTGGGGCGAGGCGATCTTCCCGATGGTCCCCGGCCACGAGATCGCGGGCGTCGTCTCGGAGGTCGGCCCCGGCGTGACCAAGTACAAGGTCGGCGACCGCGTGGGCGTCGGCTGCCTGGTCGACTCCTGCCGCGAGTGCGACAACTGCGAGGCCGGCCAGGAACAGCACTGTGTACGGGGGGCTGTCCAGACGTACAACGGCATCGGCCGTGACGGCGAGCCCACCTACGGCGGCTACGCCACGCACGTCGCCGTCGACGAGAACTTCGTCGTCCGTATCCCCGACGGGTTGTCCCTGGACGTCGCCGCGCCGCTGCTGTGCGCGGGCATCACCACGTACGCGCCGCTCAAGCAGTGGGGTGCGGGACCCGGCAAGAAGGTCGCCGTGGTCGGCCTGGGCGGCCTCGGCCACATGGGCGTCAAGATCGCGCACGCGCTCGGCGCCGAGGTCACCGTCCTGTCGCAGTCGTTGCGCAAGAAGGACGACGGCCTGAAGCTGGGCGCCGACCACTACTACGCCACCAGCGACCCGAAGACCTTCGAGGAGCTCGCCGGCTCCTTCGACCTCATCGTCTCCACGGTGTCGGCGCCGCTGGACTTCGGCGGGTACCTCAGCCTGCTCCGCACGGGCGGCGCCCTGGTGAACGTGGGCGCCCCGGAGGAGCCCATCGCTCTCAACCTGTTCTCCCTCATCGGTGGCAACAAGATCCTCGCCGGTTCGATGATCGGCGGCATCGCCGAGACCCAGGAGATGCTCGACTTCTGCGGCGAGCACGGCATCGGCTCGGAGATCGAGCTGATCGCCGCCTCCGAGATCAACGAGGCGTACGAGCGGGTCACCGCCAGCGATGTGCGCTACCGGTTCGTGATCGACACCGCGACCATCTAAAGACCGGTGGCGCGAACGAGGGCCCCGGCGGATCCGCGTCGGGGGCTGGGGCGAGGCGGTGTTTCCCGAGCTTCTCAGGGGCGCCGCAGGGCGTAGGTGTTCCAGAGTTCGCCGGCGAAGAAGCGGCCGAAGCGAGTGAGTGCCGCGGTGCCGTGCGGGCCCGTGGTGCGGAACGTGGTGAGCAGGCGGGCGAGATCGGTGGCGCCGAGATCCGCCGTCCCCGTGCCCAGAAGTGCGGCGTCGGTCCCGCCCGGTTCGTGGACGTGTCCGTCCAGGACGCGGAAGGTCAGCCTGGTCGTGTCGGTCCACAGGCGGGCCGGGGCGCCGGGCGCCAGGTCCTTGCGGCCGGCGAGGGTGCGGGGCTGACCGTCGGCGTCGGTGAAGTGGATCCGGTAGCGCATCGTGCGGCGGCCGTCCGCGAACAGGCGGACGCTGCCGTGCGGGACGGGGCGGCGCCCTCCGAAGGAGGGGCTGTCGATCCAGCCGTCCGCGCGCGCCTCATGGTCCGGTTCGTCCAGGAAGGCGTCCACGTCGTCGGCCGTGACGGTGAGCCGGAGCGCGAACGGTTCGGTCCGGGACCCGTCCGCACCGGGTGCGTAACGTCCGCGCAGTTCCTCCGTGAACTGCAGAGAGGTGCGGCGGGGGTACGTGCGGTGCGTGACCGCCCGTGGGGTGGCGGGCCGGTGCTCCAGCAGCCGGGTGCACATACGGTCGGCCAGGGCCGCGATGGTGAGGGCCGGGTTGGGGCCCACCGGGCCGGGCATCGCCGCCCCGTCCGCGACGTACAGGCCCGGGTGGCCGAAGACCTCGCCGTACGGATCGCAGACCCCGGTGCCGGGGTGCCGGCCGATGGGGGCGCCGCCGAGCGGGTGCACCGTGAGGACGCGCTCCCGGTGCCAGAGCGGATGGTCGGCGTATCCGCCGCCGAGCGTGCCGGCGATCTGCCGCATGAGTGCGCGCGTCCGCTCGAACTGGGCCGCGCTGCCGCCCCGTACCGTCCAGGTGCTGTCCAACCGGCCGCCACGCATGCGCAGTTCGCCGTCCGGCACATCTCGGCCCATCGCGAGCAGCGGCAGGGACGTACCGGTGAACGCGCCGTCGCCGAGGAGCCCGGCGAACGCGCCCGAGAGGCTGGGGTCCGGGGCGCGGGAGATCCGGTCGAGCAGCCTCCCGGCCAGGAAGCGGGCCGCCCGGGAGACTCCCTGCGGTGCGTGAGCGCCTTCGACGAGCCACTCCACGAAACCCGGGTATCCCGCGTCCTGGACGTACCCTCCGCGCCCCGCGCCCGGTACGCCGTCCAGTTCGTCGGGCAGCCGGATGGAGCTGGTGATGACCGGACCGTGGCTGGGCCGCATCGGCCGGGGCTCGTCGCCCTGCCTGGCCCGGAGCACGAACGCGAGGTGGTCGCCGTTCGTCGAGAACCGGCTGCCGATCGCCGGGCTCAGACCGGGCAGGTTCCGGCGGGAACGCAGCAGCAGCGAGACCGTGTTGAAGGTGCCGGCGGCCAGGACCAGACGGTCGCAGCTGATGGTGTGGAGCGTTCCGGAGGTACGGGGTGATCCGGACACGCCTCCTCCGCCCCCGCGGCCGTCCGGATCACCCCTTTCCCCTCCCCCTTCCCCGTCCCTTCCCCCGTCCCCGTTCCCTTCGGCTTCGCCATCCGGTCCGTGTCCACCGGGACCACCGTGTCTGACGTAGTCCACCGCGTATCCGCCTCGCGCGAGCGCCCGCACCGCGCGCACCTCGTGCCCGGTGCGCAGTTCGGCACCGTGCCGCCGGGCCGCCGGCAGATAGGTGTGGTCGAGGCTGTTCTTGGCACCGTCGTTGCAGCCGAGGTTGCACTCACCGCACAGCCGGCAGGTACGGCGGCCGACACCGTGCAGGTTGCCCTGGCCGGTGTCGGCCATCGGCAGTCCGGGCTCGGGTTCGGCGCCCGGTTCCGGGGCGAAGCTGATCCCGAGCGGTGGCCGCTGCGCCGTCAGGCCCAGCCGTTCGGCCGCTTCACGCATCGCGTGCGCCCGGGGTGTGTCCGTGTAGCCGGGGCGGTCGAGCGGGTACGGGACCGGGCGGAGCATCCGCTCGACCTCGTCGTAGTGCGGGTCGAGTTCGGCGCGGCCGACGGGCCAGGTCTCGTAGCCGCCGCCGGGCAGCGGCTGCTCGTCGACGAACCAGCGTTCGTCCTTGCGCAGCAGCACGCTCGCGTAGATGAGCGATCCGCCGCCCAGTCCGCTGGCGACGACGGAGTCGAAGGCGCGGAAACTCCACACGTCGAACAGGCCGTGCAGGCCTGCCCGCGGGTCCCAGAACGCACGGCCGAGTTCGGCCGGGGACCGGGCGAAGCCGCCGGGCGGGTAGGCGCGTCCGCGTTCCAGAAGCACCACCCGCTGTCCGGCCGCGGCCAGCCGGTACGCGGCCACCGAGCCGCCGAATCCCGAGCCGACGACGACGGTGCCGACGTGTTCGGCGAGCGACTCCGTCATCTCATACCGCCCTTCGGTGGAGGAAGTCGAGGAGGTGCGGGAACACGTCCCGGTGCGCGTCCCGGCCGATGATCGTGTCCACGTAGCCGTAGCCGGGAGCGACGAACAGTTCGTAGCGGTCGGGGTCGGCGGTCTCCCGCGACATCTCCTCGTGCTCCAGGACGACGGAGTCCCCGAAGACGCGGTTGTGCTCGCCGGTCAGGAACAGCACCGGTGGGCCGCCCTTGGCCGCCACCGCGAGGTAGTCGTCCGGGAGGCGCGCGTGGCGCGGCTCGGCGTCGTCGTACTTCACGGCACGACCCGCTCGTACGATCCTGCCGATGTGCCGGTGGTAGCCCAGCCCGACAGGGCCGAGCAGGTCCGCGACACGGTCGTGAGTGACGGGGTCCAGTTTGTCGTGGCTGTAGAGCGCGGGCCAGCCGGTGCCCCACATGAAACTCACCATGTGGCAGGACGGGTTGTCGCACTCAGGGTGCGCCAGTGACACCAGACGGGAAAACAACCCGCTCCGGCTGAACCAGGCCGCGTCGCCGCTCCGCGGGTCGAGCTGGGACAGCCCGAGCGCGCCCTCGACGAGCGCGGGGCCGTACGCCAGCTTCCAGCGCGACCAGGCCGGTACGCGCATCAGCAGGCCGACCGCGCTGGTGACGACGCTGGTGATGTCCCGTACGGCGCCGGCGTACAGGCTCATGAGGAAGGTCATCGACCCGAGACAGTGCGCCACGACGTGCACCCGTCGTTCGCCGACATGCCGGCGCAGTTCGGCGAGCGCGGCCGGGTAGTCGTACAGGGCGATGTCGTCGAGGGTGTGCGCGTGCGGTTCCGTGTTGTACGGGAAGCGGTTGCTCATCCGCATGTCGAGCGTCCACACGTCCGCGAAACCGTTGTCGAGGAGGCACGTCGCCAGATTCCGGTGCTCGGGCATGATGAACAGGTCGCTGGACGCGGTCAGTCCATGGACGAGGAGTACGACGTCGTCGCACTCCGCCCGGCGGAAACGGGTCAGTTGCAGGCCGAGTCCGTCGTCCGTGGTGACCGGGTGGACGGTGACCTGGGCGTCGGGAACGCCGGTTGTGGTGTGACGGGGTACGGCGGCGCCCTTCTGGATCGGCATGATCGTCCCCCCTCGGTCGGTCGGCCGCCCCACGATGGCGTCGGTGGCCAGGCAGAGGCCATCGTGGCGCTCCCGTCTTCGGTAAACCTGCAGCAAACCTGAAATCGGCAGGTCACGGCGCCGATGCCAGGGCAGGGTCCTCGTGCCCCGCACCGCCCTGTCGGCGTGGGGCCTCAGGGCGGACTGCAGCAGGAGCGAAGCTCCCGCAACCAGTCCTCCCGCGGTCGGCGCCCCCGGGATGTCAGTAGAGGTAGACCGAGCTCAGCAGGTCGTTCCACGTGCCGCCTCCCATCCTCCCGTCGGACTGCCACGCTCCGACGAAGACATTGGACGGGTTGGTCCCCCTGCCGTCGTTGTCCTTGGCGAAGGAGGTGGCGCAGCTGCCGGTCCTGTAGGAAGAGGTCTGGTCGTTGAAGCCGTAGTCGCCCAGGTTCTGCCAGTAACCGCTGTCGTAGAACGACAGGATCCGGCCCTCGGGGAAGGGGGAGAGGTTGAAGTTGGCGTGCTCGTAGAGGCGTAGCGGGGTGGAGCAGTAGCCCAGGGCGGCGCTGGGGCTCGCGGTCTTGGCCTGTTGAGCGGCCCTCGCGTCGCTCTTCTCGGCGGTGCGGAAGCATTCGATGACGCCCTGCTGGACGTTGCAGGCCTTGGCGGCGCCCCAGTCCTCGGACAGGTCGATCGTCTTGCCCTCGAACCGCGCGATGGTCGACGTCCCCGCCGACTGGGCGGTCGGTGCCATGACGGTGGCGCTTCCTACTGCCAGCGCGAGTCCGCCGAGCGTGATGCCGGTCCTGGCAAGGATTCTCTGCATTCTGCTTGCTCCCTGGTTGGGTCGGTTCGAGGCCTGGCGGAGGGTCACTCGCGTTCGTCCTCCCTGCTCGACGCCTGTCGAGCTGGGCCTCCGGGTTGTGCGGCCCGCTCTTTCCTGTCCTGGACCACGGTGCGCGGCCGACCGTCGGTGAATCTTGGACAAACGTTGAATCGGCTGGTCGAAGGTGCTATCCCAAGGTGGGGGACTTGAGACTCGGGGGAGCGCGGTGACGGTTGAGTTCGATGTGCTCGGCAGTGTCGAGGCGCGTGTGGACGGCCGAATCGTGGATCTGGGGCATGCCCGGCAGCGGTGTGTGCTGGCAGTGCTGCTGGTGGACGCCAACCGGGTGGTCTCGGTGGACCAACTCGTCGAGCGCGTCTGGGCCGACCGTCCTCCGCAGCGGGTCCGGAACACCCTCTACGGGTACCTCTCCCGTCTGCGGCAAGCCCTGGCCGTCGCGGAGGGGGCGGATATCGTCCGGCGATCCGGTGGCTATGTCCTCGACGTCGAGGCGACCGCGGTGGATCTGCACCGTTTCCATGACGTCACCGCACGCGCCCGCGCGGCCGCGCGCAGCGAGCGGGACGAGCAGGCCGAAGCCCTGTTCGGGCAGGCACTCGGCCTCTGGCGGGGTGATGCCTTCGCGGGTCTGGACACCCCTTGGATCAACGCACTCCGCGACGCCGTGGGCCAGGAACGGATCGCGGCCGAACTGGACCACACCGACGTTCGGCTCCGCTGCGGTCACCACAACGGACTGCCGGCCGAATTATCCGCCCGGGTCGAGACCCACCCACTGGACGAACGACTGGCCGGCCAGTTCATCCTCGCCCTGTACCGCGGTGGCCGCCCGGCCGATGCCCTCAGCCACTACGAGCGCACCCGGCTCCTGCTGGCCGAAGAACTCGGCTGCGACCCCACCCTCCCGCTGCGGCGACTGCACCAGCGGATCCTCGCCGCCGATCCCGCTCTGAACGTCCCGGCCGCCGGCCCCGCGGCCGGGCGCGCCACGGGATCCGCCCCTGACCTCCCGCCGCGCCCGTCACCCATGTCCCCGCCGGTGCCCACCGGGTGGGACGGCGGAGCCCCGCCCGGTCCGCCGACATCGCGGCGGCGCTGGACGGGGAGTCAGCTGGTCGGGCGGGCGGCGGAGTTGACGGTCCTCGACGGTGCGATCGAGGATGCCCTGGCCGGTGCGCCAGGGGTGGTCGAGGTGGTCGGGGAACCGGGTATCGGAAAGACCCGGCTGCTCGGCGAACTGGGCGAGCGCGCGAGACAGCGCGGCTTCGTGTCCTTGGCCGGACGCAGTGCGGAGTTCGACCGGGCTCCGTACGGTGCGTTCGTGGACGCCCTGGACGACCACCTCGGCACGGTGGACTTCCGCCGGCTCCGCCATGACGGATCACCGCCCGGCGCGTTCGCCCTGCTGAGTACGGTCTTCCCGGCACTCAGTGATCGTTTCCCGACCGGGCCGGATCCGGTGACGGTCGAACGGTACTGGTTCCACCGGGCGGTGCGAACGTTGCTGGAGACGCTGAGTGCCGACGGCGGGCTCGTGATCAGCCTGGACGACCTGCAGTGGACGGACGACGGTACCGCCGAGCTGATCGACCATCTGGTGCGGCATCCGCCGAGGACACCGCTGCTGCTCGCCCTCGCCTACCGTCCCAGGCAGGCCCCGCCACGTCTGGCCGCGGCACTGGCCCGGGCGGGAACGGAGGGAAGGGTGGCCAGGGTCGAGCTGGGTCCGCTGTCTCCGGCCGAGGGAGCGGAGTTGTGCGGGGCCAGGACGGATCACTGGCGTTTCCAACGGCTGTACGAGGCCGGCGGCGGCAACCCGTTCTACCTGGAGGCGCTGACCAGAAGCGCCGGCGACGAAAGCCCGCCGGTGGCCCCGGCCGTCTCGGCATCTGTCGTCGGCGATCTGCCGCGATCGGTGCGTGCCGCACTGCTGGAGGAGCTGGGAGGTCTGTCGGCCACCGCGAGGGTCTGTACACAGGCGGCCGCGGTGCTCGGCGACTCGTTCGAAGCGGACATGGTGGCGGTCGTGGCTCAAACCGGTCAGGCGCAGGCCCTTGCCGCCCTGGACGAGGTGGCGGAGCGGGACCTCGTACGTCAGATCGGCTCCACGCGCCAGTTCCGGTTCCGGCATCCGCTGGTGCGGGCAGCGGTGTACCAGGGGGCGGGCGCCGGTTGGCGGATCGAGGCGCATACCCGTGCCGCGGACGGCCTGGCGCTGCACGGCGCACCGCTGACCGCCCAGGCGTCGCACGTGGAGCGTTCGGCGCGCGTGGGGGACGAGCATGCCGTGGACGTCCTCGTACGGGCCGCCCGTCAGGTGATGACGATCGCACCGGCCACCGCCGCGCATTGGACACAGGAAGCCTTGCGGCTGCTCGGCGAGCAGAGTCGGCTGCGGCCCGAACTCTGGCTCCAGCAGGCCAATGCGCTGGGCATGGCCGGGCGGCTGCTGGAAAGCCGCGACATCCTGCGCACGGCCGCCACCCTCCTGCCCGCGCGAGCAAGCGGCCGGCGGGCCCAGCTGACCGCCCTGCGAGCCACCATGGAGTGGGCGCTCGGCCGGTACGAGGAGGCCATGGTTCTGCTGCTCCGGGAGCTGGCGGACCACGAGGGCCAACTGCGGCCCGAGACCGCCACTTTGGAGTTGGGTGTCGCGGTGGTCGCGCTTCGTACGAACGACTTCTCCACGGCCATCGACTGGGGCGAACGCGCGTTGCACTCCGCGGAACGCCTCGGCGACCCGCCGCAGACCACCGCGGTCCGCGCTCTCCTGGCCCTGGCCCATACCTTCGCGGGCGACACCCGGGCGGCCGACTACCTCGACCCCGTGGTGGAAGTGCTCGACGACACCGACGACCAGCAACTGGCCGGGCAGATGGACACGCTCGTCATGACGGGCTGGACGGAGATGCTCCACGGACGCTACGAACCCGCGCTGCGCCATCTGAGCCGAGGCCTGGAGGTGTCCCGCCGCACCGGCCAGAGCCTTGTGCTCGCCGATCTCTTCGCCGCCTCCGCCTACGCCTACCTGTGGCTCGGACGCCTGGACGAGGCGGCGACCTACGCCGACGACGCCCTGGAGGCGGCGTCACTCGTCGGCAGCGGCGAGCCGCGCTCGTTGGCCGAGGTGGTGAGCGCGGCAGTGCTGCTGTGGCGGGGAGACTTCGCCGGAGCACTGAAGATCTGTGAGGAGTCACTCTCCACGGCCGGCCCCGCACTGGGCGCGCACCGGTCGGCGATGGTGGGGATGCTCGGCCAGACGCTGCTGCTCAACGGCGATCCGCAGGGCTGTGTCAGCAAGGTGCTCGAAGCGGGCGGCGGCCCGCACCTGCTCGGGTTCGAAGCCCCGGTCCGCCCGATGTGGTTCCGGCTGCTCGTTGTCGCTGAACTGGCCCTGGGAGACGTGACAGCTGCCGAGATGTGGGCCGACCGTGCCGGCGCCGCCGCGGCCTCAGACCTGCCGCCCGGCCGGGGTTTCGCGTTGCTGGCCCGCGCCGAGGCGCAGATGGCCCGGCAGAACCCGGCGGCAAGTCCCACCGCGTGCCGGGCCGCTGCCGAGTTTCGCGCGGCCCGGATGCCCCTCAACGAGGCCATGGCCCGCCTGACGGCCGGTACCGCACTGGCTGCCTCCGGCCACCGGGCCGAAGCACTCGCCGAGCTGGAAGAGATGAAGTCCCTGGCCGTTGCGTGCGGGGCCCTCGCCGTCTCCGAACTGGCTGATCAGGAACACCACCGGATCGCCGCGGAAACCCGCCCTCCGACGACCGGTACGACCCCCGGGAGCTGAAGTTCCCCAACGCCGCCCTTCAGGGGGCGGCGGTCGCCCCGTCGGCAGGGGGCGACCGGCATGCCGGGCGGGGGCCGGGAGTCGCCGCGGTGGAGGGTGCAGATCCGGTCCAGCCGTACTGACCTGGCCGCTTCCTACCTTGGGAACCACGGCGCAGCACATGCTGGGCCCCACGCCTGAAGGAGAAGACATGGTCATCAGAACCAGAACCAGAACCAGAACCAGAACCGGACGACGGCACCCGGCCCTCGTCCCCGCGACGCCGGCCGTGCTCACCGCGTGTCTCATGGCGCCCTCGACGGCCGCGAGTGCCGGGACGGGGCCGCAGATGGCGGAGCAGGTCGGCGCCGCCATGGTCAATAACGGCTTCGCGTTCTGGGCGGACGAGTCCGGTGCGACACCGGGGATCTCGTGGGTGCCTCTCGTGGGTGCCCTGGACGCCGCCCGGACCGCCGCCGCCCTCAGCGACGAGGACGGCGACAGCCACAGCCGCGCCACCGCTCAGCTCGCCCTCGGTGGGGTCCTGCTGACGGTCGGCCGCCGGGACGAGGCGGCCACGGCCTTCGAGGAGGCGCTGACACCCGGCCCGTAGGCGCGGGGCCCGCGACATCGAGGCGCGCTCCCTCCTCGGGCCGGCCTCCGTCTCCGTTCCCACCGATCGCCGGCGGGCCACCGCCGCACTCGATCTGGCCCGCCGCTCGGAATACCGCCTGGTGGAGAACGAGGCGCTGACCGTGCTCGCCCACTGCGGGCTGGAGTACGGGCAGCCGGTCGTCGCCGTCGAGTTCGGTCGCCGCCGCGACCGCCGACCCGGTGCCGTACTGGACGGAGGCCCTGGAGATCCTCGACGCCCTGGGTGCTCCCGAGGCCACGGCCTTGCGGCACCGGCTCGCCGGGCAAGAGCGATGTGCGGGGTCGCCACCGCGGAACGATGTCGATCAGGGTGTCGTCGCGTTCGGCGATCTCGCGCCTCAGGTCGACCAGGGCTTGCGATGACGAAGAACATGTCCTGATCCACGACGCTGTACCTTCGTCGACGGGAAGGCCGGTCGGCTCCGGGCCTCGCCCGCGGAAGAGGGGATGGTGGAGATGACCACACAGGCCGGCTCCGCCACGCGACCCCGCGCTCCCTTGAACAAGGAGCGGGTTCTGGCTGCCGCTGTCGCCCTCGCCGACGAAGGCGGAGTCGACGCGCTCAGCATGCGCAAGATCGCGCAGGTGCTCGGCGTCGTGCCCATGGCGCTGTACAAGCATGTGGCCAACAAGAACGAGCTGCTGGACGGCATGATCGACGTCCTCGTCGCTGAGATCGACCCGCCGGTCGGCGACACCGACTGGAAGACCGCCGTTCGCCGCCGGGTGCTGTCGGCCCGCCGCATGCTGCTGCGCCACCCGTGGGCGCCCGAGGTCATCGAGTCGCGGATCAAGGCCCGGACCACGCCGACGCCCGCGGTCATGGAGTACCTGGACTCGATGATCGGGATCTTTCGGGCCGGGGGGTTCTCGATCGACCTGGTCCATCACGCGATGCATGTCATGGGCAGCCGCCTGCTGGGTTTCTCCCAGGAGTTGTTCGAGGACACCTCTGACCGTGAGCCCGATCCGGACGCGATGCCGCCCGAGGAGATGGCCGCGCGCTACCCCCACATCACCGAACTGGCCATGGCGGTCGCTCACGACCAGGAGTCCGTGGTCGGGTCGGGCTGCGACGACCAGTTCGAGTTCGAGTTCGCTCTCGACCTGACGCTGGACGGCCTGGAGCGGCTCCACGGCACGGGCTGACCTTCGCCTGCGCCCTTCACCTGCGCCCTTCACCTGCGCCCTTCACCTTCGCCTGCGCCTTCACTTGACCTGCGCCTTCACTGACCTGCGCCTTCACTGACCTGCGCCTTCGTCATCGTTGTCACCGGGAACGGGCCGGCCCTTGACGGGTGTACGGCGTACACCTACCGTGCCATCAGGTAGGTGTACGCCGTACATCCGTACGAGGTATGGGGGAGAGTCGATGAAGGCGATCGTTCAGGAGCGGTTCGGCCCGCCGGACATTCTGCGGCTGGCGGACATCGACCGGCCCGAAGTCGGGGCCGACCAGGTGCTGGTGCGGGTGCGTGCCGCCGCGGTCAACCCCTACGACTGGCACATGATGCGCGGCGACCCGTTCGTAGCGCGGCTGATGGGGCCCGTGGGGCTGACCCGGCCGAAGTGCCGGGTGGCCGGGATCGACGCGGCCGGACAGGTGGAGGCGGTCGGCTCCGGCGTACGCGGGTTCAAGCCCGGCGACGAGGTGCTGGGCTTCTGTCCGGGCTCCTTCGCCGAGTTCGCGCGCACCACCGCGGATCTGCTGGTGCCCAAGCCCGCGAGTCTGACCTTCGAGCAGGCCGCGGCCGTACCGGTGGGGGCGGTGACCGCCCTGCGCGGCATCCGGACCGTGGGCCGGGTGAAGGCCGGACAGCGTGTGCTGGTCAACGGGGCCGCCGGTGGCGTGGGCACGTTCGCCGTGCAGATCGCCGCGGCCCTGGACGCGGAGGTCACCGGGGTCTGCGGCACCCGCAACGTCGACCTGGTGCGCTCACTGGGCGCCGCGCACGTCGTCGACTACACCCGGGACGACTTCACCGACCGGCGCACGCACTACGACGTGATCCTGGACAACGTGGGCAACCGCCCGCTGAGCCGGCTGCGCCAGGCGCTCACCCCGACAGGGATTCTGGTGGCCAACGGCGGCGGCTCGCCCGGCCATGTGTTCGGGGCGGTGGGCTCCCTGCTGCGGCTGATGGCGGTCAACGGGTTCGTCCGGCAGCAGCTCCGCCCGATCCTCCCGGCCGCCCCGGCCGGGCCGGCCCACGACGACCTGCTCGCCGTCACCGCGCTCATCGAGGCCGGCACGCTCACCCCGGTTGTCGACCGGACCTACTCCCTGGCCGACACGGCCGAGGGCGTGCGGCATGTGGAGCATGGCCACGCCCGGGGCAAGGCAGTGGTCACCGTGCCGTGAGCACGCGTGGCGGCGGTTCGAGCGCCTGTCGGCAGGCGGGCGTCCGGGGTGGGCGATCCGAGCGAACGCGGCCGGTGTCGGCGCACTCGCACTCGCACTCGCACTCGCACTCGCACTCGCACTCGCACTCGCACTCGCCCTCTCGGCGTGCAGGGCACCGATGGTGTCGGCCCGGCTCAACCACGGCAACGGGCCGCGTGCCGCACTCGGCGCGGTGCTGGGCAGTGTCGAGGGGATGCGTCGGCGCGCCGTACGGCTGATCACCAGCCGGGGACACGGGCGCGGGCACCGGCGTGGGCATGTGCCCGCATGAGGGCGAGGTCGACGTACCCGGGCGGCGCGCGGACGGAGTATTGACCGTGCCTCGCGCGGGTACCCGGCGGAAATGACCACGATCCGATACGAAGCGGCTGCGACGAATCCCGGCGGTGGGCTCGCGATCCTCATCGTCGGTCTGGTTGTCGCCGGTGGGCTCATCTGGGCGGTGCGGCTCGGCATGAAGGTGCGGCGCCGCGAGTCGAGAACCCCCCGGCGCGGTGAACATCCCACTGGGCCTGCGGACGGGCCGGTGCGCGAGACCCGGGAGATGCGGGAGCCGGACGAGGTGCCCAGGGCGGAGGACGGGAGCGAGCGGCTCACCCCGCACGACCTGCACGGATCCGGCAGCAGGCCGAGTCAGGACCAGAAACGCCCGCGCTGGGATCCCGGGTCCGGTGGGTCCTTCGGCAGCGGCGGGCCGGGCAGTACGTGAGGAGGTCCGGCCCGGGGAGGAGTGGGACGGGCGAGCCATCGCGATGGCTCGCCCGTCCGGGGTACCCGTCCGGCTCGGGGCAGACCTGAGGAGGCAGGACATGGGACTGAGGGATCACGTGGTGGTGGTGACCGGGGCGTCCAGCGGGATCGGGCGGGCCACGGCCGAGGCCTTCGCACGCAAGGGATGCGCCGTGGTGTTGGCGGCGCGCCGGGAGGAGGCTCTGGAGGCGGCCGCGCAGGAGTGCGACAAGCATCGCGGGGCGCGGACCTTGATCGTGCCGACCGACACGGCGGATGCCGGGGCGGTCGAGAATCTGGCGCGGCGTGCCGTGGAGGCTTTCGGCAGGATCGACGTCTGGGTCAACAACGCGGCCGTCAACGCGTTCGGCCTGTTCGAGGACGTGCCGCTGGAGGACTTCCGCAGGGTCCTGGACGTCAATGTGATGGGTTACGTGTACGGGGCCCGAGCGGCTCTGCGCGTGATGCGGGAGCAGGGTACGGGCACGCTGGTCAACATCTCGTCCGTCGCGGGCGCCGCCGCCCAGCCGTACAGCCACCCGTACAGCATGTCGAAGCACGCTGTCCAAGGGCTTGGATCGAGCCTGCGCCAGCAGCTACGGGTGGAGGGGGCGAAGGGCATTCGGGTGTGCACCGTGATGCCCGCGACCATCGACACCCCACACTTCGAGCAGGCGGCCAACTACACCGGGCGCAAGGTGGTCGCCATGCCTCCGGTGTACAGCCCCGAGCGGGTCGCCCGGGCCGTCGTCGATCTCGTCCATCACCCGCGTCGTGAAGTGGTGGTCGGGCCCGCGGGCAGCGCGCTCGTACGGCAGGCCCGGTGGACACCGGGGATCGCGGAGCGGGCGATGGCGCGGCAGGCGCACAGGACTCATCTGGCTCACGACGAGAGGGCTCCCGACACCCACGGAGCGCTGCACGTACCGGCTCCCGGGGAAGGGGCGGTGCACGGCGGCTGGGGCGGGCGGCGGCGCACCGCGATGCGCAGGACGGCCGTCGCCGCCGCGCTGGTGGGCGCGGCCGTCACCGCTGGACGGCGGATGAGCCGCAATCCGTTGGGCGCGTGAGTCGCGCGAGTCGCGTGAGCCACCGGCCGGCAACCACCGTCAGCCCGCCGCGTCAGCCCGCCGCTCGTCCCGCGCTGTGGGCCGGCGCCATTCCCGCACGGCCTCGATGACGAACCCGCTGCGTACTCGAGGGGGATTCCGGCCCACTCGCAGACGCCTCGGGTGAGAATCCGGCTCGCCTCGTCGAACAGCACGACCGCCGGGCGGCCCGGCCACGACTCCGCGGCCTCGTCCCACACCGAGACGACGCGCTCCACGACGCCGGCGACCGCCTCCGGCCCGGTGAGCAGGGAGAAGAGGAACAGGTCCTTGCGTACGCGGTGGGCCCTTCTGTCCAGGGTGTGTACCGCTCCGTGCCCGAACAGGGTGCTCAGCACCGGACCGGGAGCGCTGTACGGCGCTTCACATGCCCTTCGTCGTAGAAGGACCGCACCGCTTCCGGCCCGTGCAGGGCGACGGCGTGCTGTCCCATGACCCGGGCCCGCACCGCGGGCGCGGCGGTACGGCGTCGGCGGTCGGGCAGCCACGCGTATCCGTTGGCGAGTACGGCGAGTGAGCTGTCGATCAGTGCATCAAGCACCGGCATCAAGCACCGCGTACTCGGTACCCGGTACTCGGTACTTCCGAGGGGAAGCTCCTGAAGATCACCGAATCCACCGGGGAGGCGGACATGAGCGACGAGACGATGGCGGACGACGTCTATCAGCCCACCGGGAGCAACGAGGAGCAGGAGGACGCCGCCCCGCTGGATCTCCAGGACGCGGTGGACGAGCGGACCTACGACGACATGCTGGACGAGGGCTACTCCCCGCCGGAGAAGCCGCTCGGCGTCACCAAGGCGGGCACCACGGCGGCCGAGCAGCGTGAGGGGGAGTCCCTCGACGAAAGACTGCGGCAGGAGGTTCCCGACGTGCGGGAGCCGGCCGGGGACGGTATCGGCGACCTGCCCGGCGGCGAGGGCGAACCACGCGACCCCGAGGCCGGCACGGACCGCGCCGGCCGCCTGGTGGCGCCCGACGAGGGCGCGCACCCGGACACCACCAAGGAACTCGTCGCCGATGACCAGGGCATCGACGGCGGAGCGGCGGGTGCCGAGGAGGCAGCGGTCCACATCGTGCCGGACGACCAGCTGCCGCCACCGGCGGACGAGCGCGGGGAATGATCAGAACCGGCGACCGCGATGCGCGGCTTCAGGTGGCGGTTCGAGCGGCCTGTGAGGTGAGCGGGGCGTCGGGACCGGGCGGCGGTGGAGGGGGCCGGTGCCGTGGGAGAGGGGCAGGCCGGTGGCCTCGTGGCTGCGGGCGATGATCTCGGCGACGATGGAGATGGCTGTTTCCTCGGGTGCACTCCCCGATCGGCCCCGAGGCCGAGGCCGATCGGGGAGTGCAGGCGGGTGAGCTGCCGCTCGGACACGCCGGATCGGCGCAGCCGCCGATCGCGGTCCTCGTGGGTGCGGCGGGAGCCCATCGCGCCGACGTGGCCGACGGGGAGGCTCAGCGCCGGGCTCAGGAGGGGGATGTCGAATTCGGCGTCGTGGGTGAGGACGCGGATGGCGGTGCGGGCGTCCACCTCGGTGGCGGCCAGGTAGCGAGCGGTGGGGTCGGTCGACGACCACCTCGTCCGCGTGCGCGAAGCGGGCGGCGGTGGCGAAGACGGGCCGGGCGTCGCAGGCCGTGACCCGGTAGCCCAGGAAGGCCCCGGCCTGACTGAGGGCGGCGGCGAAGTCGACGGCGCCGAAGATCAGCATGAGGGGTGGGGCGGCGTGGGTGTGGACGAGGAGCGAGAGGTCGGCGGGGCAGGTCTCGGAATCCCGGCCCATGCCGATCCGCCGATGTCGATCCTGGCGGTGCGTCCCGCCCTCAGCAGCGCGCGGGCGGCCGCTCCACGACCCGCCCGGTCCTCGTGGTCGCCGCCCAGGGTGCCGTCGTACGCGGCGCTGTCCCCGTCACCGAGAAGGCTGAGGGTGCGGCCGAGGAGGTCCTCGGGGCCGTCGACGGGCGCTGCGCACTCGTCGTCGACACGCTCCTGCACGGCGCGGGGCCACCCCACTGAGCCGCGGCTCCCCGGGAGGGGGTCCGGGGGCCCCGGTTCCCTGGCGCAGTCCTCTCGTCCCTTGGTCCGTCGTGCCAAAATGGGCCTGACGTTCGTTCCGTTCGGCTGTGCTCCGTTTCGCCGTTACCCGTTCCGCCGTCCTCCGCCCGTACTGATCCTCCGAGGTTGTCTCCGTGACCAAATCCGTGGGCCGCGAGCCGTTGCGTCGTAATTCGCGGTCCAATCGGGCACGCATTCTGGCCACGGCCCGGGAGGAGTTGGGGCGGAACCCCGACGTCACGCTGGAGGAGCTGGCGCGGGCCGCCGGGGTCGTGCGGCGCACTCTCTTCGGGCACTTCCCAGGGCGGGCGGCGCTGCTGGAGGCCCTCGCCGAGGAGGCCTCCGAGACCCTGCGGAGCACGGTGGCGGCCGGGCCGAAGCCCACGGAGCCGGCCGAGCGGGCGCTGGCCCAGTTCGTGTTCACCATGTGGCCCGTGGGGGACCGTTACCGGATGCTTCTGGCGCTGGCCCGGCGGGACCTGGGGATCGAGCGGGTGGCCGCCGTGCTGGCGCCGGCCCGCGACGAGGTCACGGCCATCCTGGAGCGGGGCCAGTTGGACGGTGTCTTCCACTCCCATCTGCCGCCCGCCGTACTGAGCGCCGGGCTGGAGGCCATGCACGTCGCCCTCCTGGAGGCCGTCAACACCGGGGCGTGGGAGGACGACGGATCCCGGATCGCCGTGGCCACCCTCATCGGGGCCGGCGTGCCGGAGAAGCGGGCGAGTGCCGTGGCCGAGGAGGTCGCGGCGGCGATGCGTGCGACGGCGGCGGCGGCCGAGGACGCCTGAGTCGTCGTACGGCTGGCCCGCCGACCAAGGGTTCTGCCCGCTCGGCGGGGCTCGACCGCACCGGGTGCGTGAGCAGCCTCTCGTTCGGCGTGCCCTGGGCACGGAAGATAACTACCCGTCGATGTGCAATTATCTTGCTGCCCTGACTTCCGACCCGTGTGGAGAAGTGCAGTGAACCTCGGCGGCACAGACGACCCGACCTTCTTCCACCCGGTGGCGGTACTCGGCGACCGGTACGAGCTGCGGCTGCTGCTCGGCAGCGGTGGCATGGCCGAGGTGCATCTCGCGTACGACGTGCGGCTGGACCGTGGTGTCGCGGTGAAGACGTTGCGGGCCGATCTCGCGCGGGATCCGGCCTTCCAGGAGAGATTCCGGCGGGAGGCCCAGTCCACGGCGTCGCTCAACCACCCCGAGATCGCCGCCGTGTACGACACGGGCGACGGGATGGGATACGGCGGAGCCCCGCTGCCGTACCTCGTGATGGAGTACGTCGACGGGACGACCCTGAGCGAGGCCCTGTACTCGGGGCCGCGGCTGTCCGTCCCGCGCGCGTTGGAGCTGACGGCCGGCGTGCTGCGGGCGCTCGCCCACTCCCATCAGCACGGCATCGTGCACCGGGACATCAAGCCGGCCAACGTCATGCTCACGCAGGCCGGGCAGGTCAAGGTCATGGACTTCGGGATCGCCCGGGACGCGCGGGACGACGGGATGACCCAGACGTCGATCGTCATCGGGACCGCCCAGTACCTCTCGCCGGAACAGGCGCTGGGGCAGGACATCGACGCGCGGTCCGACCTGTACTCGGTGGGCTGTCTGCTCTATGAACTCCTCACCTACCGGCCGCCGTTCACCGGTGACTCGCCGATGGCGGTGATGTACCAGCACATCCAGGAGGAGCCGCAGCCGCCCGGCCTGTACAACCCCGAGATCGGGCCCGAGGTGGACGTGATCGTCCTGCGTGCCCTGGCGAAGGAGCGGGCGTACCGCTATCAGTCCGCCGAGGAGATGCTCGCCGATGTCGAGGCGTGCCTCGGGGCCGGGGCGACGGCGGTCACCCACCCGGCGGTCACCCACCCGGCAGTCACGCAGCAGGCAGCCGCCCACCCGCACGACGATGCCGGGGAAGAGGAGAAAAGGGGCGGCCGGCGGCGAGGGAACGTCGCGCTCGTCGTGGCCGGTGTCGCCGTCGTCGCCATGGCTGTCCTGGTCGGCTGGTTGATGCTCGGGGGCGGTGGGGCCGACGACGGCAGGACGGACGTACCGGAGTTGGTCGGGCAGAGCCTCGACGACGCGCGGGCGGCGGCGGACAACGTCGGCCTCACCGTCACCGTCGAGAAACGGGAGCCCTGTGACGCGCAGCCCAAGGGGTACGTGTGCGAGCAGACTCCGGTGGAGGGCCGACTCGCCAAGGGGGAGGCCGTGTCGGTGACCGTCTCGACGGGTGCGCCGAAGGTCGAGGTGCCGGACGTCACCGACAAGGACGAGGACGACGCCGTACGGATTCTTCAGGACAAGGGCTTCAAGGTGCGGACCCGGCAGGCGGAGTCCGGCACCGAGGACGCCGGCACCGTCCTCAAGCAGGACCCCGAGGGCGGCGAGCAGGCGGAGAAGGGCACCGAGATCACCCTCACGGTGGCCGAGCGGGCCGCGAGGTCCACGGTCCCCGACCTCACCGGCAGCACCTTGAGCGAGGCCCGGAAGCTGCTGGCCGAGCAGGATCTGAAGCTGGGCGGGACGACCGAGGTCGAGAGCGGCGCCGAGGCCGGGACCGTCGTCGGGCAGAGCGTCGCGGAGAGCGAGGAGATCGAGCCCGGCTCGTCCGTCGACGTCCGGATCGCCCAGGCCGTTCAGACCGTGCAGATCCCCGTCGACGTCGTCGGCCGCACCCTCGCCGAGGTCCAGGACGAACTGGGCGGACTCGGGCTGAGGGTCAGCGTCGCCTCCGGCTACTCCCAGGCGTCCGACTCCGTGGTCACCGCCGCGACCCCGGAGGCGGGCAGCGAGGTCGCGGCCGGCAGCACGGTGATCGTCGTGACCGAGGAGACGGGTGAGGAGTCCACGAGTGACGGCGGCGGGGACGGAGACGGGGCGTCCACGGGTGGCGATGACAGCGGCTCGGAAACGGATACGGACGCGGATACGGGTACAGGTACGGGTACTGGCGCCGGGGCGGAGGCGGAGGCGGGGACGGATGCCGGGGCCGGGCGGTGAGGAGTCCTCGACCGTTCAGGAACGGTGGAAGGTGACCGACTTGCCGGAGAAGTGGGCGGTGAGGCCGTTCGCGGTGGTGGTGACCGAGCGCAGATGCAGGCCGTCGGGGATGTTCCGTAGCTCGATCGGCTGCGCGAAGGCCTTGTCGAGGAGCTTCTCGCCGACGTCGGGCAGGGCGACGCGGCCCGCGACCTTGAAGTCCTTGAATGCGATGCGGTTGCCGGAGGCCACCGAGACGGCCGTAGTCGCGGTGACCTCGAAACCGAGGGGCGTCAGGACGCTCGCGCGGATCCGGTCCGCGCCGTAGCCCTGGGAGATCTCCATGCCGAGGGCGTTCGACATGTCCCGGTACGACAGCTGGGCGGTCGCCTCCGCCGAGCGGGCCCGGGCCTCGCTGTCGTCGTCCGACTTCGTCAACCCCTCCAGTTCCAGGGCGAGTTCGGTCACCGGCAGCGGGCGGTCGGAGCCGTCGGCGGGGATGTCGTGAGCGGTGATGTCCACCCGGTCCAGAGTGCCGGAGGCCGCCTGGGCCAGGACGGGGAAGCCGTGGACCTCCACCTTCGGGGGCAGGGGCGTGTCCATGCCCTCCTGGAACGCCTGCGCCGTACGTGACTCGATGCGCGCGGCCACGGCCCGGTCGACCGCGACCGGGGCGAGGACGAGGACGACCGCCGAGGCGGCGGCGATCGCGAGCGGCCGTCGGCGCCAACGGCGGGTGCGCCGGGGCGGTTGGTACGGCTCGTACGCCTGGCCGGTGCCGGTGCCGGTGCCGGTGCCGGTGTTGCTGCCGTAGTCGTAGTCGTGGCCGTACTCGTATACGTAGTCGTACTCGGGCTGGGAGCGGTGCATGAGTCCTCCTCCAGAGGGCTTCAAGGGCTTCAAGGGCTTCGGGTGCTTCGAGTTCTTCGGGGGCTTCGGTATCGCGGGAGTGTCAGAAGGGCCCGGTCCCGCGCAGGCGTCGGACCTTCGCCGAGGCCTCGTCGGGGGCGACGCCCGCGGCGATCAGGGCCGCGGTGGCCGCGCTGGTGCCGTCGTCGGACCAGATGCCGTTGTTGACGCAGTCGAGCAGGGTCAGCAGGTGGGCCTCGATGGCCCGGCTGAGGGGGGCGGGCGGGACGGTGGTCTGGAAGACGCCCTGCCGCTGACCGTGGGTGAGTATCCCGGTGACCAGGTCGCGGGCCGGGGCCAGCAGTTCGTTGACACGGTCGGGGCCGAGGTCCTGGCGGGCCAGCCGGATGAGGGTGCGGAAGCGGTCGCCGACCGGCCACACGGTGAGGACGAAGCCTGCCAGGTCGGTCGCGGCGTCGGGGGCCGGGGCGGGGGTGGCCATGACCGCCAGCCGGATCGCCTCCGCGGCCTCCGCGGCGAGGCCCTCGACGAGCGCGGCCCGGCCGGCGAAGTGGACGTAGACCGTGCGCCGGGCCACCCCGGCGGCTCCGGCGATGTCGGCGAGGCGGCTGTCGGGGTCGCGGGTCAGCTCTTGCCTGGCCGCCTCCAGGATCCGGGCGCGGGTGGCGCGCGCGTCACGGCGCTGCGCCGCGTACGGCGTCGTCGACGCGGGTCGGCTGGTCACATCGGCACCTCATGGATCAGAGAGCGGAGGTCGGGGAGTGGTGGCGCGGGGGAGCAGGGAGCGGGGAGCGGAGCTTGGACATCGGGGTTCGGGGGACCGGGGAGCGGAAGGGGCTCACCGCGATATTTGCACAGCGGTGGGCAATAAACTAGTCTGCACATCGGTGAGCAATTAAGTCGTCCCGCTCGCCCTACCGTCCTTTAGGAGCTTCCGATGCCCTTCCTCGCGAACACCCCCGTGGAGAAGATGACCGGGCCGTACGCGCGGCGCTGGTGGGCGCTGCTCGTGCTGTGCCTGAGCCTGCTGATCGTGGTCATGGCGAACACGTCACTGATCGTGGCGGCGCCGGACATGACGACCGACCTGGGCCTGAGCAGCAGTGATCTGCAATGGGTCGTCGACGGCTACACCGTCCCGTACGCCGCGCTGATGCTGGTGCTGGGCTCGATCGGCGACAAGTACAGCCGTCGCGGCGCGCTGATCGCGGGCCTGGTGATCTTCGCCGGTGGCTCGGTGATGGGCAGCCTGGTCGACGAGACCGCGCTGGTCATCGCGGCCCGGGCGGTCATGGGCGTCGGTGCCGCCGTGGTGATGCCGGCCACGCTGTCCCTGCTGGTGGCGTCCTTCCCGAGGGCCGAGCGGGCCAAGGCCATCACGGCCTGGACCGCGACCTCGGGCCTGGCCATCGCGCTCGG
This sequence comes from Streptomyces adelaidensis, assembly GCF_016598475.1. GTDB lineage: Bacteria > Actinomycetota > Actinomycetes > Streptomycetales > Streptomycetaceae > Streptomyces > Streptomyces adelaidensis. The sequence goes on from NZ_JAEMUX010000013.1 coordinate 119,490, forward strand.
CCCGCTGGTCGCCGGCTGGCTGCTGGAGGACCACGCCTGGGGCTCGACCTTCCTGATCAACGTGCCCATCGCCGTCCTCGCCGTCGTCGGCGCGCTCGCCCTGGTGCCGCCGTCGAAGGCGGAGGGCATGGGCCGTATCGACTACGTCGGCGGTCTGCTGTCGATCGTCTCGGTCGGTTCACTGGTGTACGCGGCCATCGAGGGTCCGCACTTCGGCTGGGGCGTCGGCCCGGTCACCGCGGCCGTCGCCGCCGGCGTGGGTCTGGTCGCCTTCGTGGCCTGGGAGCTGCGCCACCCGCACCCGATGCTGAACGTGCGCAAGTTCGCCGAGCGCCCCTTCAGCGGCTCGATGCTCGCGGTGCTGTTCTTCTTCTTCGGCACCTTCGGCGCGATCTACTACTCCACCCAGTTCCTCCAGTTCGTCCTCGGCTACGACGCCCTGGACACAGGTGTACGGCTGCTGCCGCTGGCCGGTGCCGTCTTCGTGGGCGCCGCGGCGACCGGACGGCTGACCCCGAAGCTGGGCATGAAGGCCATGGTCACCACCGGCATGGTCATCGGCACCGCGGGGGTGTTCCTGCTCACCCAGGTCGACAAGGGCTCGACGTACGCCGACTTCCTGGCGCCGATGCTGCTGCTCGGCTTCGCGATCGGGCTGAGCGTCTCCCCGGCCACCGACACGATCATGGACTCCTTCCCGGAGTCGGAGCTGGGTGTCGGCGGCGGCGCCAACGACACCGCGCTGGAGCTGGGCGGTTCGCTGGGCATCGCCATCCTCGGCTCGCTGCTGGGCACCGCCTACCGGGACGAGCTGGCCGACCTGGTCGGCAACCGGCTCCCGGCCGCCGCGCTGGAGACCGCCCAGGACTCGGTCGGCGGAGGCCTGGCCGTCGCCCAGCGCATCGCGCAGGACCCCTCCGGCGGTCCGCAGCAGGCCCAGGCGGTCGTCGACGCCGTCAACCAGGCCTTCGCTCACGGCGTCGCCCAGGCCAGCCTCATCGGCGGGATCATCATGGCCGTCGGCACGGTGATCGTCCTGGCGGTCCTGCCGGGGCGCCGGGCGATGCGTGATGAGCGGGCGTCGGGTGCGGCGGAGGCGGGCCGCGAGGCCGAGCACGCCGAGTCCGCGAACGAGGAGTCCACGAACGGGGAGCCCACCACGAACGCGGAATCCGCGAACGCCAAGTCCGTCCGGTAACTCCTCCGGGAAGCCCGCCCGTTCCCCCCCCCCGTTCCTCCGTTCCCCCCGTTCCGCCCGTTCCGCCCGGTCTCGTCAGTCGTCGAGGCCGGGCAGCGGGCGTCGGGCCACCTCGTGGGCCTCGTCCGGTGGTACGCCCAGCATGCGGAGGATCAGCTCCGCGAGGTTCGCGGCGGTCTCGGCGCCGTCGAGGTCGGGGCGGGTGAACCGCAGCTCCACGAGGGAGAGCAGGGACCCGCCCATCGCGGCCAGGGTGACCGCCGGATCGGCGGGGAGGAAGCGGCCCGAGACGATGCCGGCCTGGAGATCCCGCAGAGCGCGCGGGGCGAGGCCCTTGTCGGAGTGGATGTGGCTGAGTCCGCGGTGGCGCAGGACCTGCATCAGCTCCGGGTGCGAGTCGACCATCAGGGCGCTGAAGCGGAAGCCGGCCGCGACGAGTTCCGCCGGGTCGCCGATCCCGGTCAGCCGCTCGTCGAAGGTCTGGCCGAACTCCTCCAGGGCGTCCACCACCGCCGCGTCGAACAGCTCCGCCTTCGACGTGAAGTGGTTGTAGAACGAGCCGAAGCCGACATCCGCGCGCTCGGCGATCGTCTGGATGCTGGCCCCGGTGTCACCGCTCTCGGCGATGATCTGCCGGGCCGCGCGCACGAGCGCCTGACGGGTCTCGGCGCGGCGCCGCTCGAAGCGGTTGCCGGGCTTGCTCGGCCCACTGGAGCCGCTGGAGTCGCTGGAGCCGCTGGAGCCACTGGAGTTATCGGTGTTACCGGAGTGGCTGGGCTTGTCGGGCGGGGTTGGCGTCAGCATGCGGCGAGTGTAGCTCCGTGGGCGAGATCGATCCCAGTTCTGATGAACCCATCACAACAGCGACTGCCGCCCGCCCCCTCAGGGCGCGGGCGTCAGCCCCAGGTTCAGAGCGGCCTCCCGGAGGGCCTCGACCAAGGCGGTGGTCCGGGGTTCCGGGCCGGAGCGGCCGGCTCTCCAGACCGCCGCGATACGGCGGTGGCCGGCCATCGGGACGGTGGGGAGGGCGACGGTGTCGGCCGGGGCGTCGGTGAGGGCGAGGGTGGGGACGACGGCGGCGCCGAGGCCGGCCCGGACCAGGGCCAGGACGGTCGGGAACTCCAGGCCGGTGTGGACGCGGCGCGGGGTGAAGCCGTACTGGGTGGAGATCCGTGCCAGGGCCCGGCCGCACGCCGTGTCGGGCGGGCCCGCGATCCACGGCCGGTCGGCGAGGTCCTTCACCGAGCGGGGCGCGGGCGACCACTCGGCCGGGGTGATCACCCGGTACTCGTCGTCGGCGACCGGCGCGGACGCCAGGTCCCGCCCCCGCCCCCGCTCGTCCGGATCGGGATCGTCGCTGTCGTACTCGACGACCAGCAGGTCGAGGCCACCGGTACGCAGTTCGCGCAGCGCCTGCGGGCCCTCCGCCTCCACCACCCTCGGTTCCAGACCGGGGTGGGTGCGGGCCAGTGCGTCCAGCGCCGGGACGAGCAGATGGCACACGGCGGAGGAGAACGCGGCGACCGTCACCGCCCCGGTCGAACGGCCGGTCAGCTCGGCGAGTTCACGGCGCGCCTCGGCCAGCTCCTGCTCGATCCGCTCGGCCCGCGCCGCCAGCAGCCGCCCCGCCGGGGTCAGCCCCGCCCGGCGCCGCGAACGGTCCACCAGCGGCTGACCGACCTCCCGCTCCAGCTGAGCGAGATGCTGGGACACGGCCGACGGGGTCAGATGCAGCACCTTCGCCGCGTCCACGACACCGCCGCGCAGCGCCACGGCACGCAGGACGCGCAGTCGGCGGGGGTCCAGTTCCATAAGCCGTACCGTAGTGCCGCTTCAGTAAATCTTGCTTGTGATGAAGTGACACCGCATGGAAGATCAGGACATGAGCGAGAACCACGACGATGAGCGGTGGCGGGTCCGGTTCGACGCCGAGGTGACCTTCGGCAACGGCGGCGACCTGCGGACCCGGGGCTTCATGCTGGACGTGCCGGACGCGGCGATCGGTGACGACGAGCTGGCCGAGCTGTTCGTCCGTCATCTCGGACTGCTCATGGTGGACGAGGTGCGCATCAGCGCCAGGGAGTCGGTGCGGGAGCCGCACAAGGGGTCACGGGGTACGACCAGCGGGTCCCGGGAGCGGGGGACAGGCGGGCGCCGCACCATCGACCTCAGCCACACCATCCGACACGGGATGACCACCTACCCCGGCCTCCCCGGCCCCGAGATCGGCGACCACCTCTCCCGGGACGCCTCGAAGGAGATCTACGCGCCCGGCACCGAGTTCGCCATCGGCCGTATCTCGATGGTCTCCAACACCGGCACCTACCTCGACAGCCCCTTCCACCGCTTCAGCGGCGGCCACGACCTCGCCGGGCTGCCGCTCGCCCGGCTCACCGACCTCGACGGCGTCGTCGTACGCGTCCAGGACGCCGACCGCCGGGCCGTGGACCGCCAGGCGCTGCTGCCGTACGACGTCACCGGCCGGGCGGTGCTGATCCACACCGGCTGGGCCCGGCACTGGGGCACCGACAGCTACGGCCACGGCCACCCCTACCTCACCGCCGACGCCGTCGCCTGGCTCGTCGAGCGGCGCGCCGCCCTCGTCGGCATGGACACCCTCAACATCGACGACACCGACGACGGCACCCGCCCCGCCCACACCGGCCTGCTGGCCGCCGGCATCCCGGTCGTGGAACACCTGCGCGGCCTGGAGCAACTGCCCCCACAGGGCTTCCGCTTCCACGCCGCACCACCGGCCGTCGAGGGCATGGGCACCTTCCCGGTACGGGCGTACGCGCTGCTCGACGACGAGGTGGGCGCGGACGATGCCCGAGCCACAGGCGATGCCTGAGCTGACGCCGTGACCGATCTCGACATCAAACGCCTGGACGGTGCGGCGGCCGGCGACGAGGAACTCGAAGCCTGGCGCCACGTCCACAACACGATCATCCCCACCCACCTCCTCTCCCTCGCCGACGTCCGCGAGCGAGCCGTCCGCAACCATCTGGAACTCGCGTACGCCGACGGCGTCCTGGTCGGCAACTCCACGGTCCGCCCGCCCGAGGGGGACACGGCGACGGCGACGGTCATCGCGCGCGTCCTCGCCGAACACCGGCGGCGGGGATTCGGCGAGCAGCTGTACGAGCGGGCGTTGCGGCGGGCGCGGGAACTGGACGCCCGGGTCATCGAGACGTGCGTACTGGAATCGAACGCGGACGGCCTGAGGTTCGCCCTCGAGCACGGCTTCGTGGAGACCGAGCGCTATCTGCTGGACGGCGACACGATCCCGTGGATCGACCTGCGGCTCGACGAGGCGGCGTCGACCGGGTCGCCCTAGAGCTTCCCGGCGAGGTCGAGCGCCGCCACGTACCCGAACGTCATCGCGGGCCCGATCGTCGACCCGGCCCCCGCGTAACTGCGGCCCATGACGGCGGCGCTGGCGTTGCCCGCCGCGTACAGGCCGGGGATCACCGTGCCGTCCGGGCGCAGGACGCGGGCGCGGGCGTCGGTGAGGAGGCCGCCCTTGGTGCCGAGGTCGCCCGGGACGATGCGCAGGGCGTAGTAGGGCGGCAGCCACAGGGGAGCCAGACAGGAGTTGGGGAGCACCGACGGGTCCGTGTAGTAGTGGTCGTACGCGCTGTCGCCGCGCCCGAAGTCGGTGTCGTCGCCGCTGCGGGCAAGGGAGTTGAAGCGGTCGACGGTGGCGCGCAGGGCGGCGGCCGGCACGCCGATCGCGGTGGCGAGCGCGTCCAGTGTCCACGCCTTGTGGACGACCCCGGCGTCGTACCACGCGTCGGGGAACGGGAACGTCGGCGCGAGGTCCTTGAAGAGGTACCGGTTACGGTAGTTCTGGTCGACGATCAGCCAGGCGGGGATGTGCCCGGCGGACGGGGTGTCGCGCTCGTACATCGTGTGGACGACATCGCTGTACGGCCCCGCCTCGTTGACGAACCGGGCGCCCGCCCCGTTGACCAACAACCCACCGGGCAGTGTGCGTTCGGCGAGACAGAACCAGGGCTGGTCGGGGGTGGGTATGGCCGGCCCCCACCAGGCGTCGTCCATCAGCCCCACGTCCGCGCCCACCCGTTGCCCGGCGCGGATCCCGTCCCCCGTGTTCTCCTTCGCCCCTACCGTCCACCGCGTCCCGACGGGCTGCTCCTGGTACTGCTCCCGCATGGCCGCGTTGTGCTCGAAGCCGCCGGAGCCGACGACGACCCCGCGGCGGGCGCGGACGAGGCCGGGGGCGCCGTCCCGGGTGACGACCGCTCCTGTCACGGCCCCGTTCTCCAAGTACAGCTCCGTCAAAGGGGTGTTGAGCCACACGGGTACACCGGCGCCGAGCAGCCCGGCCCGCAGTCCGCCCGCCAGCGCCTGCCCCATGGTGAGGGGCTTCTGCCCCAGCAGCGCCGCCCGCGTCCCGCGTGCGAGGCACTCCGTGGCGACGGCCAGCCCCTTGGCGCTCACCGCGGTCAGCGCCAGCCACTTGTAGTCGGCGCTGAAGACCACCATGCCGGCCGGCACGGCCAGATACGCCGGATTCAGCCGCGCCAGCTCATCGCCCAGCACGTTCCCGTCCAGCTGGTCCGGCTCGATGGACCGTCCGTTCGGCAGCCCGCCCGGCAGCTCCGGGTAGTAGTCGCTGTACCCCTCCATCCACCGGAACCGCAGCGGGCTGTTCGCCATGACGAGCGACAGCATGGCGGGCCCGTGGTCGAGAAACGCCTTCTGCCGGTCGGCGGGCACGTCGTCCCCGACCACGGCCGCGAGATAGGTGGCCGCCTTGGCCGGCGTGTCCGGCACCCCGGCCGCCTTGATCACACTGTTGTTCGGCAGCCAGATCCCGGCCCCCGACCGCGCCGCCGACCCCCCGAACGTCGGCGCCTTCTCCACGACGACACAGCTCAGCCCCTGCTTCGCCGCGGTCAGCGCGGCGGTCATCCCCGCCGCACCGGAGCCGACGACGACCACGTCGTACGTACCGAGCGACGCCGGCGCGGCAGCGGCGGCCGCCGTCCCCGCGAGCCCACCGGCCGCGACCCCGGCACCCGCCCCCGCCGCGACCCTGAGTACCCGCCGCCGCGAGGGCCCCGCCTGCACCGTCGTACGTCTCTCAGGATCCGCGCTCTTGGACATGCGGGACGCTCCAGCCTCGCGAAGGGACGGATGGCCGTGCTGTTCCCCCGGGAGGCATGGGTCCCCTGCGCCCCGGACGTCGTGCGGAGCATCGAATCTGACCTGAAGGGATGGTGAAGTCAAGACACGTGTAGCGGGGGCTCGGCGGAGCCGCCGGCTCCGGTGGTGCCCCGTGGCTAGCCCTGGCTTCGGCCCTGATCCCCGTAGTGGTTGACGATCTTGCCGGTGACCGGGCCGTTGAACGTGCCATGGTGGCTGATGTGGTCTCCGCCGTACGTCGCGGCCTCCGGTCGGCCGGCGTGGGCGCCGGGCGCGGTGGTGGGCGCGGCGGTGGGGCCGTCGACGGGCTTGAGCTTGCGGAGTACGGCTATGAGGGCTTCGGCCGCCTTGCTCGCCGCGAGAGCTTGGGAACCGTCCTTGTCCGTGTCCCCCTTGGTGCCGTCCGCCTTGTCGCTGACACCTCGGATGATCATGGCGTTCAGGTGTTCGCTCACATGTGCGGCGTGGGCGAACCCCGTGCCCTCCATCTCGATGGCCACGGCGTCCTGGTAGTGCTTCTGGAGGAAGCTCGCGAGCTCGGCCTTGTCGTCGTCGAGCACCACGTCGCCGACGGCGATGGGTTTGAACTCGGCCGTGTCCTCCAGCGCCTTGCCCGCGGCCTGCTCCAGCCGGTAGGAGACCTGCCACGACGCGGGACGTACGTCGAAGCGGCCGTCGCGGAGCTTGCCGCCGTGGATCGCGTACACCTTGGAGGCCACCACGACGGTGCCGATCTCAAGGTCCTTGTCCAGGCGACCCGCGATTCCCACGAAGAAGGCCGCCTGCGGGCGGAACCAGTTGTTCACCCGCATGGTGACGGTGGACGCGTTGAGGACACCCACGCCCGTACGGACGAGCGCGATCCGCCAGGGGAGTCCGGGGACCCGCCCCACGTCGGCGTACGTTCCGTCGTCGTGCGCCACTTCCTCGATGTCCGTGAGGAGGGCCTTCACCGCCTTGTACTCAAGGGGGAGCGCGGTCAGGACCGCCACCGTGGGCTCAGCACTGGGCATGTGTCCACGGTACGTCAAGTCCCGCTGCTGGCCCATGTGCTGGAGCGCGCTCTACCGTAGGAGAAGTGACCGGGCGGGGCGGCACGGGGGCGGGGATGAGTGAAGGGCTGAGCACGGCTCTGACAGCGCTGCTCGGGGCCCTGCACGAGGGCGCGGGCGGAGAGCCGGGGCTGACGGCGCTGCGGGAACTGGCCGGACGGCTCGCCGACACAGTCGTGGAGCCCGGCCCTGCCCCTGCCCCTGCCCCCGCTCCCGCTCCCGCTCCCGCTCCCGCTCCCGCTCCCGCTCCCGCTCCCGCCCCTGCTCCCGCCCTCGCCCCCGCCCCCGTAGACCTGGTCCGGGCCGTGACCGACCCCGGTGCACGCGCGCGACTGCACGCCTGGGCCGAGGAACTGGCGCGCACGCTGGCCGCCCGGCCGGAGCTCGCGGAACGGGTGGCGGCGGCGATGGACCGACACGCCCCAGGCAGTGGAGCGGCCTGGCATCAAGGCGATCACGTGAGCTTCCGTGGGCTCTTTCTGCGCGAGGTCATCGGCGTACAGGTGAACGTGGGGCCCGGGACACCGCCCACGGCCCACGACGCGCTGCCCCCTCGAACCGCCGGATTCGCGGGGCGGGAGGTGGAGTTGGAGCGGCTGCTGGGCGCGCTCGACCCGTCGGCACCCGGGGAGCCGGCGGTACTGGTGACCGCGGTGTCCGGCCTCGGCGGCATCGGCAAGACCGCCCTGGCGGTGGTGGCCGGACACACGGCGAGGGGGCGGGGCTGGTTTCCCGGCGGCGCTCTCTTCGTGGATCTCCGGGGCTACGACGAGGCCCCGGGCACCCCGGAATCGGCGCTGGAGTCGTTGCTGGGCGCGCTCGGAGTGCCCCAGGAACACCTGCCGGTGCGGGCCGACGACCGGGCGGCGCTCTACCGGACCGCGCTCGCCGAGCGGGGGCGCACGCACGGACCGGTGCTGATCCTGGCCGACAACGCCTCCTCGGCGGATCAGGTCCGTCCCCTGCTCCCCGGCGACGCGAGGCACCGCGTGCTGGTCACCTCCCGCTCGCGCCTGCCCCAACTGGACGCCAGGCTGCTGCGGTTGCACGAACTGACCGGTGACGCGGCACACGATCTGCTGGAGCGTGCGCTGCGGATCGCCGACCCCGGGGACACGCGGATCGCCGACCACCGGGCGGGCGCGGCGGCACTGGCCGGACTCTGCGGGCATCTCCCCCTGGCGCTGCGGATCGCGGTCGCGTCGCTGGCGGGGGATCCGGAACTGTCCGTCGAGGAGCTCACCGGGCAACTCGCCGCCTCCCGGGAACGGTTGACGCTCCTGGCGGACGGTGAGCGAAGTGTCCGGGCCTGCTTCGACCTGTCGTACCGGCGGCTGCCCGAGGACCAGGCCCGGGCGCTGCGGCTACTGGCGCTGGCGCCCACCGCGCACTCCGCCACGGAAGCGGTCGCCGCCCTGCTGGACGACCGGGCGCCGTCGGCCGTTCTCGCCGGACTGGTGCGGGTCCACCTGGTGGAGCGGTCCGGCCGTGACCGGTGGCGGATGCACGACCTGGTACGCGAGTACGGGGCGGCCGTGGCCGCCGAAGAGCAGGATCTGAGTGCGGAGAGCGACGCGGCGCGGATACGGGTGCTGGAGTTCTACAGCACGCGGACCCAGGCGGCTGTCGGCCTGCTGCGGGCGCCCGGACTGTCCGGCCCCGACGGGCTGGAGGACCGTGACCGGGCACTCGCCTGGCTGGTGACCGAACAGGAGAATCTGGTCGCGGCCATGGCGTGGAACGACCACGACGGCTGTGCCGGCCTGGTCGCAGCTCTCGCCTCCCGGTTGTGGGCCTACCTCGACTGGCGGCGCGAGTCGGGCGCCCTTAGCCCCGAACGGACCCCGGATGCCACCGCCGGGGAAATCGACGGCACGTCCGAGGCGGACGACACGACCGCCGCGCCCTCGTACCGGCCCGGCTGGGTGGACGGAGCCATGGACAACCTGAAACGGGAGATCGCCGCGCACCGGGCGAGCGGTGACTGCGAAAGTGAGGCCTGGGCGTGGAACAGGCTGGGCTCGTTGTTCGGTGAGGCGCTGCGGGTCGACGAGGCGATCGGAGCCCATCTGACGGCCGTCTTCCTCTTCGAGACCACAGGCAACTGGCGCGGAGCCGGATGGGCCTGGAACAACCTGGGCACCGGCCTTTACCACCGAAGGCGCGTCGAGGGGTCCTTGTACGCCCACACGCGTGCTCGGGACATCTTCCAGCAGGTCACCGGGGACCGGCGGGACGAAGGCGGGGCGTGGACCAACCTCGGGGCGGCCTTCGGGGCGCTGGGGCGGGTGCGGGAGGAGATCGAGGCGTGCGAGACCGCCCTGGTCCTGCGCGCAGGACCAGACGACTCCCTGATGACCGCTCACATACTGCGCAACCTCGCCGGGTTGCAGGAGGAGACTGGGGACCCGGGCGCTGCCAGAAGCTACTGGGTCCGGGCGGCCGACGCCTACGCCGGTGCGGGTGCTCCCAGCGAGGCCGCCTGTGCCCGGGCCATGGCCCGGGCACAGCCCGGCGCCGCCTGAGCGGCGTGGACCCGACTGGGCCGCAAGGCGTTTGACCTGCGTATTCGTTTCGCGGTCCGGGCACACGGGAAGGGTTCGGGCAGCGTGGTCCCGGTCTTCGGACCGAGGGAGGGGGAGCGCTGTGCAGAACCTCGTGCGGGCGGTCGACCAAGTCCGGACGGCCGACGGGCGGTGGTTGCGGGTCGAGTGCTCGGGGGATCCGAGGGGGCGGCCGGTCTTCCTGTTGCACGGGATGCCCGGCAGCAGGGTCGGGCCGAGGCCCCGGTCGATGTTCCTCTACCACCGTGGCGCCCGCCTCATCAGTTTCGACCGACCCGGGTACGGCGGGTCGGACCGTCGGGCGGGGCGGCGGATCGTGGACGGCGTCGAGGACGTGGCCGTGGTCGCAGACGCGCTGGGACTGGACCGCTTCGCGGTGGTGGGACGGTCCGCCGGGGCCCCGCACGCGCTGGCGTGCGCCGCGCGACTGCCCCACCGGGTCACACGGGCGGCGGCCCTGGTCACGCTCGCGCCGCGCGACGCGGTGGGGCTGGACTGGTTCGCGGGGATGGCGCCGTCCAACGTCCGTGAGTTCCGCACGGCGTTCACCGATCCGCAGCGTTTCGTGGCCGGCCTGATCCCGAGGTCCGCCGCGATCCGCTCGGACCCGGCACGGCTGCTCGACGAACTGCGCGGCGAACTCACCGACGACGACCGCGTCATCGTCTCCGACAACGGCATCCGTTCGATGCTGCTGCGCAACTACCACGAGGCGCTGCGGACCTCACCGTACGGCTGGATCGACGACGCGCTGGCGCTCACCTCGCCATGGGGGTTCGAACCGGGCGAGATCCGGGTGCCGGTGCTGTTCTGGCACGGGGCGAAGGACGTCTTCTCCCCGGCCGCCCACTCCTCCTGGCTCGCCGCGCGCATCCCGCGGGCCACCGCCGTCCTCGAACCCGCCGCGGCCCACTTCGCCGCGCTCCGCGCACTGCCGACCATCCTGAGCTGGCTCCTCACCGACCTGCCCAGGCCGTCCACCCCACCCGTCTGACGCCCGTCGGGCCGGCGGCGGCGGGGCTCACACCGCCAGCGGCTCCAGGTCCCGGTAGACCCGGCGTTCCCCGGACACCAACTGTGTGATGCCGTTGTCGGGGCCCATCTGCCTGCTCTGGCGCAGGAGTTCGGTCAGGGTCTCCTGCCGGAGCCGCTCCGCTTCCTCCGTCCGGCCGAGCGCGCGCAAGGTGAGCGCCGAGTTGGCGACCACACCGAGCGCCTCCGGATGCTGCGCCCCGAGGAGGAGCAGGAGCGCGTCGCGCGCCGGCTCCTCCAGCGCCCAGGCCTCCGCGGGCCGGCCCCGGTCGGCGAGGACGTTCGCATGGTTGGCGCGGGCGAACAGCGTGTGCGGATGCTGATCGCCGAGAACGTCCGCCATGCGCTCGGTGACCCGCCGGAACACGGCCTCGGCCTCGTCGATGTCCCCGCACGCCCAGTGATAGATGCCCAGGTTGTTGAGCGCGGCCTGGGTGTACGGATGCCGCTCGCCCGGCACGTTCATGTACTCGGCGAGGGCCGCCCGCGCGACCTGCCGCGCCTTCTCCTTCTCCTCGGCGGCGTACAGATCGGCGGCCCTGTTCAGGTCGCAGGCCAGCGAGTCGGGCGTGGGCGCGTCGTACTGGGTCCGGTACTGCGCCTGGGTCGCTGTCGTCAGCCGGTGCGCGTCCTCGAACAGGCCCGCCCTGCGCAACGACACGGCGAGGGACTTGGCGCAGCTCAGCGTGCCCGGGAAATCCTTGGTGAGCATGCGCTTGTGGGCCTCGTACGCCTGACTGAGGAGGTCCACCGACTCGCTGTAGCGGCCGACCTCGCGCAGGTCGCGGCCGAGGCGGGAGGCCGAGGCCAGGGTGTAGGGATGGTTGGGGCCGAGGACCTCCTTGCGCCGGTCGTAGGTGTCCTGGTCGAGGTCACGGGCGTCGTCGTAGCGGCCCACCATGCAGAGCGTCAGCGCGAGGTTGTTCGCCGCGCTCAGCGTTCGCGGGTGCGACTCGTGGAAGATCTGACTGAAGCCGTCATGGGCCTCACGGGCCAGCACGACCGCCTTGCTGTACTCGCCGAGGGCCGCCAGGTCGCTGGAGAGACCCGAGACCGTGATGTAGGTGTGCGGGTGCGAGGCACCGAGGACGCGGCGCTGCTGTTCCAGCACATCCTCGTTCAGCGCCGAGGCCTCCACGTAACGCCCCTGGGAACGCAGCACGTTGGCGAGCTGGCAACGCAGGTAGAGGTACTGCACGTCGTCCTCGCCGAGCAGCGGCTTCCAGTCCGCGAGGACGTCCTCGGCCCGCTGCTGGGCCTCGGGGAAGTTGCCGCGCTTCCACAGGTACCGGATACGGTCCACGAGCAGCCGGCGGGGCTCGACCTCGGTGCAGTGGCGGACGTCGGCGGCGCGCAGATGGGGCCAGATGATCTCGAAGCGCGGCCAGGTCTCCGGGTCGTCGGTGGGTTCGTCGCCGCCGGGCCGGGCGCCCGCGAGGACGGTGTGGACGACGTGCCGGGCGGTCCGCTGCTCCTCCTCGGTGAGCTGGGCGCGGATCACCGCCTGGACCAGCCGGTGGATCTGGATGCTGTTGCTGACCTGGTCGACCTTGGCGAGAGCGAACCGGGCTATCTCGCGGATGACCCTGCCCAGCATCAGGCTCTCCTGCAGGGTCCCGTCCACCTTGCGCAGCTCGTCGATCATCTCCTTGCTGTAGAGCAGGTACGAGGAGATCGGCTCCGGGGCCATGAACGCGCACAGCTGCAGCAGCCGTACCGACGCGGGCGAGCGCTCCTTCAGCCGGGCGATGGAGACGTTCCAGGTCGCGGCCACCGTCTCCGGGTAGTCGGCGGGCTGGTTGAGGTCCAGTACGGCGGTGGTCTGCTCGGCCAGCAGCCGCAGGTACTCCTCGATGGGGGCGGCCGTCTCGGCGAGCCAGGCCCCCGCCTGCTCCACCGCGAGCGGCAGGTCCCCCACCGCGAGCGCCACCCGGTCGGCCTCCTCGGCGGTCAGGCCGGGGGCGCGCCGGGAGAGGTGCTCGACGCTCTCCTGGCGGAGGAACACGTCGACGGGAAGGGCGGAGCCCTGTTGTGTCCATGCCTGGTTGCGGGAGGTGACCAGGATGTGGCCGCCGCCACCGGTGGGGAGGTAGGGCAGCAGTGCCGCGGGGTCGTCGGCGTTGTCGAAGACGAGGATCCAGCGCCGCGTCGGCACCCCGCGCGTCAGCATCTGCACGGCTTCCTGACTGGCCTGCGCCATGTCGTCACGGCCGGGCGCGCCGATGCGGGAGCCGAGTTCGGCGAGTGAGGAGACGACGTTGTCGATCTCCTCGGCGGAGACCCACCACACCAGGTCGTAGTCGGCCATGAACCGGTGCACGTACTCCAGGGCCACATGCGTCTTGCCGACCCCGCCGAGCCCGAACAGCGCCTGGGGCTGAGGCAGTACGACGGACAGACCGCCGCGGAGCTGCTCGCGCAGCCGGTCGAGGATGATCCCCCGGCCGGTGAACGTGGTGTTGCGCTGGGGCGCGTTCCACACGTTGGGCACGCTGCCCGGGAAACGCGGGCCGGCCACACCGCTCTCCGCGGGCCGCTCCGGCAGCGAGAGCGCGCCCAGCAGAGCGCGGACGCACGCGGCCTCGTCGAGCCGGTGCAGGTCGACCGGTTCGCCGTCGAAGTGGGGCTCGGCGCGCCGGGTCTCGTCGACCCGCAGTGTGATGGGCGCGGCGTACGGTGCGTCCGGCAGGCCGTCGGAGAGGGCGCGCCAGACCTCGCCGGCGGTGCGGGCCTTCTGGAAGGCGTTCGACATCAGGACCAGGACGTGGGTCGCCGGATCGGGGCGCTCGGGCGGCCCGGCGGAGACGTCGTGCAGGGTGACGTCGCAGCCGGAGAGCCTGAGCACCGCCTCCACCCACTCCGCCCACATCCTGTTCTCCGCCGCGTACACCACGACGACGTCCACCGACCGGGTCAGCGGGCGCCGCCGGGTGAAGGCCTCCAGACAGCGCAGCCGCACCTGCTCGGGGACGAGCGGCAGCCCGGTGACCTCACCGTCGGTGACCACCGCCGTGAGCCGTTCGAAGGCGGAGAGCAGGGAGTTCGCGATGCCGCTCTTGTCGCCGACGGTCGCGAGGGTCTCCTCGTAGGCGTAGTACGGGCGGTAGGGGATCTCGACCCGGCCCCAGTACCCGTTCAGCTCCTCGGGCCCCAGCGGCTCGCCGCCGAGCCCCTTGGGCAGTCCCTCGAACTTCAGCTTGGCCAGCGCCCGTCCGGCGTCGACCTTCTCCTTCTCGCCCTCGTCGATGCGCATGGGCACGGGCAGCACCCGGATGCGCCGCTTGTGGTAGCCGTCCTCGACGCTCCGGGCGACGGCGGCCGCACCGTCCAGCGACTGGCCGCTGAGAGTGAAGCAGTCGACGAGCATGTCGGGCATGTGGATCGTGCAGATGTCCGCGTTGTCCGACAGCCCGGTGCGGCTGTCGATGAGCACGTAGTCGTACGACGCCTTCATGTCGTCCCGCAGCGCGTCCAGGAACAGACCGCCGCCGAGCCGCTCGTAGAAGTTGTCCCACTCGAAGGACGACACCGTCGCGGAGTAGTCCCGGTTCTGCTTGCCCGCGGAGAGGAAGTCCAGCGAGCCGCCGTCCGGGAAGGACAGGCCGTGCCGTTCGGGGGTGAGCGAGACGGCGTGCTGCTCGACCCGCGCGTACTCCAGATGCCAGGGCCCGGAGCGCGGGGCTCCGGTCGTCGCCGCCCAGCAGTAGTCGGTGATCATGTCGATGACCCCGGTGGTGGCGGCGAGTGCGTTCGGGTCCAGGAACGGGCGGAAGAAACGATCCAGTCCTGGAGCTTCCAGGTCCCAGTCCACCGTCAGCACACGTTTGCCGTTGGCGGCGAGGATCCATGCCGTGTTGGCCAGGGCCATCGTGCGCCCCGTACCACCCTTGTACGAGTAGAAGGTGATGATCCGTCCGTCCTGCCGGGCAGTCATGCTTCTCCTCCGTGGTCGGGACCCGCGTCGGAAGGCGGCGGGTGATGAGGCCCCATCAGGCGGGGCCGGAGCCCTCGCGGGCCCGGTGGCGGATGCGCGGCGGCGTTCCTGAGGTACTGCCGGGTGGCGTGCGCCACGACGGACGGCAGCACATCGGTGAACGCCTTCAGGGTGGGGACGCCGGTGACGGCCACCCGGCAGTCGGTGCGGCGGCCGTGCTCCAGGATGTTGGGCAGGACGAGTTCCAGCTCCGCCTTGAGCCGCAGGCCCTCCTCGCCGTGGCACTGCAGGTCGGCGCGGTTCCAGGGAACGATCGCACTCACCCACGGGTGGGCGGCCATGTCGAACTCCCTGAGCCTGCCCCGCCGTTCCTCGTCGTGGACGGCCCAGCGGTCGACCAGCAGGATCGCCGGGTGGCGGGGCTGGTCCGTCTCGCCACCGCCGCGCCCGTCGGGCCCGTCGGCCACCGGCAGGTCGGGGACCGAGTGCCCGTCGTCGAAGTCGGACACGGTGATCCGGTAGTCCAGCGACCGGATCAGCTCCTCCGCCAGCGCGGGCAGCGGCCGGGTCGACTCGCTGTGGTACGGGTTCCAGTCCCGCGCGTCCTCCCCGTACGGGCGGGTGTCGCGGTTCTCCGGGACGGTGTGGCGGGTCGGCGCGGCCACGGTCAGATGGATGCTGCGAGGGCCTTCGCCGCGCGGCTTGAACGCGCTGGGCGTCGTCTCGTACGGGCGGGGGCGGCTGGACGGCAGCGGCGACTCGTGGGCGACCCGCACGATCCGCTGGGCGAGCGCGAGCACGGTCTCGTCGTACTCGTCCTTCAGCCGCTTGAGCTTGATCAGTCCGTAGATGCCGTGGGCCAGGTACCGCTCCCCGAAGGGAGAGTGCTCGATGTGGATGTGTCTCACGGAATCGGGGAGTTGGTCGAAGGGCACATGTGTCCACAGCGCCGGGACGATGGCGGGCACGTCTCCCGCTCCGGCGGTCTTGGCCTGCACGATGCGTTCGTTGAACGCGTACCACTCGCGGCCGCACATCTCACTGGTGAAGTAGCGCGGGGAGAACAGCGGCACGAACACCCGGCACAGAGCCAGGTTCTCGCTGAGCTTGTCCGGCCAGCCGTCGCCGGAGCGCATCTCCCGGTCCATGAAGCCCGCGGTCGCGCCGGCGGGCAGGTCGGTGAGCGCCATGATGTGGTCGCACAGATCCCGGAAAAGCACATGCACCCAGTGGTCCGGGTCGCCGCCGCCCGTCCCCCAGGGCGGCGTGTGAGCGTAACTCAGAAAGAAATAGGGCCGGTTGTCCGCGGCCCGCCCCCGTTCGGATGTGTCCACGCGCGCCCCCCTGCCCGCTGATGCCCCGCGACCTCGCCGAGGGCGCCATCCGGGCGAACCAACAATGTGCCTGATCGCCACCTGTGCCCGACGGCTTGTTTCACGTCATTTCCGCGCGATATCCGGACATCTGGTCCAGTGCCGTGTCGACGGCGTCACGCATCCCGATGAGCACGGTGGTCCGTCCTGCCACTTCCCGCTCAGTACGAAGATCACGCGGAAGCCGCGCACCGATCTCCGCGAAGTCCCCGTCGTACAGGTCGAGATCCCCGTATTCGATCCACCCCCTCTCCCGGACCACACACCGGTACGTCCGTGTCGGGCGCGGCGGGTTCATCCGGTACTCGGCGAGATGGAAGGCGGTGCACACCGAGAATCCGACACGCAGCAGCAGGATCCGGGCGTCGGCCTCGTACAGCCCGGCCAGCGGTGAGCGCTCGCCGAGGTGGCAGTGCGGGTCGTGGCCGGTGAGCAACTCGGCCGCACGGGGCCCGAGCCCGGCGAAGGAGGTCTGCGGGTGGACGCTGCGCACGGCACCCGGAGTGGTCCGTACACACTCGGCGAGCGCACCCATCGTCGGGCAGGGCGTGCTCACGGGATCGAACGGCGGCATCGATGCCCGGAACTCGGCCCTCTGCCGCTCGGTCATCCCCTCGGTGCGGTCGCGGTACTCGCGGGAGGTGTCCGAGTTCTCCGGCGTGAACGCGGGCACGACGAGGGTGCCGTCCGGACCGAGGGCGCGCAGCAGGGCGTCGCGTACGGCGGTGGGGGAGAGGCCGCTGCCGCTCAGCGAGGAGTGCGCCACGAGGACCTGGCCGCGGCGGACGCCCAACTCGGCCAGCGTGTCCTGGAAACGGCTCAGCGGGCCCCCGGGCAAAGCGGTCTCAGCCACGGAGAGCCATCAGCTCCGTATGCAGTTCCTCGACCAAGTAGGCGCCGCTCTCGGTGAGTTCACCGGGCGGGCGGGCGACCAGTCGGTCCAGGGCGCCGCGGGCCCGCCGGAGCTCCTCGGCGGACCGGGCCGGCGACGCGGTCGCCCTGCCGATCCGCTCGCTCGCCTCGTCGAGCAGCCGTCCGGCGCCGGTGCCGGGCACGGTCAGGTCCGCGACCTGCCGCAGGGCGGTGAGTCTGGACCGCCGTCCCAGCAGCGGCAGTTCGCGGACGAACTCCTCGGGCCCGAAGTCGACGGCCACGCCCAGCGCGCCGGGCGTGTCGGTGCCGAGCCGCAGCCCGGTGCCCGCCGCGAGGGGGGTCACCGTGGTGGCGAGCAGCGCGTTGCGGCCGCGGCGCCAGCCGGGCTCCCGCTCGTCCAGCAGGTCGTAGGCGGCGCGCAGCCGCTTGCCGAAGAGGGTCAGATCGCTCGGGCTCAGCGGCTCCGCCACCGGTACCGGGTAGCGGTCGCGGTACGGGTCGGCGTCGTCGATGAGCAGGGGCGCCTCTCCGGTGAGGTGCAGTGTCTCCAGCAGCCGCCACCGCGCGGGCGGTTCCCCGTCGGCGTCGTCCGGGACCCGTACCCGGAAGTCGCCCTTTGCGGTGGTGAACTCGACCCGCCCGGGGCGCGGCAGCCGTACGGTTCCCAGGGTCGGGAGGTGGACCTCGCCGCCCGGCTGGTGCCAGCCGAGGGTCACCGTCGAGCCCGCCCGTACCGCGGCCGCCGCGGCCGCCGCCATGAGGCGCGCCAGGTGGCCGGGGTCGTCCGGGGACGGGGCGCGGAGCAGGGCGGGCCGCAGATAGGGGTGGGTGAGAACGGTGTCGAGGTGCGCGCGGGTGGTCTCGTCGGAGTCCAGCCGGACGAGCAGCCGCCAGGCGGCGTCCCAGTCGGGGTCACCGCGGAGCCCGCTGTTCGCGCCGGCGAGGAGCATCCGGTTCAACTCCGCCTGCGCCAGCTGGAGCTCGTCGGTGCTGGTGACGGCGGGCACGAGGGCACGCTCGGTGATCCGCTCGGCGATGCCCTCGATGAGGGCGCGCAGGTCCGCGCAGAAGACCGACGGATTGTCGAAGCCGCGCTCGTCGCTGTACCGGTGGGCGTAGAGACCGCCGCCGCAGGACTCGACGACCGGGCAACCCCGGCAGGTGTCGCTGAGGCCCTCGACGCCGAGTTGACGGGCGCGTACGCCCGGATGCCCGGCGAATTCCTCGAAGCTGTGCCGGAAGACGTCGTAGCCGGTGGCCGGCGCGCCCTCGTACGCCGTCTTGAGCGAGTCGGCCTGTTCGAACGTGCCGTCGGTCTCGACGACCGCCAGGTCGCTGGGCGCGAGCCCCAGGGCCTCGGTGAGGCTGGGGCCGCCGCGCAGGGTGCTGAGCACCGAGTCGAAGGTCCTGACCGGCATGGGGCGCCCCTGTTCCTCCCAGCGGTCGAAGATCTTCAGCAGCCAGTCGGCGTAGGGAGTGCCCTGGCCGGCACCGGGCGGCGGGCTGTCCCAGGTCGAGTGCGGCAGCAGGTAGTCGATACGGGGCGGGGCGAGGGCGGTCAGGGCGTCGTGCACCGCGACCGGGTCGTTGGCCACGTCCACCGTGCAGAGCAGGCCCTGGTAGAGGTGCCGGTACTCCGGGAGACGGAGCAGGTCGACGGCCCGCAGCACCCGGTCGTGACTGCTGCGGCCCCGGCGGTCCAGCCGGTGACGGTCGTTGGCGGCGCGGTCTCCGTCGAGGGAAATTCCGATCTTCACGCCGAATTCCCGGAAGACCTCCAGATGCCGCCTGTTCAGCTGCACCCCATTCGTATGAATGCGTAGATCCAATACGGTGACCGGGGTCAGTGCGCGAGTGAGTTCGGCGCAGATTTTCCTCAGCCGGGCCGGGCCCGCGAGCAGTGGTTCTCCGCCGTGCAGAATGACCGCCACGGATTCCAGCTCGCTGTCCGCCGCGTATTCGGCGAGCCGGCGGGCCACCTGGCCGAGAGTTTCCTCGGCGATCACCACCGGCCGGGCACGCCAGCTCTGATCCACGTGCTCGTACACATAGCAGTGGTCGCACGCCAGGTCGCAGCGGCTGTGCACTTTGAGGACCAGCTGATGGATCGGCTGCCGGCCGTGAGAGTCCGTCACTTTCCCGGAGTGTACGCGCCCGGGCCGCCCGGAGCAGACACGACGAGACCCCAACTTCCTTGATCAACAAGGAGGTTGGGGCCTCGTCGAGGTGCCTAGATGGACGAGTTGAACTCGCCCGCACCGGCGGGGCTCGCCTCGCGACGCTCGGTCACCCGACCGGTGGACCGCTGGGCGTGGCGCCCGCGCGGGTCGATCGTCGCGAGTGTGGCCGTCCGCTTGAGGGCGGGGCGGGAATCGCCCTGTCGGCGGATCGGCGTCGTGCCCGGAAGGTTCATGGTTTTCTCGTCTTCTTCAGGGGGACCATAGCGAGCTGTCATCGGCCCCCGCCCGACGAGATCCTGCACAAGGGCCCGGTCATTGAGGTTACGACGACTCTGTAAGCGATGGTTCTATCATGCACGCCCAATACCATGCACGCCTCCCGAGGTAAAGGGTGCCTGCCGGCGACGGTATGGGTGTCCGCCTCGAAGTGGAAAGCTGATGACCACCGACCGGAAGCCCCGCCTCGTGCCGGCCGCCTCCACCACCGTGGACGGCGCCCGCCCTGTGCGGCCGGACTGCGAGCGGTGGGATGCGCAGCCCGCAGGCGCGGGCCGCGTCGAGCTGGACCGGCTTGTACTCGGCCCGAGCCATGAACGTGGGGTGGTTGACCCATCGGCAGTCGAGCGCGGACAGCACGCCGCCGAGCCCTGCGCGGGCTTGTGCTGCGGCGAACCGCTCCTCGGGGCCGGTCATGCCGTCGGGGAACTGGAACGCCCCGGGGGCGCGGTAGTACACCGCGCCGACCCGGGACAGGTCCACCGCTCGGTGGGCGGTGGCCAGTTCGCCCGCCCACGGGTGCTCACCGTCGAGCCGGGCCGCCAGCGAAAGCCGCTGGGGGAAGTCGACGGTGTCCATGCGGAACACCTCGACTGCACGGCCGGTCAACTCCGTGACCACGCGATCGGTCGGCCAATCGTCGTCGGCCGCGATCACCAGGACAGGCAGACGAGCGAGTAGATGCCACGGGCGAGCCGCCCGAGCAGGACCTCGGTGACGAGGTCCAAGACCGTCAGCCCCGGCACGGGGCACGTCGATTCCTGGGTGGCGCTCAACAAGGGCTCCTTCGGGTTCGGGCGGGGCGCGGTTGTCAGGTGCGGCTTGGCTGCCGCGCTATGAACGGTGAGCTCGGGCGCATCCATCACGGTGGGCTGGGCGTAAGGCCGGGCGACGTCACGCGCTCGCCGCCTCTTGAGCCGCCGGGCCCATCCCCAGCACGGCCGGGTCCACGACCGTGACGTCCAGGAGAGTGGCGGCCAGCTGCCCGCCGACCGTCCACCGCACACGCCAGTCGCTGGTGAACACCACCTTCTCCTCGGTCAGGACCGGATCCGGCCCTTTCCCGCGCGTGTAGACCTTGCCGTACACGCCGTCGAGGGTGACCCGACCGGCTCGAACGGCCACGACTTTGCCCCGCAGGTGGGGACACAGGCGCGCGGACACAGGCGCGCACGCGAGGCACAACGGCGGATGCGTCGTGACCTCGCGCTCGGGCCAGCCCGCCACGCCCCGGGAGTTTCACCGCTGCGGCATATTGCTCGGAGCCGATTCAGTTC
>NZ_JAEMUX010000130.1 GCF_016598475.1 Streptomyces adelaidensis
TCGGTGTCCTGGGTCGACGCGATGGTCTGGAGCCGAGCGGTGCCGTCCAGGTGAACGACCGCCGGGACGCGTTCGGCCCAACCGGGCCGCATGCGGTGCTCGAAGATCATGTAGGGATCGGGCGTGCCGGGGGCGAACACCTCCGGCGCGCGGTCCTCCAGGCAGATGGGCGCGACGGGCCGGTACGAGGCGCGGTTCTTGATGTCGTTGAGCCGGTCCTTCATCCGGGTGTCGGTCGCGGGCGCCAGGATGCTCCGGTTGCCCAGAGCGCGCGGGCCCAGCTCCGCCCGGCCGGACAGGACGACCACCGGTTCGCCCTCGGTGTGCAGGAGGGCGGCCAACTGCCGTTCGTCGCAGGGCTCTGCCCGCCACCTGTCGGGGAGGGTGCCGGTGGTGATCCTCGGTCCGCGGTAGACATCCCACTCCAGCGCCGTCCGGCCGCGCCGGAACATCTCGCAGGCCGCTGTTCCGATCGCCGCCCCCGCGTCGTTGGGGAAGGGCGGGACGAAGACCTCCTGGAAGACTCCGCTGGCCCGAATCGCGGTGTTCCACTTGATGTTGAGCGCGCAGCCGCCGCCGAGCACCAGGTTGTGGCCGCCGTCCGGAAAGCGGCTTCGCACCGCCGCGGTGAGCCGCTCCAGCAGGTTGTGGCCGATGTACGCCTGATAGGTGGCGATGAGGTCCGCGTTGGACAGGCCCGGCAGCAGCTCGTCCCGGTTCGCGGCGACCTTGTCGCCCAGCATGCCCACCTTGTCCACGGGGAGGTCGCGGAACTCTGCCATGAGGTCGTCGAGGACGGCGAAGGCGCCGGTCTCGACCCGGCCCTTGGCCGCGTACGCCATGGCCTTCCCGGCGACGGAGAGGTGTTGGCGGATGTACGTGTCCGACGTGACGTCGTCGGTGTTGAGCAGGTACGGCTCGAACCGCGAGCAGAAGGCCGCGAAGCTGTTTCCGAAGACGGGCATCAGGGCCTCGACGAAGGTCACCTCACGGGTCGCGGCCCGCACCTGGTAGAGGCGCGGCGTGATGATGCCGTCCCAGACCACGACGAACGCGTCCTCGCCCCTGGCGGCGAACGGACTTGCGCAGTAGGTGCCGATGAGATGGTTGGCGACGTGGGTGTAGCCGGCGTAGTCGTCGAAACCATGGCCGCTGAAGGTGCGGCGGCGCAGCGGCCCGTCGTCGCCGGGGCCCTCGACGTACGGTGCGACCCGCAACCACACCGGCAGACCACCGGCGTTCACCTTGACGGCCGGCTCGCCCTCGGCGTCCTTCGTGTACCAGCCGTCGACCACGAACTGGTCGACGTCGGCGGGTGACAGACCCTCCGCGGCGAGGATCTCGGTCACGCGTTCCAAATCTCCGAGGGAGCTGTAGCGTTCGCCGTTGTTCAGCTTCTCGATCTCGTAACTGAAGAGGAGGCGGCCGTCTTCGATGACGGCGACCCCGCCGTCGTGCGATGCCTTGATCCCGCATATGAGCATGTGGTCAGCCACACCTTTCTGACCGCAGGGCGGCCTGGAACCCGGAATTCACGTCAAGAGGAATTTCATTCATGGAAAGGAATTTCATTCACGCGCCATCAGCGGTGGTTCAGCCGTACCGGC
Source organism: Streptomyces adelaidensis (assembly GCF_016598475.1). Lineage (GTDB taxonomy): Bacteria > Actinomycetota > Actinomycetes > Streptomycetales > Streptomycetaceae > Streptomyces > Streptomyces adelaidensis. Next base: position 1,608 of record NZ_JAEMUX010000130.1, read on the forward strand.
AGTGAGTGGAGCCCGCGAATGATCGTGCTGGTACGCCACCGCAGGACCTCGGGGTCGGCCGCGAGCCGCATGGCGGGGAACGCGTCGAGCAGGGCGCCGAACGCCGCCCGCAGTTCCACCCTGGCCAGCGGCGCCCCGAGGCAGTGGTGGATGCCGTGTCCGAACGCCAGATGGCCGCCGTCAGTGGGCCTGCGGATGTCCAGCGCATGCGGATCGTCGAAACGCCGTGGATCACGGTTGGCGGAGGCGATCGCCAGCAGCACGAAGTCGCCGGCCGGGATCTCGACGCCACCAATGGTCAGGGATTCCGTCGCGGACCGGAAGGAAGCGTGCTTCAGCGGGCTCTCCAGCCGCAGGAATTCCTCGACCGCGCCGGGAAGGAGGGAACGGTCCTCACGCAGTGCTTCCCATTGGTCCAGGTTCCGCATCAGGTGAAGCGTTCCGTTGCCCAGGGCGTTGAGAGTGGTCTCGAAACCGGCGACGAACAACAGATAGGCCGTGGAGACCAGTTCGACCTCGGTCAGCTGGTTGTCGACATCGTGTGCCGAGACCACGGCGGCGAGAATGTCGTCGGAGGGCACGCGGCGTTTACGCTCGATGAGTTCGCCGAGATACTCGACCACCTCGGTCGTGGCGACGGCGGCCGCTTCGGGTGAGTCTCCGGAGACGAGCGCCTTGGACCAGGACTTGAAGTTCTCCTGCTCCTCGATCGGCACACCCAGCAGCAGACAGATCGCCCGGATCGGCAGCGGAAACGCGAAGGCGTCCAGCAGGTCCACAGTGTCGTCGTCCGAGAGGGCATCGATCAGCTCGCCGGTGATCTGCTCGATCTCCGGCCGGAGCTTTTCTACAGCGCGGCCGGTGAATGCCTTGCTCACGAGCTTGCGCATCCGGGTGTGGTCCGGCGGGTCGGAGTTCAGCATGTGGCTGGCGATGGCCGGTGAGAAACCGGCACGCCTGTTGCTGTCCGGCTCGTTCCGCGCGAACAGCCCGTCCAGCCTGTTCAGATCGGTGCTCAGCCGGGGATCCGCCAGTGCGGAGCGCACCGTCTCGTATCCGGTGATGAGCCAGACGGGTTGCCCGCCGCACACGGGGACTCCTGGGGGCAGCATCACCCGGTGCGTCGTGCCTTCGGCGCTGAGCTTCGCGTACACCGAGTAGGGGTCCTGCACGAACGCGTCGTCGAGTTCCAGCGGGGTGGAATCCTGATCCATGGGCGCATCCTCGAAAATGTTGTTGGTTTCACGCGCCGAACGGGGCGGGGGAATCGCTGAGCCTCGCGTCCCGGACCGCGGTATCACCGCCGCGTCCGGCGCCACGACGCCGGTTGCTCCTGGATTGAACATCTCTGCGACCAGGGAGGCCAGGTCGAGCGCCTGGCCTCCGTTGAGGCGCGGGTCGCACGCCGACTCGTACCTGCGGTGCAGGTCGTCGAAGCCCAGTTCGGCGCCGCCGCCGAGGCACTCGGTCACGTCCTCGCCGGTCAACTCCACGTGGAGTCCGCCGGCGTGGGTGCCCAGCGCCTTGTGCACCTCGAAGAAGCGGGCGACCTCGGCGAGGATGTCGTCGAACCGTCTGGTCTTGTGCCCGCTGGGCGCCTCGAAGGTGTTGCCGTGCATCGGGTCGCACACCCACACCACAGGCGCGCCGGAAGCCGTGACCTTCTCCACGAGCTCCGGCAGCAGGTGCCGTACACGGTGCGCACCCATGCGCACGATGAAGGTCAGCCGGCCCGGCCGCCGGTCGGGGTCGAGGCGGTCGATCAGGGACAGCGCCTGCTCGGGCGTGGCGGCGGGGCCCAGCTTCACCGCGATCGGGTTGTCGATGGTCGCGAAGTAGGCGACGTGGGCGCCGTCGAGCTGTCTGGTGCGGTCTCCGATCCACAGCATGTGGCCGCTGCCCGCATACCTTCGGCCGGAACGCGGGTGGGCGCGGGTCAGCGCATCCTCGTAGTCGAGCAGCAGTCCCTCGTGGCTGGCGAACAACTCCGTGGTGCGCGACGGATCGCCGCCGCGCGCGTCCTCGTTCTCCTTGTGCGGTCGGCGCGGGTCGGTACCGCCGCGGGCGTATGCGCGCATGACGTCCAGGGTGTGGCGCGAGGCCTCGTACATTCGAAGCAGCCGGGCCGGGTCCGGTCGTCGTTCGGCCTCGCTGAAGCCGATGCCGTTCACCGCGTCGCCCCGGTAGACCGGAAGCGTGCGCCCGTCGACGGTCTCGGTCGGCCGGGACCGGGGCTTGGCGTACTGCCCGGCCATCCGGCCGACCTTGACCACCGGCACCGCCGACGCGTATGTCAGGATCAAGGCCATCTGTTGCAGGAGGCGCAGTTTGCCGTGGACCGCCTGCGTCGAACGGCGGTCGAAACGTTCGGCGCAGTCGCCGCCCTGCAGCAGGAACGCCTTGCCCTCCGCCGCCCGGGCGAGTCGTGCGGTGAGCGTGTCGCACTCCTGGGGCGTGACCAACGGGGGCGAGGCCGCCAGGTGATCCGACACATCGCCGAGCTCGGCCTGGCCGGGCCACTCCGGCCGCTGGTGGGCGAGGAGTGTCCGCCAGTGCGCGGCGGCGTCGCCGGTGCGGGTCATCACGACCTCCGTCCGCTCCTCATGGCCGGGCGGTACGGGGTGGCCGGCGCTGGACCCTCTCGACGAGGTCGTGGCTGATGCCCAGGTCGTCGAGCAGCAGCTGCAACGGTCCGGTGTCCCGCGGGGGCACGGGACGGGACGCGGCGCACTCGCGCAACTGAGAGGTGTCGATCTCGAAGCCTCCCTGGGCCGCCACGGTCACCCAGGGCTCCAGGTCCGCGGAGCGGAACGCGGCCAGCCCGGTGACGAGCGCCTCGTGGAACATCTGCTGCTGTGCGGCGTCCAGGTTCCGGTAGAGCGAGCCGCACAACTCGCGGAACACCACCGCGTGTCCGCTCTCGTCCCGCCGGTGCAGATCGGTGGTGATCCGGTTCATCGGCTGGATCTCCCGGGCGGTGGCGAGTGTGGAGAGGAAGCCACTGATCGTCGTCTCGGCGGCCAGGGAGAACGCGATGTCGACGATGTCGCGGTCGAACCCGGACAGTCCGACGCGGACCGCCTCCAGTCCCTGGACGACCGACCAGACGCCCGGGGCGAACCGCACGTCCTCCAGGCCGCGCCGTCTGCGGGTGACGCCGACGGCGTTGTGGCACATCAGGATGTGGTAGTGCTCGTCGATGATCGTCTGGTGCAGCGCGTCGACGGCGACGTCGTCGCGGCGGACAGGAATCCGTTCCTGCAGCATCAACCGGCAGGCCGGCAGGATGATCTCGTCCTCGATGGCCGCGGTCTTGGCGTTGTAGGCGATCCACGCCGCGGACAGGATGCGCTCGCGGGCGTCCCGGTCGAGCCGGTCGGCACCCGGCAGGCCCAGCACCGGGACGAGGTGCTCGGGGAAGTCCGGCAGCGCCGCGTCGAAGTGACCGTCGAGGTCGAGCTCGTCCTTCTTGACGGCCACTCGCTTCCCCCAGCGGAGCGTCAACTGCGCCAGCAGGTCGCGCTCGTACTCGGGCACTTCACGTGCCGCGGTCATCGGGAAACCTCCTTCATGGGTTCACCACGGGAATCAGGCGGGCGTCGGCCGGAACGGCGAGCTCGGCCAGGCGCGACTGCCAGCGCTCGGCCGCAGCGGCGTCCGTGTCCTGGAACCGGCCCAGCCCCTCGGTGACCGGCCGGATGCCGTGCAGGGCGTTCAGCGTCCAGACGGGCACACCGGCGAGATCCGGCGCGGTGGCCTGCTCGGTGACGACCTGGTGCCCCGCCGTACGGGCGAGCTCGCCGAGCAGGGCGCGGGTGATCCCGGGGAGCAGGCCGGGGCCGGGTGGTGGCCCGCACAGTGTGTCGCCCCGCCACCAGACGATGCTCGTGGACGCCCCTTCGACCACATGCCCTTCCGCCGAGACCAGCAGCGCCTCGTCGGCTCCCGCCGCAGCGGCTGCGGCGCGCAGCGAAGCCAGGTGGTCCAGGTCGGCGCCCTTGACGGCCGGCAGCCGACGACGGTCGGGGCCCGCCGCGGCCCACAACCGGACGGTCGCGGTACGCGGTGGCGCGGGGCGCAGCCACAACCGCTGCCGCGTTTCCGACTCTGTCTCCACGAGTTCGACGCGAGGAAACCAGCGGCCTCGCGCGGGCAACGACTCGGCGACCGCCCGCAGGAACCGGTTCGTCCGTACCGCTCCCGGTCCGGAGAACCGGTCGCAGGCCGCACCGAAGCGTTCGGCGTGCCGGTCGAGTCCCCGCACCCGCCCCTCGTCCACGAACCAGGAGTCGATGACCAGCACCGTCCCGCCGGCGTCGGCCGTCGACCATCCGCCGTCGGCGTCCCACCACCGGCGGACGCCCCGGGCGGTCTCTGCGCCCGTCGTTGTGCTCGTCGCCGTGTTCATCGTGGGGAGCCGCCCACGTCCGACACCTCCGGCGCACGCCAGGCGCGGAGCGACGCCGCCGCCTTGAGCAGCATCTCCTCGTACTCCTCCTGCGGGTCGGAGTCGAGCACGATCGCCCCGCCGGCTCCGATGGTCAACCGGTCACCTACGCGGACCGCGGTGCGGATCACTATGTTCAGGTCCGTGCCACCGGAGAGGCCGAAGTAGCCGAGGGCGCCGGAGTAGACACCCCGGGCCTCCGTCTCCAGGCGGTCGATGATCTCCATGGTGCGCAGCTTCGGTGCCCCGGTCATCGATCCGCCCGGGAAGCACTGCCTGGCGCAGTCGATCGCGCTGACCCCGTCGTCGAGCCGTCCACGAACGGTGGAGACCAGTTGGTGGACGGTCTCGTAGCTCTCGACGGCCAGGTACGGGTCGACCTCGATGCTGCCCACCTCGCACACCCGGCCCAGGTCATTGCGTAACAGGTCGACGATCATCAGGTTCTCGGCCTGCGTCTTGGCGCTCGATGCGAGGGTGGCGGCCAGTTCGGCGTCGCGCACCGGGTCGGCGTCACGGGGGGCCGTGCCCTTGATCGGCTTGCTGGTGACCGTGCGGTCCCGCTCGATGCGCAGGAACCGCTCCGGCGAGGAGCAGAAGACCGTGACGTCGCCGAGGCGTAGGAGTGCGGCGTACGGTGCCGGGTTCGCCCGGCGCAGCCTCAGGTAGAAGGACGTGCCGTCGTCGTGGAACGGCATGTGCAGCTTGTTGGTCAGGCAGATCTCGTAGCTCTCGCCCCGGTTCAGCTGCCGTCGGCTCTCCGCGATGTCCGCCAGGTACTGGCTCCGGTCGCGGCCGAGGTATTCCTCGGCGTTCGGGGGCGGGCCGGCGGCGGGTTCGCGCGGCGGCTCGGCGTGGGCCGGGTGCAGGCCCGTCAGGAGCGCGGACGTCCGTTCCACCCACTCCTGCGCGTCGTACCGGGTCCGCTCGTCGTGGACGGCCACCAGGTAGGTCAGCCCCTCCTGATGGTCGACCGCGATGACACGGTCGGCGAACATCCAGACGGCGTCCGGCGTTTCTGCGGTGTGGCGGGCCGTGGCCCCGCACTCGGCCTTCAGTTCGTAGCCGAAGTAGCCGACGTAGCCGCCGGTCAGGTCGAACGGCAGGTCCGAGGCGGGAACGCGCCGTTCGCGCATCCGCTGCTCCAGGAGGTCGAACACGCTGCCGGTGACGAGGCGGACGCCGTTGGCGTCGCGCACTTCCACTGTCCCGCTGCCGGTGCGGTAGGTCAGGACCTCGCTGAGCGGACCCGATGTGTCGCCGAGGAACGAGAACCGGGACAGGCCCTCCTCCACCCTGCTGCTGTCCAGCCAGAAGCAATACGGGATGTTGTCGAAGAGCGTGAGGAAAATGGCCTCGGAATCGGCAGCGGTCGACACGGCCGCGCTGATGATTCCCAGTCCCTCGACCGCGGCGGGTGTGTCGTCGGACAGTGCGGTGCCGGAGTCGGTGACGGTGACGGAGTCCGTGACGGCGGCGGTGACGGACGGCCGTTGTCCGTGCCGCGTCCGGCGGGTCAGTTCGGCGAAGTTCCGCAGGATCTCCCGCCCGTACTGGGAAGCGATCGACTCGGGGTGGAACTGCACGCCCCACTGCGGCATATCGCGGTGACGCAGCCCCATGAGCACACCGTCGTCAGCCCACGCGGTGGCGACGAGTTCCTCGGGCAGGGGCTCCTCCACGCACAGCGAGTGGTAGCGAACCGCGACGAATTCACGCGGAACTCCGGTGAACAGCGGATCTCCCCCGTGTGAGACCTTGGCCAGGTGCCCGTGCCTCGGTTCGGGCGCGGCGACCACCGAGGCTCCGGCCAGGTGCGCGATCAGCTGATGGCCGAAGCAGACGCCCAGCACGGGCAGCGTGGTGCGGCGCAGCAGGTCGCCGAGAAGGCCGACGTCGCGGGGGTTCTGCGGCCGTCCGGGGCCGGGCGAGACCACGATGTTGTCGAAGTCCTCCAGCCTCAGGCCGGACAACTTCGGATCGTCGTTGACCATGACGACCGGCTCCTGGCCGTTGATGTCGGCGATCAACTGGTACAGGTTGAAGGTGTACGAGTCGTAGTTGTCCAGCAACAAGGTACGCATCACGGACCGTCCAAGAATTTCCGGAGTGCCTGGACGTCGCCCGGTTCCACGGTGATCCCGAAGATCTCCCCGGGAGCGGAGAGCAGCTCGTCCACATCGAGTTCCCGGAAGGTCGCCGGCTCTCCAGGACGTATCTCCGTGAGAGTGCTGCCGGCGAGGAGGTGCCTCACTTCGGGCTGTGTGCGCTGGAGGACCATCCGGTGGTTGAACGGCGAGCGCGGGTGAGTCAGGCAGAAGTGGTTGAGGAGCTCGAAGTCCGACGGATAGCGCGCGTCGGTGGTGAACCCGTAGAGCTCTGCCGGACCCTCAGGTCGCAGGAACCGCAGCACGTGTTCACCATTCGATTCCCGCACCAGGTCAAAGGGCCAATCGCCCGCCAACCGCGCGTTCTCGGCAAGGCGGATGGGGACGTGCGGCCCGTACGCGCCGAAACTCACGTCGTGGAGCCAGCGTTCGCCGTCGAGCTCCACGCACAGGGCCACGTGCAGGGCCGGCCCGAACTTGCTCCCGGTGCGGATCCGCGTCCTGCCGGCGAACGCCGTGAACGTGAACCCGATGCGGTCCAGCACGGCCGCCATCAGCACGACCTGTTCCAGGCACCAGCCGCCGCGGCCCTTGCGTACGATCTTCTCCTGGACGCTGTCCAGGTCCAGCGGCACCGCCGTGCGCCCGAGCAGCGCGTCGAGGTTGTCGAAGGCGATCGCGTCGACGTGGGCGGCGTGCAGGCCCCGCAGTGTGGAGAGGTCCGGGGCCACGTCGCCCTGGTATCCCACGCGGGTCAGGTAGGCGTCCAGGTCGACGCCGCTCCCCTGCCACAGCGAATCTGTCACACGCGGCTCATCGTTCATGTGAACTGCCCGGCGACCACGGCCGCGAGAATGATCCAGCCGAAGTAGGTGTTGGCGACGAAGGTGTCCCAGCACGATGTCGGATCATCCAGGTCCACTTGGACGACCAGAGAGGACAGAAAGACTCCCGCGACCACGACGATCGGGTAGAACGCCCACCCGATCGACGTCTGCGAACCGGCCCACAGCACGCCGCCGACGCTGAGTACGACGAAGAGCGCCAGCCACGCCTTGGTGGCCTTGCCAAACAGCAGGGCGGAGGACTTGACACCGATCTTCCGGTCGTACTCCTTGTCCTGATGGGAGTAGATCGCGTCATGGATCAGGGTCCAGAAGGCCCCACAGGCGTACAGACCGAGCACCGCGAGCGGGTAGTCGGCGCTCCCGGTCACCGCCGTCCAGCCGATCATCACATAGACGCTCATGACCAACGCCAGGAACGCCGAGGGCCAGAAGAAGACGCGCTTCATATAGGGGTACGCGACGATCAGCGGGTACGAGGCCAGGGCGACCAGGGCTGTCTCCACGTGCGCCACCGCCAGGACCAGCAGTGCGACCACGCCCTGCGCGGCGGCGAACAGGAGTGCGTTCCGTACGCTGATCCGCCCCGACGCGACCGGACGCGACACGGTGCGGGCGACTCGGGCGTCGACGTCCCTGTCGACCACGTCGTTGACCGCGCAGGCCGCGCCGCGCACCAGCACCGCGGCGACGGCGACAAGCACCACCGCTGACAGGTCCGGTCGTTGCCCGGAGGCGAGGACGACGGCCCACAGCCCCGGAAGCAGATAGAGCACGTACCCCGTAGGCCTGTCCAGGCGCATCAACAGGAGATACGCGCGGACCGAATCCGGGCTTTTCGTGACGACGCCCGTAGATATCTTGTGCAGCATCAGGATCCGATCACCATGTCACCGGAAGTTGGATCAACCCGCCGATCAGCGTGTTGTGGCGCAGTCTCAGGTCCTCCACCCCGACCGCCAGACGCAGGGTCGGGAAGCGCGCGACGAGCTGGGTGAGCACCACCTGCAGCTGCATCCGGGCCAGCGTCGCGCCGACGCAGTAGTGCGCCCCGTGGCCGAACATGAGGCTGCCCGTGGTGTCGCGTGTGACATCGGCCCGGCCGGGGTCGGCGAAGGCCGTCTCGTCGTGGTTGGCCGCGATGATGTTCAGCAGTACGAAGTCGCCGGTCCGGATGGTGACCTCGTCGATCTCGAAGTCCGTCAGCGCGTAACGGGGCATGCCTCCGTTGTGCGGGTTCGGCATCGACATCCGCAGGGTTTCCTCGACCGCGCCGGGGACGAGACCCGGGTCGCGCAGCAACGCCTGCCACTGCTCGGGGTTGGCCAGCAACAGCGACACACAGGTGCCGATCCGGGCCACCGTGGTCTCATAGCCGCCGAACAGCAACAACGCCGTCAGCCCGATGACCTCGTTGTCGCTGATCCCCTCGGTCGCGCAGATCTTGGAGATGGCGTCATCGCCCGGATACCGCCGTTTGTCGGCGACCAGTTGTCGGCAATAGCCGAACAACTCGCCCAGCCCCTCCTTGGACCTGACCGGGTCCCCGACGTTGGCGGCGTCCTGGGTCCAGCTGCCGAACCGCTCCTTGTCCTCCTGGGGCACGCCCAGCCACTCGCACATCACCTGGATCGGCAGAGACAGCGCCAAAGCCTGGCGCAGGTCCACCGGCGGCTTCTGTACGGCCAGTTGGTCCAGGAGTTGCCCGGTCAGTCGTTCGACGTAGGGCCGCAGCGCCAGCATCCGCTCGGGTGAGAAGTGCGGCTCCAGCAGCGCACGCAGCCGAGCGTGGTCGGTGGCGAAGTCGCCCAGCAGGCCGGCGAGAAGCGCCGACCCGCTGTCCTTCGCCGCGGCCTCCGGATCGGGATGGGAGCGGCCGAGCCGGTCGTCGTCGAGCAACTGCCTCACCCAGGCATGACCGGTGACCAGCCACGCCTCGTCGCCCTCGGCCGTACGAACCCGATGGACCGCGCCCCGGGATTGGAGCGTGCGCAGCTCTGGCGCGAGTTGCAGCACGTTCGTCTGCTCGAAAGGCAATTGAGCTGGGGTACTCACTGACGGCCTCCGCCGGAATCGAGGTTCGGACCACCTTGTCGAGGACGATCACGACGTACTGGAACTCGTCGCCCCGGAGTCCGTCGAGGAACGACGAGGAAGGCAGACCCGCCGGCCGGCCCCCATGGGGCGGGCGCAGAATCGCCCGGCGGCAGGGTGACCGGAATCCGGGTGGTCGCGTGGTGGTCATGCTCCCAGCGCTCGAACTCGCCGCGGACGACGGGCGGGGCCTGGTTGTCGTGGGTGCTGGCCGTGATCATGTGATCCGTTCCGGATACCGTCCCTGTCGGGAGTTACGGGTCATGGCGTGCGGTTGACGATGCGGTCGAACAACGCGGTCAGTTCGGTGGACGCGGCCGGGGACAGCTCGGCTCGTCCGAGGTCCTCCAGAGCCGAGTCCAGGTGGCTGCGGGACAGCTGCTCGGCCGTGCGCCGACCGCCGGACTCCTCGACGAGGTCGGCCATCTCCTGCAAGTACGCCGCCGTGGTGCCGTCGGCGTGCCACAGCCGGCCCAGTCGCCCGCCGGCCGGGCCGCCCGCGGACAAGGCTGCCAGCACCGGAAAACTCGGGTTGCGCCGCAGGATGTCGCTCCGGACGGGCTTGCCGGTCACCGCGGGGTCGCCCCAGATGTCCTCGACGTCGTTGAAGATCTGGAAAGCGAGGCCCAGATGCCTGCCCGCACTGCGCAGGGCGGCCAGGACGTGCTCCGGTTTGCCCGCCCGCAGGGCGGGCGTCACCAGTGCGCACACCAGCAGCGCGGACGTCTTCTCCTCCACGATCCGGTCGTACTCCGCGATGCTGTCGCCCGACCCCAGGCGGACGGTGAACTCGCGAGCCTGGCCCGAGAGAACCAGACGGAGGGCTTCGGCGAACACGCCGGAGATCTCCGCACGGCCGGCGCCGGGGTCGTCGACGACCAGCTGCAGCCCAAGGGCCTGCAACGCGTCCCCGGCGAGGATGGCCAGACCGGCGCCGAACACCTTCCACGCGGCCGGGCGGCCGCGGCGCAGTTCGTCCCCGTCGATGATGTCGTCGTGGATCAGGGTCGAGTTGTGCAGCAACTCCAGTGCCGCCGCCTGGCACCGCACGTCCTCCGGCCGCAGGCCGACTCCGGCAGCCGCCGCCATCATGAGGGCGGAGCGGGTCAGCTTGCCGCCCTCCGCACTGCCGGGGTCACCGTGTTCGTCGATGAAGCCGAGATGGTAGGAGCAGATCCGGGCCAGGGTCGGCTCCAGTGCGGAAACCTGTTGCCGTATGACGGGCGATACCGTGGACTGCGCCATTCTCGGTGGCAGGAAGGCTTGGAGCCCGGTCGACGAGGTATCGAGTGCGCTCATCGGGATTCTCCTCCGGTCGCATGCCTTGTCAATTCCGGGTCAGATATCTACGCGCATGGGGTTCGCGAATTACGCCACCGAAAATCACCGTGCTGGATGTTTTGCGCAAATATCGTCCCGGCGAACCCGGAGTGGTGCTGCAGAATTTGCGTGACTGTTCCGACCGCCATCCTGAACGACCTCTCCTGCGCGTGTCAACGACGCAGCGTGAGCATCCTCGACTTTAGGAAAAACCCCAAAGAAGACGGCGTAAGACCTCGATTAGACTACCCTGCGGATTGGTAGCCGCCGGGCCGTGTCAAGGCTGTATTCGAGTCCGGCCATTAAGCCAGGCGTTACCGACGCGGACATGTCCGCGAGGTTGCCGCTGATCGGGCACGCGGACCACGAGGGTGCCTCCGGACGCGCTCCCGACCGGACACTGAATGCTTGAGAGGCGGAATGGCCATGTCGGTTGATTCTGGGCAATTACATGAACACCGGTTGTTCGATCCGTATGGCGCACATCGCGACGACCCGTATTCATTTCTGGCCGGCATCGAAGAGACGGAGTCGGTGTTCTACGCCCCCTTGCTCGACGCGTGGTGCGTCGCCCGGCGCGAGGACATGGTTGCCGTACTACGGGACGACCGGAACTTCTCGGCGCGCGACCACAACCCCCGCTCCACGGTCGAGTTGCCCGGGGACGTGACTCGGATGCTCCGCACGTGGCGCGGTGCCGATGCCGTGGCCGTCGGCTCGCTCGATCCTCCCGAGCACTCCAGGATCAGGGAGGTACTCAACATCGGGTTCACGCCGGCCAGGGTCAGGGCGTTCGAACCCACGGTGCGCGCGATCGCCACCGATCTCGCCGAGCGTGTCGCGGTCGAGGCGGAGTTCGACTTCATCACGGCTTTCGCCGTTCCGTACGCCCTTGAGGCGATCTGCCGGCGTCTCGGCATCCCGGACGAGTACCTCGACCGCTGCCGCATGTGGTCCGAGCAGCGCATCGAACTCATGATGCTGCAGCGCTACACCGATCCCGACCGGGTGCGTGAATGCGCTCGCGGGCTGATGGACTTCGGTGCGTTCTCCCGATCACTCGTGCAGGAGCGGCTCGCCTCACCGCAGGACGACCTGATCAGTGAACTGCTCCACGACGGCAAGGCGGGCGAGACGCTCACCGCCGACGAGGCCGCCGTCCAGATCCCCACACTGATCTTCGCGGGGCACATGACCTGTGCCGAGGCGCTCGGCACGATCCTCTTCCAACAGCTTCAGTCGCCCGGCGGCTGGGCCAAGGTGGTCGACGGGACGATCTCCACACGGGACCTTGTCGAGGAGGGGTTGCGGTTCGACAGTCCGCTGGCGGGCATGTATCGGACCGCGCTCCATGACGTGGTGGTCGGCGACGTCCCCCTGGCCGCGGGGAGCCGACTGCTTCTGCTGTACGGAGCGGCCGGCCGGGACAGCCGCGCCCACGCGTGTCCGGCCGGGTTCAGTCCAGGCAGTGGGTCTGCCTCGCATCTGGCGTTCGGCCACGGCATCCATTTCTGCCTCGGGGCCGGATTCGCCCGCCTGGAACTGGAGACCGCGATACAGGCCCTCGCCGCCAGGATGCCGAATCTGACTCTGGCACCGGGGCAGGTGCCACGTCACCGGCCAGTGTTCCCGCTTCGGGCGCTGACCGAGCTGCGGGTACGGGTCGGTCGAGCCGACGTCCCTGTCCCGCATCCGGTGGTGGCGGAGAGTGGTGAAGGCCGTTGACGCCAGCGTGAGGGACGCCGACGAGCTTGTACCGACGGTACTCTCGGGCCATTTCCCGCCGGCCGTTGAGGCTGTGGCTGGTGCGGACGAGCGACGCGCGGCCCGTTGACCGGGCAGGCCAGGGCTATGGCCAGGGAGTCGACGGGCCGGGCGGGATCACGTCCTGCGGCACAACCTGTGCGAAGCCGCCCTGAGCGATGTGAAGGCACCCGGTACCTGCTGGGCCGCCGTGCTGGGCTTGGGCCTGTACGACGGACCCGCGCGAGGGGCCTGCGGCTGACCGGCGAGGGCGGGCCGCTTGCCGAGGCGTCGAGGGCGTGTGCGGATCGTCGGCGAATCCCTGTAGGTGGAGCTGCTGGTGCGCTGCGAAGAGCAGCTCTCGGTGTTTCACCGAGAGAACTCAGCCACAACCACCGCCGCACCCGAATGCACTGGAGCACCAGCCCTCTGGGTGGAAATAAAATTCGCTCAGCATCCAGACCATTTTCACCTCCAGTTGACTGTCCGTGTGAGCGACGAGCAAATTCATGCTTTCGATTCGCATCACGTGCAACGACGACTATGTCCGTGCCGCCTGGACACACGATTCCGACCAAGAAGTCGTCACTCGGTAAATACTGCCCACATTTCGCGAGGTGGTCCCCCTGACGACCAGTCGGCTCTTACCCGAAGAGCCCCGACATCATCAGCTGTCCAAGAAATCAGAGATTTCCGTCCTCGCCACCGCCAACCCCGGGGGCCTGGACATCATCCGTCCGGTACCGACGAGTCGGCGCTGGACGCCACCGAAGTCTCTGCGGCGCCTGATGGGTCCGGTGGCTGCGGTGGTTCTCTGGTACGTCCTCAGCGTCACCGGCATGGTGTCCACCACCGTCCTGTCGTCCCCGGTGGACGTCGTCCGGGCCGGATGGGAGATGATCGGCAGCGGCGCGTTGCCGAGTGCGATCGGCACTTCGGTCCTCCGAGTCCTGTACGGCTTCCTGTTCGGCTCCACGACGGCGGTCGCCCTCGCTCTGATCGCCGGCCTGTTTCCCCTCGGGGAGGACCTGGTCGACTCGTCGATCGGCATGCTGCGCACCATCCCCTTCGCCGGTCTGGTGCCGCTCTTCATCGTGTGGTTCGGCATCGAGGAGACCCCGAAGATCGCCCTGGTCGCCCTGGGCGTCGGCTTTCCGCTGTATTTCAGCCTCTACGGCGCCGTACGAGCCGTCGACAGTCAGCTCATCGAAGCCGGCGGCATTCTGGGGCTGAACCGTCTCGGCCTGATCCGGCACGTGATTCTGCCGGGATCGCTGCCTGGAGCCCTGGTCGGCCTGCGGCTGTCCCTGGGCACCGCCTGGCTCGCGCTGGTCTTCGCCGAGCAGCTCAACGCCGACACCGGCATCGGGCATCTGATGGCCCTGGCCCAGCAGAGCTTCCGCACCGACGTGCTGGTCATGTGCCTGGCCACCTACGCGTCCCTCGGAATGGTCGGCGACGGCATCGTCCGCGTACTTGAGCGCCTGTTGTTGTCATGGCACACCTCATTCGAAGGAGCGTGACGTCGCCATGACCGAAACCCCGATCTCGCTCTCCGACGACCGGACGCCGTCGGCCACGCATGTCGAAGTGCACAGTCTGACCCGGCGTTTCGACGACCTTGCCGTGCTCGACCAACTGGACCTGGAGCTGTCGGCGGGAGAGTTCGTCGTGATGCTCGGCGCCAGCGGCTGCGGCAAGAGCACACTGCTGCGGATCCTCGCCGGGCTGGACCGGGAGTTCGAGGGAAGTGTCGCGGTGCCGGAACGCCGGGCCGTCGCCTTCCAGGCTCCCCGGCTGATGCCCTGGAAACGGGTCTGGCGCAACGTGGTGCTCGGGTTGCCCGGCCGGCCGGACCGGCAGCTCGCCGAGTCGTACCTCGAAGAAGTCGGGCTGACCCGGCACGCCGAGGCATGGCCCAGGACGCTCTCCGGTGGTGAGGCGCAGCGCGTGTCGCTGGCCCGCGCCCTGGTCCGTGAACCTCAACTCCTTCTGCTCGACGAGCCGTTCGGTGCCCTCGACGCCCTCACGCGGGCAAAGGCTCAGCGTCTGGTCGCGCAGCTCTGGCAGAAGCACGGGTGCACGGTGCTGCTGGTCACGCACGACGTCGAGGAGGCACTCCTGCTCGCCGACCGCGTGGTGGTGATGCGTGACGGGGTGATCAGCCGCGAGGTCCGCGTGGACCTGTCGCGCCCTCGGGACATGACCGACCCCGAGTTCGTCGAACTGCGCTCCCAATTGCTCACATGGCTGGGCGCTCTGGATTCCCAAGGGACAAGTGGCTGACAGCGATGAG
>NZ_JAEMUX010000131.1 GCF_016598475.1 Streptomyces adelaidensis
GAGGCATCCCCCGTCGTCACGGATTCCATCGCCTCCTGAATGGCCGTGGAGACCTTCGGGTACGCCGGATACGCCGGGCGGTAATGCGTGCTCGCCACCAGGTCGGTGAAGAACTTGATGCCGGGTTGGGCCTCCGCGTAGGCGGGGTCGGACGCCACGTCCTTACGGACCGCTATCCCCGAGTTGGCGATGTACCACTTCTGGGCGTTCGCCTTCGACTGCATCGTCTCGATGAACTTGAAGGCGAGGTCGGGGTTGGCGGCCTTGTCGGGAATGGCCCAGGTCCAGCCGCCGGACATGCTCACCTTGCCGGGGGACTGACCGTTCTGGGTGGGCATGTGGGCGAGGCCGAGCTTTTCCGACCAGTCCGGCCATTCGTGACCGCTGCCGGGCAGCCAGTCCTGGGGGAGCCAGGAGCCGTCGAGGTTGATGCCGAGTTTGCCTTCGGGGAGGAGTTCGCCGCGGACTCGGGTGGAGATGTTGGGGTCCAGGGCGTCGGAGACTTCCGGGCCGAGTTTCTCCTTGTAGACCGTCTCCACGAAGGCGAGCGCGTCCTTGAAGCCCTGGGTGCCGGCCTTCCATTTCTTGGACTTCTCGTCGTACAGGGGGTCGGACGTGGATGTCGTCGCATCGTCCGTGCCGTAGAGGAGCATTTCGAAGCCCTGCATGGTGGCGGCTTCACCAGCCGGTTTGCCCGTGTAGACGTTCAGGGGGATGACGCCGGGGACTTTCCGCTTGATCGTGCGGGCGGCGGTGAGGAGGTCGTCCCAGGTCTTCGGCTGCCAGTCGGCGGGCAGGCCCGCCTTCGCGAAGATCGCCTTGTCGAACCACAGGCCCCGCGTGTCCGTGCCGTCCGGAATTCCGTACGTCTTTCCGTCCTCGGCCTTCGCCGCGGTCTTGGCCGTGTCGATGAACTGGTCCCAGTCCTTCCAGTCGGCCAAGTAGTCGTCGAGGGGTTTCAGATAACCGCTCGTGATGTCCGAGTTGATGAGGAACGTGTCCTCGTAGACCAGGTCAGGGGCCGTCTTCGGGGAGCGCAGCATCTGCTGGACCTTGGTGTAGTACTCCGAATCCGGGGCCTTGATCGGGACGAGCTTCACCTTCTTGCCCGGATTCGCCTTCTCGAACTGCTTCTTGACGTCGGCGAGGAAGGTGTCCAGCACGCGGATCTGGTTGTCCGTGGACTGTTTGTAGGAGACCTCCACGGTGTCCGGATCACTGCCGGAGCCGCTGCCGCAGGCGGTGAGCGCACCGGGCGCGGTGATCGCCAGAGCGGCGGTGAGGAGGAGGCGGAGTCGGGATCGGCGGGGGCTGGGTGCGGTGGGGCGCACGGGCACGACCTCCTGCTGGCTACGTCGTTGTGGCCTGGGTGGGTGCCCGGTGACCGTACGAGGAGTGGTCTAGTCAGGTCAATGTGTCTGCACAGGTCAGCTCGGCGCGTCCGTGGCGGCTTCGTTCTAGGGTGCTGCCAACAGGCTTGAACGGAGGGTGCGTTGGCATCCCGCCCCGAAAGGACAACCGTGCCGGAACCCGCTGACAGGGCCGATCAGGGCGTCACCGTCGGGCAGCTGCTGCTCGCCGAGTACCAGACCGTCAAGGACGAGCAGAAGACCCGTATCGGCTTCCGGGACAACCTCCTCTACGTCACCCTCACCGTCCTCGCGGCCGTCATCGCCGCCTCCGCGCAGGCCCGGCAGGCCGCGATGCTGCTCGCGCTGCCGCCCGTGTGTGTCGTGCTCGGCTGGACCTACCTCGTGAACGACGAGAAGATCTCCGCGATCGGGGCATACGTGCGGGGCGACCTCGGGCCGCGTCTCTCCCGGCTCGCCCAACTACCCGAGAACGGCGGGGCGTTCGGCTGGGAGACGGCTCACCGCTCCGACGCCCGGCGGCGCTCCCGTAAAACCATCCAGTGCGGGATCGATCTGCTGGCCTTCTGCGTCGTACCGCTCGCCGGGCTGCTCGTCTACTGGGCGAGCGGCAGCACCAGCACCGGCCTCGTCGCGCTCTCCGTCGTCGAGGCCCTCACGGTCGTCGGGCTCGGCGTCCAGGTCGTCGTCTACGCCAAGCCCTTCAACTGACCGGAACCCCCTGCGCCACCTCAGGGCCCCTTCCCCCACCGGTACTGCAACTCCGGCCGTCCCACCTGCCCGTACTGCGGACTCCGCGCCGCCCGCCCGGCGTCCACCAAGTGCTCCAGGTACCGCCGGGCCGTGATCCGGGAGATGCCCACGGCCTCCGCGACCCCGGCCGCCGTCAGGCCCTCGGCAGCGTCCCGCAGGGCCACCGTCACCCGTTCCAGCGTCGGCGCGCTCAACCCTTTCGGCAGGGCCGCCGGGCCCGGCGCCCGTAGCGTGGCCAGCGCGCGGTCCACCTCGTCCTGGCCGCTCGCCTCGCCCGCCGAGGCGTGGAACTCCGCGTACCGGATCAGGCGGTCGCGCAGCGTCGCGAAGGTGAAGGGCTTCAGTACGTACTGCACCACGCCCAGCGAGACGCCCTCCCGTACGACCGTCAGGTCCCGCGCCGACGTCACCGCTATCACGTCCGCGTGGTAGCCGGCGGCCCGTAGGGAGCGGGCGAGCTGCAAACCGTGGACGTCCGGCAGGTGCAGGTCCAGCAGCAGCAGGTCCACCGGCGTGCGGTCCAGCGCGCGCCGCGCCTCCGCGCCCGTGTGGGCCTTGCCGACGGCCGTGAAGCCGGGGACGCGGCCGACGTACATCATGTGCGCGTCGGCGGCCACGGGGTCGTCCTCCACGACCAGGACTCTGATGGGCTCGGTATCGGTCATACGGTGTTGCCTCCAACCACTGCGGCCCGAGGGGCCCGAACCGTCTTGTGGGGACCTGCTGCCGTACCGAGCGGCAGGCGCACCTCGAACTGTGCCCCACCCCCGGCCGCCTCGGACACCGTGAGCGTGCCCTCGTGGCGGCGCGCGGTCTGCCGTACGAGTGCCAGGCCGAGCCCTCGACCGCCGGGGCCCGCCGGCTTCGTCGAGAAGCCGCGTTCGAAGACGGCCTCAGTGTGTGCCGGATCCACGCCCTCACCCGTGTCCGTGACGCGCAGCACCAGCATGGCCGGCGTGAACCCGTCCGACCCCTGCGACCCCTCCGCCCCGTCCGACCTGCCCGGCTCATCCGGCTCACTTGGCTCACCCGGCTCGTCGGTGTACGCCGTCACCGTCACCCGCGCCCCCACCGACCCCTGCGCCGCGTCCACCGCGTTGTCGATCAGGTTGCCCAGGACCGTGACCAGGTCCCGGGAGGGGAGCGACTCGGGCAGGAGGCCGTCGTCGATACGGCTGTCCTCGGACACCACCAGTTCCACGCCCCGCTCGTTCGCCTGGGCGGCCTTGCCGAGGAGCAGGGCGGCCAGGACGGGCTCGCTCACCGCGGCCACCACCTTGTCCGTCAGGGCCTGCGCCAGTTCCAGCTCCGCCGTGGCGAAGTCGACCGCCTCGTCCGAGCGGCCCAGCTCGATCAGCGAGACGACCGTGTGGAGACGGTTGGCGGCCTCGTGGGCCTGGGAGCGGAGCGCTTCGGTGAAGCCGCGTTCGGAGTTGAGCTCGCCGGTGAGGGACTGGAGTTCGGTCACGTCCCGCAGGGTCACGACCGTGCCTCGGCGCTGGCCGCCCGAGACCAGGGAGGTGTTCACCACCAGTACCCGTTCGGCCGTGAGGAGCACCTCGTCGACCCTCGGCTCGGACGACAGCAGGGCCCCGGTCAGAGGGGTCGGCAGGCCGAGTTCGGCGACCGAGCGGCCCACGGCCTCGTCCGTCACCCCCAGCAGCTCCCGCGCCCCGTCGTTGATCAGAGCCACCCGGTACTGGCCGTCGAGCATCAGCAGCCCCTCGCGTACGGCGTGCAGGGCGGCCTGGTGGTAGTCGTGCATGTTGCTGAGCTGACCGGCGTTCATGTTGTGGGTGTGGCGGCGGAGGCGGGCGTTGACGATGTAGGTGCCGATGCCGCCGAGGGCCAGGGCACCGACGGCCACGCCGACGAGGGCCGTGACCTGGTCCTGGACGCGGGCGCTGATCGCCTGGACCTTGATACCGGCGCTGACCAGGCCGATGACCTCGCCGTTCTCCATGATCGGGGTGACCGCGCGGACGGACGGGCCGAGGGTGCCCGTGTACGTCTCGGTGAAGGAGCCGCCGTTCTGCGCCTTCTCTATGTTGCCGACGAAGTGCTGGCCGATCCGCGTGGGGACGGGGTGCGTCCAGCGGATGCCGTCGGGGGTCATGATCGTCACGAAGTCGACGCCCGCGTGCTGCTGCACCTCGGTGGCGTACGGCTGGAGCCGCTTCGTCGGCTTGGGGGTGTGTATCGCCTCCCGGACGGACGGGGAGTCGGCTACCGCGGCGGCCACGGCCATGGCCTGGCGGCCCGCAGCGTCCTGCGCCTGGCTGCGGTCGCCGACGTACGTGAACAGCGCGTACCCGGCGACGACGGCCGCGATCAGCACCGCCTGCACGGCGAAGAGCTGGCCGGCCAGGCTGCGGGGTCGGATGAGAGAAGGGACGCGCATGGCAACAGTCTGCATCGACGCGTAGGCGTGAACTAAATGAACGGAAGGGTGACCGCCCTCACAGGGCGGGGGATAGTCACCCCATCGACTCGTCCAGCACATGGACACCGAGAGGGAGTACGACTCCCGATCCGGGACCCCACACCCGAGCCGCCGGGAGCCCGTCTCCCACCGCCGGGAGCACGACTCCCAGCACCGGGAGCACGACTCCCAGCACCGGGAGTACGACTCCCAGCACCGGGAGCACGCCACCCACCAAGGGGAGCACGCCGCCCACCACGGGAGGTACGTCTCCCCGCACCGGGAGAGCCCCCAGCTCCCACCGCCGGAAGCCCCCAAGCCTCCGGCGGCCCCGGAAGCCCGTCGGCTTCCACCGCCGGGAGACCGGTTCCCACACCCCCCGGGAGCCCCCACTCCCACCCCCGGGAGCCCGCCGGTTCCCACCCTGGGAGCCGGTCTCCCGCCCGGGAACCCGCCGGTTCCCACCACAGGGAGACCATCTCCCGCATTCCCCCGGTCGTGAGCCGCACGCCGGAAGAGCGAGCCGACGATGTCGTCGACGAGGAGGGCAGCCGTGGCCAGCACCACCAATACGGCACCTACCGCACCCGCCAAGCGGGACCGCACGCACTACCTGTACATCGCCGTGATCGTGGCTGTGGCCCTCGGCATCGCCGTGGGTCTGATCGCCCCGGACTTCGCCGTGGAGCTGAAGCCCATCGGCACCGGCTTCGTGAACCTGATCAAGATGATGATCTCGCCGATCATCTTCTGCACGATCGTGCTGGGCATCGGCTCCGTACGGAAGGCCGCCAAGGTCGGCGCGGTCGGCGGTATCGCCCTCGCCTACTTCACCGTGATGTCGCTCGTCGCCCTCAGCATCGGCCTGGTCGTCGGCAACATCCTGGAGCCGGGCACCGGCCTCGCGGTCACCGACGCGATCAAGGAGACCGGTCAGGCGCAGGTGTCGGCCGAGGCCAAGGACACCACCGAGTTCCTGCTCGGCATCATCCCGACCACCATCGTCTCCGCGTTCACCGGCGGCGAGGTCCTGCAGACCCTGCTCGTCGCCCTGCTCGCCGGCTTCGCGCTGCAGGCCATGGGTGACGCCGGCCAGCCGGTCCTGCGCGGCGTCGAGCACATCCAGCGCCTCGTCTTCCGCATCCTCGCCATGGTGATGTGGGCCGCCCCGATCGGTGCCTTCGGCGCCATCGCGGCCGTGACCGGTTCCGCCGGTGTCGACGCCCTCAAGAGCCTCGCCGTACTGATGCTCGGCTTCTACGTGACCTGCTTCCTCTTCGTCATCGTGGTGCTCGGCGCGCTGCTGCGGGTGGTCTCCGGCCTCAACATCCTCACGCTCTTCAAGTACCTGGGCCGTGAGTTCCTGCTGATCCTGTCCACCTCCTCCTCCGAGTCGGCGCTGCCGCGCCTCATCGCGAAGATGGAGCACCTGGGTGTCAGCAAGCCCGTCGTCGGCATCACCGTCCCGACCGGCTACTCCTTCAACCTCGACGGCACCATGATCTACATGACCATGGCGTCCCTGTTCATCGCCGACGCCATGGGTACGCCGATGTCGATCGGTGAGCAGATCCCGCTGCTGCTCTTCCTGCTGGTGGCGTCGAAGGGCGCGGCCGGTGTCACCGGTGCCGGTCTCGCGACCCTCGCGGGTGGTCTCCAGTCCCACAAGCCCGCCCTGGTGGACGGCATCGGCCTCATCGTCGGTATCGACCGCTTCATGAGCGAGGCCCGCGCCCTCACCAACTTCGCGGGCAACGCCGTCGCCACGGTCCTCATCGGTACCTGGACCAAGGAGATCGACAAGGAGCGCGTCAACCAGGTTCTCGCCGGGCAGCTGCCCTTCGACGAGAAGACGCTCCTGGACGACGGACACGGTTCCGCGCCGGCGGCTGCCGCCGCCGAGCCGGACGGTGAGAAGGAACTCGCCAAGGCGTAGACGCAAGCGCCGGGGGCTGCGAGGCCGTCTTGCAGCCGTCGGCCGAGTGTGGCTGGTCGCGCGGTTCCCCGCGCCCCTGTCAGGGCCTCCGGCCCTCCCACAACGCCGTACGGCCGGGTCCTCCCCCGTAGACCCGGCCGTACGGTCACCGAGCGGAACAACTGAACAAGCTCCCCGAACACCGAGCGGCCAGGTCCTCCCCCTATAGACCTGGCCGCTCGGCCTTTCTCTGTTCAGCGCTTTCCTTGACGTCGGCGTCAAGGAATACCGTCTTCGTATGCGCATCGGCGAGCTGGCGGCACGGGCCGGGACCACGACACGGGCCCTGCGGTACTACGAGGCGCGGGGGCTGTTGTCCGCGCGGCGGAGTGGGAACGGATACCGGACGTACGACGAGGGGGATCTGCGGCTGCTGCGGCAGATCCGGACCTTGCAGGACTTCGGGTTCGAGCTGGAGGAGACGCGGCCCTTCGTGGAGTGTCTGCGAGCCGGGCACCCGGAGGGCGACTCGTGCCCGGCGTCGCTGGCGGTGTACCGCCGGAAGCTCGACGAACTCGACGCGCTGATCGGCGAGTTGGCGGCCGTGCGGACGCGGGTCGGGGAGCAGTTGACGCGGGCGGAGCTGGCGCGGGAGCGGCTGGCGGCCGAGGCGGAGGTTCCGGGGGGTCCGGAGCCGGGGTGTGAACTGGGAGGCGGGGAACTGTGATCAGGGCGAAAGGCGTGGCCGAGGTGACGGACGGGGATTTCGCGTCGGAGGTGCTCGGGGCGGAGCTGCCGGTGCTCGTGGAGTTCACCGCCGACTGGTGCCCGCCCTGCCGGCAGATGGGGCCGGTGCTGACCGCCCTCGCCGAGGAGGAGGGGGAGCGGCTGAAGGTGGTGCAGCTGGACGTGGACACGAATCCGGAGACCACGCGGGCGTACAAGGTGCTGTCGATGCCGACCTTCATGGTGTTCAGGGGCGGTGAGCCGGTGAAGGCCATGGTCGGCGCCAGGCCGAAGCGGCGGCTTCTCGAAGAACTCGCCGACGTGCTCTCACGCGACGTGCTCTGACGCTTGGACACGTCTGGACGGCAAAAACCCCCGAGCAATTGTGCTCGGGGGTTTTTGCTGCGTATATTTAATGGTTCGCGACTTCAATGGGATTGGTCGCAAATGAGTTCAGTGGGCAGAGTGTATCCGGGCGGGAGTGGAATTGTCAAACACCGGCATTTCGCAAGATGACATTTCGCAAGATGAATTGCGGCGCGAGCAGGAATTCATCGACGGGCTGTACACGCGCGTGGACGCCCTGCGCGGCGACACCGAGACCTCCGTGACGGACGCGCTCGCCCAGGGCAACACGCCCATGCAGGCCCGCCTGGAGCGGGACATCCTGGTCGCGGAGCGCTCCGGGCTGCTGGCCGCGCTGGACGCCGTCGACGGCTCGCTCTGTTTCGGCCGGCTCGACCTCGCCGACGGGACCGGCCACCACATCGGCCGGATCGGGCTGCGGGAGGACGACAGCGAGCGCACACCGATCCTGATCGACTGGCGGGCCGAGGTGGCCCGCCCCTTCTACCTCGCCACCGGCCACACGCCGATGGGCCTGCGCCGCCGCCGGCACATCACCACCGAGGGCCGCCGGGTCACCGCCCTGCACGACGAGATCCTCGACCTCGGGGACGAGACCCGCACCGGCTACGAGGACCCGAGCGGCGACGCCGTGCTGCTGGCCGCGCTCGACTCGGCCCGCACCGGCCGTATGGGCGACATCGTGCAGACCATCCAGGCCGAGCAGGACCGCGTCATCCGCGCACCCCACCAGGGCGTCCTGGTCGTGGAGGGCGGCCCCGGCACCGGCAAGACGGCCGTCGCGCTGCACCGCGCCGCCTACCTGCTGTACGAGCAGCGTGAACTGCTCGCCAAGCGCGCCGTCCTCATCGTCGGCCCCAACCCCGCCTTCCTCGGCTACATCGGCGAGGTGCTGCCCTCCCTCGGCGAGACGGGCGTACTCCTCGCCACCGTCGGCGAGTTGTTCCCCGGCGTACGGGCCACCGCCACCGACACCCCGGACGCGGCCCGGGTGAAGGGGCGCGCCGACATGGCCGAGGTGCTCGCGGCCGTCGTACGGGACCGCCAGACCCTGCCCGACCCGGTGATCGCCATCGAGCACGACCGGGAGATCCTCATGCTCGACGACGACCTCGTACGGGTCGCCCGCGAGCGCACCAGGGAGGCGAAGCTCCCGCACAACGCGGCCCGCGAGCACTTCGAGGGTTACATCCTCAACACCCTCACGGAGATGGCCGCCGAACGCATCGGCACCGACCCGTACGACGGCTCCAACCTCCTCGACCCCAGCGACATCACCCAGATCCGCGACGAGCTGGCCGAGAACCCCGAGGTCTGGTCCGCCATCGCCCAGCTGTGGCCCCGGATCACCCCGCGCCGCCTCATCGCCGACTTCCTCGCCGACCCCGGCCGGCACCTGTCCGCCGAGGACGCCGACGCCGTCCGCCGCCCCGTCACGCGCGCGTGGACCGTCGCCGACGTCCCTCTCCTCGACGAGGCCGCCGAGCTGCTGGGCGAGGACGACCGGCCCGCGCGGGCCCGCGCCGAGCGGGAGCGGGAGACCCAGATCGCGTACGCGCAGGGCGTGCTGGACGTGTCGTACGCGTCCCGGACCTACGAGTTCGAGGACAAGGAGGACAGCGATCCCGACGGGTCGGAGGTGCTGTCCGCGCACGACATCATCGACGCCGAGCGGTTCGCGGAGCGGCACGAGGCGGACGACCACCGCAGCGCGGCCGAGCGGGCGGCGGCCGACCGGACCTGGGCGTTCGGGCACATCATCGTGGACGAGGCGCAGGAACTGTCCCCGATGGCCTGGCGGTTGCTGATGCGGCGCTCGCCGACCCGCTCGATGACCCTGGTCGGCGACCCGGCCCAGACGGCGGAGGCCGCGGGCGTCGGCTCCTGGGACGGCATCCTCGCGCCCTACGTCGAGAACCGCTGGGAGCACACCCGGCTCGGCGTCAACTACCGCACCCCCGCCGAGATCATGGCGGTCGCGGCCGGAGTCGTCCGCGCCGAACAGCCGGACTTCGAGCCGCCGAGCTCCGTGCGGTCGACGGGCGTACGGCCCTGGGCGCGCCGCGCGGCGGCCCGGGAGCTGCCCGCCGAGGTGGCCAAGGCGGCCGCCGAGCTGACCCCTGCCGAGGGGCGGCTCGCGGTGATCGCGCCGCGCGCACTGCACCGGGCGCTGGCGGCCCGCCTCGACGGCGTGACGGCCGGCGCGGAACCGGACCTGACCAGGACCGTCGTCCTCCTCGATCCCCGCCAGGCCAAGGGACTGGAGTTCGACTCGGTCCTCGTCGTCGAACCGGGGCGCTTCGGTACGAGCGATCTGTACGTGGCGCTCACCCGCGCGACACAGACGCTGGGCGTCGTACACGCGGAGGAGCTGCCGGGTGCTCTGGGGGAGGGGCTGGAGGCGGCCTGAAGTCGACGGGAAGCCGACGGGAAGTCGACGGGCGGGGGTCCTGCCGGGCGGGCGCCCGGCAGGACCCCCGGACCACGACACCGTCACCACAGGTGCAACAGGGATCACCAAGCCGTAACAGTTCCCGCCATCGTCACTGCTCGTGCATGGTTCATACGGTATGCGTGTTGGTCATGGAAACTCATCCGTTCGCGGCCGCTCCGCCCGACAGCCCGACACTGGAATCACTGCCCGTGGAGCCGTTGCTGACCTCGGAGTTCGACGTGGATCCGGGCAGCGTCTACGAGCGGCTGCGGAGTACCTACGGCCCCGTGGCACCGGTGGGGCTGATGGGGGTGCCGGCGTGGCTGGTTCTCGACTACCGCGAGGTGCTCGAGGTCCTGCGCAACGAGAGCGTCTGGCGGCGCGACGTACGCCACTGGCGGGCCCGCGCGGAGGGGCGGCTGCCGCGGGACTGGCCGCTGCTCGCCGGGTACGAGGTACGGCAGACCATGTTCTTCGACGGCGAGGAACACCGCACCGCCCGGCTGAACTACCACTCGGCGATGCGGCCCTTCCAGGACGGGCACAGCCCCGAGGGGTGGGAGCTGCGCGCCTCCGTCGCCCGCTACGCCGACGAACTCATCGCCATGCTCGCGGCCGAGTCCGGCACCACCGGACACGCCGACCTCGCGGCGCAGTACACCCGGCCGCTGCTCCTCATGGTCACGACCAAGCTGTTCGGATGCCCCGTCGAACTCGGCGACGAGATGGTCATGGACCTGTGGCGGATGCTGGACGGCGGCCCCGACGCCGGGCCGGCCACCGGGCGGGTGCTGGGGGCGATGACCCGGCTGGCGGCGCACCGGCGGTCGCGGCCCGGGGAGGATCTCACCTCGTACATGCTGCTCTCCGATCCGACGCTGAGCGACGAGCAGTTGGGCCGTGAGCTGTTCATGAACGCGGTCCATCTCAACGACATCACCGGGAACATGGTCTGCAACACCCTCCTGGAGGTGCTGCGGGGCAACGCGACCGTTCGGCGCAGCCTGGCCAGCATGCAGATCGGGGAGACCGTGAACCGGGCGGCGCTGGTGAATCCGCCGACCGCCAATCTGTGCTTCCGCTTCGCCGGGCGGGATGTGCGGCTCGGGAACTTCTGGATCCGGGCCGGTGACATCGTGTCCCCGTCCGTCGCCGCCGCGCACCGTGATCTGCTCGCCGCCCAGTCCTCCCACCTTGTCGACTCCGCGATCAGTACGCGGGCGCATCTCGGGTGGGGGGCCGGGCCGCATCAGTGTCCCAGCGCGGCGCGGGAGCTCGCGGGGACGATCGTCGCCACCGCGGTGGGGCGGGTGTTCGACCACTTCGCCCGCGCGGAACTCACGTTGCCGCCGGATCAGTTGCCGTGGCGGAGTGGACTGATGGTGCGGGGGTTGCGGGTGCTGCCTGTCCGGTATGAGCTGAGCGCGCACAGCTCGGCGCTGCGGGCGCCTGGCGGCGGGCGGGGGGACGAAGGGGTGGCGGTGGCGTCGCCCGCCTCGCCTGTGGCCTCCCGGCCGGGGAGTGGGTTGTTGGGCGCGTTGCGGCGGTTGATGTTCGGGGGGCGGAAGGGCGACTGACGGGATTGTCGGTCGGCTGCGGGTGAGTGGGGGCTGCTCGCGCAGTTCCCCGCCCCTGAAAAGCAGGGGCTGCGCCCCTTGCTTTTCGCCTTCAGGGGCGCGGGGAACTGCGCGACAAGCCCCCCACCGGACCCGCAGCCGAAATCCGGGGCGGAAGGGGGGCGCAGCCCTTGGCTACGCCGGGCGGAGCCAGGCCGTGGCCAGGGGCGGTAGCGTGAGCCGGATGGTGGCCGGGCGGCCGTGCCAGGCATGGGGTTCGGTTTTCACGGGGTGCGAGGTGGTGATGTCGCCGCCCCCATAGGCCCCCGCGTCGGTGTTCAACACCTCCCGCCACGCGGGCACATCATCCGGCACCCCCAGCCGATAGTCCTCCCGGACCACGGGCGAGAAGTTGGAGACGGCCAGCAGTGGCACGCCCTCCGCGTCGAAGCGGAGGAACGCGAGGACGTTGTCCTCGGCGGAATCACCGGTGATCCAGGAGAAGCCCGCCGGATCGGTGTCCCGCTGCCAGAGCGCCGGGGTCCCGCGGTAGGTGGAGTTGAGGTCGCGGACCAGGTCCCGCACCCCCCGGTGGTCGGCCTCGGCGCCGTACGCCGGGTCCAGGAGCCACCAGTCCGGCCCGTGCGCCTCGGACCATTCCGCGCCCTGGGCGAACTCCTGCCCCATGAAGAGAAGCTGCTTGCCGGGGTGGGCCCACATGAACCCCAGATACGCGCGGTGGTTGGCCCGCTGCTGCCACCAGTCGCCCGGCATCTTGGACACCAGGGAGCCCTTGCCGTGCACGACCTCGTCGTGGGAGATCGGCAGGACGTAGTTCTCGCTGTAGGCGTACACCATCGAGAAGGTCAGCTCGTTGTGGTGGTGCTTGCGATGGACCGGCTCCTTGGCCATGTAGCCGAGGGAGTCGTGCATCCAGCCCATGTTCCACTTCAGGCCGAAGCCGAGACCCCCGAAGCCGCCGGGGCCGACGTGGTGCGTGGCGCGGGTGACGCCGTCCCAGGCGGTCGACTCCTCGGCGATGGTCACGACACCCGGCACCCGCCGGTACACGGTCGCGTTCATCTCCTGGAGGAAGGCGACCGCGTCGAGGTTCTCCCGGCCGCCGTGCTCGTTCGGTGTCCACTGGCCCGGCTCGCGCGAGTAGTCGAGGTAGAGCATCGACGCGACGGCATCCACCCGCAGGCCGTCGATGTGGTACTCCTCGCACCAGTAAAGGGCGTTCGCGACCAGGAAGTTGCGCACCTCACGGCGCCCGTAGTCGAACTCCAGCGTCCCCCAGTCGGGGTGCGCCGCCCGCTGCGGGTCCTCGTGCTCGTACAGCGGACGCCCGTCGAACTCGGCCAACGCCCAGTCGTCGCGCGGGAAGTGGGCCGGCACCCAGTCCATCAGCACACCGATCCCGGCCCGGTGCAGGGCGTCGATCAGGTACTTGAAGTCGTCGGGGGTACCGAGGCGGGCCGTGGGCGCGTAGAAGCCGGTGACCTGGTAGCCCCACGAGCCGCCGAAGGGGTGCTCGGCGACGGGCAGCAGCTCGACATGGGTGAAGCCCAGGTCCGAGACGTATGCCGGTAGCTGCTCGGCGAGTTGACGATACGTCAGACCAGGGCGCCAGGACGGGAGATGGATCTCGTAGACGGAGAACGGGGCCTCGTGCGCCGGGGTCTCCGCGCGCCTGGCCAGCCACTCCTCGTCGCCCCACGCGTAGTGCGAGGCATGGACGACGGAGGACGTGTCGGGCGGTACCTCCGTGCGCCGGGCCATCGGGTCGGCCCGGAGCGACTTCGAACCGTCCTGCCGCGTGATCTCGAACTTGTACAGCTCGCCCTCGCCGATCCCGGGCACGAACAGCTCCCAGATCCCCGAGGACCCCAGCGAACGCAGCGGATATCCCGTGCCGTCCCAGAAGTTGAAGGTCCCGGCCAGCCGCACTCCGCGCGCGTTCGGCGCCCACACCGTGAACCGGGTGCCGGTCACGCCCTGGTGGGTCATCGGCTCGGCGCCGAGCGCCCGCCACAGCTCCTCGTGCCGTCCCTCGCCGATCAGATACAGGTCCAGCTCGCCGATCGCCGGCAGGAAACGGTACGCGTCCTCGGTCTCCTGCTCGCTCCCCTCGTACGAGATCAGCAGCCGGTACTCCGCAGGCACCTCCCGCAACGGCAGCAGCGCCGAGAAGAACCCGCCCCCGTCGTCGTGCAACTCCGCCCGCAACGACTCCACCACCACGCTCACCTCGAGCGCGTACGGCCGGAACGCCCGGAACACCACACCCTCGGGCGCGGGATGCGCCCCCAGCACGGAGTGCGGCGCGTGATGTGTGCCGTCGATCAGCCGGTCGCGGTCCGCGCCGTCCAGGGCGGGGGCGAAGGCGGGCCGGGTGCCGACCTTCGCGGAGGCCTTCTTGGCGACGGCCTTGGCCGTGACCGCCTTGGCCGTGACGGCTTTCTTGACCACGGCCTTCTTGGTCGCGGCTTTCTTCGTGGCGGCTTTCTTGGTCGCGGTCTTCTTGGCCACGGTCTTTTCCGCGGCCGCCTTCGTGGCCACGGTCTTTTCCGCGGCCGCCTTCGTGGCCACGGTCTTTTCCGCGGCCGCCTTCGTGGCCGGGGCCTTCTTGGCGGAGGTCTTCTTCGCAGGGGCCTTCTTCGCCGTCGCCTTCGTGGCGGGGGCCTTTTTCGCCACGCCCGTGTCCGCGGTCACCTTCTTCGCCGGGGCCGTGCCGACCCCGGCCGCCTTCTTGACGACCGCCTTCGCGGTGCTCTTCTCCGCTGCCTTCTCCGTTACCTTCTTCGCCGCCGCTTTCTTCGTCGCCGTCTTCTTCGCTGTCGCCTTCTTCGCCACGGTTTTCTTCGCGGCCGTCTTCTTCACGGCCGTTTTCCTCACGGGGGCGGGCCCTTCGGCGGCGCTGGTGTGCTGTGTGCTGTCGTCGGACGGCGGGCGGGGAGTCACAGGGACGGCCTCCTCGGCAGGGGCTGGTGGGTGGGGTCAGGGGGTGTCGGTGCCGGTGTCCGTGGCCAGGCGGTGTACGGCCGCCATCGGCACGGGCAGCCAGTCGGGGCGGTGCCGGGCCTCGTAGAGGACCTCGTACACGGCCTTGTCGGTCTCGTAGGCGCGCAGCAGTACGGGATCGGTGCGCGGGTCGGTCCCGGCGACGTCCGCGTAGCCGGAGCAGTACGCGGCCCGGCAGGCGGTCGCCCAGTCGGCGGCCGGGGGCTGGTGGGAGTGGGCGACGTAGTCGAAGGAGCGGAGCATGCCGGCGATGTCGCGGGCGACGGGCTGCGGCATGCGGCGCTCGGCCAGCGACTTCGACGGCTCGCCCTCGAAATCTATGAGGGACCACTCCCCGGAGGGCGATCGCAGGCACTGCCCGAGGTGGAGGTCGCCGTGGATGCGCTGGGCGGTCCAGGTACGGCCCTCGCCGGTCAGGTCGGCCAGCGCCTCGAAGGCCGTGTGCAGGCCGGGCGCGTACGGCCGCAGCGCGGGTACGGCCTGCGCGGCGGCCTCCAGGCGTTCGGCCATCCCGTCGACCAGCAGCTCCAGTTGGGGCCGCCCCACGGTGGCCGTGGGCAGGGCCCGCGTCAGCGCGGTGTGCACCTCGGCGGTCGCCCGCCCGAGGGCCCGTGCCTCGGCGGCGAAGTCCTCACCCTTGGCGAGCGTGCTCAGCGCCAGCTCCCAGCCGTCCGCGGCGCCCTGGAGATACGGCTGGAGGACGCCCAGCGCATGGGTGTGAGGGGTGGCGGCTCCCGTATCCAGGTCCGCCACCATCCAGGCCGCCGGCGCCGGTACGCGGGGGCAGCCCTCGCGCGACAGCATCAGCGGCAGTTCGAGATCGGGGTTGACGCCGGGCACGACCCGGCGGAACAGCTTGAGAATGAACGTATCGCCGTAGACGATCGAGGAGTTGGACTGCTCCGAGGTGACCATGCGCGGTACCAGGCCCTCGGGTATGTCGTGGCGCATGTCGCGCTCGCAGCGGAGTTCACCGACGCGTGCCTTCGTCCGCAGCGCCTCCAGCAGGAGGTCGGCGAGACGCGGGTCGTGCAGCGCCTCGTACACCGTCCGTCCGGTCAGCGGCCCCTCGGCCACGTGCCCGATGAGCGCGGGCGCCAGCCGTGGCGGCAGCGTCGCGCGTACGCCGAGCAGCAGCTGGTAGCAGTCGCCGGGGTGGGCGGCGGCGCCCTGGGCCGGCACCAGTGGCTGGTGGGCGCGTACGAGGAGATGCAGCAGCCCTGCCTTGGAACTTCCCACCGGCAGCAGTTCGGTGGCCGCCACCAGGCTGAACCCGGTGACCGGCCGCCCCTTCCCCGCGAACCAGCGCTGCCGTGGCAGCCACTCCCGCAGCAGCGGCTCGAGCGAGGTGAGCAGCCCGGGAATCGGCTCCGCGACGGGCGGCGGTCCAGGACTTGTCGCGGTGGAGTGCGTGGCGGCTTCCGACATGGCGTCGCGTCCTTTCCCCGGGGGCGGGGTGTTACTGATGGGTGCCCGGGGCGGGCCGGGAGAAACCGGCCCGCCCGGGGTTCCGGTCGGGCTTACACGGTGTCCTTCCGCAGGCGGAACCAGTAGAAGCCGTGGCCCGCGAGCGTGAGCAGATAGGGCAGTTCGCCGATGGCCGGGAAGCGCACGCCGCCGATGAGTTCGACGGGGTGGCGTCCCTCGTAGGAGCGCAGGTCGAGTTCGGTGGGCTGCGCGAACCGGGAGAAGTTGTGCACGCAGAGCACCAGGTCGTCCCCGTTCTCCTCGGTCGAGGGCGCCTCCCGGAGGAAGGCGAGT
>NZ_JAEMUX010000132.1 GCF_016598475.1 Streptomyces adelaidensis
ATCGCTCTTTCTCCGGGATGGAGACCAACTCCACGCGTACGCCAAGATGTTCGAGCGGCTCTCAGAGCTGGCACTGGCACCGGTCGACCCCGAAACGGCACCCGAGTCACACGACACACGCGATTCGCTCAGTCTGATCCAGCACGTGATGTACGCCCTGTGAAAGGACCCTCATGCCCCAACCTGCCTGGCAGAAGTCGTCGTTCAGCTCAGGCGGCGAGGGCAACTGCATAGAGATGGCGGCAATAACCCCGTCCCGCATAAACCTCCGCGAGAGCGACCGGCCACACGAGACAGCCACGGCCGCCCCCCGCGCCTTGGCGCACCTCCTGCGTACGGTCAAGGCCGGACTCCTCAGTCGCTGAGCCCACGGGAGATCGGCCCCCGGGGGTGGCGGTACGGCCAGCAGCCGTACCGCCACCGGATGTTCGACGGCAACCCGGTCAGCGAGGTTCGCGTACGACCGCCACGTCCCCGGCCGCCACCCGTACCGGGCCGCCGCCCTCGGCGAGCCCCTTCCCCGTCAGCAGCTCAAGAGCCTGCGGCGCGACCTCGACCTCGGCCTCCTCGTCCCCATGGTTGATCAGGAAGAGGTAGTCCGCGTCCGGGCCCCGGCGCAGTACCGCCTCCACGCCTTCGGGAGTCGTACGCACCGGTCGTACGCCCGCCTCCTCGCGGATGCGGTCCAGCAGGGAGGCGAGGGTCGTCGGGTCGGGGCGGGTGGCCACGTACCAGGCCGTGCCGGTGCCGTGGGTGTGGCGGGTCACCGCCGGGACTCCGGTCAGGGGGCCGGAGGTGTACGACGTCACCGCCTCCGCGCCCGCCAGGGCGACCCGCTCCGACCAGAGTTCCGCCGTACCGCCGTCGCTCAGGCCCAGGGACTCGCCCGGCAGCAGGGGGAAGAGTTCGTCCGTGCGGACGCCGAGTGCCTCGCGGAAGGCGCCCGGGTAACCGCCCAGCCGGACGTGGCAGTTCTCGTCCACCGCGCCGCTGTGGAAGCCGACGGCCAGGACGCCGCCACGCTCCGCGAAGCCCGTCAGGTTCGCCGCGCCCTCGTCGTCCACCAGGTACAGGCTCGGGGCCAGGACCAGCTTGTACGAGGAGAGGTCCGCGTCCGGGCGGACGAAGTCCACGGCTACGCCTGATCGCCAGAGGGGCTCGTACCAGGCGCGGACCAGGTCCTGGAAGCGGACCTCCTCGCTGGGCTGGGACGGGAGTTCGACGGCCCACCAGGAGCTCCAGTCCCAGACGACGGCCACTTCGGCGACGCCCGTACTGCCGCGCACTTCGGCCAACGCCCGCAGATCCGCGCCCAGTTGGACCACGTCACGCCAGATCTGGCTGTCCGTGCCCGCGTGCGGGAGCATCGCCGAGTGCCACTGCTCGGCGCCGGCCTTGGCCGCCCGCCACTGGAAGTACGCGATGCCGTCCGCGCCGTGCGCCACATGGGCCAGGGCGTTGCGGCGCAGCTCGCCCGCCGTCTTGGCGCGGTTGACCGGCTGCCAGTTGACCGCGCCGGTGGAATGCTCCATCAGCAGCCACGGGCGGCCGCCCGCGAGGGAGCGGACCAGGTCGCCGCTGAGCGCGATGTCGATCTGCGACTCGGGGTCGGTGGACTGGAGGTAGTGGTCGTTCGAGACGATGTCCAGCTCCGGCGCCCAGCGCCAGTAGTCCAGCTTGTCGAAGTTGTACATCACCATGAAGTTGGTGGTGGCGGGGGTGGCGGGGGCCGCCTCCAGCAGCACCGCCCGCTCCGCCTCGCACAGCGACAGCAGCGCGTCGCTGCAGAAGCGGCGCCAGTCCAGCTGGTGGGTCGGGTTCGGGACCGCGCCCGTCGGGCGGGGCGGGATGATCTCGTCCCAGTCGTAGTACCACTGGCTCCAGAACGTCGTGCCCCAGGCGTGGTTCAGCGCCGCCAGGTCGTCGTACTTCTTCCGGAGCCAGACCCGGAACGCCGCCGCGCTCGTGTCGCAGTAGCACTCGCCGTTGTGGCAGCCGTACTCGTTGTGGATGTGCCACATGACCACCGCCGGGTGGTCCGCGTACCGCTCGCCCAGCACACGGGCGATCCGCAGGGCCGCCTCACGGTAGGCGGGGCTCGACGGGCAGAACGTCTGGCGGCTGCCGTACGAGAGGGTGCGGCCGTCCTTGTCCACCGGGAGCGCCTCGGGGTGGGCCCGGAAGAACCACGCCGGCGGGGCCGCCGTGGGCGTCGCCAGGTCGGCCGCGATGCCGTTCTCCTGCAACAGACCCAGGATGCGGTCCAGGCGGGAGAAGTCGTACGACCCCTGCGACGGCTCCAGCAGCGCCCACGCGAAGATGTTGACGCTGACCATGTTGACGCCGGCCTCGCGCATGAGGCGTACATCCTCGGCCCAGACTTCCTCGGGCCACTGCTCTGGGTTGTAGTCGCCGCCGTAGGCGAGGCCGGGGACGGACAGTTCGCGGGCGGTCATCGGGCAACTTTCGTCAGGAGGCGGCGGGTGGTGTCCACGCCCCAGGGGTCCAGGGAGAGCAGGCGGTCGCTGGAGGCCATCAGGCCGCCCGTCACCTCGACATGCGCCGCCCAGCGTTCACGTGTGTCCACGGCCGGGCGGGCCATCAGGCAGTCGGGGTCGTTCACCCAGAGGCGGCCGTGCTGCCATTGGCGGCCCACACCGGTGAACTCGGCGGAGTCCTGGCCGGGCTGGCTGTGGTCGTCCGCCTCGGGGCGGCGGTGCGGGGCCGTGTCGGGGCTGACCCGCATGGCGTCGAACAGGCCGATGGAGGGGAGGATCGGCGCGCCGCAGCCCAGCAGGTAGGCGTCGGCGCCTATCGCCTCCCGGATCAGTTCGATCCCCTGGCGGTACGCGGTCAGGGCGTCCACCCCCGCGTGCCGTACGCCCTCCAGCGCGCCCGCGTACAGGAAGTCGACCTTGAAGTAGTCGTAGCCCTCCGCGCGCAGGGTCGTGAAGACCTCGGTCAGGTACGCCGCGGCCTCGGGGTGTGTGGTGTCCAGGACGTGGAGGTCGTGGCCCCAGTTGCGGCCGGCGTGCGTGAGGCCGCCGTCCTCGTCGTGGACCAGCCAGTCGGGGTGCTCGGCGGCCAGGGTGCTCGACGGGTCGACGAGGAAGGGGGCCGTCCAGATGCCGGCGCGGCGGCCACGGGCGCGGATGGCGTCGGCGATGCCCGCGCGGGAGCGGAAGCGGCCGGAGAGGGTGAGCCAGTCGCCGAGGGCGCGCTGGTAGCCGTCGTCGATCTGGACGACGTCGATGGGGAGGTCGAGGGTGTCCATCGCACGGATGTTCTCGTGGATGTCGTCCTCGGTGACGGAGGTGAAGTACTCGTACCAGGAGCACCAGACGGTGGGCGCGGGGCGGGGGGCCGCGAGGCCGAGGCCGGCGGCCCAGTCGCCCAGCACCGACTGGATGTCCGGGCCCGTCCACTCCTTCACCGGGCTGTCGGAGCTCACCTCGGCGCCCCCGTCCCGTACCACCAGGCGGATGGACGGGACGTCGCGTACGGGGTCGGGCGCGGCCCAGAGGCGGACCGCTGTGCCGTCGCCCGGGTCGAGCGCCAGCAGGCCCTCTCCCTGGAAGGTGCCGGCGGGGGCGGTGACACCCGGGCGGTAGCAGACCGTCGCCCAGTTGTCGTTGGTCGGACGGTACGGGGCCGCGTCGAGGGCGTAGGCGCCGCTGGGGCTCCAGGACTGCCAGCCCTCCTCGTGGACCCGTGCCGCACTGGTGTCCACAGGCACGGAGACCACGTGGGTGAAGGGGTGGTGCACGAAAAACTTCTCTTTCACAAAGTGGGCTGCCGAAGGGGCCGTCAGCCCTTGTTGGCACCCAGGGTCAGACCGCTCACGAACTGCCGCTGTAGCGCGAAGTACACGACCAGCGTGGGGATCGCGGTGAGGAGCGCGCCGGCGGCGACCAGGTTGGGGTCGGTGAAGTACTGCCCGGAGAGGTTGTTCAGGGCCGAGGTGATCGGCATGTTCTCGCCGGTGGAGATGAGGACGAGGGCCCAGAAGAAGTCGTTGTAGATCCAGATGGAGAGCAGGGTTCCCAGGGCGGCCATCGCGGGCTTGCACAGCGGCAGGACGATCTGCCAGTACAGGCGCCACACGGAGGCGCCGTCGACGAGCGCGGCCTCGGTCAGCTCGTGCGGCAGGGAGCGCATGTAGTTGCTGAGCACGAAGGCGCAGAAGCCGGACTGGAACGCCACGTGGATGAGGACCAGGCCGAGCGCGGAGTCGTACAGCTTGCCGCTCATGGTGATGCCGGGCAGGTCGATGAGCAGGTACAGGCGGTACAGCGGGGTGATGATGACCTGCTGCGGGAGCAGGTTGCCCGCCGTGAAGACCAGGAGCAGGAAGATGTTGACGCGGAAGTCGAAGCGGCTGACGTAGAACGCCACCATCGACGACAGGAACAGCGTCACCAGCACCGCCGGGACGGCGACGATCAGCGTGTTCAAGAAGTAGTGCGTCATGTCCGACTGCGTGAACGCGTTCGTGAAGTTGTCGAAGCTCAGCTTGTCGGGCCACGAGACGTAGCCCTTCTCGCTGGTCTCGCCGTACGGGCGCATGGCCGCGTACAGGGCCCACAGCAGGGGTCCCAGCCACGCCAGTGCCATACCGGCGAGGAACACGTGCAGGAGGACCCGGGCGGGGCGCAGGGGCGTGCGCTCCTTGGGAGCGGCGGTCGCGGCGGTGGTGTCGACGGTGGTGCTCATGCGCGCCGCTCCTTCCGGAAGGTCGCGATCAGATACGGGATGATCACGACGAGGGAGATCACCAGAAGGACGACGGCGATCGCCGATCCGTATCCGATACGGCTGGACTCTCCGATGATGTTGTTGGTGACGAGGATCGACAGCAGCTCGGTGCCCTCGGCGCCCTTGTTGAAGACGAAGACGAGGTCGAAGGCGCGCAGGGCCTCGATGATGGTGACGACCAGGACGACGGTGTTGGTGGGGCGCAGGGTCGGGAAGATGACGTTCTTGAACGTCTGCCACTCGTTGGCGCCGTCCAGCGCGGAGGCCTCCCGCAGGGACGGGTCGACGCCCTTCAGGCCGGCCAGGTACAGGATCATCATGTAGCCGGCGTGCCGCCAGGACGCGGCGATGAGGATGGCCCAGAGGTTGAGGTCCGGATCGCCGATCCAGTCGATGTAGTGGCCCGGCTCGTTGGCGCCGATCAGGCTGTTGATCAGGCCCGTGTCGGGGTTGTAGATCAGCTGCCAGACGAAGCCGATGACCGCGAGCGACATCACCACGGGCAGAAAGAACGCCGTCTGGTAGACGCGGCTGAACCGGATCTGCTTGTCCAGCTGCACGGCCAGGAACAGGCCGAGCGGCGTGGGGATCAGGATGAGCGCCACGAACCAGATGATGTTGTGCTCGACGGCGGGCCAGAACTGCGGGTTGTTGGTGAACAGTTCCTTGAAGTTGTCGAACCCGACCCACTTGATCGAGTCGAAGCCGATGCCGTCCCAGGTGGTGAAGGCCAGCGCGATCGAGGCGAAGGCCGTCACCCAGACGAGGGCGACGTGCAGGATCGTCGGCAGACCCGCCATCAGGCCCAGCGTGAGCCTGTCTCGGCGGGTGAGGAGCCGGCGGTGCCCCCGGGGCACCTTCGCGGCTTTTGCGGTCTTGGCGGCAGGGCCGGAGCCCGGAGGCGGCGTGGCCGCCTCCGGGCTCTCGGTGGGGGTGGTCGTCATGTCAGGAGGTCATCCAGTCGTGAGGACGTTCGATCGTCAGGACAGTCGGTCGTCAGGACGCGAAGATCGTCTTCTTCTGGCGCTCGATGGACGAGAGCAGGCTGTCGATGCCCTTGGGGTCGCGGATGAACTTCTGCAGCGCCGGCTGCATCACCGTGGAGGTGAAGTCGGGGCGGCTGTCGCGGTCCATGAACTGGGTGAGGGTCTTGGCGCCGGAGATCATCTCGTACGCCTTCTTCTGCATCGGCGTGTACGAGGAGATGTCGGCCTTGGTGGAGGCGGCCACCACGTTCGGGTCGGCCTTGAGGTAGATCTGCTCGGCCTCGGGGGTGCCGAGGAACTCCATCAGCTTGACCGCGCCCGCCTTGTTCTTCGGGCTCTTGCTCATCATGAAGCCGTCGGTCGGGGCCTCGACGGTGTCCTGGCCGTACGCCGGGTCGATCTCCGGGAAGGCGAAGAAGTCGAGGTCGTCGAGGTCGTCCTTGTTGGTGAACTGCTGGCCCACGAAGGTGCCCAGCAGGTACATGCCCGCCTTCTTCGACGCCAGGGTCTGCGCGGCGTCCTGCCAGGTACGGCCGACGGCGCCTTCCTGGTGGTACGGCAGCAGCTCGGCCCACAGGTCGAAGACCTTGCGCACCTTGGCGTCGGTCCAGGACGCCTTGCCCGCCATCAGCTCGACGTGGAAGTCGTAGCCGTTGGTGCGGAAGTTGAGCTGGTCGAAGGTGCCCATCGCCGGCCAGGCGTCCTTGTCGCCGAAGGCGATCGGGACGAGCTTGTCCTTCTCCATCTGCTTGCACAGGGCGATCAGCTGGTCCCACGTGGTGGGAACCTCGTAGCCCTTCTCCGCGAAGACGCTCTTGCGATAGAAGAGGGCCCAGGGGTAGGTGTACAGCGGCACGAAGTAGAACTTGCCGTCCGCGCCCTGGCTGAGCTTCTTCATCGCCTCGGGGAAGTTGCCCCCGATCTTGTCCCACACGTCGTCGATCGGGTTGGCCAGGCCCTTCTCCGCGAAGAACTGCATGCGGTAGCCCGCGAACCAGTGGAACACGTCGTCCGGCGTGCCCTGCAGATAGGTGTTGATCTGCTCCTGGAACGTGTTGTGGTCCTTGGTGTTCACGTCGACCGTGATCCCGGACTGCTTCTTGAACGCCGCGTAGATCTCGGCGAACGCCTTCTTCGGCACCGCGTCCGACGCGTTGGAGCCGAGGGTGACGGTCTTCGAGTCGCCGGCCGAACTGCCACTGCCGCCGCAGGCGCTGAGCAGGGGGACTCCAGCGCCGAGCGCAGCGGCCCCGCCCACGCCGCGCAGCAGGGTGCGACGGCTCGGCCCGGGGACGGCGAGTCCGGAAGGTGTGAGGTGCATGTACGGCTCCCTGGGGACAGGTGGTTCGGTCGCAATGGCCCTCGTCAGCTACTGATCGAAAACAATCAGAAACCAACTCGACCGAACATCGGTGGCCGCCATAACAGCTCTATGTCATGTCATACGTCAAGGCTTCTTGTCCCCCTTTGTTGAAACGTAATCCATGGATGTCGAAACGTGACCGACACATATGTGAGCCACTTCCCTCACCGAAGGAGCCGCGTCCGCGGGGCACCATGACCGCGCGAGATCAACCACCGAGGTCACCGGCTCGGACGGAGGCCGTTCCGATGCGTCCGCGTCGGCGTATCGACGCCCCTCGGTGCCCCCTCCGCGCCGACGCCCTGCCGTCCCCCGCCGCACCCCCGTCCAGCTGGATCCAGACCCGCACCTCGGCGCCGCCCAGCACCGACGGCCCCAGGCGGACGTCACCTCCGGTCGACTCGGCGAGCCTGCGCACGATGTCCAGGCCGAGCCCGGTCGAGCCGTCGCTGCCGGAGCCCCGGCCGCGGGCCATGGCGGCCCCGGGGTCGGCGATGCCCGGCCCGGCGTCGGAGACGAGAACGATCACCGCGTCCTCGCCGTTGTGAACGTCGACCGCGAAGGCGGTGCCCTGCGCCGTGTGCCGGAAGACATTGCCGAGGAGGACGTCCAGGGCGGCGGCCAGATCGGCCCGGGCGACGGGGATGCGGACCGGGCGCTCCACCCCGGCCAGCCGCCACGTGCGGCCCTCGTCCTCCGCGAGCGCCGACCAGAACGCCATCCGCTCCCGGACCACCTCGGCCGCGTCGCACCCGGCGCCCGGCCCCGCCGCCGCGGTCTGCGGCTTGGCCTCCCGCGCCGTACGGATGATCGTGTCGACCTCCCGCTCCAGCTGCTCGACCGCCGCCCGGGTCTGCTCGGCGGCCGGCCCGTCGCCGAGCGAGGCCGTGTTGAGCCTCAGCACGGTCAGCGGTGTCCGCAGCCGGTGCGACAGGTCGGCCGCCAGCTCCCGCTCGTTCGCCAGCAGCTGGACCACCTGGTCGGCCATCGCGTTGAACGCCACCGCCGCCAGCCGCAGCTCCTTCGGCCCCTCCTCGGGCACCCGCACGCCCAGCTGCCCCTCCCCCAGTTCGTGCGCGCTCTCGACCAGCCGCCGCGCGGGCCGGACCATGCGCACGCCGAGCCGGTCGGCCACCGCGACCGAGCCGACGATCAGCGCCGCACCCACTCCGGCGAGCACCGCCCACGCCATGGCCACCCCGTGGCTCACCTCGGACTCGGGCACGTACACCTCGACGACCGCTATCCCCCCGGAGCCGATCGCGGTGGGCTGGAGCAGGGTGGACCCGCCCGGCACCTCGGTGGTCGAGGCCCGGCCCAGCTTCCGCACGGTCGCGATGTCCGCGCCGGAGGCGCGCTGCCGGCCGAGGTCGATCGCGGCGGCCCCGTCACCGTCCGCCGGCAGATGCACCGCGAGCCCGTCGTCCGCGCCCGCCGAGGCGACGACCCGCTCCAGCTGCTCCCTGTCGTTGGTGATGGAAAGGGCCGGGGCGATCGCGGCCGCCTCCCGCTCGGCGTCGGAGAAGGCCCGGTCGCGTGCCAGCTCCTTGACTACCAGCCCGAGCGGCACCGCGAAGGCGACCACGACCATCGTCGTCACGGCCACGCACACCTTGACCAGCGCCCACCTCATGGCCGCGCCCCCGCCCCCGGCGGCTCCAGCTTCACGCCGACGCCCCGCAGGGTGTGCAGATAGCGGGGCTTCGCCGCCGTCTCCCCCAACTTCCGCCGCAGCCACGACAGATGGACGTCGATGGTCTGGTCGTCCCCGTACGACTGCTGCCACACCTCGGCGAGCAGCTCCTTGCGCGGTACGACGACTCCGGGCCGGCCGGCGAGGAACGCGAGCAGGTCGAACTCGCGCCGGGTGAGGTCGAGTCGTGCGCCGTCCAGCTCGGCCTGGCGGCGCAGCGGGTCGATCGCGAGGCCGCCGACGCGGATGACCGTGGACGGGGGCGCCTCGCCGACGAAGGCGCGGGAGCGGCGCAGTACGGCGGAGATCCGGGCGGAGAGGTGCTCGACCGAGAACGGCTTGGTCAGATAATCGTCCGCGCCGGCGTTCAGCAGCCGGACGATCTCCGCCTCGTCGTCCCGCGCGGTCGCGATGATCACCGGTACGTCGGTGATGCCACGGAGCATCTTCAGCGCCTCCGAGCCGTCCAGATCGGGCAGCCCGAGGTCGAGGATCACCACGTCGAAGCGGAGGTGCGCGACCTCGCGCAGCGCCTCCAGGGCCGTACCGACGCTGCGCACGGTGTGTGCGGCGTCCGTCAGATGCCTGATCAGCGCCGAGCGTACGAACTGGTCGTCCTCGACCACGAGCACACTTGCCATGCGCCGCACCGTACGCCATACCCGGGAGCCCGCCCGGGGCCTGTGGACAACTCCCGCGGAGGCCCTGCGCACCGGCCCGCACACCGCGTATCCCACGACACCGGTGGGGCTCGTGGGGCAGTATGGCCGCGATGCGCAGAGGACTCCTCCACCTACTGGCCTGGCTGCTCGCCACGGGCGCGGCGGTCACGCTGTCGTGGTGGGGCGTCCACTCGGTGATGGCCGGCACGGCGTACGACCCGCCCCGCGCCCTGCCCGTCACAGCCGCCGACGCGCGGGCCCAGGAGGCGCCGGAGAAGAGCGACGACGGCGACGGCGAGCCGTCGTCGACCCCTTCGAACCGGCCGCGGCCGTCGAAGCCGGCACGCCCCAGCCCCAGCCTCAGTCCGAGCCCGAGCGATCCCTCCGACTCGGGCGACTCGGGCGAGATCAAGGGTTACGACACCGAGGGCGGCCGGGTGGTCTTCTCGCTCGGCGAGGAGTACGCGACCCTCGTCTCGGCGACGCCCGGTTCGGGCTGGTCGATGCACGTGTGGAAGACGCAGACGTGGATCCGCGTCGAGTTCGCCGCGGGCGCGGACCGGGTGACGGTGTTCTGCACCTGGCACGACAGCGCGCCCCGGGTGGACGTCCAGACCTACTGACGGCCCTCAGTACCTACTGACGAGTGTCAGCGGAACACCGACGACGGCGGCGCGGGCGATGCCACCGCCGCCGCGTCCGTCACCGGCCCGGCGCCGCCTGTGAAGTCCGTGAGCGCGCGGCCGTGTTCGACGCGGCCGGGATGCGGGTCGGAGGCGGCTCGGCGGGTCAGTTCGGCGACGGGCAGGGGCTGGTCGGAGGCGACGAGGACCGCGTTGCCGAATCGTTTGCCCCGCAACACGGTCGGGTCGGCGACGAGCGCCAGCTCCGGGAAGACGACGGCGGCGGTGGCGATCTGACCACGCAGATGGGCGAGCGGAGGGCCGTCGGCGAGGTTGGCGGCGTAGAGCCCGCCGGGCTTCACCACCCGCCGTACGTCCGTGAGGAACTCCGTCGACGTCAAGTGCGCCGGGGTGCGCGCCGCGCTGAAGACATCCGCGATCACCAGGTCCGCCCACCCGTCCGGCACCTTGGCCAACCCGTCACGCGCGTCCACCGACCGCACCCGGATCCGCGCGTTCGGGTCCAACGGCAGTTCTCGCCGGACCAGTTGGACCAGCGCCGCGTCGCGCTCGACGACCTGCTGGGTGGAGCGGGGGCGGGTGGCGGCGACATATCGGGCGAGTGTCAGGGCCCCGCCACCGAGGTGCACGGCGTGCACAGGACGGCCGGGCGGGGCGGCGAGGTCGATCACATGGCCGAGGCGACGCTGGTACTCGAACGAGAGATACGTCGGGTCGTCGAGATCGACATGCGACTGCGGCGCCCCGTCGACGAGCAATGTCCACGCCCGCGCCCGGTCCCTGTCCGGAAGCAACTCCGCGAGTCCCCCGTCGACCGCCTCGACAACGGCGCCGACCCCCTGCCCCTTCTTCGACCTGCCCATCCAGCCATTATCGGGGGCGGCGGGCGCCGCGCGCACCGGCGGCCGGGCCCCGGCTCAGCGACAGTTGTCCGCGGCCTCGATCATCCGCGCGGCCTCGTCCAGGGCCGCCCGCAGCACGGCCGGATCGGTCGCCAGGTCCGCCTCACCGGGCGGCAGCAACCAGTCGGCCCCCGCCGCGGGGGCCGGCACCGCCCCCCGCCCGTCGCTCTGCGTGCACGTACTCCCCGGCACGTCCCAGGCGTCGGCCGTACCCGGCGGGACGAGGAACCCGAGGGTGTCACAGGTGTCGTCGTGCAGCACGGGCCCGACGGCCATGTCGGGCCCGACCACGTCGAGGGCGCCACGGCGGAGAATGTCGACCGCCTCCAGCCCCTGCCGCGCGGGCACGGTCACGAGGTCGCAGTCGGGGGCCGACCGCACGGGCAGCGGCGGCGTGCGGGATTCGAT
The DNA here is from genome assembly GCF_016598475.1 of Streptomyces adelaidensis. Classification (GTDB taxonomy): domain Bacteria; phylum Actinomycetota; class Actinomycetes; order Streptomycetales; family Streptomycetaceae; genus Streptomyces; species Streptomyces adelaidensis. The sequence goes on from NZ_JAEMUX010000132.1 coordinate 11,414, forward strand.
GTCCTTCATCCGGGCCTCCATCACGTACAAGCCCCCTCGTCCAGCTCCAGCGAGTGGTCTCGGGAGTTCGGGCGGCTCCCGGTCCATGTTGCCCAACGCGCCAGTCCGTCAACGGCTACGGCGAAACTGGGCCGCAAAGGATGGCAGTTCATGGCAGATCCAGGATGAGATATCCGGTTTGTAGCCAAACCTCGCGTGGGGGCCCCGATGAGCCGGGTACGTTCTTGCCCCGCCGGACACAGCGGAACCAACCGTGCAGCACGCACACAAGTACCAATGAATCCGGCATGGTTCGATGGTTCGCGAGAGAGGGCCCGGCCATGACGTCGTCATCGGTGACCTCGTCCCAGTCCCCCCGTCCACAGCGGCCGAACCTCGCCTTCCGACAGCTGCGCGGGCAGCGTTCGCCGGGCGAGTTCGCCGCGGCGGTACGGCGGGCCGCGCGTGAGATCGGCGAGCGGGTGAGCTGTGACGCGCGGTACGTCGGGCGGGTCGAGGCGGGCGAGATCCGCTGCCCCAACTACGCGTACGAACGGGTGTTCCTACACATGTTTCCTGGCCGGACACTGACCGACCTGGGGTTCGCGCCCCGCGCGGAGGTACGCGGTCGGGGGGCGCGTCCCGCCGAGGAGGCGCCCTCCTCTCGCAACAAGAGCCGCTCGCACTCCTCGCACGGGACGAGGGGTGAGACGACGGGGGCGTACGAGCCGTATGACACGCCAGAGACGTACGACAGGCAGGACCCGCGGGGCCGCACGGACTATGTGCGCGGCCGGCGGGACACGCACCAGACGTACCAGAACCACGAGGAGAGCGACGTGCAGCGTCGCGCATTCATGACCGGGGGTACCGCCGCCGTGGCGGCCGCCTCGCTCGGCCCCTTCGCCCTCAGCGGCACGGCCTCGGCCACGGACCGCCCCGTCCACCGGGCGGGCACGGGCGAGGCGGGAGCCCTCGAAGCGGCCGTACGCAAGATCCGGCTGCTCGACGACCGGCACGGGGCGGACGGGCTGTACCGCAGGGCCTCGGCGCCGCTGCGGACGGCGTACGCGCTGCTCGACGCGGGCACCACCCGGCAGACCACCGCCGACCGGCTGTACGCGGGGGCGGGCGAACTGGCCATCTCCGTGGGCTGGCTGGCCCATGACTCGGGGCGGTTCGACGACGCCCGCTCGCACTACGCGGAGGCGCTGGCCACGGCCCGGATGTCGGGCGACCCGGGCCTGGAGGCGCACGCGTTCTGCAACACGGCCTTCCTCGCACGCGACGCGGGCCGCCCCCGCGAGGCTGTACGGGCGGCGCAGGCCGCGCAGCGCATCGCCCGGCCGCTGGGCTCGCCCCGGCTGATGTCCCTGCTGGCGCTGCGGGAGGCGGGCGGATGGGCGGGGCTCGCCGACCGCACCGGCTGCGAACAGGCACTCGCGCGGGCACAGGCCCTGTACGGCCGGGGGACCTCCGAGGCCGACCCCGAGTGGATGAGCTTCTACGGGGAGGCCGAGCTGGAGGGCCTCGAGGCGCAGTGCTGGTCCACGCTGGGCGACTGGCCCCGGGCCGCCCGGCACGCGCGCCGGGCAGCGGGCCTGCAGAACCCGCACTTCACCCGCAACATCGCGCTCTACACCGCCGAGCTTGCCGACGACCTCGCGCGCGGGGGGCGGCCCGACGAGGCCGCGGCGGCCGGTATGCGGGTCCTGGACCTCCTCGACGAGGTCCAGTCCTCCCGCGTCCAGCAGATGCTCGCGGGCACGGCCAGGGTGCTGCTGCCGCACCGGCGGGCCTCAGGGGTCTCCGCGTTCCTGGAACGGCACGCGGGCGCCGCCCGGTCTGCGTAGCGGCCCTCGCGTCACAGCCGCGGGTGCCCGGAAGCGGCACCTACCCCACCAGGTGCCCCGTGTCGTTCCAGGACTCGATCGCCGGGTCGCCGTAGGCCCAGCCGAGCACCGACAGGGATGTCGGGTTGAGGCGGACGCGGCCCGCGAAATCGATGCCCAGGCCCAGCCATCGCGCGGCTATGGACCGCAGGATGTGCCCGTGCGCGAAGACGAGGACGTCGCGCTCGGCGGACCGGGCCCACGCGACCACCTCGTCCGCGCGCTCGGAGAGCTGCGGAAGGGTCTCCCCTTCGGGGACGCCGTCGCGCCACATGAGCCATCCGGGCCGGAAGGCCTGGATCTCGGCGGGGGTCAGCCCTTCGTACGCCCCGTAGTCCACCTCCATGAGGGTGTCCCACTCGGTGGCCCGGTCCCCGAAGCCGGCCAGTTCGCACGTCTCACGCGCGCGCGAGAGGGGACTCGTCCGTACGTCGACACCGGGCAGCCCGTCCAAAGGCGCCCGGTGCAGGCGCTCCCCGAGGAGCTTCGCGCCGTCCCGGCCCTCTTCCAGGAGCGGAATGTCCGACCTGCCGGTGTGCTTCCCGAGCAGGGACCATTCCGTCTGTCCATGCCGGGCCAGCAGGATGCGCGGTGCCATGGGGGGACCTTCCGGGTGTCTTCCGGGTGAAGGGAGAATCGAGAGGCGGACGGGTCCATCATCGCTCACTGTGGCTGATGGCAACCCGAGAGACGATCTCTGCGTCTTGGACTTCGTCCCGCACAACCGGAACCACGACAAACGCACGATGAACGACGCGCAGATGGGGGAGGACGTTCGGATGCCGCAGACCGAGGCGACCGAAGCACCGGTTACCAGGAGGACCGGCGCACCGGTTACCGAGGCGGCACCGGGCCCCCGGCTCCGCTGGTGGACCGAGCTGCCGCTGATCCTGCTGGTGTACGGGGCGTACTCGGCCGGCCGGCTGCTCGCCCGGGGCGACACCGCCACCGCCGTCGACCACGGTCTGGCGATCCTCCGCGTCGAGAAGGCCCTGTGGCTCAACGCCGAGCACCCGCTGAACCGGCTGTTCACCCGCGAGCCCTGGATCGGGATACCCGCCGACTTCTGGTACGCGTCGCTGCACTACATGGTCACGCCCGTGCTCCTGGTGTGGCTCTTCAGATCCCGTACGGTGCGCTACCGCGCGGCCCGCGCCTGGCTGCTGACCTCCACCTTCATCGGCCTGATCGGCTTCACCCTGCTCCCCACCTGCCCGCCCCGCCTCCTCGACGCGTCCCACGGCTTCGTCGACACCATGGCCCAGTACAGCGCGTGGGGCTGGTGGGGCGGTGAGGCCAGCGCGCCCCGGGGCCTGGGCGGCATGACGAACCAGTACGCGGCGATGCCGAGCCTGCACGTCGGCTGGGCGCTGTGGTGCGGGGTGATCCTCTGGCGCTTCGGCGGCGGCACCCGCCTCGTGAAGGCGGCGGCCGTCGCGTACCCGTTGATCACCACGATCGTGGTGATGGGCACCGCGAACCACTACTTCCTCGACGCGGTGGCGGGCGCCGCCGTGATGGGTACGGGCCTGCTGCTGACGCCGCTGGTGCTGCGGATCGCGGACCAGTGCCGGGTCTCCCTCGGACTCGCGACGGTGGCCGAGAGCCGGTTCGGCGGCGCGCCCGTCGTGCCTGCCACGGTGGTCCCTCGCGGCTCGGTTTCCCCGTTTGTCAGTGGTGAGTGCCAGACTTCCGCGGGTGAGCGAATTCCACGGCAGCGGATCACCGGACCCTAGCCCGGTGCCGATCCCCCGGGCTCGGGGGACGGCACTGCGGCAGCGGCTCGGTGAGCTGCGCGGGCCCGAGATCCCACCCAAGGCGCTGGACGCGCGCGCCCTTGCCGCGCTCGCGGCCAACCCCGGCTGCGAGCGCCGCGCGCTGCTGGACGGCGCGGGGGTGAACAAGGCGGTGCTGGCGGGCGCGCTGGGCTCGCCCTCCGCCTTCGGCCAGTCCCAGTTCGCCTTCATGCGGGGCAACGCCTTCGAGGCCCGCGTCAAGGCGGACGGCGGCGCCGAGCTGCTGCGGCTGGTGCACGAGAGACTGGATCCCGGCGCCGAGCCACCGCTCACGGCCTCGGTGCCCGACCTCACCGCCGTCGGCCCCGAGGGCCGCGCCGCCCGTACGGCGCTGGCGCTGCGCGAAGCGACGGAGACCGGCGGCTGGGCGCTGCTCGACCACCCCATGCTCGCGCTCGACGTGGCGGGCTCCCCCGCGTTCCTGGAGCCGGACGCGGTGGTGGTCCACCCGGACGGCACCTGGTCGGTCGTCGAGATCAAGTCCTTCCCGATGCTCGACGGTTCGGCGGACCCGGCGAAGGTGGGCGCGGCGGCCCGCCAGTCCGCGGTCTACGTGCTCGCGCTGGAGGAGGTCGCGGCCCGGCTCGGCGCGGAGCCGGAGGGGCGCGCCGGAGGCGAAGGGTCGAGCACGGTCGCCCCCTCCCCTCCGGCTGAGGCGCCTCGGGGGCCGAGCGCCCAAGACGGCCGCCCCGCCCCCGAGGTCCGCCACCGGGTGCTGCTGGTCTGTCCGAAGGACTTCACCAACCTCCCGACGGCCGCCGCCGTCGACATCCGCAAGCAGCGGGCGGTCACCCGGCGCCAGTTGACCCGCCTCACCCGGATCGAGGAGATCGCAGACGCCCTCCCCGAGGGCGTCTGCTTCGCCCCCGACCTGCCGCAGGAGCGGCTGACGGCCGCCGTCGAGTGCCTGCCCGCGGCCTACGCCCCCGAGTGCCTGGCCGCCTGCGAGCTGGCCTTCCACTGCCGGGCGGCGTCCCGCGCGGAGGGCGCGGTGACATCCCTGGGGCGGGGCACCCGAGCCGAGCTGGGCGGTCTCAGCACGGTCGAGGGCGTCCTGGCGGCGGCCCACGGCAGGGCCGGGGACCCGGACGACCCCGCCGTGGCGGCGCTCAGAAGAGCGGCGGAGCTGCGGGCCGAGGCGCTGGGTGCGTCGGCCCCGCCCACCGCCGTACCCACCGCCGTACCTGGCGTGGTCCCGGACGGGGCTCCGGTCCC
>NZ_JAEMUX010000133.1 GCF_016598475.1 Streptomyces adelaidensis
CCACGCGGCCGCCGCCACGGCCATCGACACCGTCTTCCGCATCGAGTCCCCCCGCCTCATCGCCGGCGTCGCCCGCATCGTGCGGGACGTCGGTATCGCCGAGGAGCTGGCTCAGGACGCGCTGGTCGCGGCGCTGGAGCAGTGGCCGAGGGACGGGGTTCCGGACAATCCGGGGGCGTGGCTCATGGCCACGGCCAAGCACCGGGCGATCGACCTCGTGCGCCGCCGGGAACGGTACGCGCGGAAGCTGGCGGAGGTGGGCCGGGACCTGGAGGCGACGGGGCCGTACCTCGATCGGCCGTCCGACCCGGACGACATCGACGACGACCTGCTCCGCCTCGTCTTCACGGCCTGCCACCCCGCGCTCTCCGCCGAGGCCCGCATCGCCCTCACCCTCCGCCTCCTCGGCGGTCTGACCACGACCGAGATCGCCCGCGCCTTCCTGGCCCCCGAGGCGACGGTCGCCCAGCGCATCGTGCGCGCCAAACGGACCCTCGCCACCAAGGGCGTCGCCTTCGAGGTGCCCTACGGCCCCGACCGCGAGGCCCGCCTGGACTCCGTACTGGAGGTCATCTACCTCATCTTCAACGAGGGCTACGCGGCCACCGCGGGCGACGACCTGCTGCGCCCCTCCCTGAGCGAGGACGCCCTCCGGCTCGCCCGTGTGCTGGCCCAGCTGATGCCCAAGGAACCCGAGGTGCACGGCCTGGTGGCGCTGCTGGAGCTCCAGGAGTCCCGGGCCGCCGCCCGCACGGGCCCGGCCGGCGAACCCGTCCTCCTCAAGGACCAGAACCGCCGCCGCTGGAACCGCCTCCTCATCGCCCGCGGCTTCACCGCCCTCGGCCGCGCCACCGCCACGGCGACGGGCGCCCCGGGCCCGTACGCCCTCCAGGCCGCCATCGCCGCCTGCCACGCCCAGGCCTACGCCTACGAGGAGACCGACTGGCCGAGGATCGCGACCCTCTACGCCCTGCTGGCCGCCCGCTCCCCGTCCCCCGTCGTCGAACTGAACCGCGCGGTCGCCGTCTCCATGGCCGACGGCCCGGCCCCGGCCCTGGAGATCGTGGACCGCCTGACCGCCGAGCCCGCCCTCCGCGACTACCACTTGCTGCCGAGCGTGCGCGGCGATCTGCTGCGGCGGCTGGGCCATACGGAGGAGGCCCGCGCCGAGTTCGTACGGGCGGCGGGGCTGGCGCGCAACGAGCGGGAGCGGGCGTTGCTGCTGGCGCGGGCGGCGGAGGGAGAATAGAGGGCCGGCGAGGCTAGGCCGGGTGTCCGATCAGCATCGTCGGGGCTCCCGCGACCCGGGTCATGAACACCGTCGCCGAGTTGCGGCCCTGGGGCTTGACCTTCTTGCGCAGTTCCTCCGGCTCGACGGCCGACCCCCGCTTCTTCACGGTCAGGATGCCGACCTCGCGCTCCCGCAGCAGGGCCCTCAACTTCTTTACGTTGAAGGGCAGTTGATCGGTGATCTCGTAGGCGGTGGCATACGGGGTGACGTGGTGCTCGTCGGCGGTGACGTAGGCGATGGTGGCGTCGATCAGCCCGCCTTCGAGGTCCTCGGCGACCTCGGCGACCAGGTGGGCGCGGATGACGGCGCCGTCGGGCTCGTAGAGGTAGCGGCCGGGCGGGCGGACCCCGGGATCGGGGAGGCCGCGGCCGTGGAGAGTGTGCGGGCCGGGGAGGAGGGTCGCGCGGACGGAGCTCTCGGCCCCGGCCCCGGCCGCCGCGGCGAACCACAGCACCGCCTCCTTCACATCGCCGCCGTCCGAGATCCACTCGGCGTCGGCCTCGGCGGGGACCGCCTCGTGGGGGATGCCGGGGGCGATCTTCAGGGCGGCGCGGGGTGCCTTGAGAGCGGTGGCGACGGCCCAGGAGAGCGGGGGTGAGTAGGCCTCGGGGTCGAAGATCCGGCCGCGTCCGCCGCGCCGCGCCGGGTCGACGAAGACCGCGTCGTACGGCGAGACGTCCACCTCCGTCACATCCGCCTCCCGCACCTCGATCAGGTCGGCGAGGCCGAGCGCGTCGGCGTTCGCGCGGGCCACCGCCGCCGTCAGCGGGTCGCGGTCGACGGCCAGGACCCGGATACCGGCCCGGGCCAGCGCGATCGCGTCACCGCCGATGCCGCAGCACAGGTCGGCCACGGAGGTCGCACCCAGGGCGCGCATACGCTCCGCCCGGTACGTCGCCACCGTCGTCCGCGTCGACTGCTCGACCCCGTTCGGCGTGAAGAACATCCGCTCCGCGTCCGCCGCCCCGAACTTCACCGCCGCCCGCTGCCGCAGCCGGTCCTGAGCCATCACCGCCGACACGAGTCCCGCCGGGTGCGCGCGGCGCAGCCGGGTCGCCACGGCCAGCTCGCGGGCCGGTTCGGTACCGCGCACCTCGTCGAGCAGCGCGCGGCCCTCAGGGGTGAGGAGGGGGGTGAGGAAGGTGGCGGGGTCCAGGTCGTTCACGAGGCCATTGTCGGCCAGTCGGTGGATGGTCCGCGTCCGGTGGCGGTGCGGGGGTGGTGTGGGGGCGGTGGGATGGGGCGGCCTGGGAGGCTGCGGCGCCATGCGACGCGTACGACAAGATGACGAAAAGAGTATGAAGCGGGCGATTCTCCGGGCGCTCGCCGCGCTCGCTGTCACGGTCATGGCGTCCGGGTGCGCCGGAGGTGGTGCCGAGAAGGCCCCGGGCAAGGATTCCTCCGAGCGGCGGGAGTCGGCCCGGCAGGAGCGACAGGGGGACCGTCAGGGTGCGCAGGGGCGAGGGCCCGGGCGGCGGGCGCTCGCCGCGCCGGCCGCCCGGGCCCTCGACGCGTACGCCGGGACACTGCGCCGGGCGCACGCCGCCCGGATCGCCGCCGCGAAGCGCTGGCGGCTGGACGCGCTGCCGCTGCTCCGCCCCCGCCCCCGCCTCCGGCGGAGAAGCCGGTCCTGAAGACCCGTAATGGATTCGAGGTCGACGGGCATGTCGAGGACGGACTCCCGCCGGTCTTCACCACCGCCCCCACGCCAAGGAGGACTACGGCTGCTTCGAGCGGATGCGGGCCCGAGGCGTCGCCCTCAACTGGGTCCCCGGCGTACTCGACCCCGGGGCGGTGACACGGATCCTGTCCGTGGTCCGGGTCCGGGAGGCCGGTTCCCTGCACGATCTGGCCATATGGGTACGGACAGAGGCGACGGGGACCCCTGAACCATCACTCCGGTGGAGCAGGGGCCATGCACGCCGGCACCGTATCCGGCATCCCAGATCGCACAGCCACGCTGACCCCGGACGGCCCAGGGCACCGCAAGCCCGGAAAGCGACCATCACACGATCGAGCTGAAACGACCTTATGCACGCACCTCGACGAGCAGTTGCCACCCTCAACCACCGCTTCATGCCCGCCCTCTCCTCCGCCCTGTCCGCCCTGTCCGCTCTCGCCACCGTCGCCGTCCTGCCGCTCGCCGGATGCGCCCCCGAGCGCACCGAACACGCCGATGCCGCAGCCCGCGCCGACCGTGCCGACCGGGCTACCCGTGCCGAGGAGCCGCGACGCGAGCCGGCGGCGGAGGACCGGCGACGACCGGCGTACGGGCCGGCGTCACCCTCCGCCCCGGCACAGCCGACCCCGCCGCCCCCGTACCGCCGTTGGGGCCTCCCCAAGCCGCTCGCCCCCGCGCCCGGCACCCCCGACCGCCCGCCCGCTCCCCGCGCGGCCGGCCCCGGGCTGCCCCCGGTCGTGGATCGCGTTCCGACGCGGGACAGGGTCGTGTTCCTGACGTACGACGACGGGGCCGAGAAGGACCCGAGGTTCATCGACATGGTCCGTGAGCTGCGGCTCCCGGTGAGCATGTTTCCGACGGACAGTGTCGTGGGGCCGGGGTACGGCCACTTCGCGCGGCTGCTTCGCGCGGCTGCGCGCGGTCGGTGCGACCGTGCAGAACCACACTCTCGACCACATCACCCTGCGCGGCCTGCCGTACGCCGGCCAGCGTGCCGAGATCTGCGGCCAGCAGAACAAGCTCAGGCAGCGCTTCGGCGTCCGGCCGACCCTGTTCCGCCGCTGTACGGCGTCTACGACGCGACCACGCTCCGCGCCGCCGCCGACTGCGGCATCTCGGCGGTCGTCCTGTGGCGCGCGTCCATGCAGATCAACGACCTCCGCTACGCCGTCGGCGACCACCTCCGCCCCGGCGACATCGTCCTCGCCCAGTTCCGGGGGCCGGACCAGCTGAAGGGCGCGACGCTCACCCAGATGACCACGAGACTGCTGCGCCGTATCCAGGATCAGGGCCTGACGGTGGGGCGCCTGGAGGACTACCTCTGACGGCCGCCACACGCCGTACGGGCCCCCGCCACGCCCACGTAATTAGCAGTCCGCTTGACCGAGTGCTAATCGCGGTCATAGTCTCAGGTCTGGCACTCCCCATTGGAGAGTGCCAACTGCGCGACGGGCAGGTCCGGCACCCGCGACGACGGATCCACCTGGTCGCCACCCCAGACAGTTCACCCCGTGAGATCTCCGAAGGGGGAGGTCGGATCGTGACGACCACCAGCTCCAAGGTTGCCATCAAGCCGCTCGAGGACCGCATTGTGGTCCAGCCGCTCGACGCCGAGCAGACCACCGCCTCTGGCCTGGTCATCCCGGACACGGCCAAGGAGAAGCCCCAGGAGGGCGTCGTCCTGGCCGTCGGTCCGGGCCGCTTCGAGAACGGCGAGCGCCTGCCGCTCGACGTTCAGACCGGCGACATCGTGCTGTACAGCAAGTACGGCGGCACCGAAGTGAAGTACAACGGCGAGGAGTACCTCGTCCTCTCGGCTCGCGACGTGCTCGCGATCATCGAGAAGTAATTCACCCAGGTTTGCTTTTGCTTTGAGCTGCGCCCCTGGCCCCCGCGACCACTGAAAGCCGGGCGCCGGGGGCGCAGTTCGTTTTCCCGAGAGGACTGAATCAGCTCCATGGCGAAGATCCTGAAGTTCGACGAGGACGCCCGTCGCGCCCTTGAGCGCGGCGTCAACAAGCTTGCCGACACGGTGAAGGTGACGATCGGCCCCAAGGGCCGCAACGTCGTCATCGACAAGAAGTTCGGCGCCCCCACCATCACCAACGACGGTGTCACCATCGCCCGTGAGGTCGAGGTCGACGACCCGTACGAGAACCTCGGCGTCCAGCTGGTGAAGGAGGTGGCGACCAAGACCAACGACGTAGCGGGCGACGGTACGACCACCGCCACCGTGCTGGCCCAGGCGCTGGTCCGCGAGGGCCTGCGGAACGTCGCCGCCGGTGCCTCCCCGGCCGCCCTGAAGAAGGGCATCGACGCCGCGGTCAAGGCCGTGTCCGAGGAGCTCCTCGCGACCGCCCGCCCGATCGACGAGAAGTCCGACATCGCGGCCGTCGCCGGTCTGTCCGCGCAGGACAGCCAGGTCGGCGAGCTCATCGCCGAGGCGATGGACAAGGTCGGCAAGGACGGTGTCATCACCGTCGAGGAGTCCAACACCTTCGGTCTGGAGCTGGACTTCACCGAGGGCATGGCCTTCGACAAGGGCTACCTGTCGCCGTACTTCGTGACGGACCAGGAGCGTATGGAGGCCGTCCTCGACGACCCGTACATCCTCATCCACCAGGGCAAGATCGGCGCCATCGCCGACCTGCTGCCGCTGCTGGAGAAGGTCATCCAGTCCAACGCCTCGAAGCCCCTGCTGATCATCGCCGAGGACGTCGAGGGCGAGGCCCTGTCGACCCTGGTCGTCAACAAGATCCGCGGCACCTTCAACGCCGTCGCCGTGAAGGCCCCCGGCTTCGGCGACCGCCGCAAGGCGATGCTGCAGGACATGGCGACGCTGACCGGCGCCGAGGTCATCTCCGAGGAGGTCGGCCTCAAGCTCGACCAGGTCGGTCTCGACGTGCTCGGCTCCGCCCGCCGCGTCACCATCACCAAGGACGACACCACGATCGTCGACGGTGCCGGCAAGTCCGAGGGCGTCCAGGGCCGTGTCGCCCAGATCAAGGCCGAGATCGAGAACACGGACTCCGACTGGGACCGCGAGAAGCTCCAGGAGCGCCTCGCGAAGCTGGCCGGCGGCGTGTGCGTGATCAAGGTCGGCGCCGCCACCGAGGTGGAGCTCAAGGAGAAGAAGCACCGTCTGGAGGACGCCATCTCCGCGACCCGCGCCGCGGTCGAGGAGGGCATCGTCTCCGGTGGTGGCTCCGCGCTCGTCCACGCCGTGAAGGTCCTGGAGGGCAACCTCGGCAAGACCGGCGACGAGGCCACCGGTGTCGCGGTCGTCCGCAAGGCCGCCGTCGAGCCGCTGCGCTGGATCGCCGAGAACGCCGGCCTGGAGGGCTACGTCATCACCTCCAAGGTCGCCGAGCTCGACAAGGGCCAGGGCTTCAACGCCGCCACCGGCGAGTACGGCGACCTGGTCAAGGCCGGCGTCATCGACCCGGTCAAGGTCACCCGCTCCGCCCTGGAGAACGCCGCCTCCATCGCCTCCCTCCTCCTCACGACCGAGACCCTGGTCGTCGAGAAGAAGGAAGAAGAGCCGGCCGACGCGGGCCACGGCCACGGCCACGCCCACTGAGGGACTCTTCGCCGGGAAGCGACCCGTTGAGGGAAGCCACCCTGTGAGGGAAGCCGCTCGTTGAGGAAGCCCCCGTCCGCAGTCGCGGACGGGGGCTTCTCCTATCGCTCCAGCCCTTCGAGGGCACCCAACTGCCCCATCAGCCCCAGCCGGTCGTACTGCCACCACCCCTCGACGATCTTCCCGTGCTCCCCGAACCGGAAGATGGTCGTCCCGGCCATGGTGACCTCTTTCCCGGTGGCCGTGATCCCCAGGAACTCGCCCTTGTGGGTCGCCCGCAGGTTCCACCGGGTGCACACGCGGTCGCCCTGGCAGATCTGGTCCTCGACACCGAAGTCCATGTCGAAGCCGCCCCGCCACATCTCCACCTCGCGCCGCATCGCGTCCATCCCGAGGACGTCCTGCTCGTGCGCGGAATCATGGTCGTGGTAGTTCTCGGCGAACAGATCATCGAGCGGCGGAAGCTCTCCCCGCGTCGACACCGTCTCGAAGAACCGCCGCGCCGTCCCCGCGTACAACTGTTCGTCCCGCACCACATCCAGATCCGTGAACGTGGGGATCTCGTCGCACAGCGCCACCATCTCCTGGAAGATCCGCTCCGTCTCCGGCAGCCCGGAATTCCGCATCGCCTCCTCGTACGACGGGAACTCCACGATCTCCACGAAGTGCGACCCGTCCGACCGGTCCTTCCCGATCACACTGTGCGTCGCCGTCCGCTTCCCTTTGGTCTGCTCGACCCATGTGTCCATCAGCCGGTTCATCTCGTCGAACTGGCTGGTCTTGCAGTCGATGAGTTGCACGAAGGTCATGACACACCGCCTCCCGGCCCCCCTGGGTCCGGTTGAACACCACCATTCTCCCCCTCTGGCCACATGACGCCAGGTGGCCGACGGCGGGCCGAGGCAGCCCTTACTGGGGCCCGTACTTCCGCCCCGTCTTCGAGCTGATCCCGCCCAGCAGCCCCCGCGGCACCACCTTCACCACACCCATCAGCGCCTTGTAGCGCGGGTCGGGGATGGAGACGGTCCTGCCTCGGGAGAGGTCGGCCAGCGCGGCCGTCACCAGCTTGTCCGCGTCGAGCCACATCCACCCGGGGATGTTGTCGGTGCCCATGCCCGCCCGCTCATGGAACTCCGTGCGCACGAACCCCGGGCACAGCGCCATCAGCCGCACCCCGCTGCCCGCCAGGTCCTTCGCCGCCCCCTGGGTGAACTGGACGACCCACGCCTTGGAGGCGCCGTACGTCCCCCGGGGCAGGAAGGCGGCCACCGACGCGACGTTGACGACGCCGCCGCGCCCGCGCTCGCGCATGGCCTCGGCGGCGGCCGAGGTCAGCCGCAGGACCGCCTCGCAGTGGACCTTGAGCATCATCAGCTCGTCGGCCATGGAAACGTCCAGGTAGCGGCCCTTGTTGCCGAAGCCCGCGTTGTTGATCAGCAGGTCGACCGGGCTCTTGCGGTCGGCCAGCCGCCGCACCACCGCCTCGATGCCGTCGTCCGTCGCCAGATCCGCCGTCAGCACCTCCGCCTCGATGCCGTGCCGGTCGTGCAACTCGGTGGCCTGCTCCCGCAGCCGCTTGGTGTCACGCGCCACCAGCACCAGGTTGTGTCCGTCCGCCGCCAGCCGCCGTGCGAAGGCGGCACCGATGCCCGCCGTCGATCCCGTAATCAGAGCCGTTGTCATGGCGCAAGCGTAGTGACCAGGACTGTGCGGGTCCGTTTGCTCCACGGCACGTTCACCGGCGGCTTCGCCGGCACGGCCGTGAGCACCCTCACCGGCGTCGCCGCCACCGCCACCGTCACCCGCACGTCACCACGAACCGGCCCGTCAGACCTGCTTCGCCGCGTACTTCCGCGCCCTCTCCAGCACCTCCGGATGCAGTGCCTCACCCGCCGCCAACAGCCGCGGCAGCAACCGGTGTTCGTTCATGGTGGCCCGGAACGTGAGGGCGACCGTCACGTCATGGTCGGGACGGTGGACGATCTCGATCGGGTCGCCCGCGCGGATCTGGCCGGGCCGGATCACGCGCAGATACGCGCCGGGCGCGCCCTTGTGCGTGAAGCGCTTGACCCAGCCCCGCTCACCCAGGTGCCGCTGGAAGTTGAGACAGGGGACACGGCCGCTGGTGACCTCCAGGACCACCTCGGAGCCGATCCGCCAGCGTTCGCCGATCAGGGCGCCGGAGACGTCGAGGCCCTCGGTGGTGAGGTTCTCGCCGAAGATTCCGCTGGGCAGAGTGCGACCCAGCTCGCGCTCCCAGCCGTCCAGGTCCTCGCGGGCGAACGCGTAGACCGCCTGGTCGTCGCCGCCGTGGTGATCCGTGTTGCACACCGCGTCCCCGGCCACCCCGCCGGCACCGACCCCCTTCGGCCCGGGCGCCGCCACCCGCACCGGCCCGTCCACCGGCCGCTTGTCGATGCCCGTGACGCTCTTCGACTCCTCCGGGACATCGACGGCCCGGGGACGTCCCACATTCAGTGACAGAAGCTTCATGACGGCACGCTAGGCGAGCGGCGGTCAAAGCGTCGACGCAATATTCGGCACCTCGCCCAAGCCCCGCTTATGCTCAAGCCGTGATCGAGGCCCGCCATCTCCGTGTCCTGCGTGCCGTCGCCGCCACCGGCTCCTTCTCGGCGGCGGGACGCGAACTCGGCTGCACCCAGCCCGCCGTCAGCCAGCAGATCAAGGCGCTGGAATCGTCCGTGGGTACGCCGCTGCTGGTCCGCGGCGGACGGGAGATGCGGCTGACCCAGTCCGGCGAGGCGCTGGTGCGGCACGCGGCCGGCATCCTCGCCGGACTCACCGCGGCCGAGGAAGAGGTCGCCGCCATCGCCGGGCTGCGCGCCGGACGCGTCCGCCTGGTCTCCTTCCCCAGCGGCAGCTCCACCCTCGTCCCCACCGCCCTGGCCGCCCTCCGCGCGGCCCACCCCGGCACCCGGGTCTCCCTGGAGGAGGCCGAACCGCCGCGCTCGGTCGAGATGCTCCGCGAGGGCGACTGCGACATCGCGCTCGCCTTCCGCTACGAGGGCGCGACGGGCCCGGAGGACGGCGACGGGAAGGGGGAACGGGAAGGGGAGCGGGAACGGGAAGGGGAGGGAGACGGGGAATGGAACGACCTGGTCGTACGTCCCCTGCTCACCGACCGACTCGTCGGACTCGTGCCCGAGGGGCACCGACTGGCCCGTACGCGGTCCGTCGGTATCGGTGAACTCGCCGGGGAGCCCTGGATCGCCGGCTGTCCGCGCTGCCGGGGGCAGCTGGTGCGGGTCTGTGAGAGCGCGGGCTTCACGCCGCGCATCGACTTCGCGACCGACGACTACCCGGCGGTGGTCGGCCTGGTGGCCGCGGGTCTCGGCGTGGCCGTCCTGCCGGAGCTGGCCATCGAGTCCGTACGCGGCAAGGGGGTGCGGACGGTCACGGTCGAGCCGGTGGTGCGCCGCGAGATCGTGGCCCTCACCCTGCCGGACCTGGCCCGGGTGCCCGCGGTCGCGGCGACGCTCGACCGGCTGGCCGAGGCTGCTGCCCGCTAGGCCCGAAAACAGTGGTCCACGCGTGCGTGCTCGTCGTACGGGCGCACGCAGAAACGTTCCTTCAGTTGTTCGAACCGGCGTCGCCGCCGGACGCGGACGCCGACACCAGCCGGTGGCGCGCCCTGCCCATGAGCTCCTCGCGCTCGTCCTCGGTCAGTCCGCCCCACACGCCGTACGGCTCGCGCACCGCCAGGGCGTGGGCCGCGCACTGCGCGCGTACCGGGCATCTCATGCAGACCTCTTTGGCCGAGTTCTCACGAGCGCTCCGTGCCGCACCGCGTTCTCCCTCGGGGTGGAAGAAGAGTGAGCTGTCGACCCCGCGGCAGGCCGCGAGGAGCTGCCAGTCCCACAGATCAGCGTTCGGACCGGGAAGGCGGGAGAAATCTGCCATTACGTGTCCCCTTGTTGCCGTCTGGGAGGTGATGGTGCCCATGACCGTACATCGACTATCTAAGGAGATGAAAATATGACCCATTGCGAATCTAGCCTCAGACACCAACAAATGGGAAGAAAAACGGCTGAATGGGGCATGGGTTGTGTTGAAAGATTGAGGGTCTGTCGTGCATGTCTGCACCGTGTCCGTGCCCTCACGTAGAGTGCCGAAGGCGACCAGCCATCCCGTAACTCTTTCGAGTGACCGTCGTTGAGAGGGCGGAGGCGGTTGAAGGAACCAGCGCTCGGGCAGGCGTTCGCGTCAGCTCGTGAGTGTCGACCGCACAGGTGACGATTTCATACCAGCCTGGAGGCTCAAGGTGACGCGCATCAGCTGCGGAGGGCGGCCATGACATCCGTCCTCGTCTGCGACGACTCCCCGCTTGCCCGAGAGGCGCTGCGCCGCGCGGTGGCGACCGTGCCCGGCGTCGAGCGCGTGACCACGGCGGCCAACGGCGAGGAAGTCCTCCGCCGCTGGGGGGCCGACCGCTCGGACCTGATTCTGATGGACGTACGCATGCCCGGACTGGGCGGCGTCGAGACCGTACGGCGGCTGCTGTCCGCGGACCCCGGGGCACGCATCATCATGCTCACGGTCGCCGAGGACCTGGACGGCGTGGCCCTCGCGGTCGCCGCCGGCGCGCGGGGGTACCTGCACAAGGACGCCTCCCGCGCGGAGCTGCGCGCCACGGTGACGCAGGCCCTCGCCGACCCGACCTGGCGGCTCGCCCCGCGTCGGCTGCGGTCGGCCGAGATGGGCGCCGCGCCCACGCTCACCGCGCGTGAGATCCAGGTCCTGGAGGGCATGAGTCACGGGCGCTCGAACGCCGAGATCGGTCGCGAGCTGTTCCTCTCCGAGGACACCGTCAAGACCCACGCCCGGCGGCTCTTCAAGAAGCTCGGCGCCTCGGACCGCGCGCACGCGGTGGCGCTCGGCTTCCGCTGGGGTCTGGTTCGTTGAGTGGGCCGTGACGGGGGTACGAGAATCCCCGCCTGCCGCATGGCGGGCGGGGGTGGTGAGACGGCCCACCGGGTGCCCGCTGCTCGTTTCGCCGCGGATGCCGCATCCTTGAGGTGTGGAGTTCCTCGGGGAGCAGTCGAACGAGCGGGAGGGGAGGGCGCAGGAAATGAGTTCCGGCGCGCCTGCTCATAACGCTTCGGTGCACAACCACGGACGTGGCGCCACGGACCGGACGGCCGCAAGGCACCATGGACCGATGCGCGACGACGAGACGACAGCGATCGGTGCGCTCGTGCATCGCGCGGTCGACGGGGACGAGCAGGCCACGCACGATCTGCTCGCCCATGTCCATCCCTTGGCGCTGCGCTACTGCCGCACCCGTCTGTCCCGGCTGCCGGGTGACGCGCGGCACTTCGTGGAGGACCTGGCGCAGGAAGTCTGCGTCGCCGTCCTCCTCGCGCTGCCGCGCTACAAGGACACCGGCCGGCCGTTCGAGGCGTTCGTCTTCGCCATCGCCGGTCACAAGGTCGCCGACCTCCAGCGCGCCGCGATGCGCCACCCCGGCTCGACGGCCGTCCCCTCGGACGAGATGCCGGAGCGCCCCGACGACTCCCTCGGCCCGGAGGAGCGCGCGCTGCTCAGCAGCGACGCCGAGTGGGCCAAGAAGCTCCTGGCCAACCTCCCCGAGAACCAGCGGGAGCTGCTCCTGCTGCGGATCGCGGTGGGGCTCACGGCCGAGGAGACGGGACAGATGCTGGGGATGTCGCCGGGTGCCGTACGAGTGGCGCAGCACCGGGCGCTGAGCAGGCTCAGAGCGCTGGCCGAGCAGTAACGACGGCTCGGCCGCGCGGCGATGACGGCGTTCGAGCGGCAAGCCCGTGGCAAGCGAACGGCGAGTGAGCGGCCATCGAGGTCGTTCGAGAACGGCTCGAAGGGCGTCCCGAATGAACAGACGGGGCGCCTTTTCCGTATGAATTCCGTACGAACGTACGAAGCCCGACGTCACTCCGTACCGTGGAATGAGCGACCCACGCTTCCCGTTAGCATGGACATCCGCACCGATCAAGGCCATTTGGAGAAGGTGTCATGACTGCCAACGTCGACGGAGTGCCCGCCAAATTCGCGACGCTCGGGCTGACCTACGACGACGTGCTGCTGCTGCCGGGCTCGTCGGACATGGCACCCGACGAGATCGACACCGCCTCGTACGTCTCCAAGAACGTGCGGGTGAACATCCCGCTGCTGTCCGCCGCGATGGACAAGGTCACCGAGTCGCGCATGGCGATCGCGATGGCCCGCCAGGGCGGCGTCGGCGTACTGCACCGCAATCTGTCCATCGAGGACCAGGCCAACCAGGTCGACCTGGTGAAGCGCTCCGAGTCCGGCATGGTCGCCGACCCGATCACCGTGCACCCGGACGCCACGCTCGGCGAGGCCGACGCGCTCTGCGCCAAGTTCCGCATCAGCGGCGTCCCGGTCACCGACGGCAACAAGAAGCTGCTCGGCATCGTCACCAACCGTGACATGGCCTTCGAGTCGGACCGCTCGCGCCAGGTCCGCGAGGTCATGACGCCGATGCCGCTGGTCACCGGCAAGGTGGGAATCTCCGGCGTCGAGGCCATGGAGCTGCTGCGCAAGCACAAGATCGAGAAGCTTCCGCTGGTCGACGACGCGGGCATCCTCAAGGGCCTGATCACGGTCAAGGACTTCGTGA
This sequence comes from Streptomyces adelaidensis, assembly GCF_016598475.1. GTDB lineage: Bacteria > Actinomycetota > Actinomycetes > Streptomycetales > Streptomycetaceae > Streptomyces > Streptomyces adelaidensis. The sequence goes on from NZ_JAEMUX010000133.1 coordinate 13,190, forward strand.
AGGCCGAGAAGTACCCGAACGCGGCGAAGGACGGCGAGGGCCGCCTCCTCGTCGGCGCGGCCGTCGGCGTGGCCGGTGACGCCTTCGAGCGCGCCCAGGCCCTCATCGAGGTCGGCGTCGACTTCATCGTCGTCGACACCGCGCACGGCCACTCCCGTCTGGTCGGCGACATGGTCGCCAAGATCAAGTCGAACTCCTCCGGCGTCGACGTCATCGGCGGCAACATCGCCACTCGCGACGGCGCCCAGGCCCTCATCGACGCCGGTGTCGACGGCATCAAGGTCGGCGTCGGCCCCGGCTCCATCTGTACGACCCGCGTCGTCGCCGGCATCGGCGTCCCGCAGGTCACAGCCATCTACGAGGCCTCGCTCGCCGCCAAGGCGGCCGGTATCCCGGTCATCGGCGACGGCGGCCTGCAGTACTCCGGCGACATCGCCAAGGCCCTGGTCGCGGGCGCCGACACGGTGATGCTGGGCTCGCTGCTCGCCGGCTGCGCCGAGTCGCCGGGTGAGCTGATGTTCATCAACGGCAAGCAGTTCAAGTCGTACCGCGGCATGGGTTCCCTCGGGGCCATGCAGTCCCGCGGCGACCGCAAGTCGTTCTCCAAGGACCGCTACTTCCAGGAGGGCGTCGCCTCCGACGAGCAGCTCGTCCCCGAGGGCATCGAGGGTCAGGTGCCCTACCGCGGCCCGCTCTCCTCGGTCGTCCACCAGCTGGTCGGCGGCCTGCGCCAGTCGATGTTCTACGTCGGCGGCCGGACCGTCCCGGAGCTCCAGGACAACGGCCGCTTCGTACGGATCACCTCCGCGGGCCTGAAGGAGAGCCACCCGCACGACATCCAGATGACGGTCGAGGCGCCGAACTACAGCCGTAAGTAGTCACCAGGCTGGCCCAGGGCGGTTCCGGGGACTCCGGGACCGCCCTCGTCGTGCCCGTCGGTGATACTGGAAGGCGCAGAAGCGAAGAGGAAAGGCCACACACGTGACTGAGATCGAGATCGGGCGCGGCAAGCGCGGCCGCCGGGCGTATGCCTTCGACGACATCGCCGTCGTCCCCAGCCGCCGTACGCGGGACCCGAAGGAGGTCTCGATCGCCTGGCAGATCGACGCCTACCGCTTCGAGCTGCCCTTCCTGGCCGCTCCCATGGACTCGGTCGTCTCCCCGGCCACCGCGATCCGCATCGGCGAGCTGGGCGGCCTCGGCGTACTGAACCTCGAAGGCCTGTGGACGCGGTACGAGGACCCGCAGCCGCTGCTCGACGAGATCACCCAGATGCCCGACGAGGCCGCGACCCGTCGGCTCCAGGAGATCTACGCGGCTCCCATCAAGGAGGAGCTGATCGGGCAGCGCATCAAGGAGGTGCGCGACTCGGGTGTCGTGACCGCCGCCGCGCTCTCCCCGCAGCGCACGGCCCAGTTCTCCAAGGCCGTCGTGGACGCGGGCGTCGACATCTTCGTCATCCGCGGTACGACCGTGTCGGCGGAGCACGTCTCCGGTTCGCACGAGCCGCTGAACCTGAAGCAGTTCATCTACGAACTGGACGTCCCGGTGATCGTGGGCGGCTGCGCCACGTACACGGCCGCCCTGCACCTGATGCGCACCGGCGCGGCCGGTGTCCTCGTCGGCTTCGGCGGCGGCGCCGCGCACACCACGCGCAACGTGCTGGGCATCCAGGTCCCCATGGCGACGGCTGTCGCGGACGTGGCGGCGGCCCGCCGGGACTACATGGACGAGTCCGGCGGCCGGTACGCGCACGTCATCGCCGACGGCGGTGTGGGCTGGTCCGGCGACATCCCCAAGGCGATCGCCTGCGGTGCCGACGCGGTCATGATGGGCTCCCCGCTGGCCCGCGCGACCGACGCGCCCGGCAAGGGCAACCACTGGGGCATGGAGGCGGTGAACGAGGAGCTGCCGCGCGGCAAGAAGGTCGACCTGGGGACTGTGGGCACGATCGAGGAGGTCCTCACCGGGCCCTCGCACACCCCCGACGGCTCCATGAACCTCTTCGGTGCCCTGCGGCGGGCGATGGCCACCACCGGGTACAGCGAGCTGAAGGAGTTCCAGCGCGTCGAGGTGACGGTGGCGGACTCGCAGCACAAGCGGTGACGCCGCGCTCGGCCTGAGCGGTGGAAGGGGCTCGGTCGCCTGAGGGCGACCGGGCCCCTTTCGTGTGCCCAAGTGGGCTGGTGGGGGCGCGATTTGCGGGAGGGGGCGCGTGGTTGCGTTCGGGGCGAATGTGGGCCGAACGGGCGTAGCCAGGCGATAGCGTCCTTGTCCGGCGCCCCAGTTCTTCTGGGAGCCCCCTTCCAAGGACATGGTCCGGACCCCGCCCTCGGGGCCCGGCCCGATTTCCGACGGACCGTCCACCGGGCACTGGGCGGTGTCGTGGAAGGGGGCGCCCATGGGACGTCACCGCAAGCCCACCCGCTGGGACCGACTCCGTCTTCGGACGGTGCAGTGCCGGAGGAGGTGGATCTTGCGTATTTTCGGATGGTGAGCGGCCGCCCCCAGAAGAATTAGGGGCGGACACTCCGT
>NZ_JAEMUX010000134.1 GCF_016598475.1 Streptomyces adelaidensis
ACCAGTCCGTCGACACCGGCTCACCAGTCCGTCGAATCCGGCTCACCAGTCCGTCGAATCCGGCTCACCAGCCCGCCGGATCGTCCCCGTCCACCCCGAACACGGTCCCGTCGGGCGCGCCCGAGCAGACCCGTCCGTCGATGATCACGGGCTCGGGCAGTGAGGCGGTGACCCGGTCCGAGGCACCGAGTCGCACCGGCGTCTCGCCACTCAGCTCGCCCTTTCGTACGTCGACCGCGAGCAGCCGTCCGTCGGGTGCGGTGAAGTACACATACCGCTCGTCGGCGACCGGCGCCGAGCTCCGCGCCACTCCCGACTCGGCCCGCCACAGCTGCTCGCGGCCCTTCATGTCGACGGCCACCATCGCACCGCCGACGCTGCTCAGCAGGTACACGACGTCACCCCGCACCACCGCGCGGGCCTGTTCGAGCCGTACGGGCAGCGCGATCCGGACCGTCTTCCCGGTGCCGGGGTCGTACCGGACCACGGCCTGCGTGTCGGAGTAGACGCCCCCGATCGAGGTGAGGAAGAGGGCGCCGTCACTGGCCCCCACCGCTTCCAGGCGCCCGTCCAGCCGCGCGTCCCAGCGCACGTCCCCGGTGTCCGGGTCGACCGCGGTGATCCGCGTCCGCGTCCCGGTCCCCTCGCCGGTGACGGTCGCCACGTACGCCGGCCCGTCCCCCTCGAACGACGTGAAGTACGCCTCCGGCTGCCCCGGGATCCGCTTGCTCCACTTCGTGTCGCCGGTGGCGCTGTCCAGGCCGGTCACCGTTCCGTCGGCGGCGGTGAGCAGCAGCGTGCCGCCCACGAACCGCTTCCCGGCGTACGCGGACACGTCCCGCTCCCACCGCACCTCGCCCGTCTCCGGATCGAGGGCCTGCGACAGCCGGCCCGCGTCCGACATGACGTGCACCAGACCACCCGACTCGACGGGACTCGTGCCCGCCACGCCCACCCCGCTGACAGTGTGCCGCCACAGCACGGTCCCGTCCGCCGGATCCAGCGCGGAGGCCAGCCCCGGCTGTACACACAACAACTTCCCCGCCCCGTACGAGCACTGCGGCGCCCCGGGCTTCTTCGCCGCCGACTTGGTCGCCCAGGGCTCGTGCACGGCCGCCGAGACGACGGCACCACTGGCCCGCGGCCCGGCCGTACCTCCGTCCCTCGCGTCCCCGACGCCACCCCCCATCACCTGCACCGACGCGAACACCCCGCCCGCGACGACGAGCACCAGGGCGGCGGCGGACAGAACGGCTGTACGGGTACGTGGCCGACTCCCGGCGGCTCGGCCCTTGCGCCCGGGGTCCGCCGGACCGGGCGCTGGACCGGTCGTCGAACCAGTCGTCGGACCGGGCGTGGGCCCGGCCCAGCTGTCCCCCCGCTCCCTGCGCTGCGCGCGTTCCGCCCGTTCCTCGCGCTCCGCCCGCTCGGAGGCGTGACCGAGCCCGCCCGAACCCTCCCCCTCCCCGGCAGTCCTCTCCCGCTCGGCCCGCTGGTTCGGTATGAACGCCTGGGTGTCGTACGAGGCGGACACGGACCGCAGTTCGCGCATCAGCTCATCCGCCGTGGGCCGGTCCTCGGGCTCCTTGGCGAGGCAGGCGCGGACGAGCGGTGCGAGGTTCTCGGGTACGCCGGTGAGGTCCGGCTCGTCGTGGACGACCTGGTAGGCGACGACGTAGGGGCTGTCGGAGTCGAAGGGCCCGCGCCCGGTGGCCGCGTGGACGGTCACCGACCCGAGGGCGAAGATGTCGGCGGCGGGCCCGACCTCCCTCGGCCGCCGGAACTGCTCGGGGGCCATGAACGGCGGCGTACCGATCAACTTCCCGGTCTCGGTGCGCAGTTCGCTGTCCTTCGGCCGGGAGATACCGAAGTCGATGACTTTGGGCCCGTCCTCGGCGAGCAGCACATTGCTCGGCTTGAGATCCCGGTGCACCACACCCGCCCGATGGATGTCGCGCAGCGCCTCCGCCAGCCCGGCCATCAGCCGCCGCAACTGCCCGGACGCCATGGGCCCGTTCCGCTTGACATGCTCGGCGAGGGTCGGACCGGGAATGAAGAGGGTGGCCATCCAGGGCCGGGCACTGTCGGTGTCGGCATCGACGACGGGCGCCGTGAAGGCCCCGCTCACCTGCCGCGCGGCAGCGACCTCCTGTCGAAAACGCCCCCTGAACTCGGGGTCCTTGGCGAAATCGGCATGTACGACCTTCACCGCGAGCCGTAGCCCGGAGGACGAGGTGGCCAGATGGACGATGCCCATGCCGCCGGATCCCAGACACGACTCCAGACGGTACTGACCGGCGTACTCAGGAAGTTCCGCTTCCGCTCCCGACCCGGTGCCCCGATGCGGTGCCATGGGTCCACCCCCGTGCTGTTTCGGCCGCTCGCGCGACGCACGGAGCCTAGTCGATGACTCGTACGGGACAGAGGCGGCTTGCTAGCCTTCACGTACGAAAAACGCACAGGTGTGCGTGTCCTGATTCAGGGGTATCAAAGGGACCCCATGGCTTCCATGGGGTTCAAACGGGGGGAGTACTGCCATGTCTGTCGACCATGTCGAAGAGATCGCGGGGAACGGCGAGGGAGAGCCGACGGCCACGCCGTCGGCCAAGGCCGCGACCGTGACGGCGTCCGTTCGCTACTACGCGGTCGCCCCGGGCGTCCGTCTCAACGTCCGCAGCGGCCCGAGCACCAGCTACGGCATCGTTCGCGTCCTCGCCGAGGGCGTCAAGGTACCGATCTTCTGCCAGACCCCGGGCCAGACCATTTCCGGCCCCTACGGCACCACCAACGTCTGGGACAACATCGACGACGGCCAGTACATCTCCGACGCCTACGTCTACACCGGCAGCGACGGCTACGTGGCCGGCCGCTGCGGCTGACACCCAGCACAGGACCGCCGGGTCGCCTCCGCCCGCACATCGGGCGGAGGCGACCCGAGCGGCGGCCCCCCATGGCAGCGGAGCCATAATCGACCCGTGAGCGACAAGCGCGACGAGCGGAACGAGCATGCCGAGCGGAACGGCACCCAGGCGACCCCCGCAGGTCCCCGCCCCGAGCCCATCCGCTTCTTCGGGACGACCTGGCTGAATCACGACGGCAATTACCCGGCCCGCCGCGCCGCCGTGTCCGCCGGCGCACTGGCCGCCGTGGCCGTCTCCTGCCTGGTGCTGCGCCTGGCCTACGAGGGCCTGCAACTCGCGGCGGTCGGCGGCTTCGTCAGCATCATGGTCGTCATCATGTTCGCGACCTGCAGCGCCCTGGCCTTCGGCCACACCTGGGGCTCCCTTACCAAGCGCCCCGACCCGGCCCGCCACTCCTCCCTCCGCGGCCTCCTCACCATCGGCTTCCTCGGCTCCCTGACCGCCTACTTCCTCCGCTCCCTGCGCGAGGCCCCCACCGAGTCCCTCCACCGCGAGGAATACGAGTCCGCCCGCAAGCAGTACGCCCGCCGCACGGAAAAGCGAACGGGAAACCCGGCGAAGCGGCACCGGACCTGACGTATTTCAGCCCCTCCGCCGGCCGCGATCACTTCAGCCCCTCCGGCGTTTGAGGAGCGGGGTCCGGGGCGGAGCCCCGGGGATGGGACGGGTAGGGGCGGCGGGGGCGAAAACCCCTGGGCCGGCCCCACCCGAGCGAACCAGGACGGCCCCCACCCGAGCTGGGTGGGGCCGCCCCACGTCTCACCGACCACTCGTCACCACGGCCGGCGCCGGCGCGTACCCCGCCGGCCGTGTCGTGAACGTACCCCGCCCCTGCGTCCGGCTCCGCAGCCGCGTCGCGTACCCGAACAGCTCCGCCAAAGGCACGCTCGCCGTGATCACCACCGAGCCCGCCCGGGCGACGGAGTCCGAGACCCGCCCCCGCCGCGCCGCGAGATCGCCGAGCACCCCGCCCACGGCGTCCGCGGGCACGGTCACGGTGACATCGACGACCGGCTCCAGCAGACCCATGACCCCCGTGCGCAGTGCCTCCCGGAGCCCGAGCCGCCCAGCCGTGCGGAACGCCATCTCCGAGGAGTCCTTGGAGTGGGTCGCCCCGTCGCTCAGAGTGACGCTCAGCCCGGTCACCGGGTGACCGCCGAGCGGCCCCTCGGCGAGGGCATCGCGGCAACCGGCCTCGACCGCGCGGACGTACTCCTGCGGCACCCGCCCGCCGACGACGGTCGAGCGGAAGACGAAGCCCGTGGCAGCGCCGCCGACGCCGTAGTCATCCGCCTCCAGGGGCGCCACGTCGAGGACGACATGGGCGAACTGACCCGCCCCGCCGTCCTGTTTGACGTGTCGGAAGACCAGACCGGACACCCCTCGCACGACCGTCTCGCGATAGGCCACCCTCGGCCGGCCCACCGCGACCTCCAGGCCGCTGGTCTGCCGGATCTTCTCCACCGCCACCTCCAGATGCAGTTCCCCCATGCCGGACAGCACGGTCTGACCGGTCTCGGGATCGGTCCGTACGACCAGCGAGGGGTCCTCCTCGGCGAGCCGCGCGAGGGCCGTCGCCAGCCGGTCGGTCTCATTGCCGCGGCGTGCCTCGACGGCCATCGAGACCACCGGGTCGGCGACGGACGGCGGTTCGAGGAGCAGCGGCGCCGCCGGCGCGCACAGCGTCGTCCCCGCGCGGGCCGACTTCAGCCCGACCACCGCGACGATGTCGCCGGCCACCGCCCGGTCCAGCTCGGCGTGCCGGTCGGCCTGGACCCGCAGGATCCGGCCGATCCGCTCGGTGCGCCGCGTGCCCGCGTCCATCACCACGTCCCCCTTCCGGATCGTTCCCGAGTACAGCCGCAGACAGGTCAGCCTGCCGGTGGCCGTGGCGCTCACCTTGAACGCCAGCGCCGCGAGCGGTGCCGACGGATCGGCGGCCCGCTCCTGTTCCGTACCGTCGTGCGTACCGCGTACGGCCGGTACGTCCAGCGGCGACGGCAGATACGCCACGACCGCGTCGAGCAGCGGTTCGATGCCACGGTTGCGGTAGGCCGAGCCGCACAGTACGACCACGCCGTCACCGGTGCGGGTCAGGTCGCGCAGCGCCGAGGCCAGCGTCCGCGCGGAGAGCGTCGACTCCGCGCAGAACTCGTCCAGCGCCACGGGGTGCAGTTCCGCCACCGCCTCCGCCAGCCGCTGCCGGCGTCGCTCCGCCTCGTCCCGCAGGGCCTCCGGGACCGGCCCCTCCTCGGCCGTCTCCGCGCCGTCCGCCCAGACCAGTGCCCGCATGCGCACCAGATCCACCACACCGGTGAACCCGTCCTCCGTACCGATCGGCAACTGCACCACCAGCGGAGCCGGATGGAGCCGCTCCCGAATGGACTCGACGGCCCTGTCGAGGTCGGCGCCCGCCCGGTCCAGTTTGTTGACGAAGGCGATACGCGGCACGCCGTGCCGGTCTGCCTGCCGCCACACCGACTCGCTCTGCGGCTCGACGCCCGCGACCGCGTCGAACACCGCGATCGCACCGTCGAGCACCCTCAGCGAACGCTCGACCTCGTCGGCGAAGTCGACATGGCCCGGGGTGTCGATCAGGTTGATCCGGTGCCCGTCCCAGTCACAGCTCACCGCCGCCGCGAAGATCGTGATCCCGCGATCGCGCTCCTGCGGATCGAAGTCGGTGACAGTCGTACCGTCATGGACCTCGCCCCGCTTGTGCGTCGTCCCGGTGGCATAAAGGAACCGCTCGGTGACCGTGGTCTTCCCCGCGTCGACGTGGGCGAGGATGCCCAGGTTGCGGACGGTGGTCAGGGAGTCGGCAAGGTTGCTGCGCATGGCCCGTGGCCTTTCAGCTGAGCTGTTTCGGGGCAGCGCGATTCCCGTACGAGGACGAGGAAGACATGGGCGAGGACGGAGCTGTCGCTCCGTCACAGGCATGGCTTCGAGGTCAGACGTTCGTCACGGGCATCCGGTACCGGCCGCGCAGCGGGCACCGGACGGACGGAGACACGAGGATCACCTCGTAGCGGGAACGGGGAACGACGACAGTGGTGTGGTCACACATGGCCGGGCTCCCCTCGCTCGTCGTTCGGTGGCGTGAGTCTAGGGAGATCGGCGGGGCCGGGTCACCCCATTTTTTTCCCGGCCCCCGAGGGACATCGGACCCGGAACGACGAAAAACCCCACCGACCGGAAACCGGTCAGTGGGGTCACTGTGCAACTGCGCTGTTCGCTGTGTCCGAGGGGGGACTTGAACCCCCACGCCCGATAAAGGGCACTAGCACCTCAAGCTAGCGCGTCTGCCATTCCGCCACCCGGACCAGGTGTCTGCCGCCTTGCCAGGGGTGTTCCCGGCGGCGACGTGGACAACAATACCAAGGTTTCGGGGTGGCTTTCACCTGCATATCCGGGTGCTGGGCGGGGTCGTGCGGGCCCGCAAGAGCGGGCCCGCACGGTCTCACCACAGGTAGTCGGGCGGTCGCTTTCCGGCCAGGTCAGGCCGCTGACGGCATGAGGTGGTACTCGGGGAAGTTGCCCGGGAGCCGCTCCCCCGCCGGGCCGTGCGTGACCGCCTTCACGAGCAGTTCGCCGCCGACGAACGCGCCCCGCCAGGACGCGCCGAAGCCGCCGAACAGCTCGTCGCGGTCCCCGCGTGAGCGGGGCTTTCCGTGGCCGACCTTGAACGCCCGGATCTGGGGGGCCAGCCGCTCGTACGTCGCGTGGTCGTCGGTGGACAGGGTGGCGACGAGCGCGCCGTTCGAGGCGTTCATCGCGGCGAGCAGTTCGGCCTCCGTGTCGACCAGGACGATCGTGTCGACCGGGCCGAAGGGTTCCGCGTGGTGGAGCGGGGAGGACGGCGGCGGGTTCAGCAGGGTGACGGGCTGGACGTACGCGCCCGTGTCCTGGCCGGGCAGGAAGCGTGCGGCGCCGGGCCTGCCCCGGTGCAGCGGGACAGCGCCGCGGTCGACGGCCTCGGCGATCTGGTCGGTCAGCTCCTTGGCCTTGGCCGCGTTGATGACGGGCCCGAAGTCCAGCTGGGGGTACGGGTCGTCGGGGTGCTCCACGGCCAGCGGGTGGCCGACCTTGAGCGTGCGGACCGCCGGGAGGTACGCGGCGAGGAACTCGTCGAACAGCTCACGCTGGACGACGAAGCGCGGGTAGGCCGTGCAGCGCTGCTTGCCGTAGTCGAAGAGTTTGGGGACGACGGCGGTGAGGGTGTCCCAGTCCGTGTGGTTCCAGATGCCCCAGGTGTTCAGTCCCTCCTGTTCCAGCACGTGTCGTTTGCCGAGGTCGGCGACGGCTGTGGCCACCGCGGCGCCGGTGTCGCGGCCGCCGACGAAGGAGACGCAGCCGACCTCGGGGGCGCGCACGAGCGCCTCCGACAGCTCGCCTCCGCTGCCGCTGACGAGGGTGACGGGTATCCCTTCGCGGGCGGCGAGCGCGGCGGCCAGGGTGAGGCAGGCGACGCCGCCGTCGGTCGGGGTCTTGGCGATGACCGCGTTCCCTGCCAGTGCCTGTACCAGCATCGCGTGAACGAGCACGCTCATCGGGTAGTTCCAGCTCGCGATGTTGGAGACGGGGCCGTCGAGCGGGACGCGTCCTTCGACCATGGGCTCGATGCCGTCGACGTACCAGCGCACGCCGTCGATGGCCCGGTCCACGTCGGCCTGCGCGAGCCGCCAGGTTTTGCCGATCTCCCAGACGAGGAGGAGGGCGAGCAGTTCGCGGTGCTGGGTGAGGGCGTCGAGGGTGGCGGCGACCCGGGCGCGGCGTTCGTCCAGGGGGACGTGGCGCCAGGCGCGGTGCTGGTCGAGTGAGGCGCGTACCGCCTGGTGCGCGGTGGCGCCGTCCAGGCGGGGCGGACCGGCGATGGGGCTGCCGTCGACCGGGCTGGTGGCGGGGAGTGCCCGGCCGTCGGCCTGCCAGGCGGCGCCCCAGAGGTTGAGGACCCGGTCGTCCCGGAAGGCCTCGGGGGCGACGGCGAGGCAGCGCTGCCAGGCGTCGGTCCAGGCGGTGCCGGATTTGAGTGTGAGGGTGGGTGTGGGTGTGGGTGTGGTGGGTGCCATCCGTTGCTCCGCTCTCGGTGCACAGTCGGGGGCGGGGTGGTGCTTGGCTGTGGGGCCGGCCGCAGAAGCCGTAGAAGCCGTGGAACGGGTGGCCCCACTCAGGACGCCAGCGAGGCGCCGTGACTCCTGAAAGTGACCTGGCTTCGGCTATGAGTGACGTCACGTGCCGCCTTCCAGGGCGGCCAGTACCAGCCGGGCCGTCTCGGTCGGGGTACCGCCCACCTTGACCCCGGTCGCCTCCAGCGCCTCCTTCTTGGCCTGCGCCGTGCCGGACGAGCCGGAGACGATCGCCCCGGCGTGGCCCATCGTCTTGCCCTCGGGCGCGGTGAAGCCGGCGATGTAGCCGACGACGGGTTTGGTGACGTGGTCGCGGATGTACGCGGCGGCCCGTTCCTCGGCGTCGCCGCCGATCTCGCCGATGAGCACGATCAGTTCGGTGTCGGGGTCGGCCTCGAAGGCGGCCAGGCAGTCGATGTGGGTGGTGCCGACGACAGGGTCGCCGCCGATGCCGACGCAGGTGGAGAAGCCGATGTCGCGGAGTTCGTACATGAGTTGGTAGGTGAGGGTGCCGGACTTGGAGACCAGACCGATACGTCCCGGCTTGGTGATGTCGGCGGGGATGATGCCCGCGTTGGACTGACCCGGGGTGATGAGGCCGGGGCAGTTGGGGCCGATGATCCGGGTGCCCTTCGACCGCGCGTACGCGGTGAAGGCGACGGAGTCGTGGACCGGGATGCCCTCGGTGATGACGACGGCGAGGCCGATGCCGGCGTCGGCGGCCTCGATGACGGCCGCCTTGGCGAAGGCCGGCGGGACGAAGACGACGCTGACGTCGGCGCCGGTGACCTCGATGCCCTCGCCGACCGAGCCGAAGACGGGGACGACCCGCTCGTCGAAGTCGACGGTCCGGCCCGCCTTTTGGGGGTTGACGCCGCCGACGACGTCCGTCCCGGCCGCGAGCATGCGGCGGGTGTGCTTCATGCCCTCGCCGCCGGTCATGCCCTGGACCAGGACCTTGCTCTCCTTGGTGAGGTAGATGGCCATGTCCGGGCTCCTCAGATCGCGTGGGCGAGGTCGGCGGCGCGGCGTGCGGCGCCGTCCATGGTGGTGGCCTGGTGGACCAGCGGGTGGTCGCGGCCGTCGAGGATCGCCCGGCCGCGTAGGGCGTTGTTGCCGTCGAGGCGGACGACCAGCGGTTTGGTCAACTGCACGCTCTCCAAGGCCTGCACGATGCCGTCCGCCACCGCGTCGCACGCGGTGATCCCGCCGAAGACGTTGACGAGGACCGACTTCACTGCCGGGTCGGAGAGGATGACGGAGAGGCCGTCGGCCATGATCTGGGCGGAGGCGCCGCCGCCGATGTCGAGGAAGTTGGCGGGGCGGGCGCCGCAGCCCGCGACCACGTCGAGGGTCGACATGACGAGGCCGGCGCCGTTGCCGATGACGCCGACCTCGCCGTCCAGCTTCACGTAGTTGAGGCCCTTGGCGGCTGCCGCCGCCTCCAGCGGGTCGTCGTGCGCGAAGCCCTCGTCGCCCCAACGGGTCTGCCGGAAGCTCGCGTTGTCGTCGAGGGTGACCTTGCCGTCGAGGGCCAGGATCCGGCCCTGTTCGGTACGGACGAGCGGGTTCACCTCGACGAGGAGGGCGTCCTCGCGGGTCAGCACCCCCCAGAGCCGTACGAGGACGTCGACGGTCTGCGGAGGCAGGCCGGCCGCCGCCGCGATCTCGGCCGCCTTCGCCGAGGTGACACCCTCGACGGGGTCGATGGGGATACGGGCCACCGCCTCCGGCCTGGTCGCCGCCACCTCCTCGATCTCCATGCCGCCCTCGGCCGAGGCGATCGCGAGGAAGCGGCCGACGGCACGGTCGAGGACGTAGGAGACGTAGAACTCGCTCTCGATCGCGACGGGTTCGGCGACCATCACCTTGTCGACGGTGTGGCCCTTGATGTCCATGCCGAGGATCTGTCGTGCCGTCAGCTCGGCCGCCGCGGGGTCGGCGGCGAGTTTCACTCCGCCCGCCTTGCCGCGTCCGCCGGTCTTCACCTGGGCCTTGACGACCACGCGTCCGCCGAGCCCGCGGGCGACCTCCCGCGCCCGCTTCGGCGAGTCGGTGACCTCGGCCCTCGGCACCAAGATGCCGTGTTCCTCGAAGAGTTCCCTTGCCTGGTGCTCGAAAAGGTCCATTCCGGCTCCTGACTCAAAAGTGCCGCACGCCCCCTGGACACCACCCACCGGATGCGGGATAACAAGCTTCATACAGTATTCGTCGACTGTATGCAATCAACCGCGAGAGCGTTCCAACCCCACGAAGGGACAGGACTTCGCCATGCCCGACGGCAACAGCCAGGACCTTATTTCCGGTGGTCACCTCGTCGCCAAGGCACTCAAAGCGGAGGGTGTGGAGGTCATCTACACCTTGTGCGGCGGCCACATCATCGACATCTACGACGGCTGCGTCGACGAGGGCATCGAGGTCGTCGACGTACGCCACGAGCAGGTCGCCGCGCACGCCGCCGACGGCTACGCCCGCATCACCGGCAAGCCCGGCTGCGCGGTCGTCACCGCCGGCCCCGGTACGACCGACGCCGTGACCGGTGTCGCCAACGCCTTCCGCGCGGAGTCCCCGATGCTGCTGATCGGCGGCCAGGGCGCGCACACCCAGCACAAGATGGGGTCCCTGCAGGACCTGCCGCACGTCGACATGATGACGCCGATCACCAAGTTCGCGGCGACCGTGCCGGACACGGCGCGCGCCGCCGACATGGTGTCGATGGCGTTCCGCGAGTGCTACCACGGCGCCCCCGGGCCCTCCTTCCTGGAGATCCCGCGTGACGTCCTGGACGCCAAGGTGCCCGTGGAGAAGGCGCGCGTGCCGAAGGCCGGCGCCTACCGCGCCTCGACGCGTTCGGCCGGCGACCCCGAGGCCATCGAGAAGCTCGCCGATCTGCTGGTGCACGCCGAGAAGCCCGCGATCCTGCTGGGCAGCCAGGTGTGGACGACCCGGGGCACCGAGTCCGCCATCGACCTGGTGCGCACGTTGAACATCCCGGCGTACATGAACGGCGCGGGGCGCGGCACCCTGCCTCCCGGCGACCCGCACCACTTCCAGCTCTCCCGCCGGTACGCCTTCTCCAACGCCGACGTCATCGTCATCGTCGGTACGCCCTTCGACTTCCGCATGGGCTACGGCAAGCGGCTGTCGCCGGACGCGACCGTCGTGCAGATCGACCTCGACTACCGGACCGTGGGCAAGAACCGCGACATCGACCTCGGGATCGTCGGCGACGCGGGCCTCGTGCTGAAGTCGGTCACCGAGGCCGCCTCCGGCCGCCTCAACGGGGGCGCGTCGAAGCGCAAGGAGTGGCTCGACGAGCTGCGCGCCGCCGAGCAGACCGCGATCGAGAAGCGGCTGCCCAGCCTGAGGTCGGACGCCTCACCGATCCACCCGTACCGGCTGGTCAGCGAGATCAACGACTTCCTCACCGAGGACTCCATCTACATCGGCGACGGTGGCGACATCGTCACCTTCTCCGGTCAGGTCGTGCAGCCCAAGTCACCCGGGCACTGGATGGACCCGGGGCCGCTGGGCACACTCGGCGTCGGCGTCCCCTTCGTGCTCGCCGCCAAGAAGGCGCGGCCCGACAAGGAGGTGGTGGCCCTCTTCGGTGACGGCGCCTTCTCCCTCACCGGCTGGGACTTCGAGACCCTCGTCCGCTACGACCTCCCCTTCGTCGGCATCGTCGGCAACAACTCCTCCATGAACCAGATCCGTTACGGCCAGGCCGCCAAGTACGGCCTGGAGCGCGAGCGGGTCGGCAACACCCTCGGCGACGTCCACTACGACAAGTTCGCCCAGATGCTGGGCGGTTACGGCGAGGAGGTCCGTGACCCCGCCGACATCGGCCCCGCGCTCCAACGTGCCCGCGAGTCGGGCAAGCCGTCGCTGATCAACGTCTGGGTCGACCCGGACGCGTACGCCCCCGGAACCATGAACCAGACGATGTACAAGTGAGGTGACCTCGGCATGACCAAGGCTCTCGAAGGCATCCGCGTCCTCGACATGACGCACGTCCAGTCCGGCCCGTCCGCCACCCAGCTGCTCGCCTGGCTCGGCGCGGACGTGGTGAAACTGGAGGCCCCGACCGGGGACATCACGCGCAAACAACTGCGCGATCTCCCGGACGTCGACTCCCTCTACTTCACGATGCTCAACTGCAACAAGCGGAGCATCACCCTCAACACCAAGACCGAGCGCGGCAAGGAGATCCTCACCGAGCTGATCCGGCGCTCCGACGTCATGGTCGAGAACTTCGGACCGGGCGCGGTCGACCGCATGGGCTTCACCTGGGACCGTATCCAGGAGATCAATCCGCGTATCGTCTATGCCTCCATCAAGGGGTTCGGGGACGGTCCGTACACCAACTTCAAGGCGTACGAGGTCGTCGCGCAGGCCATGGGCGGGTCGATGGCGACCACCGGCTTCGAGGACGGGCCGCCGCTGGCGACGGGGGCCCAGATCGGGGACTCGGGCACGGGGATCCACGCCGTGGCGGGGATTCTCGCGGCGCTGTACCAGCGGGAGAACACCGGGCGCGGTCAGCGGGTCAATGTGGCCATGCAGCACGCCGTCCTCAACCTCTGTCGGGTGAAGCTGAGGGATCAGCAGCGCCTGGCACATGGCCCGCTCCGTGAATATCCCAACGACGACTTCGGCGACGAGGTTCCCCGGTCCGGGAACGCGTCCGGCGGCGGCCAGCCCGGCTGGGCCGTCAAGTGCGCGCCGGGCGGCCCGAACGACTACGTGTACGTCATCGTGCAGCCCGTCGGCTGGCAGCCGCTCAGCGAACTCATCGGCCGGCCGGAGCTGGCGGACGACCCCGAGTGGGCGACCCCGGAGGCCCGCCTGCCGAAGCTGACCAAGATGTTCCAGCTGATCGAGGAGTGGTCGTCCACCCTGCCCAAGTGGGAGGTGCTGGAGCGGCTCAACGCCCACAACATCCCCTGCGGGCCGATCCTCTCCACCAAGGAGATCATCGAGGACGAGTCCCTGGTCTCCAACGAGATGGTCGTCACCGTCCCGCACCCCGAGCGCGGCGACTTCGTGACCGTCGGAAGCCCGCTGAAGCTGTCCGACTCCCCCGTGGACGTGACCAGTTCCCCCCTGCTCGGCGAGCACAACGAAGAGGTCTACGTCGGTGAGCTGGGCCTCGGCGACGAGGAACTGCGCCTGCTCAAGTCGAACGGAGTGATCTGATTGATGGCCGAAGACCGGGTGCTGAGGGTGCGCTCACTCCTCGACGCCGTGCGGGCCGAGGGCCGGGGCGCGCTGACCGCTCCCGAAGGCAAGGTGATCGCCGACGCGTACGGGATCGCCGTACCCGGCGAGGAGCTGGCGACCGACGTCGACGAGGCGGTGGCGTACGCGGCGCGGTTCGGCGGGCCGGTGGTCATGAAGATCGTCTCGCCGGACATCCTCCACAAGACCGACGCGGGCGGTGTGATCGTCGGGGTGGAAGGAGCCGGCGACATACGGGCCGCGTTCCACACGATCGTCGACAATGCGCGCGCGTACGCGCCGGATGCCCGGATAGCGGGTGTCCAGGTTCAGGAGTTGCTGCCCAAGGGGCAGGAGGTCATCGTCGGCGCGGTGACGGACCCGACGTTCGGGAAGGTCGTCGCGTTCGGGCTCGGCGGGGTGCTGGTCGAGGTCCTCAAGGACGTGACCTTCCGGCTCGCGCCGGTCGACGCGGACGAGGCTCTCTCCATGCTGGACTCGATCCGCGCGGCGGAGATCCTGCGCGGGGTGCGCGGGGCTCCCGCGGTGGACCGGTGGGCGATCGCCGAGCAGATCCGCCGGGTCTCCGAACTCGTCGCGGACTTCCCGGAGATCGCCGAGGTGGACCTCAACCCGGTGATCGCCACCCCGGAGGGCGCGGTCGCGGCGGACATCCGGGTGATCCTCGCCGAGTCGGTGCCGAAGCCCCGGCGCACCTACACGCGCGCGGAGATCCTCACCTCGATGCGCCGGCTGATGGAGCCCTCGTCGGTGGCCGTGATCGGGGCCTCCAACGAGCAGGGCAAGATCGGCAATTCGGTGATGCGCAACCTCATCGACGGAGGTTTCGCCGGGGAGATCCATCCGGTGAACCCCCGGGCCGATGACATTCTGGGCCGCAAGGCGTACAAGAGTGTCACGGACGTTCCCGGAGAGGTGGATGTGGCGGTCTTCGCGATCCCCGCCAAGTTCGTGGCCGCGGCGCTGGAGGAGGTGGGTCGCAAGGGCATCCCCAACGCCGTACTGATCCCGTCGGGTTTCGCGGAGACCGGTGAGCACGAACTCCAGGACGAGATCGTGGAGATCGCCGAGCGGCACGGCGTCCGGCTGCTCGGGCCGAACATCTACGGCTACTACTCGACGTGGCAGGACCTGTGCGCCACGTTCTGCACGCCGTACGACGTCAAGGGCGGGGTGGCGCTGACCTCGCAGTCCGGTGGCATCGGGATGGCCATCCTGGGCTTCGCACGCACCACGAAGACGGGTGTGTCGGCGATCGTCGGGCTCGGCAACAAGTCGGACCTGGACGAGGACGACCTGCTGACCTGGTTCGGGGAGGACCCGCACACCGAGTGCATCGCCATGCACCTGGAGGACCTCAAGGACGGCCGCGCCTTTGTGGCGGCCGCGCGGGCGACCGTCCCGAAGAAGCCGGTCGTGGTCCTCAAGGCGGGCCGTACGGCGGCCGGGGCCAAGGCGGCGGGCTCGCACACGGGCGCGCTGGCGGGCGACGACGCCGTGTACGAGGACATCCTGAAGCAGGCCGGTGTCATCAGGGCGCCCGGGCTGAACGAGATGCTGGAGTACGCGCGCGCGTTGCCGGTGCTACCGGCTCCCCAGGGCGACAACGTGGTGATCATCACCGGGGCGGGCGGCAGCGGTGTGCTGCTGTCCGATGCGGTGACCGACAACGGGCTGACCCTGATGGAGATCCCGCCGGACCTGGACGCGTCCTTCCGGAAGTTCATCCCGCCCTTCGGGGCCGCCGGCAACCCGGTCGACATCACCGGGGGCGAACCCCCGTCGACGTACGAGGCGACGATCCGGCTGGGATTGGAGGACCCGCGCATCCACGCGCTCGTCCTCGGCTACTGGCACACGATCGTCACCCCGCCCATGGTGTTCGCCGAACTCACCGCGCGCGTGGTGGCCGAGTTCCGCGAGCGGGGCATCGAGAAGCCGGTCGTCGCGTCGCTCGCGGGCGACGTCGAGGTGGAGGAGGCCTGCCAGTACCTCTTCGAGCGCGGGGTCGTGGCGTACCCGTACACGACCGAGAAGCCGGTGGCGGTGCTCGGTGCGAAGTACCGGTGGGCACGCGCGGCGGGGCTGTTGTGACGCGGGCGCACACCGTGAACCGGCCGGAGGTCCGGGGGTCGTCCCCCGGGTGTGACACAGCCCGGTGGGCACGCGCGGCGGGGCTGC
>NZ_JAEMUX010000135.1 GCF_016598475.1 Streptomyces adelaidensis
CCGTAAGCCCACCGGCCCCGTGGTAGTAGGCCGACCGTCGCAGAGCGGCGGCGGGCGGCAACTACTGGCTCGAAGTCGATTTCGGAGCAGAAAAGAAGCCTCTACTCGCACGTTTGTCATGCGGGGGCGCTCTGCGTGTTTCATAGCGGTGCCGTCTGCGGTGCGCGACCATTACGGACGCCGACATCACAATCGTCGGGATTGTGCATGGAACACCGAGACAGAAAGAAGGACGACGTGTCCGGCAGCGAAAGCGAGAACCCGGCAATCCCCTCCCCGACCCCCACACCGACTCGGCCCAGGACGAACCGGGACTGGTGGCCGAATCAGCTGGATCTTCAAATTCTCCACCAGCACTCGTCCCGCTCCAATCCGATGGACGAGGACTTCGACTACTCGAGAGAGTTCGCGACCCTCGACCTCGACGCGCTGAAGCAGGACGTCTTCGAGGTGATGACGGCATCACAGGACTGGTGGCCTGCCGACTACGGCCACTACGGACCGCTCTTCATCCGGATGAGTTGGCACGCCGCGGGCACGTACCGTGTCGCCGATGGCCGGGGCGGGGGCGGCTCCGGCGCTCAGCGCTTCGCCCCCCTCAACAGTTGGCCGGACAACGCGAGCCTCGACAAGGCGCGTCGTTTGCTCTGGCCGGTCAAGCAGAAGTACGGCCAGAGAATCTCCTGGGCCGACCTTCTGGTCTTCGCCGGTAACTGTGCCATGGAATCGATGGGGTTCAAGACGTTCGGGTTCGGATTCGGGCGAGAGGACATCTGGGAACCCGAGGAGATCTTCTGGGGGCCCGAGGACATCTGGCTCGGGGACGAGCGCTACAGCGGCGACAGGGAACTCGCCACTCCCTTCGGTGCCGTGCAGATGGGGCTGATCTACGTCAATCCGGAGGGGCCCGGCGGCAACCCGGATCCGATGGCCGCGGCCCGGGACATTCGCGAGACATTCGGGCGCATGGCGATGAACGACGAGGAGACGGTTGCGCTCATCGTCGGCGGCCACACGTTCGGCAAGTGTCATGGTGCGGTCGATCCCGCGTACATCGGCCCGGAACCCGAGGCGGCCCCCGTCGAGCAGCAGGGTCTCGGCTGGCGGAACACATACGGCAGCGGCAAAGGCTCCGACGCGCTCACCAGTGGGCTGGAGGGCGCTTGGACCTCCGAGCCGACCAGGTGGGACAACGGGTACCTGGACAACTTGTTCAGGTACGACTGGGAGCTGACGACGAGCCCCGCCGGCGCCAAGCAGTGGACCCCCACGGATCCTTCGGCCAGGGGCACGGTGCCCGATGCTCTTGATCCGTCGAAGAAGCACGCTCCCATGATGCTGACGACGGACCTCGCGCTGAAGCTGGATCCGGTCTACGGCCCGATCACGAAGAGCTTCCACGAGAACCCGGACAGGCTCGCGCAGGCGTTCGCCAAGGCGTGGTTCAAGCTGCTGCACCGCGACATGGGACCCGTCACGCGCTACCTCGGCCCGTGGGTTCCCGAGCCGCAACTGTGGCAGGATCCCGTCCCTGCGGTCGATCACGCACTCGTCGTGGACGAGGACATCGCTGCTCTCAAGAGCAGGATCGTCGCCTCGGGACTGTCCATCTCCCAGCTGGTCACCACCGCTTGGGCGTCGGCAGCGAGCTTCCGCGGCACCGACAAGCGTGGCGGGGCCAACGGGGCACGGATTCGACTCGCACCGCAAAGGGACTGGGAGGTCAACCACCTGCCCGAGGTGGCTGAGGTGCTGCAGAAGCTGGAGCAGATCCGGCAGGACTTCGACCTCTCCCATGCCGGCGGCACGAGGGTCTCACTCGCCGACCTGATCGTCCTGGGCGGGTGCGCGGCCGTCGAGCAAGCCGCGAAGAACGCTGGTTACGACATCACAGTCCCGTTCGCACCAGGGCGCACGGACGCCTCGCAGGAACAGACCGACGTGGAGTCGTTCGCCGTGCTCGAACCCAGGGCCGACGGGTTCCGGAACTACCTCCGGGCGGGAGAGAAGTTGTCGCCGGAGACACTCCTGCTGGACCGCGCCAACCTGTTGACACTCACCGCTCCCGAGATGACGGTGCTGATCGGCGGCATGCGGGTCCTGAACGCCACCTTCAAGCGATCCCCACACGGCGTGTTCACTCACCGGCCGGAGACATTGACCAATGACTTCTTCGTCAATCTGCTCGACATGGGCACGGAGTGGAAGGTGTCGGCCTCGGACGAGAACGTTTTCGAAGGCCGGGATCGCACCACAGGCGAGCTCAAGTGGAGTGCCACCGGAGTCGACCTCATCTTCGGTGCACACTCCCAGCTCCGAGCAGTCTCGGAGGTCTACGCGTCCCAGGAGGCGGGACACAAGTTCGTGCGTGACTTCGTGGCCGCGTGGGACAAGGTGATGAGCCTCGATCGGTTCGACCTCTCCTGAACCGATCTCCCGGTCTGGGCAGTGACACTGATCGCTCAGAACTCCCGCAACGCCTCCATGGTGGGCACGCGCACTCCACCGACAGCACGCGTGCCCGCCGCCCAGGACGCCACTCGAACCACAGCGGCTCCCCGGCAACGCGACACACGGCCGGGTATCCGAACCGTTCCTTCAGCCGGAGAGCAACATCCGAGCAATCTCGAACTGGCCCCGATCGTCAATTCTCCTGGAGCACGGAGAGAACGTTCCCGGCGGGGTCGGTGAACCACGCGACCGCCGCGGGGCCGCCGTCACCGATCCGGACGATGCCCTTCTCGTCATGGTCGAATCCGGGATAGCGCTCAAGGTTCACGCCGCGCCGCTCCAGTTCACCGGCGGCGGCCTCGATGTCGTCCACAGGGAAGTTGAGAATCGTGAACGTTGCGGGGGTGTGTGTCTCCTTCGGGTAAACGAAGACACGCGCGCCGCTGCCGAGTGTGAGGGTCAGCATCCTCATGTCCCCCTGCCCGGACTCCTCCACCTGGAGACCGAGAGTCTCACCGTAGAACCGGCGGGCCTTGCCAAGGTCATCGACCGCGAAGCCACTGAACGCCTGCGATTGTCCGAACATGCCGTGTATCTCCTTCATGGGTGAGCCGTCCCAAGATCTCAGGGCACACCACACGCACCACGGTCAACGGCACGCCACGCGATCGACGCCCGGATGGTCGTGCGCCCTTCACCCGATCGATGTCGCTACCGGTCAGTGCGCCGCCTTGAAGCAGTGTCCACAGCAGCCCGTCGACTTCGTGAATCATGAGATAGCCCACGGCCGACCACAACCGAAGGCCGGGGGCCGGGCGGAGTCCTGTTGGGCCGGCGGGCGGTGTGCTGGGGCGTCATGGGGCCGGCGTCGTCGGCCGGGCGTGGCCGGCGGCCAGGTGGCCGTCGTGGAGAGCCTGGTGTGCGAGACGGCGTGATCAGACCGCGGTGCCGAGCTGCGCGGCGATGCCCTCCAGGCACCACGTCCAGCCCACGCGCATGTGCTCGGCGGTCAGGGCGTCCGACAGGCCCTCGACCGTGAGCTCCAGCCGGGTCCCGCCCTCGACCGGCAGGAGCAGCACCGTGCAGCGGGAGCGCTCGGCCATGTCCTCCCCCGCGGTGAGCACGTCGAGCACGAGCCGCTCGACGGGCTCGAAGACCGCGAAGGTGGCCGTCTCGCTGTACGCGTCGCCGGCCGGGCGGGGGCCGAAGCGCAGCCGGTAGCCCCCGCCCTCGCAGGCGTCGACCTCGCAGGTCGACACGCGCCAGGCGGGGTCGGGGCAGACCCAGCGCTGCAGCAGGTCGGCGCGGGTCCAGGCGGCCCAGACGCGCTCGGGCGACGCGGGGTAGGTGCGCTCGAGGTCGAACGACAGGAGCGGGGTGGCGGTCACGTGTCCTCCAGGAGGGTGCCGAGGGCGTCCAGCCGGGTCGACCAGAGCGCCTGCTGCTGTGCGGTCCACGTGGCCACGGCGACGAGGGCGTCGTCGCGCAGCCGGCACTCGCGCACGCGGCCGCGCTTGACGGTCGTCACCAGGCCCGCTTCCTCGAGCACGCGGACGTGCTTGAGCACGGCGGGCAGCGAGAGCGTCGTCGGCGCCGCGAGGTCACCGGCGGACGTCGGCCCGCGGGCGAGGCGCTCGACGATGGCCAGGCGGGTCGGGTCACCCAGGGCCGCGAACTGATGGTGAACCATATGGTTTACTTTTGCGTCTCGACGCGCCGGTGTCAACCCGCGCGTCTACGCAGCCGGTCGGCGGGTTGGCGCGGCTGCCGGCGCGCCTGGGCGGCCAGAGCGGCCAGAGCCGAGTCAGCGTTGCAGGCGGCGCGCATCCGGCGCTCCACCAGAGCACGCGGCTTGTCGGCAGCCGGTCTCGCACGTTGCGGATCTTGTGCGGTTGACGTCGGGCGATCACCGAGTGGCCGAACATGTCTTCGACCACCCGCGCCAACGCCTTGAACCCATCCGGCACGGCCAGGATCGGCTTGGTGACGAAGGGCGACGGCGGCGCGGACCGGCGGAGCGCCCAGGAGGTCTGTCAGCCGCCGACGTGCGCGGCGGGTGTGGTGTGCCGCAGTTCGTGGGCTTCGGCGAGGAGGAGGTAGCCGGCGGCGGTCCATGTGTAGGCGCGGTCTCGCAGGCCCTCACCGGTGAGGGCGTCGAAGTTCTCGGCGAAGCCGTGGGCCTCGCACAGGGCGCGGAAGCGGGCGCTGATCTCGTCGGCGAGCCGGTGGTGACCGGCGCGGCGCAGGCCGTCCTCGACGAGAACGGTGGACGGCGCCCAGATCGGGCCGCGCCAGTAGCCGTCGGCCAGGTAGTGGGGTGACGTGGGCTGTTCGGTGGCCAGGCCGTACGGGGTCAGGTGGGCCTTGATGCGGTCGGCCAGTGTGCTGCCGATCTCGGCGGGCAGGTGCTCGCCCAGCGCGATGGGCATCAGGTCGAGGAGGCTGGTGCTGCTCCAGGTCTCCCCGGTGCCGGCCGACCGGGCGACGAACCTGTCCCCGGTCCAGAGCTGGTCCAGCAGCGCCGTCCGGATCTCCTCGGCGGTGCGCTTCCACCGGTCGACCTCGTCCCGCTTGCCCAGTTCCCCAGCGATTTCGGCCAGTTGGTGGAGCTGGAGGATGAGAAAGGCGGCGAGATCGGCGGTGACGACCACCCGTTCCGGGTCGAAGGTGGTGGCGTTGTCCCAGCCGCTGTCGTTGCCGTGCTGGTAGTGGGGCAGCGCGGAGCCGGGGGCGCGCCGTGCGGTGAGCCAGAACTCCGTCCAGCGTTCCAGCCGCTCGTACACCTCGGTCAGTTCGGCCCGGTCGAGGGGTGTCGGCAGCCTGCGGCGCAGGTGGCCGAA
Source organism: Streptomyces adelaidensis (assembly GCF_016598475.1). Lineage (GTDB taxonomy): Bacteria > Actinomycetota > Actinomycetes > Streptomycetales > Streptomycetaceae > Streptomyces > Streptomyces adelaidensis. The sequence continues at coordinate 5,292 of NZ_JAEMUX010000135.1, forward strand.
GGCCCAGCCGTGGATGGGCGGTTTGACGAAGTTGTGGAGGACCTCGGAGTGGGTGACCGAGTCCGGCAGGGCTCCGCTCTCGTCCTGGTGGTCGAAGGGCAGGTGGAACTGATCCATGGCCAGCCCGGGTGAACCCGGGGCCAGGGCGAGGGCGTTGAAGCAGTGGTCCCAGCTCCAGACCTTGTCCATCCAGTGCTTGGACATCAGCACGCCGGGGCGGGTGACCAGGCCCTTCGCCTCCACGGTCGCCGACCAGACGACGTAGGCGGCGAGCTCGGCGGCCGGGGTGCCGGCCGAGCGCCAAGGGGCGACGGCGTCCACGAAGTCCGCGAAGGATCCCTGGGCCTTGGCCACAAGGTCGTCGAAGACCGTCGAGGACACGTAGGCCGGGCGGGCGGTGTCGAGTTCCTCGATCGCGAGCTCCCAGACGCCGTCCGCCCGCGCGGTCACGGTGAGACCGCGGTCGCACCGGCCCAGGGCCTGGTCTCCGGCCGTCTCGGCGATGGTGCCGGACAGCACGGTGACGCGGTAACGGCGACCGGTCTCGTACGACGTGAACACATGCCCGTGTGTCGCCGGGTCGCGGAAGAAGTACGTGCCACTGAACGGGGTCAGGGTGTGCGCGGCAGCGAGGATCGCGAAGTCCAGGCCCTCGCCCCGCAGGCGTACGGTGTCCGTCGACTCGTAGGCGAGCTCGACGCGACCGCTCTCGCCGGTCCAGCCGAGCAGGCCCGGTGTCGCCTCGACGCGGGTCTCGGCCCGCTCGCCTCTGGCCGTGTCCAGGGGGACCAGGCGCAGGACGCCATGCATGCCGTTCTGGTGCGAGACGAGGTGGAGGTCCTCGGCGTACGTCTTCTCCGCCACCACGGGCGAGATGTCGAACCAGGATCCGTACGCGCTGAACGGGATGTCATGGACGGAGAAGGTCGGGCCGGGAAGGGCGGCGGTCATGCGGTGTGACTCGTTTCTGGAGCAGGGGCGCCGGCCGGCGCGTGAACGCGCCGGTGGTCGTGGCGGAGTGCGGGCTCAGTCCTTGACGGCGCCGGTGGTCACACCGGCCGCCACATAGCGCTGGGCGAGGACGAGGATCACCGCGGCCGGTAGGGAAGCGACGACGGCGGTGGCCATGATGGCGTTCCACTCCTGGTTGTTGTTGCCGATGTAGTGGTAGATGCCGAGAGTGATCGGCTCGTGGGCGCCGCCGTTGACCAGGGTGTTGGCGAACACGAAGTCGGACCATGACCACAGGAAGGCGAACAACGAGACCGTGACGACGGCGTTGCGGCTCATCGGCAGAACGATCGACCAGAAGGTCCGCAGGGCCCTCGCTCCGTCCACCTGCGCGGCCTGGAGCAGTTCGCCGGGGATGCCGGACATGAACGCGGTGAAGATGAGCACCGCGAAGGGGACGGCGAGGGTGGAGTCGGCGACGATCAGGCCGGGGACGGACTGGAGCAGGCCGAGCTGGAGGTAGATGGCGTAGAAGCCCATCGCCATGATGATGCCGGGGATCATCTGGGCGGCCAGCAGGACGAAGCTCAGCAGACCGCCGCCGCGTGGGCGCAGCTTGGCCAGGGCGTAGCCGGCGGGCGCGGCCAGGGCCACGGTCAGTACGACGGTACCGAGGGCGACGGCGAGGCTGGTGCCGAGGTAGGGCAGCTGCTCGTCGAGGACGGTGCGGTAGCCGGCCAGGGTGCCGTGGGTCGGGAACAGGTCCGGTGGGCTCTTGCGCATGTCCTGGTCGGGGGTCAGGGACACGTTGACCATCCAGTAGACCGGGAAGAGCATGATCCCGGTCAGCAGCAGGCCGATGGCCGTCTTCCAGCCTGTTTTCCTGACAGCGCCTGTTTTCATGGCAGCGCCTTTTTTCCTGACAGCGCCTGGTTTCATGACAGCGCCTGCTTTCGCTGGACTCGGACGTAGATTAGGCCGAACACCAGGGCCGCGACGACGAGCAGGTTGCCGACGGCCGCGCCGGGGCCGAAGGCGGGCAGGAGGTTGCCGAAGCCGAGCTGGTAGGACCAGGTGGCGAAGGTGGTGGACGAGTCCGCCGGGCCGCCCTTGGTCATGATCCAGATGATGTCGAAGACCTTGAGGGTGTAGACGAGGCCCAGCAGCAGCGTGATGGCGGAGACCGGGCGCAGCAGGGGGAAGGTGATGCGCCAGAAGCGCTGCCAGGCGTTTGCTCCGTCCAGGGCCGCGGCCTCGTACAACGATCCCGGGATGGATTGCAGTCCGCTGTAGAGCACCACCAGGTTGAAGGGGACGCCGATCCAGATGTTCGCGATGATCACCGAGGCCAGCGACCAGGACGGTGAGGTCAGCCAGTTGACCGGGTCGATGCCGACGGTGTGCAGGGCGGCGTTGACGATGCCGGAGTCGCTGTTGAGCATCCATGACCAGGTGGAGGCCGACACGATCAGCGGCAGCAGCCAGGGCACCAGGAACAGGGCCCGCAAGGTCGCCGACAGCCGGAAGTGCTGGTTGAAGAAGACCGCGAGCGCCAGACCGATGGCGTACTGGAAGACCAGGCACACGGCGGTGAAGACGACGGTGTGCAGCAGGGCCGGCGCGAAGGTCGGGTCGTCGAGGACCTTCTGGTAGTTCTCCAGCCCCGTGAAGGGCGCGTCGCCCTGGACGAAGGAGCGGACGGTGTAGTTCCGCAGGCTGAGGTCGAGGTTGCGGTAGAGCGGATAGGCGTAGAAGAGGATGAGGTAGAGGGTGACCGGGGCGAGGAATCCCCAGGCGGCCCTCCCCCAGGCTCCGCCCGGGGGGACCCCCAGCTGGGAGGTCGGACGGCTCCGTGCCCGCGCGAGGGCCGGGGACGGGGCGGCGGTGGCCGCCCCGCTCCGGTCGTGCGCGGACCGGCGATCCGATGACTGCTTCGTGTCGTTCATCTGCGGACCGCGAATCCCTGGTTACTTGACGGCCGACTGGGCCTTGGCCAGCGCGTTCTTCGGCGAGTCGGCACCGCTGAGCGCGGACTGGACGGCCTTCCACATCTGCTCGGAGATCTTCGGGTACTTGGTGCCCAGGTCGTCACTGGTGCGTCCCTTGGCCGCCTTGACCGCTTCCACCCACGGCTTCAGTTCGGCGTTCGCGGCCACCTGTTTGTCCTGCACCTCGCTGGTGGGAGCCACGTAGGACAGGGTGGTGTCGGTGTCGTAGAGGTTGGCGGTGCTGGTCAGACAGGTGACCAGCTTCTGGGAGGTGGCGTAGCGGCCGGCGTCGTCCTGGACCGGGATGGTGACGAACTCGCCGCCGGTCGGGGCCGCGGCGTTGCCCCCGTCCGCGCCGGGGATGGGCAGGACGCCGTAGTCGAAGCCGGCCTTCCCGGCATTGGCGAGCTGCCAGGTGCCGTTCTCGGCGAACGCGTAGTCGCCGCTCGCGAACTCCTGCCAGCTGGTGGTCTGGGTGTTGTTGATGACCGAGTTGGGGGCGTAGCCCTTGTCGAGCCAGCCCTTCCACAGAGACAGCGCGGAGACGCTCTCGGCGGAGTCGAGGTCGGTGAGCTGCGCGCCCGAGCCCCAGAACCACGGCAGGAACTGGAAGCTGCCTTCCTCCGTGCCTATGGCGGAGAACGTGATGCCCTTCTTCCCTGCCTTCTTCACCTTCTCCAGCGCCGCCGTCAACGACTTCCAGTCCTTGACCGAGGCGACGTCCACCCCGGCCGCCTTCAGGACGTCCTTGTTGTAATAGAGGGCGAGGGTGTTGGCGCCGATCGGCGTGCCGTAGGTCTTGCCACCGGACTGGCCGGCCGCGAGCAGGTTGGGGTCCGCCTTCGAGGTGTCCAGCTTGTTGTCGTCGGTCGTGGTGAGCACCCCCGCCTCGGCGAGGGTCGAGACAACCGGGTTGTCGACGATGAGGACGTCGGGGGAGTTGCCCTGCTGCGCCGCCAGCAGCGTCTTGTTGGACAGGTCGCTGGTGTCGAAGCCGGTCCTCTTGATCTTCACGCCCGCTTCGGTGCCGCACTGGTCCAGCAGCTTCGTCCAGGCCGAGCCCTTGGCGAACTGCGGGTAGGGGTCCCAGATGGTGTACGTGCCGCTGTCGGCGTCCTTCGACGCGGAGCCGCCCGATCCGGAGGAGCAGGCGGTGGCGCTGACGGCCACGGCCAGGACGGTCAGGGCCGCGGCGGTCGGACGGCGTCGTCTGGAGGTGCTGTGCATGGCGGATCCTTCGTTTTCTGGCACAGGTGTGCCGTGGGAGGGGGTGGCTGGGGGAGCCGAGCACGCCGAACGGCGTCGGTGAGGGATTCGGGTGCTCGTGCGCCGGGACGGAGATGCCCGTGTGTCGTGGTCGGGGGTGTGACGGAGGTGGGAGGCACGGCCTTCCGGCCGAGGCCTGGGGCCTGGGGCCTCAGGAGGTGCCGAAGACGGGTCCGGTGCTGGCCCGCAGTGAGATCGGCGGTGCGAGCAGGTGGTGCCTGGCCGGCGCGTGGGGGTTGTCGAGCCGCTCGACGAGGAGGTCGACGGCCAGACGGCCCATCTCCTCCGCCGGTACGTCCGCCGCCGTGAGCTGCGGGGTCACCGTCTCCGCCCACCGGCCGGCCACGACTCCGGTGACGGAGAAGTCGCGCGGCACATGGCGGCCCGCCTTGGCCAGCCCCCGGTAGAGGCCGCCGAGGGCGGCCTCGTTCAGCGTGACCAGGGCCGTGGTGGCCGGATCGTCGTGCAGGATCCGCTCCAGGCACGTCTGGCCCGACGCGGCGTCGTCACCGCAGTTGTACATCCCCACGGTCAGTCCACGCTCGGCCGCGGCTTTCGTGAAGCCGTCCAGGCCGCGGTGTGCGGACTCGTAGCCCGCACGCAGCAGCTGCTCGGGGCGGTTGACGAAGGCGACCCTGCGGTGGCCGAGGTCCGCGAGGTGGTGGACGCACGCCTCCACCAACGCGGTGTGGTCCAGGCCCACCCACCAGACGCCCCCGGGACGAGCGGTACGGCCGATGGTGACGGAGGGGAAGTCCAGCTCGGCCAGGTGATCGACCCGGTCGTCCTCCAGCCTGATCTCCATCAGGATCGCCCCGTCGACCCTCCGCTCCCCCAGCAGCCGCTGGAACGAACGGTCACTGTCCGCGCCGCTGGGCGACAGCAGCACGTCGTAGTCATAGGCCGCGGCGGCCTCGGCCACGCTGCCGATGAAGTCCAGCTGCATCCCCGTGTAGTGGTTCCCGGCCGGCGGGAAGACCAGACCGATGGTGCTCGTCCGGCCGTTGGCCAGGGCGCGGGCACTGGCGTTGGGCCGATAGCCCAGCTCGTCGATGACCCGCTGGATCTTCCGCCGCGTGTCCTCCGACACGGGGCGCTTGCCGCTCAGCGCATAGGACACGGTGCTCCGCGAGACACCGGCCCGCCGGGCGATCTCACCGATGTTCACGGGGAACTCCTTGCTCGAACCGGTTCGAAGCCTCTGCGAGGCAGAGCGTCCGACCCTGGTAGGGACTGGGGCTGAGGAGACAACGGCCACCGGCTGTCGAACCGGTTCGCGTGAAGTGAACGTAGGAACAAGTCGGGCGGCTGTCAACAGCCGAAACGACACTTCTCGCACAGGACGGCGATTTGGATGATCCGCGGACTTCGCTTGTGCCCTGGGTATTGCTGAGAGATTTCCTCGGTGCTAGCTTCCTGCGAACCGGTTCGATGAAGTGATCCTTCCGGCGGCCGGGGCTCGTTCCGGCGGAGCCCGTGGCGTGCGGGGCGACCGCACCGCCACCTGGGTGGGCCCCTTGCCTCCGGGCCACTTTTGATCGAACCGATTCGACAACGCGTCACCTCGGGACTCGCCACCGGTAACGCCATGTGGACGAGCAGTCGACCGGGGCGAACCGATCGGGACCCGTTACTCAAAGGATTGAGGACGCACTCCATGCCATCCGCTGACAGATCTGCCCGGCGCCGAGCTCCGGCCGCCGTGGCCCTGACGCTCGGCGCGGGCCTGCTGGCCGCTCCCGCCGTCCCCGCCCAGGCGGCCGACACGCCTCAGCCAGTCGCCCACTACACCTTCGACCAGGACGACCTCGCCTCCGGCAGGATCGCCGACAACTCGGGCAACGACCTGACGGCGACCCTGGTGAACGGCTCCACCGCCCGGACCGTCGCGGGCCCGGACGGCGGCAAGGCGCTGGCCCTGCCCGGCGGGGCGCCCACCTCCGACGGCGCGTACGTCCGGCTGCCCCGTGCGGTGCTCGGCGACGCGAGCGACCTGACGGTCTCGGCCCGGGTGAAGTGGAGCGGCGACAAGTCGTCCTGGCAACGGATCTTCGATCTGGGCACCGACACCACCAAATACCTCTTCAGCACCCCGTACAACGGCAGCGGGCTGTTCCAGACCTCCGTGACCACCGGCGGTGGGGGCGCTGAGGCGCAGGTGCGCGGCTACGCGATGCTTCCCTCGGACGGGTGGCGGACGGTCACCGTCACCCTCGACACCGGGGTCGGCCGGCTCACCACCTATCTCGACGGCGTGGCCGTCTCCTCCGCGAAGACCGGCATCAAGGCCAAGGAGCTGCTGGACGGTTCGGCCACCGCCGCCGGTTACATCGGCAAGTCCTTCTGGCCGGACCCGCTGCTCGAGGGGGAGATCGACGACTTCGCCGTCTGGCACTCGGCGCTCGACCCCGAGCAGGTGGCGGGTACGGTCAAGGACGTGCCGACCGTCCGGGAACTGTCGAAGACGTCGTTCGAGGTCCGTACGACGACCGGGACCGCTCCGTCCCTCCCCGCCGCCGTCCGCTCGTCCTTCTCCGACGGCTACGACCGTGACACGCCGATCACCTGGGACGCCGTACCCGCTGGGAAGTACGCCGAGCCGGGGACGTTCACGGTGGCCGGACGCGCGGCCGGACGGGAGGTGAAGGCGACCGTCACCGTGGTCCGGGAAGGTCAGCTCACCGTCGACCTGGGCTCGGACACCGGCGCGTTCCACGGCGGCGCCTCCGGCACCCTCTACGGCGTGTACGGACCGGACGTGCCCACCAACAACCTCATCGAGGGCATGGGTCTGCGCACGGTCTCCACCAAGGCGCAGGACGGTCCGCAGCACCCGGGCGCCGACGCGCTGGAGGTGGTGAAGCCGCTGGCGGACTCCACCGACGGTGATGTGTACATCTACATGACGGACATCCACCGCGGCTTCCCGTACCAGTGGCCGGGCGACACCCCCGCCGAGAAGCTGAAGCTCTACAAGGAGAAGCTGGCCACACAGGTCGACCAGGTCCTGCGGCTGCCGAAGGAGTACCAGGACAACATCGTCTTCGTGCCGTTCAACGAGCCCGAGGGCAACATGTTCGGCACCGGCGAGTGGAGCTACAACAAGGTCAGCTGGCTGAACGACCCCGACGACTTCTTCGCTGCCTGGGACGACGCCCACAAGCTGATCAAGGACAGGATGCCGGACGCCCGGATCGCGGGCCCCAACACCAGCGTCCTGTACGACCAGGTGAAGGGCTTCCTCGCCCACACGCTGGCCGCCGGTACGCTCCCCGAGGTCATCACCTGGCACGAGCTGAGCCACCCGGAGGCGGTGCGCGACAGCGTCGCCAAGTACCGGGGCTGGGAGAAGGAGCTGTTCGAGGGCACCTCGCGTGAGGGCACCGAACTCCCGGTCAACATCAACGAGTACGCCTTCAACTACCACACCTCCGTCCCCGGTCAGATGATCCAGTGGGTGTCCGCGATCGAGGAGTCCAAGGTGGACGCCGACATCGCGTACTGGAACATCGACGGCAACCTCTCCGACTCCGCCGTGCAGTCCAACCGCGGCAACGGCCAGTGGTGGCTGCTCAACGCGTACGCCTCGATGAGCGGCCACACGGTCGAGGTGAACCCGCCCTTCCCCGGCGAGAACTACACCATGCAGGGCGTCGCCACACTCGACGAGAAGAAGAAGCAGGCCCGGCTGATCTTCGGCGGCTCCACCGGCGAGGGTCACATCACCTTCGCGGGCGTCCCGAAGAAACTGTTCGGCAAGCGCGTGCATGCCTGGGTGCGCGAGATCGAGTGGAGCGGACAGGTCGGCGACAACTCCGGCCCCGGACTGCTCACCGAGACCAACCTGGACATCGCGGACGACGGCACGGTCACCGTCGCCTTCGGCGACGGCGGGCTGCCGCAGCTCAAGGAGTCTTCGGCGTACGAGATCGTCCTCAGCCCGGCCGGCAAGGCAAGCGGCACCCAGCCGACGCCGGTGCGCTGGCAGGGCTCGTACGAGGCCGAGGACGCCGCCCACACCGGGTCCGACTACTCGAAGAACGGTCCGGAGGGCTCCCCGCGCGACGTGTCGAAGTTCTACACCTCCGGCGGCTACAACGTGGGCGGCCTGCGCACCGGCTCCGATGTCACCCTCGACTTCACCGTGGACGTGCCCGAGGACGGCACCTACGACCTGAGCGTCTTCGCCAACTCCCTCAACACCTTCGACAAAGTGAAGGAACAGGGCCCCACCAACGTCTTCCTGCGCGTGGACGGCAAGGCGGACAGCGAACAGGAGCTGTATCTGCCGCTGGGCTACAAGTGGGTGGTGTGGGACCACACCGACACCACGGTCCATCTCACCAAGGGCAAGCACACCCTGACGCTCGCCGCGAAGAGCGCCGACGGCAAGGGTGTCACCAAGGGGGACGCCATCGTCGACCGGCTCACCCTCACCCTCCCCGAGGCATCGGCGAACACCCGGGTGTACGAGGGCGAACTGGCCTGGCTGGGCGGCGGAGCACGCCCCGTCTACGACCTGCCCAAGCAGACCAGGACACCAGCGACCGGATCGGGCGCGGCCCGGCTGGCGAAGAAGGGGACCGCGACATTCTGGGTCTACTCACCGGCCGACCGTGAGGCCACGCTCACGGTCGACACCCTGAAGGGTTCGGGCGCCCGCGTCGCCGTCGACGGCCGGGACGTCCTGCGCCTGGGCAGGAACGGCGGCAGCGTGGCGGTCTCCCTGTCCGGCGGCGTCAACAAGGTGACGGTGACCGGCGGTTCGGACACCACCCTGGTCGACCGACTGACGGTCACGCCGACCAAGGGCACCCTCAAGACGCGTACGTACGAGGCTCAGGACGCCGAGCTCGCCGGCACCGCCGCGTCGACCCCGCTCTCGCTGGCCACGGACGGCACGGCGATCACCGGGATCGGCGGCGACCCGGGCAACGGCAACACCGCCACGTTCACCGTCACCGCGGACAAGGCGGGCACGCACGCGCTGCGCATCCGCTACTCCAACCCCGAGCAGTCGCCGGCCACCCACTACAACCCGGACCCGCTCGCCCGCCACGCCGACATAGCCGTCAACGGCGGCGAGACACGGCGTGTCACCTTCCCGCACACCTTCCACCAGAACAACTTCTGGGAGCTGACCGTCCCGGTCACCTTGAAGAAGGGGCAGAACACGATCGTCTTCCGCACCGAGGAACTGCCGAACTTCGACGGCACCACCTACGCCTCGGACTCCTTCCCCGGCGTGCTGCTCCGCTCCCGCCACGCGCCGCTGATCGACCGGATCACCATCGCCCCGTACGCGAAGGAGGTGCGATGAGGTGAGGGCCGCCGGCGGCGAGGGGACACGCACGAAGTCCGCGTAGCGGGGCACCGCCTCCCACCCGCCGCCCGCCGGCGTGCGCCCACCACGCCACCGACGCGGCGAGCAGGCGCCCGGGTCCGTCAGTCCGACGGACCCGGGCGCTTCGCCGTTCGCCCATGGCTGGTCGACAGGTGACGCGACCACCGTGACCGGGTGCGCTTGATGTGGACGATGCTCGCCCCCGGGACGAGCTCCCCCTCACCCGAAGTCGTCGCCGCCCTGGCCCACGCCCTCCAGCTCGACCCCTCCGAGCGCGAGCACCTCACCAATCTGCTGGTCCGCCCCGTCGCCGCACGCCGAACCCCGAT
>NZ_JAEMUX010000136.1 GCF_016598475.1 Streptomyces adelaidensis
TAGCCGGAGAGCGCGCGGGTACCGCAAGTGGTTTTCGGGGCGGGCAGCCCGGGAAGCGGGCGGCTGCCGCGGCGTCTCGCCTCGGGGCGGCATCCGGGCCGTCGGGCCCGACCGCCTTCCCCTCGGACCCCGACTCACCCCCTTCAGGCCCGCGCTGCGTCGTCGTCCCCGGCCGGCGGCCAGGTGTCGCCCCACTCCGCGTCCCTCGCCGCCTTGTAGAGGAGGCCGTGGCGCTTGGTGACCGTGGTCCGGCTGAGGCCGGGCTCGGACTCGCAGAGGTCGAGGAGGACCTGGCCCTTGCGGATCTGTGGTTTGCGTACGACTCGGGAGGGGGCCGGGGTCGGGGGAAAGCGGGTGGCGGCCACGTAGCTGAACTTCTCGTCCTCGTAGGCGAGGGAGCCGCCCTTGACCTGGCGGTGGAGGGAGGAACGGCTGACCCGGGCGGAGAAGTGGCACCAGTCCTGGCCGGGCACGATGGGGCAGGCGGCGCTGTGCGGGCAGGGGGCGGCGATGTGGAAGCCGGCGGCGACGAGGCGGTCGCGGGCCTCGATGACGCGGGTGTAGCCGTCGGGGGTGCCGGGTTCGATGATCACGACGGCCTGGGCGGCGGTCGCGGCCGCCGTCACGACGGCCGTGCGGTCGGCGGGGGTCAGCTCGCCCAGGACGTAGGCGATGGTGACGAGATCAGTGCTCTCGACAGTGAGCGCCGATCCGATACGAGAGCGCCGCCACTCGGCGGTCCTCAGCTCCGGGCTGGCCGCGGCGATCTCCCGCCCGAGCGCCAGCGCCGGCTCCGCCCAGTCGAGCACCGTCACCGGCCGTCCGCCCTCCCAGGTCGCGTTCACCGCCCAGGTCGCCGCGCCCGTACCGCCACCGACGTCGACATGACCGCCGGGCACCCACTCGGGCACCGCCGCCGCGAACGCGTCGAGCGCCGAGCACACCGCCTCGAACGTCGCCGGCATCCGGTACGCCGCGTACGCGACCACGTCCGACCGGTCCCGCAGCACCGGGGCGTCCGTCGGCGTCCGCCCCCGATAGTTCGCGATCAGCCGCTCCACCGCCTGTGCGGCCGACTTCGGCGGGAGCCCGTCGAGGAGGCCGGCGAGGGCGGTGCGGAGGGTGTCGGCCGGGGAGGCGGGAGCGGGGGCGTTCACGGCGTGATTCTACGAGAGGTGGAACGTAGGGTGCCCGGATGGTCGAGGTACCCGACGCGTTCGCGCGGAGCACGGTCGAGCGGGAGGGCGAGCCCAGGGAAGACGTGGCTCGCCGAACTGCCGGGAATCGTCGAGGAGTTGATGGGCCGGTGGGGGTGCGAGCCGGACGGCCCGGTCGCGCACGGGGGTGTCGGGATGATCGTCCCGCGCCCGAAGCCCGCGCCGATCCGACGTCGAGCGCTCAGCGCTTGGTCTCGTACCTGGTCAGGACCACGCCGCCGGGAAACGTCCGGGTCTCCACCAGGGTCAGGTTCACCCAGTTGTCCAGGGCTGTGAAGAACGGCGTGCCGCCGCCCACCAGGACCGGATGGGTGACGGTCGCGTACTCGTCGATCAGCCCGGCCCGCATGGCCGCCGCGGCGAGTGTGGCACCGCAGATGTCCATGGGGCCGCCGTCGTCGGCCTTGAGCCTGGTGATCTCGGTGACCGCGTCGCCGGTGACCAGGCGGGTGTTCCAGTCGACCGTGCTGGTCGTAGAGGAGAACACCACCTTCGGCATGTCCCGCCAGCGGCCGGCATACTCGATCGCCGCCGGTGTGGCACCCGGCTGCTTGTCGGCGGTCGGCCAGTGGGAGCTCATCGTCTCCCACAGCTTGCGCCCGTACAGCGCCAGGCCCGTCGCGTCCACCCGGTCGGACCACCACTGGAACAGCTCGTCGCTCGGCACGCTCCAGCCGAGGTCGTCGCCGGGCGCGGCGATGTAGCCGTCCAGGCTCAGGTTCATGCCAAAGGTCAGTTTCCGCATGGCGTCAGCCTCCCGTGAGTCGGTATTCGGCGTACAGACCGGCACGGCTCGGAAAAATCATCGGTCAGGCCACACCGAGGGCCGGTTGACCACCACACCAAGCGGATGCCGCGTACGGAACGGAACCTCCGACGTACACCTATTCCCCGGAGCGGATCTACCTCGACCACGGCCTCACGGGCACCAACCGTGCCCGCCCCGGCCTCGACCAGGCCCTCGCCGCATTGGCCGGAAGGATGTGCAGGGTGGCCCGTTCGCGACTGCCGCAGCAGTAAATACCGGATTACTGCGGCAGTGCCGGAAGGGCGGGGCGAGCGTGGCGATCGAACCGGTGACCGAACTCGGAAGCGGGGGCGCGCTCCGGCTGCCGCGCGCCCGGGTGGTGCCCCTGTCCGCCCCGCCCTCGTCGTACACCGCGGCGGTCGAGCGGTACCTCACCGGTGCGAGCATCGCGAAGTCCTCCGCGCGGATCTACCGGATCTCGCTGACGACGTGGGGGGATGCTCGCCGGCGAACCGGCGCCGACCGGGCCCGCCCGCCGGGGCGCGAAGCCGCCCGTGTTTGCGGCTGGTGACAGCGTTCATACCGGCACCCCGGGTCGCCCGGAGCGGGCCGCGCCGGGACTGGCTCACCGCGTTCGTGGACCGGCTGGCGGAGCTGCTCACATCCCACGCACCGCCCGCGCGACCCGGGTACCCGCCGCCGCCCTGGCCGCGTTGATCGGGTCCCGACGGCGGGGGTGCACCGCGTTCGTGAGCAGCACCATGAACGTGTCCGTGGCCTGGTCGAGGATCAGCGACGTACCCGTGAAGCCGGTGTGGCCGGCCGCGCCCCGGCCCGCCAACTCCCCCATGAACCAGCGCTGGTCGAGGGCGAAGCCGAGGCCGGGCGGGGTGAGCATCAGTTCGACGAAGTCGGGGCCGAGGATGCGGGCGGGGCCGTAGGAGCCGCCGGCGAGGAGGGCGCGGCAGAAGACGGCCAGGTCGCGGGCGGTGGAGAAGAGGCCCGCATGGCCGGCCACACCGCCGAGGGACCAGGCGTTCTCGTCGTGGACGTCGCCCCGGACCATGCCTCGGTCGGCCTTGGCCCAGGGGCGGCGCTGGTCCTCGGTGGCCGCCGCGGCCGGGTAGGGGCCGAAGCCCGTGGCCGTCATGCCCAGGGGGTGGGTGATGCCGTCGCGGATGAGGGTGTCGAGCCCCCGGCCCGTCAGACGTTCCAGGACGTGCTGGAGGAGCAGGAGGTTCAGGTCGGAGTAGGCGTACGCCGTGCCGGGCGGGGCCGCGGGTGCCTCCGCGCGGAGCATCGCCAGGCGGGCGGCCGGGGACGGGCAGTCGTAGAGCGGGAGTTCGGGGCGCAGGCCCGAGGTGTGGGTGAGCAAGTGCCTTATGGTCAGGCCGTGTTCGGCGGCGCCGGTGAAGTCCGGGAGGTACGCCGCCACCCTCGCGTCGATGCCGAGGGTGCCGCGCTCCAGTTGCTGGACCGCGGCCACGGCGGTGAACAGCTTGGTGAGGGAGGCGAGGTCGAAGGGGGTGCCCGGCGTCGCCGGGACGCGGGATGCGGGCGGCAGTTCCACTCCCCGGTCGGCGGCCTCGTCGTAGGCCTCGTAGCGGACCGCCCAGCCCGCCGCCTCCTCCACGGCGATGACGGGGCCGCGTCCGGCGAGGACGACGGCGGCGGGGGTCAGGGGGCGGTCCCCTTCCGTCAGCGCGCGCACCTCTTCCGCGAGATGGCGCAGTTCCTCGGGGTCGAGTCCGGCCCGTTCCGGGGTGTCCGTGCGCAGTCTCGGCGCGCTCAGCTCTCCGCTCCCTCCACTTTCGTACGCCTGTTCCAAGGACGGCACAGTGTCACGAAGCAGGTCGCGGCCACCAGTGTCGCGGCCAGTTGGACGACGGCCATGGGAACGGCGGTGTCCTCGCCCGCGATGCCGACCAGAGGGGACGCTATCGCGCCGATCAGGAAGGACGAGGTACCCAGCAGGGCCGACCCGGAACCCGCCGCGTGGCGCACCCGCAGCAGGGCGAGGGCCTGGGTGTTGGGGAGGGTGACGCCCATCGCGGACATCAGGACGAAGAGGGCCGCCGACACCGGGGTCAGGCCCACCTCGCCGAAGACGCCCAGGGACATCAGCAGCAGCGCCGTCGCGGACAGGGCGACGATCGCGAGGCCCACCGCGAACACCTTGTCCAGGCTCACCCGGCCGACCAGGATCTTGCCGTTGATCTGGCCGACGATGACGAGGCCGACGGAGTTGACGCCGAAGAGCAGGCTGAACGTCTGCGGGGAGGCGCCGTAGATCTCCTGGATCACGAACGGGGAGGCGCTGATGTACGCGAAGAGGGCGGCGAAGGCGAAGCCGCCGGCGAGCACGTAGCCCATGAAGATCCGGTCGGTGAGCAGAGCGCGCATCGCGCCCAGGGTCTCGCCGATGCCGCCGCTGTGGCGCTCGGCGGGCGGCAGCGTCTCGGGGAGCCGCGCCCAGACGACCGCCAGCAGGGCGACGCCGATGACGGTCAGGAGGACGAAGACGCCCCGCCAGTCCGTGGTCCGCAGGATCTGGCCGCCGATCAGCGGCGCGACGATCGGGGCCACTCCGGAGACCAGCATGAGGGTGGAGAAGAAGCGGGCCATCGCGTCGCCGTCGTACAGGTCGCGCACCACGGCCCGGGCGATCACGATGCCGGCCGAGCCGGCGAGGCCCTGGACGAGCCGCAGGGCGATCAGGGTCTCGACGGTGGGGGCGAGGGCGCACAGGGCGGTGGCCAGGATGTACACGGCCAGGCCGAGGAGCAGGGGGCGCTTACGGCCCCAGCGGTCGCTCATCGGGCCGATCAGCAACTGGCCGAGCGCCATGCCGGCGAGGCAGGCGGTGATGGTCAGCTGGACCGTGGTGGCGGGGGCGTGCAGCGAGTTGGTGACCTCCGGGAGGGCCGGGAGGTACATGTCCATCGCGAGGGGTGGGGTGGCGGTCAGTCCGCCGAGGATGAGGGTGACGAGGAGGCCGGTGCGGCGGAGGGCGGTGGGGCCCGGCTTCGGCGACTTCGGTCGCTTCGACGGCTTCGGCGACTTCGGCGGCTTCGGCGTTCGCGGTGCCGCCGCCGGCGCCACGGTGTTCGACTCGGCCGACGCCGAGCCCGGTATGTGCCCCTCGGGCATGTGCCCCTCCCTCTCCGTTCGGTCCGCCACCTATGCTCTCAGCTCGTACGACGTGGGCGGGGTCACAAGTCCGCCCCGGAGCCGAGAACAGGGGTGGCGATGTCGAACGACGGACGTGTGCGGTGGGGGATCCTGGCGACCGGAGGGATCGCCGCGGCCTTCACGGCCGACCTCGTCGACCTGCCGGACGCCGAGGTGGTGGCGGTGGCCTCGCGCAGCGAGGACACGGCGAAGGTCTTCGCGGAGCGGTTCGGGATACCGAGGGCGTACGGCGACTGGCGCGCGCTCGCCGAGGACGAGGACGTGGATGTGGTGTACGTCGCCACTCCGCACTCGGCGCACCGGGTCGCCGCCGGGATGTGCCTGGAGGCGGGGCGGGGTGTGCTCTGCGAGAAGGCGTTCACGCTGAACGTGCGGGAGGCGGAGGAGCTGGTCGCGCTGGCGCGGGGGCGCGGGCGGTTCCTGATGGAGGCCATGTGGATGTACTGCAATCCGCTGGTCCGGCGCCTCGCCGGGCTGGTGCGGGACGGCGCGATCGGTGAAGTGCGGACCGTGCAGGCCGACTTCGGGCTCGCGGGGCCCTTCCCGCCCTCGCACCGGCTGCGGGATCCGGCGCAGGGCGGGGGCGCGCTGCTCGACCTCGGCGTGTATCCGGTCTCCTTCGCGCAGTTGCTGCTCGGGGAGCCGTCGGACGTCACGGGGAGAGCGGTGCTCTCCGACGAGGGCGTCGACCTCCAGACGGGAGCACTGCTCTCATGGGAGAGCGGTGCTATCGCTTCGGTGCACTGCTCCATCGTCGGCGGTACGGCCACCTCCGCCTCCGTCACCGGCTCCGCGGGCCGTATCGACATCCCGCACGGCTTCTTCTTCCCGGACCACTTCGTCCTCCACCGGGACGGCCGCGAACCGGAGACGTTCACCGCGGACCCGGCCGACGGCGCCCGCAACAGCCTCCGCCACGAGGCCACCGAGGTCATGCGGGCCCTGCGCGCCGGCGAGACCGAGTCCTCCCTCGTCCCGCTCGACGGCACCCTCGCCGTGATGCGGACCCTCGACGCGATCCGGGATCGCATCGGGGTCCGCTATCCGGGCGAGGCCGACCGTGAGACCGGCCCCGAGACCGGCCGCCGGGGCGGCGGTGAACCGGCGGCTACGCCGGCGTGAGCCCCGGCTTCCCCGCCTCCGTCACGAAGGACGCCACCGTCGAGATCCCCGCCCCCGTCGTCGTCACGTACGGCACGGCCTTGAAGTCGGCGCGCGCCGACTTCCGGCCGAGCTCCACGGTCGTATAGCCGCGGCGGCCGTTGTAGAAGCGCAGGTGGGGGTTGGCGGTCATGTAGGTGTCCCAGTTGGCGGGCTTGTCGGAGCCGTTGCCGCCGCTGGTGACGGAGGTGGCGACGAGTTCCGTGCCGACGGTGCGGGAGGAGCGGTCGTCGAAGTCGCGCTTGATGTCGAAGGCGTAGCCGACGTGGACGTCGCCGGTGAGGACCATCAGGTTCTGGATGCCGGCCGCGTCCGCGCCGGCGAGGAGCCGCTCGCGGGAGGCGGCGTAGCCGTCCCAGGAGTCCATGGAGACCTTGTAGTCGTCGCCGACGGCGTTGCGGCGCTGGGAGAAGGTGACCTGCTGGGGGACGACGTTCCAGACCGCGTCGGACTTGGCCCAGCCGTCGAGGAGCCAGCGTTCCTGGGTGGCGCCCGTTATCGTGCGCGCGGGGTCGGCGGACTCCGGTCCTGGGATCTGCCAGCCGTCGCCCTGCGCCTGGTTGGAGCGGTACTGGCGGGTGTCGAGTATGTCGAACTGGGCGAGGCGGCCCCAGTTGAAGCGGCGGTAGAGCTTCATGCCGGCGCCGTCGGGCCGCTGGGGGCTGCGCAGCGGCTGGTTCTCCCAGTACGCGCGGTAGGCGGCGGCGCGGCGCAGCAGGAACTCCTCGCTCGGTACGTCGCTTCCGTCGGGGAGGTCGCCCGCGTAGTTGTTCTCGGTCTCGTGGTCGTCCCAGGTGACGACGAACGGGTGCGCGGCGTGCGCGGCTCGCAGGTCGGCGTCGGTCTTGCAGAGGGCGTACCGCAGACGGTAGTCCTCCAGGGTGACCGTCTCGTGGTTGAAGAGGTCGGGCAGGACGCGGTCGGTGTAGCCGCGGGCGCCGCCGACGGAGTTCACGGCGTACTCGTAGAGGTAGTCCCCGAGATGGAAGACGACATCGATGTCCTCGCCCGCCAGGTGCCGGTAGGCGGTGTAGTGACCCTGGTCGTAGCGCTGGCAGGAGACGGCCGCGAAGGAGAGGGCGGCGGAGTTTCCGGTCAGGTCGGCGCGGCCGGGGGCGGTGCGGGTACGGCCGGTCTCGCTGATCCAGGTGCCGGTGCGGAAGCGGTAGTAGTAGACGCGCCCGGGGTCGAGGTAGCCGACCTCCACGTGGACGGTGTGGTGGAACTCGGGGTGGGCGGTGGCGGTGCCACGTCTGACGATCCGTCGGAAGCTCTCGTCGCGGGCCAGTTCCCATCGCACGGCGACGCGTTCGGCGGGCAGTCCGCCGTCGGGCTGGTACGGGGCCGGGGCGAGCCGGGTCCACAGCAGCACGGAGGCGGGCAGCGGGTCGCCGGAGGCCACACCGAGGGTGAAGGGGTCCTCGGTGACGCGCCGCGCGTCGAGCGGGGCGGCGGCCGCGGCGCCGGCCGCGGGGAGGTTGGTGGCGAAGGCGAGCGCGGCGGCCGCTCCCGTGACGGTGAGGAAGCGGCGGCGGTCGAAGTGCCGGGCGGCGGCCCGTAGTTCGGGCGAGTGCGACGAGCGGGACTGCGTCGGCCTGTGGGCTGCGGGTGTCATCTGGCGCTCCCCTGACGGTTGTTGTACTTGGCATTGGAGTGGCCAGGGTCGACGATCTTCTGTCACGTACACAACAGCCAGGTGGCGGACGGATGAGTTCCGGATGGCGGGCCCTTTCCGCTCGGTGGCGCGCGGGCCCTTTCCGCCCAGCGGCGCGCGGCCCCTTCCACTCGGCCGGGCGCGAGCCCTCCCCTACGCTGCGAGGTCATGAACGCCAACGGAACCAAGATCGCGATCGTGACAGGTGCGGGCTCCGGCATCGGCCGTGCCGTGGCCGTGGAGTTGCTGCGCACCGGCTGGTCGGTGGCGCTGGCGGGCCGCCGCGAGGAGAAGCTCACCGAGACCGCGGCCGAGGCCGAGACCGCGGCCGCGGCCGAGGCCGAGACCGCGGCCGAGGCCGAGACCGCGGCCGAGGCCGAGACCGCGGCCGAGGCCGGCGCATCGCAGACGGAGGCCCTGTGCGTCCGTACCGACGTCTCACGGCCCGACGAGGTGGCCGCGCTCTTCACCGCCGTGCGTGAGCGGTTCGGGCGGCTGGACCTGCTGTTCAACAACGCGGGCACGTTCGGCCCCGGCGGGGTCCCGGTGGAGGAGCTGGACTACGCGGCCTGGCGGCATGTGGTGGACACCAACCTCAACGGGGCGTTCCTGTGCGCGCAGGCGGCGTACCGGCAGATGAAGGAGCAGGACCCGCGGGGCGGCCGGATCATCAACAACGGCTCCATCTCCGCCCACACGCCCCGGCCGCACTCCGTCGCCTACACCGCGACCAAGCACGCCCTGACGGGCCTGACCAAGTCACTCTCCCTGGACGGGCGGCCGTACGGCATCGCGGTCGGCCAGATCGACATCGGCAACGCGGCGACGGACATGACGGAGCGAATGCGCGACGGAGTCCTCCAGGCGAATGGCCAACTCTTGCCCGAGCCGGTGATGGACGTGACCGATGTGGCCCGCACCGTGCGGCACATGGCCGAGCTGCCACTGGAGGCGAATGTGCAGTTCGCGACGGTGCTGGCGACGACGATGCCGTATGTGGGGCGGGGCTGAGATCCCCGGCGGGGGCGGTCGAAACCTGCGGCGGAGGCGGCCCGGACCGGCGGCGAGAGCGGTCGGGACCGGCGGCGAGAGCGGTCGGGACCGGCGGCGAGAGCGGTCGGGACCAGGCCCGGCCGGTGTGGGCGGCACTCGTCCATGACTCAACTTGCACAAACGGAGGAAGCCCCTCCGGACCATTCGAGCACGTGGCAGGCATATGCTCAGGTCCCGTCTCCACGAGAGCTTCACACTTGGAGGCGATGGCTTCCGCCGGCCACCCCGAGGGGGGGAGGTGGCAGCCGTCCCGCGGCCCGGATGGGGGCGGACCTCGCGTGGGACCGCGAGGTAAGCACCGGGCCGCGGGACGACTGCCCGCCGCTCATCTCTTCTCCTGACCGCATCCCATCGGAAATTCCTGGCAATAGCCCCTCGGCAGCTTAGGAATTGGCTGTCTTATGGAAATCTGATGCAAGGTCCTTATTTCTCAGGCCTTACACATTCCTTGTTCAGGACCCCTCAAAGGTTTCTCCCTAGCTTGTGACCGCGCCCACAGCGGGCGCCAAGAACCTTTGGGGAACGGGATGTTTGGCATCTATCTCAAGCGAGAGCTGAGCCGGCGCAAGAAGGCGGCTCTGGTCATCGCGATGGGTCTGGCGCTCGGAATCGCGCTGGTCATCACCGTCACTTCGGTCTCGGCGGGGATGCGGCAGGCGCAGGACAAGGTCCTTCAGTCGCTCTACGGGCTCGGCACCGACATGACGGTCACCAAGGCCAGAGATGCGCCGTCCGGGGACGACGAACAGGGCGGCGGGCAGAGATTCGAGTTCGACGCCAGCGCGGACGACGACGAGCAGAGTTCGGACCGGGTGATGACCCAGGGCGGACAGACCCTGAAGTCCTCGCTCGTCGCCAAGGTGGCCGAGCAGGACGGTGTCTCCGAGGCCGTGGGCGCGCTCAGCCTCAACGTCATCAAGGTCGACGGCTCCTTCACCCAGGGCGAGGCGCAGAGCGACGACTCCTCGTCCGCCCAGCAGGGTCAGGGCGCCCCCGGCGGCACCGCCACCGGGGGCGGCGGCACCAGCCAGCCCCGCGTCGAGGGCGGCGGCGCCTCCTTCGGTGTGAACAACTACGCCGTCGCCGGTGTCGACGTCACCGACCAGGACCTCGGCCCGCTCGCCACCTCGAAGATCACCAAGGGCAAGACCTTCACGGCGTCGCAGACCGACGCGAAGGTCGCGGTGCTCAGCAAGTCGTACGCCACGGAGAACGAGTACACGGTCGGCGAGACCATCAAGATCTCCGACACCAAGTACAAGATCATCGGTATCGCGACGCCCGACACCAGTGAGTCGACCACCGATGTCTACCTGCCGCTCAAGCAGGCACAGACCCTCGGCGACGCGAAGAACACCGTCACCACGATCTACGTCAAGGCGACCGACTCGCAGCAGATCGACGCCGTCAAGGCGACCATCCAGAAGAACATCTCGGGGACGACGGTGACCACCTCCGCCGACCTCGCCGAGACCGTCTCCGGCTCGCTGACCACCGCCTCGAACCTCGCGACCAGCGTCGGCAAGTGGCTGTCCATCGCCGTGCTCGCCGCCGCGTTCCTGGTGGCCGCGCTGCTCACCTCCTCGGCCGTCTCCCGCCGGGTGCGCGAGTTCGGCACGCTGAAGGCGCTCGGCTGGCCCAGCCGCAAGGTCACCCGGCAGGTCGTCGGCGAGTCCATCGTCAACGGGCTGCTCGGCGGCGCCCTCGGCATCGGGCTCGGCCTGGCCGCCGCGTACACCGTGACCGCGATCAGCCCGACCCTCAAGGCGGAGCTGGGCAACACCGGCGGCATGGGTGGCGGCCCCGGCGGTGGCGGCGCCCCCGGTCAGCAGAGCTCCAACGCCCTGGAGATCGCGCTGTCCGCACCCGTCTCCCTGTCCACCATCGCGCTCGCGGCGGGCCTCGCCATCGCCGGCGGTCTGATCGCCGGGGCCATGGGCGGCTGGCGCGCCTCCCGGATGCGGCCCGCGGACGCGCTCCGCAGCGTGTCGTAGCCCGCCGGCCCTCAACCTCCCGAAGGACAACCATGTACAAGCTCACCGGCGTCACCAAGCGCTACCAGCGGGGCAAGGAGACGGTGGAGGCGCTGCGCGACATCGACCTCGTCATCGAGGACGGCGACCAGCTCGTCATCCAGGGCCCCACGGGTGGCGGCAAGTCCACCCTCCTGCAGATGATCGGCGGCCTGGACCGCCCCTCCGAGGGCAGTGTCGAGCTGGACGGCGTGGACCTCTCCTCCATCAGCGAGGCCAAGCTGACCCGGCTGCGCGCCGAGAAGATCGGCATCATCTTCCAGGCGTTCAACCTCATCCCGACACTCACCGCGCAGGAGAACGTCGAGACCGCGCTCGTCCCGCTCGGCGTGAAGCCGGCCGAGCGGCGCGAGCGGGCCGCCGAGGCGCTGCGCTCGGTGGGCCTCGGCGAGCGCCTCACGCACGCCCCGTCCGAGCTGTCGGGCGGTCAGCAGCAGCGGGTCGCCATCGCCCGCGCCCTGGTCAAGAAGCCGAAGGTGCTCCTCGCGGACGAGCCGACCGGCAACCTCGACGAGGGCACCCGCGACGAGATCATGGCCCTCCTCGAAGGGCTCTGGCGTGAACTGGGCGTCACGTTCATCCTGGTCACGCACGACTCGTCGATCGCCAGGCGGGCGCCGCGGCTCGCCACCATCAAGGCCGGGAGGCTGACGCTGACGGAGCAGGCACAGGAGCAGGCACAGGAGCAGGAGCAGGCACAGGAGCAGGAGCAGGAGCAGGCGCAGTACGCGGGCTGAGGTCCCCGCCCCCGCTGTCCCCGCCCCCGCTGTCCCCGCCGTACGGGCCGTTCACCGCCCCAGGATCCGGTCGACCTCGGCCACCTGGTCCGCGGTGAGCGGCCCTTTCGCGAGGGCGCCCGCGTTCTCCTCGGCCTGGGCGACGGTACGGAAGCCGGGGATGGGGACGGTACGCGGGCTGCGGGCCCAGATCCAGGCGAGGGCGCCCTGCGCGAGCGTACGGCCCTCGCTGGTGAGGATCTCGCGCAGCGCCTCGACCCGGCCGAGCCACTCCGGGTCGGCGCCGGCGTCCGCGGTGAAGCCCGGCAGCCAGGCGGGCGGGGTGCTGCGGATGTCCCCGGCCTCCAGGGCGCGCCCGGCGGTGTGCTTGCCGGTGAGCAGCCCCATGGCGAGGGGGCTGCGGTTGACGCTCGCGAGGTCCGACTCCTCGCACAGCGCGAGGAGTTCGGGCGCGTCCTGGAGGATGTTCAGCCGATGCTGCACGGCCGTGCAGTGCGGCCCCTCGGCGAACACGGCGGCACGCTCCGGGTCGTCGGTGCTCCACGCGTACGCCCGGATCAGGCCCTCCCGTACGAACTCCTCGCAGGTGTCGCGGAGTTCGGCCGCGCGCTCGGGGTCGGCGTCGGAGATGTGCAGCTGGTACAGGTCGACGTGGTCGGTGCCGAGGCGGTCGAGGGAGGCGGTGAGGGCGCGGCGGGCGTGCGCCGGGGTGTCGTCCTGGCCGTCGGCGACGCGGGTGCGCTCGTCGAAGATGTTGCCCCACTTGGTGGCCACGACGACGTCCGCGCGCCGCTTGCCGAGGGCCCGGCCGAGCACGCGCTCGCTGTGGCCGGTGCCGTACGCGTCGGCCGTGTCGAAGAAGGTGACGCCGAGGTCGAGGGCGCGGTGGACCGCCCGTACGGATTCCTCGTCGTCCACCTTGCCCCAGCCGAGCGGCTGTCCGTCGGGCCGCCGCCACTCGCCGCCGATCGCCCAGCAGCCGAAGCCGAGGGCGCTGACCTGGATGCCGCTGCGGCCGAGGGGCCTGGTGTACGTGTCCGGGTGTGACTTCGCGTGCGTGTTCGTCTCCATGTCCGAGGACGTTAGGAGTTGGAGTGCACACGAGGGCAAGCCCTGGCGGTCGACGTACCGGGACCGACCTCAGGCCTGGCCGGTCTCGAAACGGGAGATCCTGCCGTCCTCCGACACGGTGAAGCGCCAGGCGGTGCGCATCTCGCCCCAGGTGTCGTTGCGGTAGTTGGCGACGAGGGCGCGGCCCCCGGCGGTCTCGCGATGGACCTCGATATGGCCGTGGGAGGAGAAGATCTCCCGGTCGGTCCAGTCGTCGAGGTCGCGGTCGGAACCGTCGTCCGACATGGTCGCGTCGGGGGCGAGGAGCGCCACGAAGGCGTCACGGTCGTGCGCGTTCACCGCGTTGACGAAGGCCCGGACGGCCGGGTCACTGAGTTTGGCTGGTGCGATCGTCATGGCGGCAGCCTCACACCGTTGACGGGGGTACGCCACCGGGGGCGCGGCCCGCGCCGCCACCGGGGGCGCGGCCCGCGTACGGCGCCACCCGAACGGTCGCGTGAGCGGTTCGGGCGGGTGTGATCGGTGCGACGGTGGATACGCGGGAGGGGACCGCCCGACCGTACCGTCTGCTTCGGGAGCCACCGTGACCTCATTCGACCGACGCGATCTGGGACTGCTGCTGCTCCGCCTGGGCACGGGAGGGGTGTTGGCCGCGCACGGGACGCAGAAGCTGTTCGGCTGGTTCGGCGGGGGCGGGATCGAGGGCACCGGCAAGTTCATGGAGTCCGTCGGCTACCGCCCCGGCAAGGCGAGCGCCACCGCGTCCGGGCTGGCCGAGACGGGCGGCGGCACGCTGCTCGCGCTCGGGCTCGGTACGCCCGGGGCCGGTGCCGCCGCGGCGGGCGCCATGGCGGGCGCGGCCGCGGTGCACACCCCCAACGGCTTCTTCAACGCGGGCGGCGGCTACGAGTACGCCGCGACCCTGGGCCTCGCCGCCGCGGGCCTCGCGATCTCCGGACCCGGCCGGCTCTCCCTCGACCACGTGTTCCGCCATGTCGTCGACCGGGGCTGGATGGTTCCGGCGGCGTTCGCCGGTGCGGCCGCGGTCACGGCGGTGGTCGTGGGGACGCGGAACCAGCGGCTGCGCAAGGAGAAGGAGGGCGAGCAGGAGGCGTTGTTCGAGGAGTGAGCGTGCCTGCCCAAGCGCGTGAGCCGTCGCTGTCGTAGGGCGTGAACCGGCGCTGTCATAGGGGCATGGCAGGGTGTTTAGCAGTTGACCGATTGGCCTGGGGATCCTGGGTTCTCCTGGGTCTTGGGTGCGGGGCTGGTGGGGCGTACGGGAGTGCGTAACCCGCATGGGGGTTCGGTCGTTGAGGTGATGGTCGGGGCTTCGGGGCGTGTGAGGGGGTGGCGGGGTGCGGCGGAGGGTGGAGCTGGGTGCGGGGGAGGCGCAGCAGGTCGCTGCCGCCTGTGCCCGTGCGCTGCGGGGTGTGGATGCGGTGACCGGGGAGCAGTTGGGCGAGGCTGCGCTGGTG
>NZ_JAEMUX010000137.1 GCF_016598475.1 Streptomyces adelaidensis
TCCTCCGGAGACATGACGCGCCGTCACTTCGCGACGGAATGATGTTGGGTTGCTCCGCAACCCTCTTGAAGACGTTGAGAGTTGAATGTCACTCCCTGTTGTCTTCGTCCCGTGATTCCGGGTGCCGGCCTCGGGTGGGTCACCGTGCCAGCGAGGCGTGGCTCCCGATCGGGGTTCGGGCCTGATCTTCTGTTTTCCCTGTTCAGAGGCTTAATGCCTCCGGTTTAAGGGGGTTTGTGTCCCTGGTCCGGGTGGGTCCGGGGCGCCCTCCGGGCTTCCCTGCCCCGGTCCCTTGTAGTTACAGTATGGCAGCAACGAGGGGGAGGTTGGCAACTGGTGCCGCATCGTTGCTGTCTGACGTACCATCAGATCAATCGTCCATGCTTGGTTCTTAGTGGACTAGACCTCTCTGGAATTGGTACGCATTCTGTTGCGGGTTACATGGCATCAGAAACGAATCCCGGTTTGAATTGAGGGAGTGTCAGCCCCGAGGAAATCCCATTGGAGATTTGTTACGGGTTTCTGAAAGGGCACGTAACACGTAACGGAGTTGCGGGGAGAGAAAGGCGACCCGTAACAGGATAGGGCACGGAAAGGAATTGAGGAATTGAGCGCCACGAATTCAGCAACCGCCGTAGTCGACGGTACGCGCGGGACGAGCGAGGAGCGGGCGGCGGGAGGTGCCGCCGCCGCGGACGGGATCGGTGCGACGGCCGCAGCGGCGGGCGGTCGGGCGGGGGTGTGAGGGGGTGTCGGTCAGCTGCCGCTGTTCGAGCACGAGGGGCGGCGGGTGTGCGGCGTGCCGGCATCTGGCGCGGCTGGCCGACAAGCAGCAGGAGCTGCGGGTGCGCAGGGCTGAACTGGCCGGGTGGGCGCGGGGGTTGTTGTCGGGGCGGCCGCCGCTGGCCGGGCGGGTCCAGGTCGCGGATGAGACGGGCCTCGTCCTGGAGGACGTCCTGGTCCGTCTCGCCGGGCCGCGCACTGGCGGGGTGCCGGCGGACGCGGTCTCGGCGGAGGAGGGGGCAGGGCGGATCGCGCGGGTGCTGCAGGGGCGCCGGCGGCTGGTGTGGGGGGCCGCTCACGGACGTCACGGTGCGGCTGGAGGTGCTGGGGCATCCCGTGGACCTCGACCGCGCCCTGGCCGTGCCCTCCGGTCACGGGATCCTCTGGCCGGACGATGCCGCCTCCCGGTACGCGCAGTGGTGCGGTGAACTCGACCCGGCCACGGGAAAGTTGCGTACGCCCTGGCCGCCGGGGAGCGCCGACCGGCTCTGATACGTCCTCGCCCAGATGGCCGGCACGGACCGGGCGGGCTGAACGACTGCCGCGGACGAGGCGGCGCAGCCCGGCGGGTGACGGGCCGGACACCCACCGGTCGCCGGCAGGGTGCAGGACGGGCGTGACCTTTCGGGGCGCGGCTCGTTGTGAGGGCTCGGGTGGCCTGTGTCGTGGGGGCTGGCTTGGTGCGCCGGGCCGGTCGAGATCAGATCGCCTGGTTCGAGTATCCGGACCCTCGAGTCGGCATACATGTACGGGAAGTACATGTCCTGCTCAGTTCACGGACTCGGCGCGCCCCCCGTCACGGCCCGGACCAGCCGCTCGGGACTCGGCACCGCTGCTGCTGTCCCCGAACGGCGCCACACGCGAAGCGAGGCCCGCCCCTACCACGTGCCCACCGGCCCGGGGCCCGCCTAGACGCGCGGGCGAGCCCCTGGGACACTCCCGTCTCCTCGTGCGCCGAGGAGGCCGCGGCCTCCTCGGCCTGGCCGACGGCGGACTCGGGCAGGCCGGCTGACGGACCTCGCGCCGGGCGGGCACGCGTGCGCGCGGCAGGTCGGCCGCACGGTCGGCGCCTCTTCCGGGTGCGCGTCGACCTGGTCGACGACGGTTTCGGGGCCGTGAGCGAGGTCGCCGACCGCGCCCGCGTCACCTTCCTCGGCCACCTAGGCCTCACCGACCTCCTTGCCTCCACAAGCCGTCCGCCGCGTCCTGAGCACCACTCGACTTCCCTCGATCCCCCGTCACCATGCGTGGTCGCGCGGTAACATCGCGGCGCGCCACGAGGGGGAGGCCCATGACACCGCAAGGTCCGGGCGGGTCCGACGCGGGGGATCCGGAGGAGGCGGAGCGCGCGCTGCGGCAGGCCGAGGCCCGGGGTGACGGCGGCGCCGGGCTCGCGGACCTCCTCGACCGGTCCGCCGCCGCGCACCGGCGTCGCTTCTGGAATTCCGGCGACACCCGGGACCTGCACCGGGCGGTGGACAACTACCGGCAGGCCGTGCGCGCCGACCCCGCCCGACGGGCCGTGTGGTCCAACGAGTTGGCGGTCACCCTGACCGATCTGTACGACGTCACTGGCACCGACGACGACCTCGCCGCGGCGCGGCGGGCGGCCGAGGAGGCGACGGCCGCCGCCGAGGAGGGCTCACCGCAGTGGGCGCGGTGCGCGGCGACGCTCGTGCTGTGCCTGTGGGACCTGTACGACGCCACCGGTTCGCTCACCGACCTCGACACGGCGATCGACCTCGGCGGCCGGGCCTCGGCCGCGCTGCCCCGCACGGACCGCGCGTGGGCGCGGGTGCGCAGCAACGTCGGAATGCTCCGGATGGACCGCTACGAACGGCTCGGCGCCGCCGACGACCTGCATGGGGCGGTACGGCTCGCCGGGGAGGCCGTCGAGGGCGCGCACCCGGATGACCCGGAGCTGGGCGGCTGGCTGAACAACCTCGGCAACGTGCTGCTGACCCGCCACGGCACCCAGTTCCCCGACGGTGCCGCGCCCCGCCCCGGCGAGCGGATCGACCTAACCGACCTGGACGCGGCGATCGCGGCGTATCGCAGGGCCATCGAGGTCTCCGAGTGGAAGGTCGTGGGGCGGGCCACCTTCCTGTCCAACCTGGGCAACGCGTTGACCGACCGCGTCGAGGCGCTGCGGCTGGGCGAGTCGCCCGGGAGCGCTGAACCCGAGCTGCGCGAGGCGGTGCGGGTGCTCACGGAGGCCGTCGGCCTGACCCCGTCGACGGCCCCGTACCGGGCGAGCAGGCTGAACGTCCTCGGCGAGGCCCTACGGGCGCTGTCCGAGGAGACCGGCTCTGCCGACGACGTCGACGCGGCGCGCACCGCGCTGCGGCAGGCGTGCGCGAGCGGCCTGGCCGTCGCCCCGGAGATGACGGTGGACGCGGCACACAACTGGATCCGGTGGGCGGTGCGGCGCTCGGCCTGGGACGAGGTGGGCGAGGCCGACGGCCATCTGCTGCGGGCCGCGGAGGCCCTGCACCGGGCGCAGTCGCTGCGCCGCCACCGAGAGGCATGGCTGCTCGCGTCCCGCGGGCTCGCGCAGGAGGGCGCCTTTGCGCTGGCCAGACAGGGCAGGCCGGAGGCCGCCGTGGTCCGCCTCGAACGTGGGCGCGCGGTGCTGCTGAGCGAGGAACTCGGTCTGGTCCCGGCTCTGTTGAGCCGCCTGCGCGCGCCCCTGCGGGACCGGTACTCCGACGCCGTCCGCCGGGTCCGGGAGGCGCTGCGGAACGCGGGCTGAGCCCTCGGCGGCCACCGCAGGGACCTGGGACGGCGGATACGGCGACGGCGGCCGGGGTATTCCTCATCAGGGCCCGTGGGGGCGGGCCACGATGAGGGGGTGGTCCGTCGTGGAACAGGGTCTGATCGCCCATACGTTCAGTCCGTACACGTGGCGGGCGAGGATCCGCCCGGTGCTGATCGCGGCACTGCCGCCGGCCCTGCCGGTGGTGGTGCTGGTGCCGGACTGGTCGGCCGCGCGCCGAGTGTGGGCGCTCGTGCTGGTGTGCGGACTGCCGCTGCTGCTGGGGCAGTTCAGCCGGTCCCGTGGGCGGCGGCTGGAGCCGGCGCTGTTCGAGCGGTGGGGCGGCAAGCCGTCGGTACAGCTGCTGCGGTGGCGGGGTCCGACGGGGACCACGCACCTGGCGTATCTGCACGCCCGTATCGAGCAGATCGCGGGACCGCCGCTGCGGCTGCCGTCGGCCGCGGAGGAGCGGTCCGACCCGGAGGGCGCCGACGCCGTCTACGAGGTGGCGGGCACAGTGCTGCGGACCCGGGCGCGGGCGCTTCCGGGCAGTAAGCTGGTGGCGGAGGAGAACCGCGAGTACGGCTTCCGCCGCAACGCGCTGGGGCTGCGGCCGCTGGCCCTGGGCGCGGGGGCCGTCGGTCTGTTCGGGGCGGTGCTGTACGCGGTGGTGGGCTGGCCGCCGGTCGGTTCCGCGAAGGCCGTGGTGTCGGTGCCGGTGGTGCTCGCGGACCTGGCGCTGCTGTTGTTCTGGCTCCGGACGGTGCGGCCCGCCTGGGTGGAGGAGGCGGCGTGGACGTACGCCCGCCGCCTCATCGAGACGGCGGGGCTGCCCGATCTGGAGTCCCGGACGTCGTAGCCGCCGTCAGGCGAGGGCGGGGTGCAGGACGGTGTCGCCGTTGCAGTACAGGGCGTAGAGCAGGCCCAGCGGATTGCGGTGGACGACGGCGAAGTGCTCCCGGGTGGCACGGACCGCCTCGCCGATCGGCTCGCCGGACAGGAGGCGGTCGAAGAACGCGGTGGCCCAGGCCGCGGCGAAGGGGGCCGGGGTGTCCGCCTCGGTTCCGAGCACCCCGCGGGAACGCTCCAGGAAGTGCGTCAGGAAGCCCTCGGTGGACAGCGCCGAGGTGACGGCCGTGCCGCATGCGTTGAGCACGATCACCGGTGAGCCGGGCAGGGCGGTGCCGTGGTCGCGCAGGCTCCGCAGCAGGATTCCCCCGGTAGTGCCCTCCACGGCGAGCCGGGGGTTCGCCGGTCCGTCGTCATCGGTGTCGTGGGCCACGGCGTGGCAGTAGAGGTAGACGATCCCGGCGGATCCGCCCGTCCCGCACAGGGAGTCGAAGACGGGTTCCTGCCGGTCGTGGACGGTGAGGCGGGCGAGTCCCTTGTCGTCGTAGTCGCGCCAGTACGCCTCTTGCTTCGCGACCAGGTCGCGTTCGCCGCCGAGGTCGATGGCGCGGTTGAGGCCGAGGGTGACGTCCAGGCCCCGCCGGGTGTCGATGGCCACCTCGGTGATGCCGCGGCCCGCGTGGGCGGCGACGGGGATGCAGTCGACCCGGTGGCGAAGGCCGAGGATCTGTCCGAAGTCGGCGTCGCGCATGTGCTCGACCGGGCACATCAGGTGCCAGGGCAGCAGGGGCCGGTCGGTGACGAACTGCACGCTGCGCGGGCCGGCCCCGGTCAGGTACTCCTGGATCCTACGGCCGACCTCTTCGAGCTGGGCGTCGGCCCCGTCGAAGAACAGGTCACGGAACATCCGGCAGCCCGCCTCGGCCAGCAGCCGGGTGTGGTGTGCGTAGACGTCGTCCGGGAGGTCAAGTCCGGTCCGGGTGGGGCCGTCGGAAAGCGGGCCCCACTCGGCGGTCACGGCCCGCAGCGGACGGCGGGCCTGCACCGCGATCGCGTGCAGGGCGCGGTCGGTCTTGTGCAGCGGCGCCCGTACGGCGTGGCCGATGCCTCCGGAGACGACGATCTCGTACTCGCGGCCGCCCGGGGCCAGCCGTATCTGCACCGACAGGCCGCGGTCGCGCACCTCGGCGACGGCCGCGCGGGAAGGCCCTTGGGCCCGGACGCGTACCTCGTGTCCCGAGACGTTGAGATGCAGCACCTGCACGAGGCTGCCGGAGCGCCAGAAGGTCGCCTGGAGCGGGAGGGTGCCGGTGCGGGCCGGGGTGATCAGGAAGCGGGCCCGGTCGGGCGAGGGCCCCTGGGCGGGCACGGTCAGTGTGTCGGCGAGGGCTTCGGCCTCGGCGTCGACGCCGGTCACCCGGACGGTCAGCGTCGCGGGCCAGGCGTCCGGGGTGCCGAGGTCCCTGAGCGGCTCGGGCACGGAGTCCTCGCGCGGGCCGTCGTCGACGTCGAAGCCCAGGACGAAGGTGCCCGGCCGGTTCGCGGGGCCCGGTTCGACGTCGGCGTTGATCCAGCGGCCCTCGCCGTCCAGGTCCGGTGGCAGGATGCCTGCGCGCAGGGCGAGTTGCGAGGCCGGCGGAGTGCGGGTGCCCCGCTCCGTGTCCGCCGCCCGGTCGGTGGGGATGGTCTTGCCGATCAGGGCCGGGGCGAGCCGCTTCTTGACCTCGGCGTGGCCGAGCAGCAGCCGCAGCAGGGCCAGGGCGCGGCGCTCGTACTCCGTCGGGGGTGCCGTCGCCAGTTCCTCCACGGCGGTCAGCAGGCGAGGGCGCAGTCCGGGCCAGTCCTCGCCCACCAGGGCCGGCAACTCGTACCAGAGGTCGATGAGTTCGACGAGAGCGGGGTCGGGGTTCACTGGGCCCTTTCCGGATCGGTGTGCGTGCGGGTCACCCGGCCGGGTGTCACCGTCAGGTCGGCGCCCGGCCGGTCCTCGGGCGGGTGGACGGCCCGGAAGCCCCGCTCGGCGGCGAGTTCGGGGTGGGCGTACTCGGTGGTGCTGGGTGAGAGGTAGTTGAACCACAGCACGGGGTCCCGGTAGCGCCGTGCGATCCGGGCGACGGCCCGCCGGTCGGGGTGGCCGAAGCGGGCTCCGCTGGTGGAGAACAGCCAGTGGCGGCAGTCCAGTCGGGCGAGGAGTTCCGGGCTGAGGTTGCGGCTGCTGCCGTGGTGCGGCACCTTGCACAGGTCCACCCGGTACGGCCGTCCCCACGGGGTGTCGTCCAGGCTGCGCAGAGCGTCGCACAGGGTCTCGGCGTGCGCGTCGGCGCCGAACAGCACACGGGCGCCGTCGTACTCGGCGAGGAAGGCGATGCTCGACCGGTTCGGCACGGACTCGTCGCGGGCGTAGGGGCGCAGCGTCAATTCCTCCCAGGCCACGTCGGCGTCGTCGCCGCGCAGGACGTCCGGAGGCGCGGGGGTCTCGGGGGCGAGTCGTTGGCGTTCGGTCTCCTCCACCCACCGCGTCCAGTTCCGGCTCAGGTCCAGCAGGGCGCTCCGGTGCGGGGAGAGCAGGGTGAGCCGCAGCCCCGAGACGTTGCATTCGGGCAGCTTCCCGCTGGCCGGGACGGCGACGGCGTGCCCGTTGAACTTCGTGTTCCAGGGCTGGTCCACCAGCAGTCGGGAGAAGGTGTCGGCCTGGGCGTGGCTGAGGACGTCGCCGAGGATCTGCCGGTCGCCGTTGAACCACACCTCGTTCGCGGTGAAGCCCTCCGGCGGATCGCGGAACAGGGGGATCAGCCCGCCGATGTGGTCGGCGTCGAGATGGGTGCACACCACGAGGTCGAAGGCGCGCTCGGCGACCGGCTGTCTGCGGAACCGGGCGGCAAGGCCCTCGGGCAGCCGGCTGCCGCGGCCGCCGCGGCCGCCGTCGACGAGCATGCGGCGGGTGCGTCCTTCGTACGTCCACTCCACCCAGAGGCAGTCGCCCTCATGGGCGGGCAGTGCTTCGACTCTGATCACGTGCGGCCCGTCACGCCCCGAAGTGGCCGAAGCCGGCCCAGGAGTGGAGGTCGGCGAAGGAGCGCTCATCGTCCTCCTGGAACTCCAGTGCCAGCAGGAGTCCTTCCGTGGTCTCGTCGTCCGGCAGCCAGGATTCGCCGGCGGTGAGGGCCTGCTGGAGGAAGGCGAACCGTTCGCCGTTGGGTACGTCGCGCAGCCAGACCTGGGCGTCGCGCAGCGCTGTGGCAGGGTGGAGGTCCTCGGTGCGCCAGCGCCGGTAGAAATCGGTCATGAGGAGCGCTGCCGGTACGTCGGG
The DNA here is from genome assembly GCF_016598475.1 of Streptomyces adelaidensis. Lineage (GTDB taxonomy): Bacteria > Actinomycetota > Actinomycetes > Streptomycetales > Streptomycetaceae > Streptomyces > Streptomyces adelaidensis. The sequence goes on from NZ_JAEMUX010000137.1 coordinate 7,698, forward strand.
CAGCGACCACATGGCGGCGACGACACCGGCGACGCCCGCCTGGAGCAGTCCGCCGGGCAGTGACACCACCTCGTCCGGCAGGACGGTGCCCGGCAGATACGACTCGCAGGCGGACAGGACGGCCAGGCGGAGCGTCAGCCGCAGCGCCAGCAGGTCGCGCAGCCGCAGTTCGTCCGTGCCGGCCAGCAGCAGTCCGCTCTCCAGCGGGGTGAGCAGATCGGCCTGCCCGTGACAGGCGAAGTGGGCGGCGTCGGCGTCGGCGAGGGCGTTACGGGCCGCGGCGGCGTGGGCTGCCGGGCCGCGCAGCACGGTCGTACGGCCCGGGAAACCGGCCGCCGCCGCGCGGGCCTCCTGCTCGGCCGAGCCCAGGGGCGGCCGTCCAGCCGGATCCACGATGACGGCCAGCCGCTCGACGGAGCCCCCGGCCCGTGCGCGGGCCGAGGTCAGGGAACGGGCGTTGGGCACGTAGCTGATGACGAGGTCGTCGAGGGCGTACCGGCGTCCGGTGGGCGCGGCCGGGGCCTCGGTCCAGGCCGCGTGCAGGGGCAACAGCCCGAGCAGGCCGCCGGCCACCAGGACGGCCCTGTCGGAGGCGCGCAGGGTGTCGCAGACCGGGCCCATGAGGTCGTCCCAGAGCCATTTCGTGGTCGTGTCCAGGGACTTCTCCCACTGGGTCAGCCGTCCGGCGCGGTCGGCCGCGTACGCTTTGTGGGCGTTGTCGTGGGCGCGCGCCCGGGTGCGCACCGCCTCGGCGGTCAGGTCGGGCAGGTCCACCTGGCGTACGTCGTGGTCGTGGACGATGAGGGCGACTCCGCCGCGTTCGGCCGCCGAGAGGTACACCAGCGGCTGCTCCTCGGCGGCGCGGTGGACGTCCTCCTCGGTCGGTTCGGGCAGGAAGTCCTCGAACCCGTCGAGCTGTCGGATCTCGTCCACGACGGCGTCGAGTTCGCGCCTGGCCGCGCGGATCTCCTCGAAGCTGTCCACCCCATCACCCCCAGCACCGTCGGCTCCTTCGCCGATCCAGTGGAACTCAGCGTAGATGAATGCTCACACTGGGGAGGCGAGTCGACCGTCAGAGAGGGAGTGTCCGTGACCGACGACCGGGCCGAGGCGGCGTACCGGGCACGTGACCGGTATGCCGGGACGGGGGATCCGGCGGCGGCCCGCGAGGCCGTAGAACTGCTGCGGGCACTGGCGCGAGAGGAGCATGTCGCCGCGCATGTGGACGAGTTGGGGGGCGCGCTGCTCGATCTCTTCGAGGCGGAAGGCGAGTTCGCGTTGCTCGCCGAGGCACTGGAGGCGCACGAGGAGCATGTACGGCTCGCCCGGGACGCCGACTCGCTCAACAACCTGGGCAACTGCCTGCGCGTCTGCCACGACGAGATGAGGGACGAGCATCTGCTGGAACGGGCGCGGGAGGTGCTGGAGGAGGCCGCCGAGCTGTCCCCGGGGGACGCCACGGTCCTGGACAACCTCGGTCTCGTCCTGACGGACCTGTACGACGCTGAGGGCGAGCCCGCGCTGCTCGACCGCGCCCTGGAGCTGCACACGCGTGCCGTGCTGCTCGGCGCCGCCGAGGATTCCAACCACCTGCTGCACGTGACGAATCTGGCCTCCGCCCACATGTACCACTACGACCGCGCCGGCGATCCGGCCGATCTCGACGCCTGGGCCGAGGGCTGCGCACGGGCGGTGGCGCTCACCCCCGCCGGATCACCGAACCTGCAGCTGCGGCTGGCCAATCTGGTCCTCGCCCTGCTGGAACGCCACACCCTCCACGGCTCCCCCGCCGATCTGGCCGACGCCGTGCACGCCGCCCGGCGGGCCCACGACACGAGTCCTGCCGGTGCCGCAGACCGGCCCCGGCAGGCCGGTGTCCTCGCGAACGCGCTGATCCGGAGGTACCACGAGGAAGGCGACCCAGGGGACATGGACGAGGCGACCGCGTTGCTGCGCGCCGCCACCGCGGATCGTCACCAGGGCCACTCCGGTTCGCCGCACCTGTGGAACAACCTCGCCCGCACCCTCCTGGAGCGCTACGAACGCGACGCGGACCCGGCCGAGTTGGAGGAGGCCGTCGAGGCGGCCGAGCACGCGGTGGACCTGCTCGACGGGCCGGAGCCGCTGCTGCCGCTCTGTCTGGACACGCTCGGCACAGTGTTCACCGCGCGCTATCTGCACTACGGCGACGAGGGGGACCTGGAGCGGGCCGTGACCTGTCTGGAGCGGTGCGCCGAGCTGACCGACGAGGCGGCCCCGGCCCTGCCCGGCAGGCTGACCGCTCTGGCGATCGCGCTGGCGTACCGTTACGAGCACACCTGGGAGATCGCCGATCTCGACCGTTCCGTCGGCCTGTTCGACACGGTCGCCGAGCTGCGCCCCGAGCGCCCCGGTCCCGGGGACCTCAACAACCGTGCGCGCGGCAGAATCCGGCGCCACCACCGCACCGGGGACCCCGAGGACCTGGCGTTCGCCCTGGACCAGCTGGAAGCGCTGGTGGCAGCCACGCCCGAACGGGCCCCCGGCCTCCCGCTGTACCTGGAGAACTTGGCCGAGGCCCTGCGGCTGCGGCACGAGTCCACCGGGGCGGCCGACGACCTGGAGCGGGCCGTGGCGGCGCTGCGCCGGGCCCTGCGGCTACTGCCGCCGCGCGGCTCCCGGCGGCCGGACGCGCTGGGCGGTCTGGGCAACGCGCTGCTCGACCGGTTCGGCGCGACGGGCTCGGTCGTGGACCTCGACGAGGCGGTCGCCCTGCACCGCGAGGCACTCGCCGCGCTCCCCGCGGACGCGCCGGGCGGCGCCGGCGCCCTCAACGACCTGGCGAACGCCGTACGGGAGCGCCATCAGCACCTCGACGCACCGCACGACCTGGACGAGGCGATCGCCCTGCTGAACACGGCGGTCGCCCTGGCCGGCCGCACGACACCCGACCGGCCGGTGTTCCTCGACAACCTTGGCAACGCCCTCATGGACCGCTACGAACGCGACGCCGACCCGGACGACCTCGAAACGGGTCTCGCCGCCCATGCCGAGGCTCTGGAGCTGCTGCCCGCGTCGGCGCCGGAGCGCGGCCGGATCGCCGCCAACACCGGGGGCGCGCTGTGGCGCCGCTGGCGGCTGAGCGGCGGGCGGGAGGACCTGGACGAGGCGATCTCCCTGCTGCGGGAAGCGGTCGACGCGACGCCCCCGGCATCCCCGAACCGTCCACTGCGGCTGAACAACCTCGGCTGTTTCCTGCGCGATCTGCACGGCCTGACCGGGGCGGAGGACGACCGGCGGGCCGCGGCGGCGGCGCTGGAGGAGGCGTGCCGGTCGGGGGCGGAGCGCGGGCCGCGCTGGGCCCTGGAGGCGGCGCGCAACTGGGGTAGCTGGGCCACGGCGCGCGGGGCGTGGCCGGAGGCGGCCGGCGCCTACCGGTTCGGTCTCGACACGCTGCGCACGGCATACCGCAGCCAGGGGATGCGCCCGCACCGGGAGAGCTGGCTGAGAATCGCCGACCGGCTGCCCGCGGACGCGGCCGAGGCGTATCTGCGCGCAGGTGACGTCCCGGGTGCCGTACGGGCCCTGGAGGCGGGCCGGGCGGTGCTGCTCAGCGAGGCGCTGCTGACCGGGGACACCGCTCTCGAACGGCTGACGGCCGCAGGACACGGCGCGGTGGCCGACCGCTACCGCCGTCTCGTAGACCAGCTCGCCCGGCTGGAGAACCCGCGCGACGACACCCGGTCGCACACGGCCGCACGCCCGCGGTGAGCCGGACGCCTACGACAGGTCGGCCGGACGCGGTGGGCCGGACGGTCGCTCTCATGCGGCGGCTTCGGGACTGGCGTCTGGAGCGGCTGGTGGACCGCTTCCTGTCCTGCGCGGACTGGGCGGGCGCCGAACGGCTGGTGGCCTCGCGGCCGCGACACGAGGCCCTGGCCCTGCTCGCCTCATGGGAGGAGAAGGCGCGGTCCGACACCGACCACACCACCGCGGACACCTACGAGTACCACCGCCTGCTCCTTGAGCGGTGCCGGGGCGAGGGGCCGGCCCGGGTGTTCGGCGAACTGACGGCGGACGACCCCGCGCAGGAGCGGTGGGAGGAGCTGGTGGAGGCCGCCCTGGACGCACTGGACCGGGCGGCCGGGTCTGGACACCGTGACGACCTCGACACCGCCGTGGACCACTGCGAGCGGGCCGCCGACCGCTGTGTCACCGCGCCGCAGCGCGCGGTGGCATACGGCCACCTCGGTGTCGCCCTGCTGCGGCGCGCCGACCGCGTGGGCTCGGCGGAGGACGTGGGCCGTGCCGTCGGCCTCCTCGACACCGTGTACGCGCTGACCCCGCCAAGCGCCCCCGAACGGCTCGACGCGGTCACCAACCTGGCCTGGGCTCTCGAACTGCAGCATCGGGTCGACCGGCACCCCGCGACCTTGGACCGGGTGGCGGAGCTGCTGCGCCGGGTGATCGAGCGCGAGGAGCCTCCGGACCCCGACGGTCCGTGGCCGTCCGGCGCACGCGACGCCGACATGCTGACCAGTCTCGCGTCCGTGCTGCGCACCCAGTACTTCGCCACCGGCTCCCCCGCCGATCTGGCCGACGCCGTCGTGTGGTTCGAGCGGGCGGTACAACACGACGGCCGGTCCGCGCGGGCGTTAGGCAACCTCGGGGTGGCCCTGTCCGACTTCTTCGGATGCACCGGCTCCGTCCGGGATCTGCGCCGTGCGGAGGAGTGTCTGCGGAAGTCGCTCGCCTGGACGGACGCCCACTCGCCCGAACGACCGGCCCGGCTCGCGCACTTGGCTTCGGTGCTCGCCGACCGTTACGTCCACGAGGGCAGGGACTCGCTGGACGAGGCCGTGGCGCTGTACACCGAGGCCGAGCGTGCCGCGCCGCCGGGATCGCCGGAGCACGCGGCTCACAGCAGCGGGCTGGGCACCGCCCTGCTGACCCGGCACGAACGCCACGGCGATCTGGCCGATCTGCGGGAGGCAGTGCGCGCCCACGGGCGGGCGGCGACCGCGCCGGGCCCCGAACGGGACGACGAGGCGCTGTACCTGGATCAGTGGGGGACGAGTCTGCGGCTGAGCGCCCGCCGTCTCGACGACGCGGCCGAGGCGCACCGGGCGGTCGGGCTGCACGGGCGGGCCGTCGCCCTGACCGGCGACGGCTCGCCCGATCTGCCTCTGCGTCAGGGCAACCTCGCCGCGGCGCTGCGGCTGCACGCCGAACTGACCGGGGACCGCGCCTCCTTGGAGCGGTCGGTGGAGGTCCACGAGCAGGTCCGGCGGACGGTCGGCGAGAAGTCGCCGTACACGGCCGCAGTGCTGACCAACCGCGCCGCGGCACTGCGTGCCTCGGCGCGGCGGACCGGGCAGCGCGCGCCGCTCGACGAGGCGATCGTGACACTGCGCCGTGCCGTCCGCGCCACTGCACCCGACGCTCCCGAACTGGCTGGCAGGCTCAGCGAGTTGGGTCACGCCCTCGCCGACCGCGGACAGTCGGGGGACGCCGCGGAGGCCGTGCGCGCCTACCGGGAGGGATGCCGACTCGCCGCCCCGGACAACGTACCGGTGCGGCTGGTAGCCGGACGCGCCTGGGGCGCCTGGGCGGCGCGCCGGGAGGCCCACGAAGAGGCCGCCGAGGCGTTCGACCACGCGGTGGACGCCGTCGACGTGCTCGTCCGGACACAACTGACCCGCCCCACTGCGGAGATCTGGCTGGCGCGGGCGACCGAGGTGGCCGCGGAGGCCGCGCACGCCCACGCGGCGGCGGGCGCCCCGGCGCAGGCGGTCCTGCGCCTCGAACGCGGCAGGGCCCGCCTCCTGACCGCCGCGCTGCGCACTGGCGACACCGATCTGCGGCGGCTGCGCGGCACCGACCCCGACCTAGCCGAACGCTTCCGGCGCGCGGCGGCCCGGCTGCACGGCCTGGAGCACGCCGCCCCGCCTCGCGACCCGGAGCACGGCGGCTCGCCGCCCGCGCCCTGACCGGCGGCCGTAGCAACAACAAGTTCCACCTGCCGCCCCCGGACCCGGGCAACGCCGCTGGACGGGCGGTTCGGGTCGATGTTCCGGATCTGCGAGTCCGCGAGGACCTTCAGGAAGTCGGCTTCGATCAAGTCCAAGTCTGACCCGAGGCGTTCCAGGTACGCCGGCGGGGCTTGTGTGCCGGCCATCTGCCGATGATGCCGCACACCTCTGACAACCCAGCAGCATCGGCACAACCCTGGCCTAGTA
>NZ_JAEMUX010000138.1 GCF_016598475.1 Streptomyces adelaidensis
CGGGGGGGGGGGGGGCCGGGGGCGCCCCGCCCCCGGGGGGGGGGGGCCCCCCCCCCCCCCCCCGGGGGTGGGGGGGGGGGCCCCCCGCGGGCCCCCCCCCGCCGCCCCCCCCCACCCGCTAGCGGAAGTCGTGCCGCACCCCATGCGCCTGTACCTGCTCGCCCTGAACCCCACCGACTCCGTCACCGAGGGCTTCCTGCCCGCCGCCGCCCGGCTCGGCCTGGGCGTCACCGTCCTCACCGACCAGCCCGACGCCCACCGCGCCACCTACCCCGGCACCGAGATCCTGGAGTGCGACGTACGCGACTTCCGCGCTGTCGTCACCCGGATCTCCACGCACCACCGGCCCGACGCGGTCTTCACCAACAGCGACCACCTCCAGACCCAGGCCGCCCTCGCCGCCCACTACTTCGGCCTCCCCGGCAAGGACTGGCGGGCCACGCTGCGCTGCAAGGACAAGGGCGAGATGCGCCGCCGCCTGGCCGCCGCCGGTGTGGACACCGTGTGGTCCGCCGAGATCACCGATCCGGCCGAACTCACCGGCTCCCTCGTCGTCGACGCCCCGTACCCCTGCGTCATCAAGCCCCGTGAGGGCGTCGCCAGCGAAGACGTCGTACTGGTCGACACGGCCGAGGACCTGGTGGCCCGTGCCAAGGAGATCCTGACCCGCCGCCCCGGAGTCACCCTCGTCGTCGAGGAGTACCTGCCCGGCGAGCTGTACACCCTGGAGACCCTCGGCGACGGCCAAGTCCGGCACGTCCTCGGCGGCTTCCACACCGAGCTGTCCCCGCCGCCGTACTTCATCGAGGAGCGGCTGACCTTCGTCCCGGCCCACCCCGAGCCGGTCGTCGCGCAGGTTCTCGCCCAACTCGACGCGCTGGGCGTCGGGTTCGGCGCCTGCCACACCGAGTTCGTCGTGCACGATAGCCGGGCCCGCATCATCGAGGTCAACTACCGTGCCATCGGCGACCAGTGCGACCTGCTGCTCGCCCAGCTCCTCGACCTCCCGCTCTTCGAGCACATCCTCCGCACCCACCTCGGCGAACCGCTGCCCACCGCCCTGGAGTTCCGTCGCGACGGCGCGGCCCGCCTGGAGTACCCGTGCGCCGAACGGGCCGGCACCCTCGTTGCCGCGCCCGCCGCGACGGAACTCACTGTCGACGGCGTCCACTTGACGTACCGTCCGCTCCGCGAAACCGGCAAACGGCACGAGCTGTACTGGACCAACCGCGACTACCTCGGCGTACTCCGCGCGACCGGCACCGCCCAGGAGACCGTCGACCGGGTGGTGGCTGACTTCCTCGCCGCGCAGCGCTGGGAGATCCAGCCGTGACCGCCGTCACCACCGCCACCGCACCCCCGGCCGCGCCCACGGACACCGCCGAAGCCGAACTCCTCACCCGGGTGCTCGGCGCCCTGCTTCGCGAGGACGTCGTCGGCCTGCGCACCCGCGGCACGCTCGTCGAGCACCCGGACGGCTCCTGGCTGCGGCTGCCCGTCGACGGCGGCGACGCCCTGCTGCTGCCCGTCACCGAAGACGGGTACCAGCACACGTACGCCGCCCGACGCCCCCTGCTCGTACGGGAGTCGGCCGGTACGCACCTCACCACCTGCGACACCGTCCTCGCCGCCCTGCGCGCGCTGGCCGAGCCCGGCGACCGCGACGGCTTCGACGCCTTCGCCGAGGAATGCCGACAGACGCTCGCGACGATGCGGCTGCACGAGGCGACGGGGGAGGAGGTCGCCGACGCGCTCACCGAGCTCCACGGCACCGACCCGGCCGACTGGACGGGCCTGCGCGGCGGTCTGGCGTACGAGACCCTGGCCGCGCGTCTCGACCACCCGGTCTACCCGACCGCACGCGGCCGCTCCGGTCTGGACGAGGACCAACTGCGGGGCTACGCACCGGAATTCCACCCGAGCTTCGCACTCCAGTGGCTCGCCCTGCCCCGGGAGTCGGTCACCGTCGCCGGGGAACTCCCGGACGGCTGGCCCACCCCCTCCGGGCTCGGCCTCGCGGACCTCGACCACACCCATGTCGCCCTCCCCGTCCACCCGTTGACCGTCGGCGCGCCGCTCGAAGCGGCGCTGCGCGAGGCGGGACTCGCGGACCGTGCCGTGCTCGCGGACCGGGGGTACCTCTCCGTCGTCCCCACACTGTCGATGCGTACGGTGGCGCCCGCCGCCGCACCCTCGCTGCACCTCAAACTGCCCCTGGCCACCGCCACGTTGGGCCTGCGCAACAAGCGTTCCATCAAGCCCGGCACCCTCGTCGACGGCGCCGCCGGACAGCGGCTGCTGGCCGCCGTGATCGACCGCGAGCCCCGCTTCCGGGGTCGGGTGCTGCACGCCGACGAGACGGTGTACGCACACGCCGGGCACGAACTCCTCGCCGTACTGTGCCGCCGCTACCCGGCGGATCTCGACGACTGCGTCGTCCTCCCCATGGCCGCCCTCCTCGCCGAGGCGCCAGGCGGGCGCCTGGTCGTCGACCACCTCGCCGACCGCTTCCACGACGGTGACCCGACCGCCCTGCTGGACGCGGTGCTCACCCTGCTGTTCGACTGGCAGACCACACTCTTCGGATACGGCATCGCCCTGGAGTCGCATCAGCAGAACGTCTCCCTGGTGTTCGGCCCCGAGCCTGGCGACCTGCGGCTGCTGCTGAAGGACAACGACGGGCCGCGCGTCAACAGCGCCCGACTGACCACCAAGCTGGGTGAGGACGGCGGCGCCTGGGGCTTCGACGACGCGCGGACCTTCGGCCCGGACGACCGGGCGGTGACCGACGTGTTCACCACCATCACCGTCCATCTGTGCGCGGGCGCCTACGCGTTCGGCCTCGCCCGGCACGGCCGCGCTCCCCTGCCGCGGTTGCTGCGCCTCGTCCGGGACCGGCTCACCGAGTCCGTCGACCGGCTCGGCGGCGACGCGGCGGCCGTACTGCGCGCACGGGTTCTGAACGCGCCGGAGCTACCGGTGAAGGCGATGGTGACCGCCGGGACCCTGCTCAGCAAGGAGCGCTCGGGCGCCGCCGACATCAACAAGCACTACACCACCGGGCCCAACTACCTTCTGCTGGACGGTGGTTCGGCATGACCACCGAGGCGCTTCCCATGTCGCGCCCCGCTTTCGGCCGCAGGCAGGTGCACTCGGTGGCCGCCTGCTACTTCGTGGCGTCGTTCGCCGCGCTGGGGCTGCCGCCGTACTTCACCGAGATACTGCCGGAACTCGGCGACCGAACCGCCCGCTGGGCGGGCGTGCTCTACGTGGTGCCCACCGTGTTCAGCGCGATCGCGGCACCCCTGTGGGGGCGGCTCGCCGACCGCTTCGGACGGAAACGGCTGCTGCTGCGGGCCCAGTTGGGCCTCGCCGTCTCCTTCCTGCTCGCCGGCTGGTCGGACTCGCTCACCATGTTCACGGCGGCGCTGGTGCTTCAAGGCATCCTCGGCGGCACGTTCGCGGCCTCCAACGGCTATCTGGGCGCCGCCCTGGAGGGGCCGCACCTGTCAAAGGCGCTGACCCTCATGCAGGGCAGCGCGCGGGCCGCCCTCGTCTTCGCGCCGATCGTCGTCGGCACGCTGTCGCCCTGGATGTCCCCGCACCGCCAGTACGCCCTCCTCGCCCTGCTCCCGCTCGCCGCCGCCCTCCTCCTGGCCGCCCTGCCAGAACCGAGCGAGACCGGCGAGACCGAGGCGACCGGGGCGACCGGGGCGACGGAACAGGACGAGCCGGCGGCCGTCGACATCGCCCCCGTGGCCGCGCTGCGCAGGCTGTACGCGCTGGAGTTCGCCTTCGTGTTCTCCACCGTCATCTCCTTCCCCTACCTGATATCCCTCGTCGAGGAACGCCTCCCGGGCGCCTCCGCCGCGCTCTCCGGCCTGCTGTTCGCCCTGCCGCACCTCTTCTACCTGGTGACGGCCATGGCCGTGCATCGCGCGATATCCCCCCGCCCCCGGCACGGCATCGCCCTCGGCTTCGCGCTCATCGCCCTCGGCCTGGCCGGGCACGGCGTCGCCGACACCCTGCCCGCGCTCGTCGCCGTACGCCTGCTGCTGGGCGCGGGCCTCACCCTCGGCATGGTCGGCCTGTCCGTCCTGGCCGCCGACTGCGCGCGCGGCCGCGCCCCCGGCGGGATGTTCGGCTCCCTGGAGTTCTTCTCCAAGGCCGGCGCCGTCGCCGCCGGGGTGACCGCCGCCGTGGGCAGCGCCCGCTTCGGACCCGCCGCGCCAGTGCTCATAGGCGGCGGCATAGCCGCCCTCTCCGTCTTCGCGACCCTCCTGCCCCCACGTCCGCGTACCCGCTGGAGCCACTGAATGCCCCCGCTCACCGACTCGCTCGGTACCACTCACCTCCCCGCCGCCGACGACGCGGTGGCCCACACCCTCCTCAACTGCCTGTTGCGCGAGGTGTCCGGCCCCGAACACCAGACAGCCGTCATCGACGGCCATCTGCTGCTGCGCCTTCCGCGTCGCGGCCTCCTGCTCCGCGTCGCCCTCCGCCGTACGTCCTTGCTCGGCGCCCACCGCTTCATCGGCCCGGTGCAGGAGGAGTCCGACACCGGCTGGACGGAACTCGACTGGCGCCGCCTCGCCGAGTACACGCACGACGAACTGTCGCTGCGCACCGGAGTCCGCAACGACGAGTTCCTGGACCAGATCGACTCCAGCCACCGCACCCTCGCCACCGCGCTCGCCGGCCGCGAGCCCGCCCCGCACGGCCCGCCGGACTACCTCGCCTCCGAGCAGTCCCTGCTGTTCGGACACCGCTTCCACCCCACCCCCAAGGCCCGCACGGGCGACGCCGACGCCTGGCAGTCGTACGCCCCCGAGGCCGGCGCCTCCTTCCCGCTGCGCCACCTCGCCGTCCGCGCCCATCTGATCGCCGAGGAGAGCGCCGAGCCGGGCGCCACCGCCGTGTTCGACCAGGAACGCGGCGACGTCCCCGACGGGTACCGGCTGCTGCCCGCCCACCCCTGGCAGTACGAGATGCTGCGCGAACACCGGCTGCTGCGCGAGGCCCTCGGCCGCGGCGACATCCTCGACCTCGGCCCCGGCGGCCGGGAGTACGCCGCCACCGCCTCCGTCCGCACCCTCTTCGACGGCGACGCCTTCCTGAAGTTCAGCCTGAACGTCCGCATCACCAACTGCCTGCGCAAGAACGCCAGTTACGAACTCTCCGGCGCCGTCGCCCTCACCCGCGTCCTGGCCCCCGCCCTCACCGACCTGGAGACCCGCTTCCCCAGCAGCGCGATGCTCCGCGAACCCGCCTACCGCAGCCTCGCCGTCCCCGGCCCCGACGGCACCCCCGACCGGGCCCTTCTCGAAGGCTTCGGCGTGATCGTCCGCGAGGGCCTGTCCCGGCGCCTGCTGCCCGGCACGACCCCGCTGCTCGCGGCCGCCGTCGCCGACGAGTACCCGACCAGCGCCGCCCACATCTCCCGCCTCCTCGACGGCGCGGGCCCGGCCACCGCCCTGGACTGGTGGACGGCGTACCTCCGCCTCCTCGTCCCGCCCGTGCTCTCCGCCTACTTCGACCACGGCCTCGTCCTGGAACCCCACCTCCAGAACGTCCTGATCTGCGTCGACAGCGACGGCATGCCCGCACAGGTCCTCTTCCGCGACCTGGAGGGCACCAAGCTGGTCCCCGACCACCACGCCGACACCCTGGGGGCCCTCCCGCCCGAGGTGGCGGGCCCGATGTCGTACGACGCCCAGCGCGGCTGGGACCGCGCCGTGTACTGCCTGCTCGTCAACCACATCGCCGAGCTGCTCGCCGCCCTCGCCGATCTGCACCCCGAGACCGAGGCCGACCTGTGGGCGGCGGTCCGCGCGACCATCCGGGAGTACGCGGACGAGGAGGGCTGCCCGCCCCGCCTCGCCGCCCTGCTCGCCGGGGTCCCGCTGCCCGCGAAGACCAACCTGCTCACCCGCTGGGAACGCAAGGCCGACCGCGACGCCGGCTACGTCCGCCTGCCCTCCCCCCTCGCCGAGGACGTCCTGCGCTGGAGCACCCGATGACGAACCCGACCCCCGCCGTACGCGACCGCGTCCTGTGCCTGCCGCCCACAGAACTCCCCGCGTACGTATACGACTTGGCCGCCCTGCGCGACCACGCCGCCCACGTACGCGCCGCCCTCCCCGAACGGGCCGAGCTGTACTACGCCGCCAAGGCCAACCCCGAGCCGGAGATCCTCGCCGCACTCGGCCCGTACGTCGACGGCTACGAGGTGTCCTCCGGCGGTGAACTCGCCCACGTGGCCAAGGCCGTCCCGGGCCGCCCGCTGGCCTTCGGCGGCCCGGGCAAGACCCCGGACGAGATCCGGGCCGCGCTGGCGCAGGGCGTCGAACGCTTCCACGTCGAGAGCGAGCACGACCTGCGCATGCTCGCCGAACTGGCACGGGACACGGCACCGGACACGCGGGTGGGGGTGCTGCTCCGCTTCAACCTCGCGGTGGCCGACGGTTCGCTGTCCGGCAGCTCCCTCGCCATGGGCGGACGGCCCACGCCCTTCGGCCTGGACCCCTCGCAGGCGCCGGACACGCTCCGCCTCCTCACGGACGGCACTTACCCGCACCTCGAACTACGCGGCATCCACGCCCACTTGGCGAGCGGCCTCGACGCACCCGAGCTGCTGTCCGTCGCCCGCTCGATCGTGGACTGGGCGATGGGACTCGGCGTCCCGCTCTTGGAGGTCAACGTCGGCGGCGGCATGGCCGTGGACTACACACGGCCCGAGAGCCGCTTCGACTGGCAGGCCTACGGCGCGGGGCTCGCCCGGCTCACCGACGCGCACCCGGAGCTGACGCTCCGTATCGAGCCCGGCCGGGCACTGACCGCGTACTGCGGCTGGTACGCCACCGAGGTGCTGGACGTGAAACACAGCCACGGCGAGGAGTTCGCCGTGGTCCGCGGTGGCACCCATCATCTGCGCACGCCGGCCACCAAGGGCCACGACCAGCCGTGCTCGGTCCTCCCCGTGGAGCAGTGGCCGTATCCGTGGCCGCGCCCGGCGGCCGTGGGGGAGCACGTCAGTCTCACCGGACAACTGTGCACCCCCAAGGACCTCCTCGCCCGGGGGGCCCACGCGCCAGGACTTCGGGCGGGCGACCGGGTGGCCTTCTCGCTCGCGGGCGCGTACGCGTGGAACATCTCTCACCACGACTTCCTGATGCATCCGCACCCCGGTCTCCACTTCGTCGGCTGACCGCGCCCGGCGTTCCCTGAGGGAACCCTTCCGCCCGCCTGACCCCTCTGGGGGAGTGTGACCGTTGACAGGCGGGCGGACCGGGCGCACACTCATGCGTACAGAAGAGTGAAGTGAAGTTCACCTGGCGAACATCCGACGAACAAGGTCGGTTCCCGGGGACGGGGCGCGGCTCGTCCGCGACGACGATCGTCCTCAACGACGAGGAGTACCGAATGCACACCACCGTCGGCATCATCGGCGGCGGCCCCTCGGGCCTGCTGCTGGCCCGTCTGCTGCACAACGCGGGAATCGACAGTGTGGTTCTGGAACGGAAGGACCGCGCGTACGTCGAGCAGCGGCAGCGCGCCGGAATCCTGGAGCAGGCCACCGTCGACGTGCTCCGCGCCGCCGGCGCGGGGGCCCGGCTGGACGCCGAGGGCATGCCCCACGACGGCATCGAGCTGCGCTTCGACGGCCGCGCCCACCGCGTGGACTTCCCCGACCTGACCGGCGGTCGCCGGGTGTGGGTCTACGCCCAGACCGAGGTCGTCAAGGACCTCATCGCCCTCCAGCTGGCCGAGGGCGGCCCGCTGCTCTTCGACGCCGAGGTGCACGCCGTGGAGGGCGCCGACACGGACCGCCCGCTGATCCGCTATACCCATGACGGCAGCGAGCAGGCCCTGACCTGTGACTACGTGGTCGGCTGCGACGGCTTCCACGGGGTGGCCCGCGACGCGCTCCCCGACAGCGTGCGGACGACGTACGAGCGGACGTACCCCTACTCCTGGCTGGGCATCCTCGCCGACGCCCCGCCCGTCTACGACGAGCTGATCTACGCCCACTCCGAGCGCGGCTTCGCGCTGGCCAGCATGCGGTCGCCGTCCGTGAGCCGCCTGTACCTCCAGGTCCCGAACGGCACCGATCCCGCCGACTGGTCCGACGAACGGATCTGGGACGAGCTGGACGCCCGTTTCGCCCTCCACGGCAACCCCGGCTGGCGGCTCAAGCGCGGGCCCGTCACCGCCAAGGCCGTCCTGCCCATGCGCAGCCACGTCATCGAGCCGATGCGCCACGGCCGCCTCTTCCTGGCCGGCGACGCCGCCCACATCGTGCCGCCCACTGGGGCCAAGGGCCTCAACCTGGCCGCCACCGACGTCATCGTGCTGGCCCGCGCATTCACGCGACTGAAGGAGACCGGTTCGACCGAACTGCTCGACGCCTACTCCGACACCTGTCTGCGCCGGGTGTGGCGGGCCGAGCACTTCTCCTACTTCATGACCACGACCCTCCACACCGACCCGGCCCAGTCCCCGTTCGAGACCAGACTCCAGCTCTCCCAGCTGGAACGCGTCGCCACGTCACGGCACGCGGCCGCGGAGCTGGCGGAGAACTACACGGGGTTGCCGCTGGACGGCACCTTGTAGTCGTCGGGGGTGGAGGGTGTGGTGGACGTCGTGGGCCGCGGTCAGTGGGCGCCCAGGCCGCCGCTGCCGAAGGAGCCGCCGCCGCCCTTGCTCCAGCGCGGTCGTTCCTTCGACTCGCTCGGCCGGGAGCCCTTGTTCCCGTGCACCTCGTACGGAGTCAGCCTGAGGTCGCTCCGGGGGATCTCGTCCGGCTCGCGGTTCACCTGCTCCTCACGGACAGGACCGCCCGCCGGCATCCGAGGCTGCTCGTCGGGGCGCGGGCGACGCGGCTCCCGAGCACGTACCCGCGCGCCCAGCCACAGGGCGCCGATCAGCACGCCCACCACGACGAGGCCTGCCACGAACGGCGCGATACCGCCCACCCAGCTGCGATCTGCGGCTATATCAGTCCATTCCATGTTCATAAGGGATGAATACCCCCAATATGTCGAGTGAACCGGCTCGCTGCGGGCGGGTGCCCGGTCCCGTGGCGCGGGAAACGGAACCCGGTGATCCGTGCGGGGCCCGGATGTGGCCCGCCGTGTTTGGCCGGTCCGCCTCCGGCTACCCGCCCGTCGTGACCACGACGACTGCATCCCAACAGGAGCTCGTCCGGTTCCTGGAGGACCGTTTCGCATGTGCGCAGGCGTGCACCGAGTGTGCGCGTGCGTGTGCGCTGCGAGCGAGCCTCGCCGATCCGGACGGGCCCGAAGGCCAGGAACACGTGCGACGCAAGGGCATCATGTGCGCGGAGGTGTGCGACGCCACTTGCAGGGCCCTGTCCGAGCAGATCCGCCTCGACGAGGACGGCATCCGCGTCCAGCTGGAGTGGTGCCGGACCGTCTGCCTGGAGTCCGCGCACGTCTTCGACAAATACCCCGGCGCCGAGGACGGCGCCAAGGCGTGCCGCGAGTGCGCCCAGGCCTGCACGGACTTCCTCGCCACCCTCGCCTGAGCCCCCGCCCGAGCCCCCGCCTCCGAGGGCGGTCGGCCGAACCGCCTCACTCCCACGTGTTCCCACGTGTTCCCAATTACTGGAACACGTTCTAGCGTGTGCGCCGTCAGGTCGGCCTTGGGGAGCCTGGAGGCGCCGTGCACCTCGAATACACGCCCGAGCAGCAGCGGTTGCGCACCGAACTGCGCGCGTACTTCGCCGAGTTGGTCCCGGCGGGCGCCTACACCCGCCACGCGGACCCGGCGGCGCAGAAGCGCTTCTACCGCGAGACCATCCGCCGCCTCGGCGCGGACGGCCGGCTCGGCGCGGGCTGGCCGAAGGAGTACGGCGGACGCGGCCTCACCGCCATCGAACAGTTCATCTTCTTCGACGAGGCCGCCCAGGCCGGCGTCCCCCTGCCCCTGATGGCGCTCAACACGGTCGGCCCGACGATCATGCGGTACGGCACCGAGGAACAGAAGTCGTACTTCCTGCCGCGCATCCTCTCCGGCGAGATCGACTTCGCCATCGGCTACAGCGAGCCCGACGCCGGCACGGACCTGGCCTCGCTGAAGACCCGCGCGGTCCGCGACGGCGACGAGTATGTGGTGAACGGCCAGAAGATCTGGACGACCAACGGCGACACGGCCGACTGGGTATGGCTCGCGGTCCGCACCGACCCCGACGCCCCGCCCCACAAGGGCATCACCATGCTCCTCGTCCCGACCACCGACCCCGGCTACTCCTGCACCCTCATCAACACCCTCGCCTCGCACGACACGACCGCCAGCTACTACGAGAACATCCGCGTCCCCGTCTCCCGCCGCGTCGGCGAGGAGAACCAGGGCTGGCGCCTGATCACCAACCAGCTCAACCACGAACGCGTCACCCTCGCCGCCCACGGCACCATGGCCATCCGCTCCCTGCACAACGTCCAGCGCTGGGCCATGGAGACCAAACTCGCCGACGGCCGCCGCGTCATCGACCTCCCCTGGGTACGCCGCCGCCTCGCCCAGACCCACACCAAGCTCGACGCGCTGAAGCTCCTCAACTGGCGCATGGTCAGCGCCGTCCAGGACGGCACCCTCACCCCGCAGGACGCCTCCGCCGTCAAGGTCTACGGCTCCGAGGCCCGCCGCGACGCCTACGCCTGGCTCATGGAGATCGTCGCCACCGCCGGCGCCCTCAAGGAGGGCTCCGCCGGCGCGGTCCTGCACGGCGAACTCGAACGCGGCTACCGCTCAGCCGTCATCTTCACCTTCGGCGGCGGCAACAACGAGATCCAGCGCGAGATCATCTCCTGGATCGGCCTGGGGATGCCCCGGGTCCGGCGTTAGCCATTGTGACGTCCTCAGAGGTGACGGCGCATCATCTCAAGACACGTGGCCCGGGCAGCGTTTGATCGGTCCCGGGGATATGGCACGCCGAGGTTCATGCCGCCGTCGCTGGTGATAGGCGGTTGCTGCCAGGCGAGACTCATCTGGACGCCTGCTTCCGCTCGGGCCGTGGCCACGAGGTCGCGTAGGGGCGGTGTGCCTGACTTCGCCTCGCACCGTCTCAGCGTTCCGCCCGAGCACAAGCGCGGTACGGGGCGAGCTGCGTCCTCCGCGCCGAAAGCCGAAGAAGGCGGGCCCGCCGGCACCGCGCCGCCTCTCACCAAACGCTCCGCATGCAGACAGCCTGCTGGCACCTGTTGCCGAGCCCTACCGGAATCCGAAAAAGCCAGATGAGATCGTCCGCGACTACCGGTGCGATTGGGGCAACCCCGAGATCTTCACCACTGTCCAGTCCTCCCCGGCCGCCGCGAGGCGACCGGGCGACAAAATCCGGCGTACAGCCCGACTCGTCTGCCATCGGGGCTCTGACCTGGGCTTATGGTCTGGTCAGGGCCTTTTCAGTGTCGGGATACATCCCGCTTCTACCCGACAGTTCCCGCGCAGGTGCGCAGCGTTGTGCACTGGGAGAAGCCGCTGGCGCGCTGGTTGGTGACGGTGCGGGCGGTCGGGAAGGGCACGGTCGAAGGGGATCTGGACGTCCGGTGGGCGGGGGTGGTCTGGATGAGTCATTGCGCCGAGGACCGCCAGACGACGGTCCCGGACAGCGGCGTCGATGCACTCGCTGGTCCCGTCGGCGTTCCCGGGGGTCTTTACTCTCTGCGCGTCCGCCACGGCTGCGGTCGTGGGCCCAGCGCATCCCAGGGCGGCTTCAAGTTCCGGGATCGCGTAGATCGTCGGGGCCGTTCGCGGGTGGGGCTGAGCTGGGGCTTTGACAGAACTCAAACCGCCGTTCCCTATCGCGTGGAGATCATTACCCGACTGCATGCATAGTGCAATCATGTAGGGTGCCGGGCCCTCCGAAGCAGTGCCCTCCGCCGACCTGATCGGCTGCGGCGTCATGGGTTTTCTCGTTATTCCACAGCGCGGCCGATGAGTTTGTGGCCCCCGGCCGGTCCAAGCTCGTGACACCCCCAGGAAAGGACACCGCCATGTCGGAGCTTCTCGTCGACTTCATCACCTCCCTCGACGGCCACGCATCGGGAGAGGGATGGCCCGGGTTCTGGGGCCTCGAGGGCCCGGAGTACCTCGCATGGCTCGGCGAGCAGCCCGAGGTCACCTACCTGATGGGAGCGAACACCTACCGCCTGATGTCGGGCTTCGCCGCAGGCGAGGTCCCCAATGGCCAAGACGAGTTCAGGCCCGAAGAAGAGGCGTCCGTCGACGAGCTCACGCAAGCGTCCAAGGTGGTGTTCTCCTCCTCACTCGAGGAGCCACTGACGTGGGCCAACTCCACGCTCGTCCGCGACGATGCCGTCAAGACGGTCCGTGCCATGAAGTCGAGTGGCTCGGGGTTCCTCAGCACGATCGGTAGCCTCAGCCTGTGCCGGTCCCTGCTACGTGCCGGACTCGTCGACCGCTTCCGGGTCGTGATGTTCCCGGTGATCACCGGGGCCACGGGCGAAGAACGCATCTACGACGGCTATCCGGACGTTGCCCTCGAGATGCTCGGGCACCGCACCTTCGACGGCCGCATCCAGCTGGTCGAGTACAAGCCCCGCGTGCTCGAGCACCCGCCGCTCGGCGTTCCTGCGTGACGTCGCCCCGTCCGCCGGTCTGGACGGCCGCCAGGCCGGCGCCGGCGGGCGCGGAGCAAGACCTGATAGGGGGCGAACGGCCAACGTCAGGACGCCCGGTCCATCGTCGCTGTGCGGCGGGAGTTGACGCCGCAGCAGAACAGGCACAGAGCCAGTGATCATGTTGGTGTCGAAGCCGGCTGATCACGAAGAGGTCCCGTGCCTGCCCGCTCATCTTCGCCCATCCTTGCCGTCCTGACCGAACTGGGTCCGCTCGACGAGCGCGGCATCGGGCGTCCGCGCGCCCATCTCGAGCGCGTCCCGGACCCGCGCTCGCGCCGCGGCCGTTGGTATCCCCTGGTCAGCGTGGTGCTGATCTGCTCGTGCGCGGTGGTCTCCGGCGCGCGGACCATCGAGGAGATCGCCGAGTGGGGCCAGCGCCGCCGTCGGCCTGCTGGCACGGATGGGGGTGCGCCGCCACCTGCCCGGCCGCTACCGTGCCCCCTCTCACCCCACCCTCACCCGGATCCTGGCCGCCGTCGACGGCGACGCCCTGGACACGGCCGTGGGCGCCTACCTGGCCGAACACGACCGCGGCGACGTGCAGGCCGCGGCCGCGGCCGGGCGATCGCGGTGGATGGCAAGGCGCCGGCTGGCTCCGCGCACCTGGTCCAGCGCCACCGGCACCTGCTGTCGGCCCTCAGCCACGCCCCTGCCACGATCACCCTCGCCCAGCGGGTCGGCCTGTCAACGAGCCGCAGCGTGCCGGTCAGGTCGCTCGCCAGGGTCGAGGCGGCTTCTCGGAGCAGCGGGACAGCCCAGGCGACGACGTCGTCGGTCATGCGACTGAGTGGGCCCGACACTGAGACGGCCATCCGCGACGAGGCGCCCCTCGGCGCGGAAGTTCACCGACGTCGGGCGGCGCGTCGAGCTGGCGTGGGCAAGGTGCTCGACCTGCCAGGTCGCGCGGTCCTCCGCGACCCTCTCCACGGCACGTTGTGCCGCCTCTGTGATCCAGTCGTCGGTGACCCACGGCGTGTCCGCGATGTGCGCGAGGCAGGTCACGACCATGTCGCGGACGGCTTGCTCGCAGCCCGGCATGGTGGTGGCCTCAGCAAGCCAGGCGACGCGC
>NZ_JAEMUX010000139.1 GCF_016598475.1 Streptomyces adelaidensis
GCTGGACATCTCCGGCGCTCGTCGGGGGCTCGTCGGAGCCGAGGCTGTCCTCAAGCTCCGTGCCGTCATGAGCAACGGCGACTTCGAGACCTACTGGCGCTTCCACCTCGCCCGCGAGCACGCACGGGTCTATCTGGCCCCTGACCTGGATGAATCCACCTTCGGCGCCTGATCAGGACCCTCCCCCGAAACGGTCCACACCCAAGTGTCTGCCTGCACTCGAGGGTCGGCTCACGCGTAGCGTACTTCGAGGTCGCTCGCGCTCCGTAGCTCCTTCAACTGTCCAACGCTGAACGGCATTCGCCTACATCCGCCTACATCCACGGGATGCGAGCGCGCAACCGAAGGCGGACGATGGAGTGGTCGGCCAGCCCATTCCCGGAGTGGAGTGTGTGGCAGTGGGCGGCCGCCGCGAGGCCGTTCACGGTTTTCCTTCCGTGCCGCGCCACCCGCTCTCACATCCCCTGGCTCTCGAACGGCTGTCGCCGCCTGGACATTCGCTCGGTCACATGCCGATTCCGGACCGGTTCACTTCGTGGAGGCACTGAAATGTCCGTGCTCTTCTTCGACATAGGAGCGACCCTGGCGGATGCCCGGGAGGAAGCGGACGGTTCGCTGACGTTGCTGCCCCGACCACGTGTCCTCGCCGTGCTCGACGCCTTCCCCGACGTACGCAAGGGCGTCATCTCCAACCCGGGCTCGGGTGAAGGCGCCGCGGAGCGGGCCGCGTCGGCCTTGCGGGAGGCGTTCCCCGGCCGTTTCACGGACGCCGCGCTCATCCATTGGGGCCCCAAGAACAGCCGGGAGATCTTCGACGAGGCGGTCGCCGGCACGGCGGGCGACGGGATCCCGGCCTCCGCAGCCGGCGAGTGCGTCTTCGTGGGCGAGGACCACCAGGAGCGCGCGTTCGCCAAACAAGCCGGGCTGCGTACGGCGGCCCACCCCGTGTTCACCGGCGCCGCCCTGGAGAACCGTCCCGTCCTCTGGGCGCGGATCGAACTGCCCGAGAACCGGGGCCTGTCCGCCCTGGAGGCGGTCGCGAACCAGACCGAAGTCGTTCCCGTGCACATCGCCTCCGCCCGGCTCGTGCTGGCCATGGCGAGCATGCGCGGCGCCGCGGCACTAGAACAGGCCGGGTTCACGGTCGACCTGCGGGGGCCGGTGGACGACACGGCCGCCTTCCTGATCCGCGACGACCGCCCCCTCACTCCCGCTCAGGGCTTCGCGGACGCCCCGGACAGGGCGACGACACGCGCCACATCCACTTTCGGCGTCATCGCCGCCGAACTCGCCGGCCCCACGGCCCCGCCGCTCCTCCCGCTGGGCCCCGCGCCGGGCGGTGTCTACCTCGCCGCACCCGCCGGCGCCCCGATCGAGGACGTCCACCTGCCGGGCGCGAAGCCCGGCCACACCGAGCGCCTGCTTCCGGACCCGGCGCTCCTCTCCCGCCCCGGCGAGGCGTGGGCGCAAGGACTCGCCGCCGGTCCTGCGGAAGGCCTGGCGGAGCCGGGCCCACCCGCGTCGGCAGCCGGTGACGGCCGCCCCTCCCCGGAGACGATCGCGGCGGTACGGGCGGCCGTGACCCCCGAGGTACTGCGCGGCCATGTCGCACGCATCTCCGGTGTCGAGCCGCTCGCAGACGGCGAGGCACTGCTGGTGCGCAGCCGTGACGCGTCCGCCGCCGACAACCCCCGGGTCGTCGAGGCGCTCGCGGACCGCTTCCAGGACCTCGGCCTGACAGTACGACTGCACCGGTTCCGGTGGCGCGGACGCCGGTTGTGCAACGTGGAGGCCGAACACCGTCTACCCGGGGCGGACTCCACGGTGCTCATCACCGCGCACCTGGACTCCACTGCCTCCAGCGGTGAATTCGTCGACGCGAACGGCGACCCGCGCCCCTACGACCCCGCCGTGGACCCCGCACCGGGCGCCGACGACGACGGCAGCGGAACCGCCGCCGTCCTGGCCGCGGCCGAGTGCCTGCACCGCTTGCTCGCGGAGGGCAGGACACCGACCCGGAACGTCCGCTTCGTGCTCTTCAACGCCGAGGAACAGGGCCTGGTCGGCAGCAAGTTCTACGCCCGGGCCGCCGCCGCGGCGGACGACCGCATCGCCGGTGTCTTCCAGATGGACATGATCGCGGGCCGTCAGCAGGGCAGCACACCCACCGTCGAGATCCACGCCGGTTCCTCGGTTCCGGGTCCGGTCGTCGGCGCTTCCGACACGCTGGGCGCTCTCGTCGCGGACACCGTCCCCGCCATCGACCCCGCGGTGACGGTCCAGCAGCTCACGGGTCCCTTTGACCCGGCGATCGGGCGCAGCGACCACGCGAGCTTCCACGAGCGGGGGTGGGCGGCCATCGCCGTCTCCGAGGACATCTTCGCTCCCGACGGCGGGCCCGGCACGGGCACCCGGCAGTACCACACCCCGGGAGACACCCTCGTCGACCAGGATCACAGCCCGGAGTTCGCGGCCACGGTCGCCCGCTCCGTCACGGCGACCGCCCTCACCCTCGCGGGACTGTGACTCGTAGGACAGCCGAAAGCCGGGCCTCGCGCCCGCGACAGGAGCATCCGTCATGACACAGCTGATCGACAAGCGGGATCTGGAGTACGACCGGCTCGCCCGAGTCCCGGGCGCCGAGGCGTTCCTCGCCGAGACCGATCGCGTGGCGGAGTCGGTGCACCACACCCTCATCGCCGAGGGCAGCAAGGTGAACCGCTTCACCGGGCACCTGACCGAGCTACGCGTGGAGGGCGCATCGGCCGGCCTCGCCGACCGGACAGGCGCCGAAGCCGCCGACGGCGACTACATCGTCCGGGCCAAGGAGTACCTCGCCTCGGTCTCCGGGGCGATCGGCTTCGCCGCCGGAGAACCCGCCGAGTTCGAGGCCGATCCGAAGGTGATGGCAACGAGTGGCGGCATGCGCGTGGTCAGCCTCCAACAGACGCTCAACGGCATCGATGTGTGGGGCATGGCTCCCAAGGTGTGGCTGCGCGAGGACGGCACGGTGGACAGGGTCGTCGGCGACACGGCGAGCGTGCCGGGCAACGTCCCCACGATGCCGGTGGTGCCGGTCGAGACAGCCCTGGCCGCAGGCGCCGCGAAGGCCGCCGAACCCGTCACGACAGACGGCCTCTTCGGCACCGACGAGCTGCCGGCCATGGACGTCTCGGGCGGCTTCCGCCGGCTGAGCTCCCAGGCACGCAACGACCAGCCGATGACGTTCGACAAAGGCGCCTTCGACGAGGCGATCCCCGCTCGGCTCGTGTATTTCTACATGGGGGACGCCGTCCGTCTCGCCTGGTCGTTCAGGTTCTCGCGCGAGAAGGGAGCCGTGCAGTACCACGCGCTCGTGGAGGCCGACGCGAGAACGCCGGACAAGGCCGCCCCCCAGGTCCTCTACCTCCAGGACCTGACGAACCATGTCGTCGGAGGACTGGTGTTCCGGCAGAACCCGGCCGAGACCGGGTACGCCCTGGCTTCCTTCCCGCTGCCGCTGACCGACTATCCGGTCGAACCGCCGCCCGACCCGTTGCCCGGGTTCCCCGGGCCATGGGCCAAGCGGCACAACGGGCAGGTGGCGACCGCCGGGAACAATGTGCAGGCCGTCGACGGGGACACCGGTGAAAGCTTCAAGGTCGGCGTCGACACGTCGGGCAACGGGGTGTTCGCCCCGAACCCGGACACGCCGGAGCAGCTCGTCACCAACATCTTCTTCTTCTGCAACTACATGCACAACTTCTTCGTGATGCTCGACTTCACGGAGGAGCACGGCAACTTCCAGACCGTCAATTTCTCGGGCCTGGGCCAAGGCGCCGACCCGGTCGTCGCCCTCGCGCATCCCGGGCCGGTCTTCGACACGGCCAACATGCTCACGCGCGCCGAAGGTCTGGCGGCGGAGATGAACATGGGTCTGGTCGCCGGAACCGGACGGCACACGGCCAACGACGCACACGTCGTCTTCCACGAGTTCATGCATGGTGTGAGCAACCGGCTCGTCGGCGGCCTGCACGATGCCAACGGCCTGCGCGAGGAGCAGTCCCGGGCGATGGGCGAGGGATGGTCGGACTACTTCGCGCTCACCATTCCCAACTTCTCCCAGGAACGGGAGCACACCGTCGTCGGTGACTGGGTCGTCGATGACCCGGGCGGTATCCGCCAGCGGCCGTACGACGACCGCTACCCCGGTGGCTTCGGGGACATCGGGCAGATCACGGGCGGGCTCGACTACACGAGGATCCACAACGTCGGCGAGATCTGGTGCGCCTCGCTCATGGAGATGACCCGCCGGATCAGCGCGGAACTCGGCAGCAAGGAGCGCGGCTACCGGGTCGCCTGGCAGGCCGTGGTCGACGGGCTGAAACTCACCCCGAAGAACCCGTCGTTCCTCACCGCCCGTGGCGCGGTCCTGCGGGCCCTGAAGGACCTCAAGAGCAGGGCGTTCACCGAGGCCGAGTACCCCGAGGTCCGCAAGGCGGCCTGGGGATCCTTCGCCCGCTACGGCATGGGCTTCGACGCCTTCTGCCCCAACGCGTCCTTCACCGGCTGCCGGGCCGGCAGCCAGCTGCCCCCGGCCGGACACGAGGACTGAAACCCCGGGGCGGGATCGCTGTTCAGCTGTCCCGCTCCACCATGTAGAACGGCAGGTCGAGCAGGAATTGCTTGTCCTCGGAGTCGGGATTGTCGTCGAACGCCTCGAGCGCCTCCCTGTGAGCCTCGTCGGCGAGGGCCCTCGCCCTCGCCCGTACGGTCTCGACGCAGCCCGACGCGAGCAGTTCGTCGCGCACCGACTGCACCTCGTCCTCGGTGCGGGCCGCACGAGTCCTGCCCAGGAAGCGCTCCATCCGCGCCCGCTGCGCGGCGGTACAGCGGCGCATGTATTCGATGAGGACGAGCGTGCGCTTGCCCTCCCAGAGATCCCCGGAGATTTCCTTGCCGTACCGCGAGTAGTGGCCGGTCAGGTTGAGCAGGTCGTCCTGGATCTGGAACGCGGCACCGAGGTAGCAGCCGTAGCGGTCGAAACGGACCGTCGCCTTGTGCTTGCCCTCCGCCACGAGGGCGCCGACGCGACAAGGGTGGATACACGTGTACCAGGACGACTTCTTCATGCACATCCGGTAGTAGTCGTCGTCGACCAGGTCGCCGGCGTTGTTCCGGATCCAGCCGACTTCGATCGCCTGTCCCTCCAGTGAGTGGCGCATCATCAGCGCGGATTCCTGGAGGATCGCCCACGCGAGGTTGGGTCCGAGTGCCCACCGGTTGGCCATCAAGTGCTGCAGTGCCAGGAGATTGGTCGCGCTGCCGACGTTGACCGCGACCCCGAGGCCGTACTCGGCAGGCAGCGTCGGTGCCCCGCGGCGCATCTCGCTGCCGTCCTGCACGTCGTCGAGGATGAGGAACGCGTTGTGGGTGAGCTCGATGGCGACCGCCGAGTCGATCGCCTTCTCGATGTCGCCGCCGAGCGCCCGACACACCGCCAGGCACAGCGCCGGGCGCAGACCCTTGCCGGATCGGCTGGGGTAATCGCGCACGAGGCTGTACAGCTCGTCCTCCGTCGAGTCCGGAATGTCCGACAGCAGTCGCGCGATCGTGAGGTCGCGGTAGCTCGCGAGGACTGACTCCACGGCTGAGGGGCCGAGGCCCACGCCCGGTTCAGCGGTCATGGATCGCCCCTCTCAGGCGCTGGGCCGCGGTGGTTCGTCACCGGAAGCCGGTGCGGGATCCGGTGCAGGGTCCGGTGCGGGATCCGACGCCATCGTGTCGCCGGTGGCCGGCGAGGGGCCCGGGGGTGGCGGCGTGGTGAAGCCCAGATTCGCCAAGGTCTTGGCCGTCGCGGGCGCGTTCTCGACGAGGTTCATCGTGGTGTCGACCACGTCGTGCGCGTCGGTGGACATCCGCGACACCAGCGACTGGACCTCGTTGGTCTTGAGTTCGGAGAACATCTCGGCGGCCATCGCGATGAGGTCGTGCACGTCCTTGCGGACCCGGCTGCTCAACAGCTGGAACTCGTTGGGGTCGACCTTCTTCGTCGCCGCGTACTTCTTCTGCATGGTCGTGGCGCGGCCCGAGCCTTCGGTCAGCTCCTGCTGGAGGATCGTGGCTGCCTGTTTGACCACCTGGGACACCGCGCGAGACAGCTCAAGGCGCTCCGGATCGACTCGATTGAGGTGCTCGTCGGGCATGCGATCTCCTCGCGCAGAGAAATGTACTAATTATGGTGATACGAGTGATCGTAATGGAACCCGTCGATGAGCCCGTGCAGCAAACCGCCGCTTCCTCGACGGCGCCCGCTGGATGGAAGCAGACCTGCTGCCCGACCCGCGCCGTGCAGAGGCCTTCCTCGCCACCATCCGGCTTGCCCCTGCCCAGGCCGACAGTGTGGAGCGGCCTTATGACCGCCAGGAGGGCCGCGCCTTCCCGGCCCTGCTGGAGCGCCTGACCCCGTGCCTGCCGGCCCCCGCGTCCCCGAGCCATCTGCCCGGGCACGGGTTCGAGCAGGCCCAGGCCGGGCCCACCACGACCGTGTCCTGGCCTCTCTCCACGGAACTGCGCGACCGCCTCGAACAAGCCCGCCGCGATCAGAAGAAGGAGAACCCGTCCTGAGACGGTCCGCGAATCCAGTCCCCTGCCTGACTTCAACCTGCTGGCGCGTCTCGGCGGCGGCGACCTGACTGACGTGCTCAGCCGGCCAAGGTGCCGGTACGCGCGGCGAACTCTTGAACGCCCTCGAGCCGGGTCGGTCCGTACAGCAGCCCGGCCGTCAGCGCCCGCAGCGCCGGACGGCGTACCTCCTGGGCCGCCTCCTGCTCGACTTGGCGCAGCGCCGCGAATTTACTGATCACCTCGCCCGAGTTCCCGCCGTCGGGGACCACCTCTCAGCCTGCGTAGCCGGTCCTGCCTGCGCAGTTCCGCCTGCTAGTCGGCGATCGGAAGCTCCCAGGCAGCCCCGGGACGCTCCTGGGCGAGATGCAACACCGTCTGCACGTCCAGGGGGCCGACTGCCTCTGGCTCTGCTGTTGCCCAGCCGCAGGGTGGCCCAGCGCGCCATGGCGGGGTCTGCATGCACCTGACGGAAGACCTTCTCTTCGGACCCGTGGTAGAGCAGGAGCGCCCAGAACGGGAGGAGGAGCGTCATGACGGCGATGAAGTACAGCGCGAAGTACTGCTTCAGGTGGGTGGGCAGGACGGTGGAGGGGCCGGACGGGTCGACCAGCACGGTGGTCTTCGTGCCTTCGTCGCTGCGCAGGCTCTCGTGGCGCTCGTGAAAGGTGCGCCCTTCGATCGTCCAGGTGTACAAGCAGTTGACCGTCGTCTTGGAACCGAAGGGCGCGTCGCAGTCGTTGATCGCCGCGGTCACCTCTGACCGGTTCTCCGCATAGTCCCCCTGATTGCGCAGGGCCATGCCGACCACGTAGAGGGGAACGGCGAAGGCCAGGACGGCCAGGAAGGGCGCGATCCGGTCGGTGCTGATGGTCTCCCTGTCGGCGCCGAGCCGTTTGAGCGCCCGGGAACGCGGCCAGCCGGCGATCACGGCCGCCGCGCCGACGGTCTGCCAGCCGCGGATCCGCCACACCGCGCTGTCGCCGAACAGCGCGGTGCCGACGAAGGCCGCAAGCAGACCAAGCACGCCGGTGAGCGCGCACGCAGCGATCAGGCGGCCGCTCCACCGTACGGTCAGCAGCGTGAAGGGCGCCGGCTCGTGGGCCACCTGCTCAGCGATCAGAGCCTCGATGAGGGCAGCACTCCCTTGCAGGACGTGCACATCGTGCTTGAGCCCGTTCGCCCTCAAGGTGAGATCGTCCCGTTCCCCATGGGCATTGAGCAGCTCCTGCCGAAGCTCCACCACCTGGTCGTCGGACCGCTCCACCCAGCTGCGCGGCAGCGTCATGCGCTGCCGTTCCTCCAAAGCCCTGGCCCACTCCTGGACGTGCCGAACCCCGGCCGGCGCAGGGCCCGGGCGCATCCGATGCTGCCCGACAACCACGCTTGCCCACTGGGGTTCTGACACACGGTCACCTATCTCACGAAGGAACAGCCCGTCATGACCATGCTCGCCCTGCTGACCATCCTGCTGCTGGTTCTGGTCGGCCTGCTGATCGCCGGCGTCCTCACCTACGCCGTTCACCGTCACCCGAAACTGGCGCAGCCGTTCACGGTCGGCCTGACTGCTCCGGCCCTCCTGAGCGCCATAGTCGCCGCGATCACGGCTCGGTGAACCGCGGCAGGTCCGACGGTCGGGTCACGACTCGCGGCGGTAACCCGCGGCGGGCCCGTTGACGCCGGCGCCGAACTTGTCACGGATACGGTCGACGGCGCCTTCGGCCACGAGCCGGGACGCGCGAGCCCGGTCGAAGCTGATCTGCTCGACAGCGTCGGCGCCGTCGACGAGGTCGTCGGCCTTGAGGGCGAGGCCCCATAGGCGGCCGCGCTGGAGACCGGCCGCGTCCATCAGCTGGTAGGCGAGGCGCAAGGTCGTCCTCGTGCGCGGCCGCCCGTACGCCGACGCAGTTCGATGATGGTGGAGCAGCGGCCGAAGCGGCACCGAACGCGGTCAGTCTGCGGGTTGGCTATGTTCACGAGAATGGGTTCTGGATCACTTCGTGAAGCGGTAACTGATCGTCACCTGACAGATGTCTTCGAGGCGGCCCAGATACCAAATACTCCTCCCAGCGCCGGACCGGCCCATATCGCGATGGCCGCGGGGACGGAGAGCGAGAGGTCCCAGATGATCAGGGCGGTGATCAGCACGCCCAGCCACAGCATGTGCAGCGCCGCAGCGGTAGTCACCTTGCGCCGTGTACTCCACTCACGCGTTGCCAACGTCGGTCGCATACGTTTCCCTCCCCGCGTCCGTCTGCGCTTCGGCACGCGTCCTGGGACTCGCGCGACATCCACGGCCAGAACTGGATGGTCGTGATGCTCGGCCAGGTTGTCATGCGAGGAGGACTCGCTTGCGGAGGAGCGCGAAGCCCGCGTGGCCGAACATCTGGCGTTTGAGCATCTTGATCCGGTTGACGTGTCCCTCGACCACGCCTGAGTTCCAGGGCAGGGTGAGGCCGGCGATCACGGCGTCGCGGTCACGGTCGATGCCCGCGGCGAGGGTGTGGAGTCTGGGCTGGTCATCACCGGCGAGGCCGGCGCCGGTGATGACCAGCCGGGACGGCTCCAACTCCCGGTAGTAACGCAGAACATCGCTGAGACGGCCATCGGGAGCGGCACCGACGGCCTTGTCGGCTCGCTCCGGAAAGTAGCGGAACGCCAGATCGATGCGGTGGCCACCCCGGCCGAGGAGTTGCTTGACCTGGTCCGTCTCGGGAGGAGAGGACCGCTGCTGCCGGGTGGCAGCGACGGATGCCGCGTGGAACTGCTTGGACAGCCACAACGCCACTACCAGGGTTACGACATGCATCCCGAGAAGGATGCGACCCACGCGGCGCGTACGAGACCCAGCCGGAGCCAGGTGTCGATGGCGTACCGGCTGCAGGTGGCGAGCGCGGGGCCTCGCTCGCGCAGCCGGCGGAGGAACTGCGCGGACTGGGCGAGGCAGTAGCGCACGTCGGCCGCGGTGTAGGCGACAGAGGGCGGCCGGGGTGGTGCTTGCGGCGCAGTCGGCGCAGGTAGAGCCAGGTGACGAAGGCGTGCAGGAGCAGACGCTCGACAGGATCGGTGGTGCTCTTGAGGAACTGGGAGACCCAGCGTTCCAGCGCGGCGAGTTGCTCGTCGCGTTCGGGACACCTGAGTGGCGACGAGGATCATGCGGAGCAGGCGGGTGCGCTCAGCCGGGGCGAGCTGGTCGAGCATGTCGTGGGTGACCGGCACGCCGGCGTCGCGGATCTGGTTGAGCAGCGCCGCCCGCCTCGGTCTGTTCAGCCACTCCAGTACTGAGGACGGCTTGCCGCGGGCCAGGTCACAGAAGAAGGGTTCCGCCGCCTCGGGCTCCCCGGAGTGTGACGTGGCCGCCCCCGCGAGGTCTGGCGGGGGCAGCCACGGTGCCGTAACCGACTCGACGCCGTTTGACCGGACGTCGCGTGCATGAACATCCGATCCCCCACGGATAGGCGAGCGAGCCCGGGCCAACTGGTCGGTCTGACTGAGCGCTTCAGTTGGCCAGTTGAGAAAGGGTGGCGCGCCCACACCGTCCGCCCGGAGGCCTCGATGTCAGCGCTCTGTGTCATTATGCGGACGCGTCCCAGGGGAGTGGGCCGCGACTCTAGTGACTGCCAGGGGGTTCGGGATGGGCGCGGGTAGGGAGCCGGACGGCTCGTCCAGGTCCGACGAGGAGTGGGAGCGGTTTCTGCACGAGTCGGTGGCGGGTGCCGCCGACGCGCCCAAGGAGCCGTCGGCGCGGGCCCGCGACGTGGCGAAGCGGCTGCGCGCGGAGCCCGGCCGCGGCCCGGAGGGCTGGCGCAGCTACACGCCCGGGCGGCCCAAGCGGCGCACGGGCTGGTACGTGGTCGGGCTGCTGGCCTCGCTGGTGCTGCTGGTGGCGGCGCTCGCGCCGGGGCGGACACTGAACCTGTTCGCCGGCGCCGACTCCCCGTCGCTTGCGGCCGAGACCGCCCGCCCGACCCAGGTACCCCCGGCGGAGGCGGCCCAACGCCCCACCACTGAGGAGCCGTTCCGCGGCTCGCCGGCGGCGAGCTGGGCGAGCGGAGCGGCGGGGATCACCGTGCCGAAGGCCGGGGCGGTCGGCTGGATGAGCGCGGCCGAGGTCGAGCGGGCCCTCGCCCGCAGCCGAGACTTCCTCGTCGCGGCCGGCCTGGACCACGGGGTGCTGCGGGGCGAGCGCCCCAAGAAGGCGATTGCACTGATCAACCCGCACCAGCAGGACGTCCAAGACCTCCTGAAAACCGCTTTCCGAACCCCGAGCGAAAAGAACGACCCCCTCCTCCTCTTCAGCCGCTTCCAGCCCTCCCGCACCCACCTGGTCGGCGACGTCGTGAAGACCCGAGGCCGGCTCACCTACCGGGAGGGCGAGCGCGGCGCGCTCCAGGTGACCGCCGACGTCACCTTCGTCTACCCGGTCACACGCGCGGACTCGGGCGGCGACGACGAGATCGTGCGCACGATCGTCCGGCGCGAGCTGGTCCTGAGCTGGGACGACCCTGACAAGGTGATCACCGAGCCGGGCACGTTCTCGATCGTCTCGTACAAGTACGACATGACCAACGGCGGCTGCGGCACCCCCACGGGCTACTTCGTCCCGCCCTTCGGCACGGACCGCCGGGTGGACGAAGCCGGCACGGAGGTCGACCCGTACGACCGCAGCGCGCCGGTCGGGCAGGGCGAGTCCTCTGGGGACGAGTGCGGGAGGGCCACGCGGTCCTAGCGGGCGTTACTCGGTGGCGGCCACCCAACCCCGAGGGCGATGAACATCCAGCCTCCGATCCACTCCCGGTGTCGGCACCAGGCCGGTCGGCCGAGCACCGCGCGCAGCCGGGCGGCGACATGCACGAGCGCCGGCCAGTAGACGATGCCAGTCGCGACATCGAGGGCGCCTAATCAGCCACGTCCGGTACGCGGCACCGGTTGCGCTGGACAGTTCCGCGCTCAACGGCCGAGTGCAATGCTCGATGGCCAACTAGGGCGCGTATCGGGTCGTGATCAATGAGCGGTTCCCCTCGCGCTGATCTTCGATCCGGTAGATCGTCTTGCATGACACGTGCCCAACTGGCCGACGTGGAGTGGGAGTTCATCGAGCCGTACCTGCCGATCGGCGAGTACGGCCCGCATCCGGTGCGGCTGCGGCAGCAGTTCGAGGGGGTGCTGTGGCGGTTTCGGACGGGCGGGCAGTGGCGGGAAATGCCTGCCGAGTTCGGTGCCTGGTCGACCGTCCACAACCGTTTCCGGCAGTGGCGCGACGCCGGTGTCTCCACCGAGGAGGAGAGGCTGCCCACCTGCGCAGGCGCGGCATCAAGGCCGTCATCCCGGAGAAACGGGACCAGGCCGCCAACCGGAAAAGGAAGGGCCGCAAAGGCAGGATGCCCCGTCGAGCGCCCGATCAACAAGCTCAAGGCGTGACGGGCATCGCGACCCGCTACGACAAGACCCCGGAAAGCTACCTCGCCGGGCTTCAATGCGGGCCTCGGTGATCTGGATCAAAGACCTCACCCGAACTCGAGCCGAGAGCGGAGAGCCGAGAGCCGCGCAGGTCATCGAGGACGTGGCTGGTCGGGATCGCAGTTGTGGGCTCTCGGCGGCAGCCGCATTCCCGGATGTCGGGATTTCGGTGGCCGGCTGCCGCCGAGGGAGTGGGGATTGCGCGCCACCAGCGCGGTGTCGGCCCGCGAGCTCAGGCGAGGGCGGCGACCAGCAAGGCGAAGGCGGCGATGATCACGGCGACGCGGACGTAGTGGAAGCGTTCCCAGCGGTTCATCTGCTCCTTCCAGTCCTCGGGCCGGTTCTCGGGGGTCCACGTCTTGTTCCGGTTGTTGATCGGGACGAGCAGCAGGAGCGACATGATCACGCTGAAGAGCAGCAGCGCGCCGGCGGTGACGACGAGGCCGGTGCCGTGGTGGTGCCATCCGGCGATGGCCCAGACCGCGACGAGGACGAGTGAGCCGATGTACCAGAACGGCATCACGGCGCCGAGCATCCGGCCCCCGTGGGCGCGGCCGAGCTGGCCAGTGTCGTCGGGGAGTGCGTTGAGGATCGGGTTGAGGACGAAGGCGACGGAGAACTCCACCCCCACCATCACTCCGACGACCACGGTGGTTATGACCTCAAGTGCGTTGAGCATGACGGCCCCCTGAAATCTAGTGTTGCTAGATGATGAGGCAACACTAGATCTGCTGGCGCTTGTTTGTCTAGCAGTGCTAGATTCGAATTATGTCGGTACAGGAACGCAAGCAGCGCGAACGGGCGGACCGCGAGCGCCTCATCGTGGCGACGGCCCGTGAACTCGCCGAGCGGCAGGGCTGGGACGCGGTCACCACCCGCCGGCTCGCCGAGCGCATCGAATACAGCCAGCCCGTCCTCTACAGCCATTTCCGCGGCAAGCGCGAGATCATCGGCGCCGTCGCCCTCGAAGGCGCCGCCGAGATGGCAGCGGCTCTGCGGGCCGCGACCTCCACCGCGGACGGCCCGCACGCCCGGGTCACCGCCCTCGCCCGCGCCTACCTCGACTTCGCCGCACGCAACCCGGCGGTCTACGACGCCATGTTCGAGCTCGACGGCGGCCTGGCGTTCGCGGACGAGGACACCCCGGAGCCGCTGAAGGACGCCTTCGCCGCCCTGCTGGAAAGCCTCGGCGAGGTCGCCGGGGACGGCGTCCACCCGGGACTGTTCACCGAGGTGTTCTGGGCGGCCCTGCACGGGCTGGCGACCCTGACCCGGGCGGGACGGCTGCCGCCGGAGTACACCGAGCGGAGGACGGAGCTGCTGGTGGACCGGCTCGCCATGCTCTGACACACCATCCCGGCGGGCACACAGCCGGTGTCCCCGGACCCCGCTGTCTGCCTGCGGCATCGCTCCCGGTCACTCGCTGTGCCTGAGCATCAGGTATTTCTCCTCTTCGCATCACCGTGGACCAGCGGCTCTGCCGGGCGGTCCCTCCGCTTCGCGGGCGTAGCGATCAGCGGAGTCGGTGCAAGCCGATCGCCTTCGGCCGCTCCCAGCCCTTCGGCAGAGGCCGATCGGAGCAAGCGGAGCGTCTCCTGGGCGACCGGAC
>NZ_JAEMUX010000014.1 GCF_016598475.1 Streptomyces adelaidensis
CTCGAGAGCGTCCGCGATACGGATCATGTTGTCCAGGAGCGCGGACTGGTGCCCCTGCTCGATCCGGTTGATCGCCTGCCGTTCCATGCCGGCTAACTCGGCGAGTTTCTCCTGGCTGAGTCTGACCTCGCGGCGGGCAGCACGGATCTGGTCGCCGATAACCCGGCGTCGGTCGAGAACCCAAGCGGGCGGCGGAGCGGACGGCACCTGATCACGCTTGCGTGATCGACTTCCAGTGTCTGTATCGTCGACCGTACATTTGCGAACTTACCGAAAGCATGTGTGTACATCGCGTGGAGGTATGCCACCCGAACGGGTGAACCATTCTCACAACGCTTGTCGCGGGTAAACGGCAAACCAAGGGTGTGAAGCACCCCCACAGTCGGCCGGCCCCGATTGCCCCCCAGGCGTCGGTGGTCCGGCCGCGGCGCCCCCAGCTTTCAGGCTGGGGGCGCTGTTACTTCCAGTCGATCTGGATCGAGTCCGTATCGAAGTACACGCCGCCAGGCAGACGCCCCCGCCGCGCCGGGTGAACAGTGACCGTCATCAGATAGTCGATCACCGCCCGCTTGCGTGACAGGTCCAGGCGCTTCCACTCGGCTTCGACGTCCTCAGCCCCCACCAGCCCAGCCACGGGGTTGACCTCGACCGCGCGCGACAGGACCTCCTCCGCGCGCCCCTTCCGCATCCGCGCGGCCGCAGAAGCCACCCGCCACTCCTGCAAGTCCATCGCTCCCGAGCCAAGCTCCTGCGCCAGCTGATCAAGCGTGTGCCGCGCCTCACGCATGTCCTTCTGCGCGCCCCGAACATCGACCGGATCCTCACGGGCAGCCAAAAGGTCAGCCGCATCCTCCCGTGAGACCCGGTCAAGGATGAGGATCTGCACATAGTCGTCGAGCGGCTCCGCTTTCCGTACGACGTGCTTACTCACGCGACAGTTGTAGGCGGCGAAGTACTTCTTGTCCGCACGCCTGTTGCTCGTACCGCACCGCATCGTGGACGAGCACACCCCGCACACGTACAGTCCCGACCCCAGATACTTCCGCTCATTGCCGGGCGTGGTCCGCCTGGACGGATCATCAAGGAGCGCCACCAGGCTCCGCCACGTCGCCTCGTCCAGGGGCGCCGGCCAGTTCCCCGGCCCGGCCTCCTGGCCGCGGTGTACGAGGATTCCAGCGTTGCGGTGGCGCCGCAGCATCGCCCCGACTTCCGGGCCCTCCCAGTCGCCGCCTGTGCTCGTCAGCACGGGCGGCGTCATGGCGTTCCACTCGGCGGCGATCGACCGGAGCGACGCGCCGGCGAGGACTGAGTCGGCAGCTTCGCGGATGCGGTTGAACTCGCTGCCGTCGACCACGTTGGCGGCCATGGAGCAGCGGTTGCACTCGGCCCACACCTGGCGTCCGTTCGGCGCCTTGCAGCGGGTGCAGGCCCAGCCGTCGATGCCACCCGCCGCACCGCATTCCTGGCAGGTGACGAGGACGGCGAAGTCGTCGGGCTCGTCGCGGCCGCAGGCGAGGCAGACGAGGGAGCGGGGGGTGACGCCGTCGCCCTCGAATCCGAAGGGGCGCCGGCCGCCGAAAAACTTGCCGTGTGAGGCCATCTCGTCCCGCTTGCGTTTCTGCCGCTCGATCATCCGCTCGACTTCGTAGCGGGCCTGCACGCCGAGCTGCCGGGCGATCATCCTGCCAGTGGCCGTGGTCAGGTCGAGGTGCCCGGCCTTGACGGTGCGCGTCTGCACGCGCCGCGGCTCGCACACGTCGATGTACTCCTCCAGCTCTGCTGGGGAGCGGTGGAGCCGGTCGGTGTGCCAGGCCAGGACGGTGTCTGCGCGGCCTGCCCGAAGGTCGTCGAGGAGACGCAGGTAGCCGGGGCGGGGCTTGCCGGAGTAGGCGGAGAGGTCGTTGTCCGTGTGGATGGCGACGACTTCGATGCCGAGCTGTTGGGCGAGGGCTTGGCAGTCTTCGCGTTGTCGTTCGACGCCGAGGCCGGCGCCTTCGCGGTCTCTCGAAATCCTGCAGTAGATGATGGCGCGGGTGGGGATGCCGGGCGGGTTGGTGGGCATGGTCCACCCTGGCATGTTAGGACGGCTCTTGTCTCGGCTTCGCTAGGTCGAACCCGCTGCCGGCCTTCGGCACCGACGCGGGGCTGAGCCCCACCGTCAGCTTCTTCTGCGGCCACTCGGCCCCGGAGTTGACCATGGCCGCCCTGACCCGGTCCCGGCTCTCCGTCAGGCTCTTGTCCGGCAGCCCCACCAGCGTGAACGCCGCCACCCCCGGTTCCAGGTCGGCCTGGACCTCGACGACGACGCCCTCGACGCCGACCAGGGCCACAGCACACGTACGGGCGAATCCCATCAGGCCACCCCCCGTACGTGCTCCACGACGGGTGCCCCGCGCTCGGGCAGGACGACGCCCACGACATCGATGCGGACGCCGCCCGGCGGGGCCCCTCCATGTTCCTGGAGCCAGCGTTCGGCGAGGCCACGCAGCCGCTCGGCCTTGGTGGTCGTGACGGCCGCCATCGGGTGTTCGAACAGACCGGCCCTGCGGGTCTTGACCTCACAGACGACCAGCGCGTCCCCGTCGCGGGCCACGATGTCGATCTCACCGGTCCTGCCACAGCGCCAGTTGCGCTCAAGGACCGTCATCCCGGCCTCGGCCAGCCGCCGCGCGGCCAGC
This sequence comes from Streptomyces adelaidensis, assembly GCF_016598475.1. GTDB lineage: Bacteria > Actinomycetota > Actinomycetes > Streptomycetales > Streptomycetaceae > Streptomyces > Streptomyces adelaidensis. The sequence continues at coordinate 2,679 of NZ_JAEMUX010000014.1, forward strand.
TCCTCGCCGTACCTGCCGAGTGCACCTCGTGCGTTGCTCATGTCGGCACCACCTCCGGCGCCAACATTGGGGGCAACTCAGCCCACTAGTGGATCTTGGTGGACAAGCGGACGATTGTGGATATCTTCGTCACCCACACGGATGACATCCGCCCCGGCCCCGCTCCGGCTCCATGACCTCAGCTGCCCGGGAGCTCCAGATCGCTCTTGTTCAGCTCCTCGATGTTCACGTCCTTGAACGTGAGCACCCGCACCTGCTTCACAAACCGGGCCGGCCGGTACATGTCCCACACCCAGGCATCCGCCATGGACACCTCGAAGAACACCTCACCCTGGACCGAGTGCACCTGCATCTCGTAGTCGTTGGTGAGGTAGAAACGCCGCTCGGTCTCGATCACGTATTTGAACAGACCGACGACATCGCGGTACTCCCGGTAGAGCTTCAGCTCCATCTCGGTCTCGTACTTTTCGAGGTCCTCGGCGCTCATGGCATGTTCCCCTTCAGCCGTGCGATCCCACCATTGTGCGCCAGCCCCGCGAGCCCCCTAGACAATTTCGGTATCGAGGACGACAGGTCCGGCCGGGGGACCCTCGTCGAGCAGTGTGCGGAGCAGCTCGGCGAGTCTGGTCGGGTACACCGTCTCATGCGCCCGGGCCAGTTCCCCGCACGTCCACCATCGTGCTCCGGCGACGCTGCGTCGTTCCAGTTCCGTGAGGCCCGTCGCGGCGGGCACCACCTGGCGCGTATCGGTGGTGCGGGCGAGGAAGTACCACTCGTCCTGGTCCCAGCGGCGTCCGGCGAAGGGGAAGGAGCACTTCCGTCGCCAGAGCACCGGGCCCAGCTGCACATCCGTGATTCCGGTCTCTTCCGCGAGTTCCCGCAGAGCGGCCTCCTCGCGGGTCTCCGCGCCCTCCACACCGCCGCCGGGCGTGAACCACCAGTCGTCCGCCGGATCGTCCGGCTCGTGCCCGTGCAGCAGCAGGATGCGCTCCTGCGGATCCAGCAGAATCACCCGGGCCACCTTGCGCAGCCCGCCCTCGTACGTGTCCTCGGCGGCACCCCCCGCCCCGGCGGCGCCCCCGGCCTCGGAGCCACCGCCGTACGCGCTGTACGACGACGTCTCGTACGGCTGCGTCCCCTGCGGCGGCTCAGCCGGCACCGACGGGCTCCGACTGCTTCGTACGGCCGCGTCCGCCGATCCGCTGGGCGACGGGTCCGTAGGCCGCACCGCCCAGGATGAGCACCATGCCCACGACCAGCGCGACGGTGATCAGCCGCAGCGGGCCCGGAGCGGAGAGCGCGCCCAACTGCTCGAAGCCCGTGGGGCGGGCCAGCATGCCGTCCATGGGCCAGACGACGGCGTCCACGCGCGCGTCCACATTGGCGCGCGGCACCGTGCCGTTGCCGGCCTCCGTGAGGTGCGCCGTGGAGTCCAGGGAGCCGCTGCGCTCGTCACCGAGGAGGAAGAGCCGGCCCTTGGGGACCGTGATCTCGGGAATGCCGGTCAGCTCGGCGTCCTGGCCCTCGGGCAGATACCCCTCGTCGATCTTCTTGCCGTTGACGGTCAGCTTGCCGTCGGTGCAACAGGCGACCGTGTCGCCGCCGACCGCCACGACCCGCTTGACCATGGGCGTGTTGCCCCAGGTCTCCTCCCGGAAGACCACGACGTCACCGCGCTCGATCTCGGCGCCGTCCATCCGCTCCGCGAGGATGCGGTCCCCGGAGGTGATGGTGGGGGCCATGGAGTCGGTCGGCACGGTGTAGGGCTGGTAGACAATCACGCCCCAGACGAAGCTGCCCAGGAAGAGCACACAGCCGAGGGCCACGGCCAGTCCCGACAGCTTGCTGCCGAGCCGTCCGCGGCCCTCGTCCGTACGACTTGTCGTCCCGCTCATCCCAGTGCTCCCCCAGGTCGGAGAATCGACCGTCCGGACCCCGTGCGGGTCGCGGAAGATCGACGATCTGGGACGGCACCCTACCCGGCGGTACCGCTGCCAGAAACCCTCGGGCCGTCGGCGGCGAGAAGGCGGCGCCGACGCCACAGCACCAGCGGGACCGCGCCCGCGAGGCCGAGCGCGCCGGGGGCGGCGGCGCTCAGGTTCTGGTCGAAGGTGTCGGGAACCGGCAGCGTGGACCAGCGGGTGGGCGGCCAGGCGACCACGATGGCGCGGCCCACGGCCTGGCTCACCGGGACCATGCCCTTGTTCGCGTCGTTCTGGTGGTAGCGCGAGTCCAGCGAGTTCTGCCGGTGGTCACCCATGACCCAGATTTTGCCCTTGGGAACCTTCACCTTGAACTGACCGCCGGTGTCGTCGACCGTGCACGGGGTGTTGCCCGGGTAGACGTACGGCTCGTTCAGCGCCTTGCCGTTGACCTTGAGCGGGCCGGTGCCGTTGCACTCCACCGTGTCGCCGGCGACGCCGATGACCCGCTTGATGAGGTCCTTCTCCTCGGCGGACGGCATCAGGCCGATCCAGCCGAGGACCCGCTGCACGGCGTTGGGCTCCAGGGTGGGCTCGCCGTCCAGCCAGCCGTCCGGGTCGTGGAAGACGACGACCTCGCCGCGCTCGGGCTCGGAGCCGAACCACGGGGTGAGCTTGTCGACCAGGACCCGGTCGCCCTCCTGCAGGGTGTTCTGCATGGAGTCCGACGGGATGGAGAACGCCTGCACCAGGAACGTCTTGATCAGCAGCGCGAGCACCAGCGCGATACCGATCAGGATCGGCAGTTCCTTCCAGAAGGAACGCTGCTTCTTCTTGGGCCGCTCGTCCTGATCGCCGTCGTCGACCGGGGTCCCGGCGCCGTCCGCACCGCCGGGTCCGTCCGGTCCACCCGGTCCGCCCGGTCCGCCCGGGGAGTCACTCCCGGAGTCTCCGGAACCGCCGGAGTTCACGCCGTTCACCGCGGCCGGGGAAGCCGCCTCGTCGGACTGCTCGGGCCGTTCTTCGGAACCACCGTGTCCGGACCGTGCGCCGACCGCCAAATCCCCCACATCCACTCCTCACTCCGTGCCGCCGCCCGCGCCAGATCCGGTGCAGGCCCACCACTCCCATAACGAGCGGGAGTTCCGCAGGGGTCGGGAGGGGGATCAATCCGTCTCGATCCGCCGCAGCCACCCTATGCGAAGCGCCGAGGGCGGTGGTCGACCCGCTCGGCACCGCGGAGAACGTGTCCGGTTCCTCCAGCTGGCCCCAGTGACCGACCGGCCAGGCGATGACCACGGCCCGGCCGACGACGGCATCCTCGGGGACCGTGCCACCGTACTGGGCCGTCTTGGAGGTGTCGGTCTGGTGGGCGCGTGAGTCGGCGGAGTTCTCCCGGTGGTCACCCATCACCCAGAGGCGGCCCTCGGGCACGGTCACCTCGAACGCCTGGGTGGAGGGCTGGTTGCCGGGGTGGAGGTACGCCGTCTCGTCCAGGGGCATGCCGTTGACGGTGACGCGGCCCGAGGTGTCACAGCACTTGACGGTGTCGCCGCCGACCGCGACGACCCGCTTGATGAGGTCCTGCTCGTCGTCGGACGGGAGCAGGCCGATGAACTGCAGGCCTTCCTTGACCTGCTTGATGACGATCGGATCCTCGGCCGTGGTCGTCGTCTGCTCGTCCTCCAGCCAACCGCCTGGGTCCTTGAAGACGACGACATCCCCGCGGGTGGGCTTGGAGCCGAACCAGGGGGTGAGCTTGTCGACCAGGACCCTGTCGCCGATCTGGATCGTCTGCTCCATGGAGCCCGACGGGATCACGAAGGCCTGGACGAGGAAGGTCTTCAGAACGAGGGCTATGAGGACCGCGACCCCGACGAGGAGAGGGATCTCCTTGACCGCGGAGCGGCGCCTGCGCCGTTTGATCTTGCGGGCGAGCTTGCGCCGTTCGACGCGGCTCGGCCGGGCGGCCCCGCCGGACCGCCGGATGCCGGTGGGCAGCAGGTTGTCGGCGGCGGTGCTGCTGGGGGCCCCGCGGGGTTTGCCACGGTTACCCATGCGCACCGCCGGCGGCGGAGACCCGCGCGTACGCGTCCGGACGGTCCAGACGCGTCCAGTGGCCGGCGGGCCAGGCGATGACCTCGGCCCGGCCGATCACGACGTCGAGGGGGATCATTCCGCCACCCGGCGAGCCCAAGTGGTCCCGGGAGTCGCTGGAGTCACTGCGGTGGTCGCCGAGGAGGAACAGGGTGCCCTCGGGGACGACCACGTCGAAGGGCACGGTCGACGGGGTGTCTCCCGGGTACAGAAAAGACGACTCGTCGACCCACCGGCCGTTCACCTCAAGCCTCCCCTTCTGGTCGCAGCAGACCACCCGGTCTCCCCCCACGCCGACAACGCGCTTGATGTAGTCGGCGTTCCCGAAGTAGCCGGTGCCGTCGAACACGACGACGTCACCTCGCTGCGGCTCAGATCCGAAACGGTACGCCAACTTATTTACGAGAACGCGGTCCCCGATCCTCAATGAGTTGGCCATGGAGCTGCTGGGAATCTGGAAAGGCTGCATCACGAAGTTGCTGAAGAGCACCAGCGAAAGCAGGCAGATCAGCACGGTCAGGGTGTATCGCCCGCCCGGGACCGACTGGGCGACCCGGTCGACCCATACGAAGCGCGACCGCCCCTCCGGCTCTTCTGTGTCGGAGATCTCCTCGGAGAACTCGTCAGAAGGGCGGGAGGAACGGTCGCGCTCCATGTGCTGCTGTGCTTCGGTGTCCATCGGGGTCAGATCGTATCCAACCCCGCTGTGACCCCTTGGGGACTGTCCGGTGGACAGCCCCTGGGCGCACGATCAGTTGTCGCGCTTCTCCTTGATCTTCGCCGCCTTGCCGCGCAGCTCGCGCAGGTAGTACAGCTTGGCGCGACGGACGTCACCACGGGTGACGAGCTCGATCTTCTCGACGATCGGGGTGTGCACCGGGAAGGTGCGCTCCACGCCGACGGAGAACGAGACCTTGCGGACCGTGAAGGTCTCGCGGACACCGGCGCCCTGGCGACGGATCACCACGCCCTTGAACTGCTGCACACGGGAGCGGTTGCCCTCGATGACGCGGACGTGGACGTTGACGGTGTCACCCGGGCGGAAGGCCGGGATGTCGCTGCGCAGCGACGCGGAGTCGAGGGAGTCGAGCAGGTGAGACATGTCGTCTGCTTTCTTCACCCATGCCACAGGTCATGGGCGGAAGCTAGGTGGTTCGGAAGGATGCTGTCCGTGTCGGGGCGGGCGTCGTGTCCCCCTGCGGCAGGGGCGCGCGCCGGACGACGCACAACAGCGGCCTATTGTTCCACGCCCTCCGGCCGCCGCCAAAATCGGCCGTACGGCTCGCCCTCCGGATCCGGGGCCCAGCCCAGGATGGAGAGCATCTCGCGGTCCTTCTTGTCGAAGGACCTGGGGTCGCAGCGCTCGATGAGATCGGGCCGGTTGGCGGCCGTGCGCTTCAGGGCCTCGTCCCGTCGCCAGCGCGCGATCCGGCCGTGGTGGCCGCTGAGCAGCACGTCCGGGATGTCGCGGCCCCGCCACTCGGGCGGTTTCGTGTAGACCGGGCCCTCCAGGAGGTTGGCCATGGCGCCGGGCGCGAAGGAGTCGTCGCGGTGGGACTCGGCGTTGCCGAGGACACCGGGCAGCAGCCGTGCCACGGCCTCGGTGACGACGAGGACGGCCGCCTCGCCGCCGGCGAGCACGTAGTCGCCGATGGAGACCTCGTGGACGGGCATCCGGGTGGCGTATTCGTCGATCACCCGGCGGTCGATGCCCTCGTAGCGCGCCGGTGTGAACACCAGCCACGGCCGCTCGGAGAGTTCGACGGCGAGGGCCTGGGTGAAGGGGCGGCCGCTCGGGGTGGGGACGATGAGCGTCGGTTCGCCGGAACCGGTCTCGTAGCCGTCGGCGAGGACGGAGTCGAGGGCGGCGCCCCAGGGCTCGGTCTTCATGACCATGCCGGGGCCGCCGCCGTACGGGGTGTCGTCGACCGTGTTGTGCCGGTCGTACGTCCATTCCCGCAGGTCGTGGACGTGCACATGGAGCTGTCCTCGCGCGCGCGCCTTGCCGACGAGGGAGACGTTGAGGGGTTCGAGGTACTCGGGGAAGATCGTGACGACGTCGAGCCGCATTACGCCTCGTCCCCGGCCGAGTCCTTGGTGGACGCGATCTCCGCGCGGTCGTCGATCAGGCCGGGCGGCGGGTCGATGACCGCGCGCTGCTCATGCAGGTCGATCTCGGTGACGATCGACTCGACGAACGGGATCATCACCTCGCTCCCGTCGGGCCGCTCGACGATGAAGAGGTCCTGGGAGGGCAGGTGTGAGATCTCGGTGATCCGGCCCACTTCCACGCCGTCCGCTGTCACGACGTCGAGGTCCATGAGCTGGTGGTCGTAGTACTCGTCCTCCTCCTCCGGCACCTCCTCCGGATCGACCTCCGCGATGAGGAGGGTGTTGCGGAGGGCCTCGGCGGCGGTGCGGTCGCGGACGCCCTCGAAGCGCAGGAGCAGCCGGCCACTGTGGACCCGGCCGGTCTCGATGGTGAGCGGGCCTGTCGGGGCGGGGTCCGTGAGCAGGACGGCGCCGGGGGCGAGCCGGAGTTCCGGCTCGTCGGTGCGGACCTCGACGGTGACCTCACCCTTGATGCCGTGGGCGCGACCGATCCGTGCGACTACGAGCTGCACTGTGCTTGTTCTCCTGTCATACGACTACGGGCCGGGGACGGCCCAGTGGCCCTCCCCGGCCCGAGCCGGTGCTGCGAAATGACGTCAGCGGACGTGGTCCACGTCGACGAGGTCGACGCGGACACCGCGGCCGCCGATGGCACCCACGACGGTGCGCAGGGCGCGAGCGGTACGGCCGTTGCGGCCGATCACCTTGCCGAGGTCGTCGGGGTGGACCCGGACCTCAAGGACGCGCCCCCGACGCAGGTTGCGCGAAGCGACCTGCACGTCGTCGGGGTAGTCGACGATGCCCTTGACGAGGTGCTCGAGAGCCTCCTCGAGCATGCTCAGGCCTCGGTCGGCTCAGACGCGGAAGACTCAGCGGCAGCCTCGTCCTTCTTGTCGGCCTTCTTCTTCTGGGTGATCGCCTCACCCTTGCCCTCGTCGTCGCCGCCCAGTGCCTCGAACAGCGGGCGCGCGGACTTCGGCTGAGCCACGAGGAGGGGCGCCGGAGCGGGCTCGCCCTTGAACTTCTGCCAGTCGCCGGTCTTCTTCAGGATGGCGAGCACAGGCTCGGTCGGCTGCGCGCCGACACCCAGCCAGTACGCGACACGGTCGCCGTCGACCTCGATGACCGACGGGTGGTACGTCGGGTGGTACTTGCCGATCTCCTCGATCGCACGGCCGTCACGACGGGTGCGGGAGTCGGCGACGACGATGCGGTAGTGAGGCGAACGGATCTTGCCCAGACGCTTCAGCTTGATCTTGACTGCCACGGGAGTGGGTTCTCCTGGAATTTGACGTGGTTGGGCACGGCGAGAGTGCCGCGTGGGGTTGCGGTACCCGAGTGCCCGATGGACGCGTCAGCCGGAGGAGAGAGGGGTCCTGTGCGACTGTCGAGTACAGCTAGCCATTGTGCCACAGCCCGCGGTTCACGTTTGACCAGGGCCGCGTCACCGCATGCCGAAGCGGCACCCGACGCCGACTGGTTTCGATCACCGGCGCTCACCGGGTGCCGCCCACGCCCACCCTCCCGTCGCCCAGCGGCACGACTGCCCGCAGCGAGGGTGGGACCGCCGACCACGAACCGGACACGGCTGCCACGAGCAGCCGTCTGTTTCAGCTCGCCGTCTTCCGGGGTCGCCCTCGACTCACGCCGCGCCCACGACCTCCGGGATCCGGAACGGCTTTCCGCAGCCGCCGCAGACGATGGGCGCCTGGGCGAGCACGGACGGGACGACCCGGACATTGCGCCCGCAGTCGCAGACGGCCTTGACGCGGACGCCGCCGCCGGAGGAGCCGTGGCGGGCCGCCGGGCCCCGGAAGCTGCGGGCCGTGTCCGCGGAGGTCGCGGCGGTGTGGGCCTTGAGGGCGCGCTGCAGTCTGTCGATGGTCGGGCGGTAGCGACGCTTGGCCTCGGGATTGAGCGTGACCAGTGAGAAACCGCTGCTGGGATGCGGCTCGTCGGGGTGGTCGAGGCCCAGTTCCTCGGCGATCGCGAGGAATCTGCGGTTGTGGTACCGGCCGGCCCGGGAGGTGTCGCGGACTCCGCGAGCGGCGGCGATGCCATGGACTGCCTCATGGAGCAGTCGTTCGAAGGAGAGTTCGTGCCCGCATGCGGACGACGACTCCCCGATCAGGGACTCGGGAGCGGCAAGATCCGGCAGCTCGGGGTGGTGCCGTTGAATGTCGGCCCACGCCTGCGCCAGTTCTGCGGCGAGAACAGGTGGTGTCTGTGTCGTGCTCACGTAATGACAACGAGCCGGAGTGCCCCTGTGTTCCGATTCCGGGGCATCCCAAATAATTTGCACGTACCCGTCAGTTGCCACTAGTGCGTCCTGACGAGGGCGGGTGCGCTGATCTGCGGAGAAGCCTCACAGCTCCCCCCAAGGCGGTACGTAGTAACCCGTACGCCCCGGCACGTAGACGGGGTCCGCACACCGGGGCACCTGTGGTGGTCAGATGCGCAAGGGGCGTTTCGGTCGCTCTCCCCGCGGAACGGATCGCTCTAGTAGGCGCGTCCCACAACGGCGACGTTACCGGGTGCGTCGTAGGAGTCGGGCACCGACCCGTCCTCGGCGATCAGACACCGTACGGTCACCGCGTGCTCCCCGAGCTTGGCCTCGCCGTCCTCGCCCAGCGTCGACCACGGGATACGCGCCCAGCCGCCGGCCACGGCGGTCTCGATCGCCTCGTCGATCGTGGACACCTCGGCCGTACGGGACTCGCGGCGCTCGCGCGACTGCCGCAGCAGGAGGGCCTGATCCTCCTCGAGGACCGTCGGCAGCAGCCGCAGAAGCGAGTCGACGGCGACCGGTTCCTTGCCGCCCGGGATGCGGCGGGCGAGCATCGCGGTGCCGTTCTCCAGGTCACGGGGGCCGATCTCGATGCGTACGGGGACGCCCTTGAGCTCCCAGTCCACGGCGCGGCGACCGAACGGGATGTCCGTGCGGTCGTCGACGTGGACGCGGATGCCCGAGGCCTTGAGCTGAGCACCGAGCTCGCGGACCTTGGCCAGAACCGCGTCGTCGCCCTTGATCGCGAGGACGACCGCCTGGACGTGGGCCAGCCGCGGCGGGACCCGGAGGCCGTTGTCGTCGCCGTGCATCATCACCAGGGCGCCGATCATGCGGGTGGTGGAGCCCCAGGAGGTCTGCCAGACCAGTTCCTGCTTGCCGTCCTTCGACAGGTACCGGGTGTTGAAGGCCTTGGCGAAGTTCTGGCCCAGTTCGTGGCTGGTCGCCATCTGGAGGGCCTTGCCGTCGCCCATCATGCCTTCGAGGGTGAGGGTGTTGATGGCACCCGCGAAACGCTCCCTGACCGTCTTGCGGCCGGGGACGACGTCCATCGCGAGGACGTTCACCATGAAGTCCTCGTAGACCTGCCGGTGGATGTGCGCGGCGAAGTCGCGCGCCTCCTCCTGCGTCGCGTGCGCCGTGTGGCCCTCCTGCCAGAGGAACTCGCTCGTGCGCAGGAAAAGACGGGGCCGCAGCTCCCAACGGACCACGTTCGCCCACTGGTTGATCAGCAGCGGCAGGTCGCGGTAACTCTGCACCCACTTCGAGAAGTAGTCGTTGATGATCATCTCGGAGGTGGGGCGGACCACGGCGGGCTCTTCGAGCTCCTTGCCGCCGCCGTGCGTCACCACGGCCAGTTCGGGCGCGAAGCCCTCGACGTGCTCGGCCTCGCGGGTGAGGTACGACTGCGGGATCAGGAGCGGGAAGTAGGCGTTCTGCGTGCCCGTCTCCTTGATCCGCGTGTCCATCTCCTGCTGCATCCGCTCCCACAGCCCGTACCCGTACGGTCGGATGACCATGGTGCCGCGCACCGGACCGTTGTCGGCCAGCTCGGCCTTGCTGATCAGATCCTGGTACCAACGAGGAAAGTCGTCCGCGCGGGGCGTGAGAACGGGTGCCTTTGCCATGGCTCGATGGTACGGGGACACGTTGCGGGGATGTGAATTCTTTTGCCCACGCAGAGTCCGTCCACAAGCCGGTGTCCGAGACCCCTGGACGATACGTCGGGTGCGGAGTTTCCTGGCATACGGGGGGAGTGCGAGCGCGCACTGCCACGGGGGCCAGGAAATCCGACACAGGGCAACTCACGGCGGATTGGGGCGCTTTCGATATGACACCTACGCTCGTGCGGCAGCAACTGCCTCGCGCGGGGGCCGCACCCCGCGTGGACCGGTGTGCACGCGCGCGTGACTGGGCCGAGATCCAGGAACGGATGCTGGTACCGCTCTTCGAGGCCGTCCACCGGCGGCTCGACGTCGGCACCGGTACCCGGCTGCTCGGCCTCGGCTGCGGATCGGGCCTCGCACTGCTGATGGCGGCGTCGCGGGGCGCCGCGGTCACCGGCGTCGACGCGTCGTCACCCGAGAGGATGGCTCTCGCCCGGGAGCGCCTGCTGCCGGAGACCTGGGGTGGGCGCGCGCGCACCGGCGCCCGGATCGTCGACGGTGCCCCCGAGGACGCGGCACGCGCCCCCGGTGACCCGCTGTACAACCTCGTGACCGCCTTCGAACCGATCGGCTGCCTGGCCGGGGACTCCGAGGGCCTCGGTGAACTCCTCGCCTCGGCGACCCCGCTCGCGGAACGCGGCACCCCCGTGGTCCTCGCCGGCTGGGGCCCACCGGAACGCTGCGCCACCTCGGCCGTGCTCCGTGTGGCCACCAAGCTCGCCGATCCCCTGCGCAGTGCGCGCAGTTGGCGCCCGGCCCTACGGGACGACCTGGAGGAGGTCGCCCAGCGGGCGGGCCTGCGGCCGGACGGCTCCGGACGCGTGGCCTGCCCCTTCGGGTACGCCAACGTGGAGACAGCGGTCCGCGGACTGCTGTCGACCGGGCTGTTCGACGCGGCGATCAGGGCCACCGACCAGGCCCAGGTGGACAAGGAGCTGACCGAGGCCCTGCACCCGCACCGCCGCCGGGACGGCACGGTGTGGATGCCGAACGTGTTCCGCTACCTCATCGCACGGACGCCCTGAGACGGACGCCCACCCGAGAAGAACGCCCCGAGCAGGTCTTCGCGATCTCCTTCCGATGCGGGTGTGAATGGTGTGAAGAAAGCGAGCCGGTACGGCATTCGCTTGGCCAAGTACCGCACGGCACCCATAGCCTGACGCACCGTCCAGGGGAACGACACATTTGCATACGGGAGTTGTTTTGCCGCACCACAGGACCACGCTGCGCCTCGCGGCGCCCGTGGCCGTCCTCGCCCTCGCGCTCACCGCCTGTGGCGGCGGGGACGACGAGAGCGACGCGAAGACATCGTCCTCGCCCACGGCCTCGGCATCCGAGGCCGCTGCCGAGGACGGGTCGGCCGGGACCGAAGCCGCTTCCGGGGGCGAGGTCGCGTCCGGCGAGAGCGTCACCGGGAAGGTCGAGGAGGAGGACGGCGACGTCACCTACGAGATCACGGCACACCAGGTCGACATCGGCACCGAGGCCGAGGCGCAGCAGCTCGTGCAGGACAAGGAGGACGCCAAGGGCATGGTTCTCGCCGTCGCCCACGTGGAGTTCACCCACCGGAGCGGACCGGCCCTGACCAGTTCGTCGGACGCCAACGACGGCACCACCATCTGGGCCGACGGCGCCCGGGGCGCGCTGCTCATCGGCGCCTCCGACGACGCTCCCGGCTGTGAGGACCCGTACGACATCGAGAGCTGGAAGCAGGGCGAGAGCCACACGCTCTGCGAGTCGTATCTGATTCCCGCGAACGCGAAGAGCGTCGAGGTCCGCTGGTCGGAGGAGGACGGCGAGCCGTACATCTGGAAGTTCCCCGGCAAGTAGCACCACGGGACGAGCAGCACCACCGGCAACACCATGAACGTGCCGTCCACGCACGGCACGGGCGCCGCGTGATCGACCACACCCCCCGGCCGATCGCGCGGCGCCCGTCGCTCTTTCCACTCGCCGGGTCCGGCGAGCAGAACGTCAGTCCATGAACTTCTTGAACTCGTCGGGCAACTCGAAGTCCTGCGCGCCCTGCTGGCCCGGCAGACCGAACGCGCCGCCCTGGGGGCCCGCGGCCCGGCGTTCGGCCTCTTCCTGCTCCTGCTGCTTGCGCTTCATCGGGTTGCCGGAGCGCTGCTTGCCCTTGGCCTGCTTCGGCTGCTTCTTCGACCGGCCGGGGCCGCCACCCATGCCGGGCATACCCGGCATCCCGGGCATGCCGCCGCCCTGGGCCATGCGGGACATCATCTTGCGGGCCTCGAAGAACCGCTCGACGAGGTTCTTCACCGCGCTGACCTCGACACCGGAACCCTTGGCGATACGGGCCCGGCGCGAGCCGTTGATGATCGTCGGCGCCTGGCGCTCGCCCGGCGTCATCGACTTGATGATCGCGGCGGTGCGGTCGACGTCGCGCTCGTCGATGTTGTTGATCTGGTCCTTGATCTGCCCCATGCCGGGCAGCATGCCGAGCAGCTTGCTGATGCTGCCCATCTTCCGGACCTGCTCCATCTGGGCCAGGAAGTCGTCGAGCGTGAAGTCCTGTCCCTTCTTGGACGCCAGCTTGGAGGCCATTTTCTGGGCCTCTTCCTGGCTGAAGGTCTTCTCCGCCTGCTCGATCAGGGTGAGCAGGTCACCCATGTCGAGGATGCGGGAGGCCATGCGGTCCGGGTGGAACGCGTCGAACTCGTCGAGCTTCTCGCCGTTCGACGCGAACATGATCGGCTTGCCGGTGACCGAGGCGATCGACAGGGCGGCACCACCGCGGGCGTCACCGTCGAGCTTCGAGAGCACGACACCGTCGAAGCCGACGCCGTCACGGAAGGCCTCGGCCGTGTTGACGGCGTCCTGACCGATCATCGCGTCGACGACGAAGAGGATCTCGTCGGGCCGGGTCGCGTCCCTGATGTCCGCGGCCTGCAGCATCATCTCCTGGTCGATGCCCAGGCGACCGGCCGTGTCGACGACCACGATGTCGTGCTGCTTCGTCTTGGCGAACTCGATCGAGTCCTTGGCGACCTTCACCGGGTCACCGACGCCGTTGCCCGGCTCCGGGGCGTAGACGGCCACGCCCGCGCGCTCCGCGACGACGCTCAGCTGGTTGACGGCGTTCGGGCGCTGGAGGTCACAGGCGACCAGCAGCGGCGAATGGCCCTGCTCCTTCAGCCACCGGCCCAGCTTGCCCGCGAGGGTCGTCTTACCCGCACCCTGCAGACCCGCGAGCATGATCACGGTCGGCGGGTTCTTGGCGAAGCGGAGGCGGCGGGTCTCGCCGCCCAGGATGGAGACGAGCTCCTCATTGACGATCTTGAGGACCTGCTGGGCGGGGTTGAGGGCCTTGGAGACGTCGCTCCCGAGCGCCCTTTCCTTGACGTTCTTGATGAACGTACGTACGACGGGCAGCGCCACGTCGGCTTCGAGGAGCGCGATGCGGATCTCGCGGGCCGTGGCGTCGATGTCCGCCTCGGACAACCTGCCCTTGCCGCGGAGGTTTTTGAAAGTCGCGCTGAGGCGGTCGGAGAGGGTATCGAACACGGCGACGTCGGTCCTCGGAGTCGGGGGCATGTGGGTTGCCCTCCAGAGTATCCGGCTCCGCAAGACAAACGTCCCCGCCTGCTGTATTCAGCAGGCGGGGACGGAAACCCCGGGTCGGCGGGGAGCATGTGACCACGCTGGGGTCACGCCCGCAGCGTCTCCTCGAGCTTCCGCGCTGCCGAAGCCGCCTCGTCTCCCGCCAACGGCACCCCGCCCGTGGTCGTCACATAGAAGGCGTCGACCGCATTCGACCCCAACGTCGAGACGTGCATACTCCGCACCCGCACCCCCGCGTCCTCCAGCGCCCGCCCGATCCGGTGCAGCAGGCCAGGCGCGTCCTGGGCGCGGACCTCGATGACCGTGGCGTGCCGGGAGGCCGCCGCGTCGACCGTGACGCGTGGCGGGGGCGCGACCACGCCGCGCCGCCGGGGGTAGGCCGCGTCGCGCTCGGCGAGCCGCCCGGTGATGTCCAGGGAGCCGTCCAGCGCCCGTACGAGGTCGGCGCGGAGCCGGGCCGCCTGGGGCAGTGAGCCGTACTCGGCGGCCACCCGCCAGTCCAGCAGCAGGACGGCGCCCTCGACGCCGTCCGGCAGGTCGAGTGCCCGCAGTTCGGCCGTGCGCACGGTGAGCCGGTGCATGGCGAGGACGCCGGCGACCGCGGGCAGGACGCCCGGCTGGTCGGGTACGGCGATGAGGAGTTCCACGCCGAGCGGCTCGGGGTCGGCCTTCTCGTCCTTCTCCTCGGCGGTCACGGTGACGCCGTCGGGCCGTGCGCGCAGCGAGAGGACCGGCCCGCCCGTACGGAACGCCTCGATGGCGAGCCGCTCCTGCTCGGCGGTGGGTGCGGCGGGCTCCGGCTCCTCCGGGAGGTTCCCGGCGAAGACCGCGGCGACCCGCTTGACCAGCTCGGACACGAGCGAGGCACGCCATGAGGACCAGGCGGCGGGCCCGGTGGCCAGCGCGTCCGACTCGGTGAGCGCGTGCAGCAGTTCGAGCGTGCCCGGCGATCCGACTGCCTCGGCGACGGACCGGACGGTGGCCGGGTCCTCCAGGTCGCGCCGGGTGGCCGTGTCGACGAGCAGCAGATGGTGGCGCACGAGGGTGGCGAGCACGGCCACGTCCTCGCGGTCGAAGCCGATGCGGGCGGCGACATCGCGCGCGATGATCTCGCCGGCCACCGAATGGTCGCCGGGCCAGCCCTTGCCGATGTCGTGCAGCAGCGCGGCGACGAGGAGGAGGTCGGGCCGGTGGACCCGGCGGGTCAGTTCGGAGGCCCGGACGGCGGTCTCGATGAGGTGCCGGTCGACGGTCCAGATGTGCACGGCGTTGCGCTGCGGGCGGCAGCGGACCCGCTCCCAGTCGGGCAGCAGGCGAGTGATGAGCCCCTCGGCCTCCAGCGCCTCCCAGACCTCGACGGTCGGGCGGCCGGAGCCCAACAGTGTGACGAGCTGCTCGCGCGCCTCGGCGGGCCAGGGCGTCGGCAGCGACCGCGCGGCGGCGGCCATCCGGCGTACGGCGTGCAGGGACAGCGGCAGTCCGGCCTGCGCGGCGGCGGCAGCGGCCCGCAGCGGCAGCACATGGTCGCGGTCGGGCTTGGCGGCCCGCGCGAGCACGACCTCGCCGTCCTGTTCGACCACGCCCTCGGCCAGCGGCGACCGTTCGGCGACCGGCTTCCCGCCGCCGAGCATGGCGCGCAGCCGGGGCCGCACGGCGCGCGAGCGCAGCACGCGCCCCACTTCACGCCAGGTCACATCACTGGCGTACGAGATGACCCGCGCGGCCTCGTAGACCTGGCGGAGCAGGGTGTCGGCGTCCAGCAGGCCCAGCTCGGCGGCGACCTGGTCCTGCTCCTGGAGCGCGAGCCGGTCGGTCGCGCGCCCGGTGGTGAGATGCAGCGCGTCGCGTACGTCGAGGAGCCGGCGCCGGGCGTCGTCGAGTCCCTCGCGGGGGGCGTCGGCGAGCCAGGAGGCGGCGACGGCGCGCAGCGCGGTGGCGTCGCGCAGTCCGCCGCGCGCCTCCTTGAGGTCGGGCTCCAGCAGGTACTGCAGCTCCCCCTGCCGCTCGGCCCGCTCGGAGCACAGCTCCTGGAGGAGCGGAAGGCGTTTGGGGGCCTGGTTGCGCCAGTCGGCGAGGACCGAGGTGCGCAGTCCGGCGGTCAGCCCCAGGTCACCGGCGATGTGCCGGGCGTCGAGGAGGCCCAGCTGCACCTTGAGGTCCTCGGCCGCGGTCTTGCGGGCCTCGGCCGGGGTGCGGACGGAGTGGTCGAGGGCCAGTCCCAGGTCCCAGACGGGGTACCAGATGCGGTCGGCGAGCGCGGCCACGGCCTGTTCGTCGGAGCCGTCGTGCAGGAGCAGCAGATCCAGATCGCTGCGGGGCGAGAGCTCGCCGCGCCCGTACCCCCCGACGGCGACGAGCGAGACGCCGCGTGGCTCGGTGGAGCCCGCGCCGAAGAGTCCCGCGAGCCAGTCGTCGGTCAGCTCGGCGAGGGCGGCACGGCGCGGCGGCCCGGACCGCGCCCCCTCCTGGAGGAGGCGCAGCCGGGCCGCCGCGTAGCCGCTGGGTCCCGAGTCCTCTACTTCCGTATGTCCGTCGGTACTCGTCACCCAGCGACTCCTGTTCTTCTCTTCTCTCAGAGCGCGTCCGGGCCGCGCTCGCCCGTCCGGACCCGTACGGCAGTCTCGACCGGGAGGGACCAGACCTTGCCGTCACCGATCTTGCCGGTGCGGGCGGCCTTGACGATGACGTCGATCAGCTGTTCGGCGTCGTCGTCCTCGGCGAGCACCTCGATACGGATCTTGGGGACCAGGTCCACCGTGTACTCGGCGCCCCGGTACACCTCCGTGTGGCCCCGCTGCCGACCGTACCCACTGGCCTCGGTCACCGTAAGGCCGTGCACCCCGAAGGCCTGCAGGGCTTCCTTGATCTCGTCGAGCCGGTGCGGCTTGACGACGGCGGTGATCAGCTTCATGCCTCGACCTTCTTGCTGACAGGGGCAGCGACGCTGCTCGTGGTGGCGGACATGTGGGAACCGGCTGCCGAGCTGAAGTCGTAGGCGGTCTCGGCGTGCAGGGCCTGGTCGACACCGGTCATCTCGTCCTCCTCGGACGCCCGGAAGCCGATCGTCTTCTGGATGGCGAAGGCGATGATCCAGGTCACCACGAAGGTGTAGCCCATGACGGAGAAGGCGCCGGTGGCCTGCTTGCCGAGCTGGTCGAGGCCGCCGATCCCGTCGGTGGCGAGGAGGCCGACCAGCAGGGTGCCGAGGACACCACCGACGAGGTGGACGCCGACGACGTCGAGGGAGTCGTCGTAGCCGAGCTTGTACTTGAGGCTGACGGCCCAGGAGCAGACGGCACCGGCGACGATGCCGATCAGGATGGCGCCGAAGGCGTTGACGTGACCGCCGGACGGGGTGATCGCGACGAGGCCGGCGACAGCGCCGGAGCAGGCGCCGAGGGTGGTGAACGCGCCGTGGCGGATGCGCTCGTAGATCAGCCAGCCGATGATGGCGGCGGCGGTCGCGATCTGCGTGTTGATCGCCATGCGGGCGGTGGTGCCGTCGACACCGAGCCAGGAGCCGGCGTTGAAGCCGAACCAGCCGAACCACAGCAGGGCGGTGCCGATCATGACCAGCGGCAGGCTGTGCGGCCGCATCGGGTCCTTCTTGAAGCCGATGCGCTTGCCCACGACGAGGACCGCCGCGAGGGCGCCGATACCGGCGTTGATGTGAACCGCGGTACCACCGGCGAAGTCGATGACGCCCAGCTCGAAGAGCCAGCCGCCGGGCGCCCACACCCAGTGAGCGACCGGGAAGTAGACCAGGGTCACCCAGAGCGCGACGAAGATCATCCACGCGCCGAACTTGACGCGGTCAGCGAGGGCGCCGCTCATCAGGGCCGGGGTGATGACCGCGAAGAGCATCTGGAAGAGGATGAAGGCGAACGCGGCGATCTTGTGCGGTTCGCCGTTGGCGCCCGCGACAAAGCTGTCGACCGTGCTGGCGGCGTCGATGCCCTTGAGGCCGATCGCGTCCAGGTTGCCGATGAAGCCGCCCTGGTCACCACTGAAGGCGAGCGAGTAGCCGTACAGCACCCACAGGATGCTGACGATGCCCAGCGAGATGAAGGACATCATCAGCATGTTCAGCACGCTCTTGGCCCGGACCATGCCGCCGTAGAAGAGCGCCAGGCCCGGTGTCATCACCATGACGAGCGCCGCACTGATCAATACGAATCCGGTATCTGTGCCGTTCAATGCCGGTATCTCCTCGTGGTCGGAACGGCCCGTGCGGATGCGGAAGCTGGGGGAGCTAGCGGGGAGGGCCGACGTGCTCAGGAGACTGGCGCAGCACCGTTTCGCCAGGAGTTTGGAAATGTTTCCCGGACGTGACGAAGACCCTCATCACGTTACAGACAGGTGAAACGTGGATCTCGAAGGATTCATCCCACATGGGGCCCTGCCCCTGCGGGACACCCCACGGATAACGGTTTCGTATCCGATGGAACTTCCGCCGATGTTCCTTTTTCCCCGGGGGCTGGGCGCGGGTGGGGACGTGTGCACCCGCCCCCGCCCGCGCCGGATCGTCTACCGACCCGCCGGCCGCGTCATCGCTTGACGCAGACCTTGACCGTCTTGTTCCAGGAGTCGGACTTGCCCTTCACGTAGGCCGTGACCTCCGGGCGCGCTGAGAGGCACAGCTTCTCGCTCTTGAGGGAGACACGGACCGTACCGTCGAAGCTCGCCGGGCGGCCGCTGTTGCTCTGGGCGTACTTCCACAGCGTGTCGTTGTAGGTGGTGGCGCGTGTCGCGGCCTTGCGCTTGCCGCACTCCACGGTCGGGGTGACGGAGACGCTCCACACGCCCACGGCCACCTTGGCGTTCATCTTGCACTTCGTGCTCTCGTACCAGCGCTGGGTCAGCTCCAGCTTGGTGAGCTTGGCCCGCTTGCCACCCGAACAGCTCGTGTAGGTGGTGGCCGTCATGCTCGGGTCCTTCAGCTTCACGCCCGTGTAGGCGTGGTCCTTGGCGCCCTTCATCTGCCAGTAGTAGTGCTTGAACTCGATCCGGCCGGTGAGCTTCACATAGACGCAGCGCTTCAGCGGCTTGGACCACATCGCCACGGTCGCGCTGTAGGGCTTGCTGTGCGAAGTCGTTGCGACTGCACCCGCGTCGGGTGCCATGCCCATGATGAGACCGAGTGAGGACGCGCCTACCGCGAGGGCGGACGCGGCTGATTTTCTCTGCATTCCCTGTTGTCCCCGTTCCCCGTTGTCTCCCTGGCGGGCACGCCAAACATACGTGCAGGACAGGGAGTTGGCAGCCGCCCGAGCGGGCGGCACGGACGCCACACTAGCCACTCAGGTTGACCGGATCACGCCACGTTACGGAACAGGGATCAAGGTTGTTACAGTGCATCAGCTTTGCAAATAGCCGGGAAAAGACCGACCACGGCAGACCATCCGATGACCTGGCATGGGGGAGCCGAGTCGGGCAGTCGGGATGGCCGGCCGCGGCCGGAGTCGAGGGCCCTTGGCGTGCGGCGGGCCGGGGGGTCAGACCGCCTCGGCGGTTTCGGGGAGGTGGACGGCGAGCTGGTCGGTGAGGTCGACGACCTCGGCGAGGCCGCCGAAATCGCGTACGGCCGTGTCGACGGTCTTGCGGATGCGGGTGTTGACGCGCTCGGACCGCACCTTCTTCGCGGTCTCCATGGCCTGCTGGGCCATGGCCGCCCCCTGCTCGGGCTCACGCTGGAGCAGATGCACGGTGGCCATGCCGATGAGGTTCAGCGCGTACGACCGCTGGTGTTCGCTGTCCGTGGCGAACAACTCGACGGCGCGACGCATCACGGGCTCGGCGAGCGAGGCGTAGGTGGGGCTCCGGCCGGCGACATAGGCGAGGTCGCGGTAGGAGTGGGAGTTCTCGCCGTGCAGCTCCGCCTCGTTGAAGAAGCGGATCCAGTCGGGGTCCGGGTCGTCCCATTCCTCGGCGTCGGAGAAGGTGTCCTCGGCCATCCGGACGGCCCGTTTGCACTTTCCGGGCTGGCCCATGTTGGCGTAGGCGCGGGCCTCCATCGCATACAGCATGGACTGGGTGCGCGGGCTCGCACAGTCGCGGCTGCCGTACTGGGCGAGGTGGATCAGTTCGAGCGCGTCGTCGGGCCGGCCGAGGTGGATCATCTGGCGGCTCATGCTGGACAGGACGTACGAACCGAGGGGTTTGTCGCCGGCTTCCTTCGCCGCGTGCAGGGCCAGGACGAAGTACTTCTGGGCGGTGGGCTGCAGGCCGATGTCGTAGCTCATCCAGCCGGCCAGCTCGGCCAGCTCGGCGGCGACCTTGAAAAGTCGCCTGGCGGTGGCCTCGGGCTGGGGCTCCTGGAGGAGATCGGTCACCTCGTGCAGCTGGCCGACGACCGCCTTGCGGCGCAGACCGCCGCCGCACTGGGCGTCCCACCGGCGGAACATCGCCGTGGTGGATTCGAGGAGGTCCAGCTCCGGTTTGGAGAGTCGGCCGGCGCGGCGGGCGGCGGCCGACGGCTCGGGTTCGGCGCGGGGGGCGGGGGGCGAGGGGACGAGCCAGCGCTGCATCGGTTCGATGAGGGCCGGGCCCGCGGAGAGGGCGAGCGAGCTCCCGAGGAAGCCGCGCCGCGCCAGCATCAGGTCGCTGCGCGAGAACTCGCTGATCAGCGCCACGGTCTGCGGGCCCGTCCAGGGCAGGTCGACGCCGGAGACGGACGGGGACCGGTGGGCGGCACGCAATCCCAGGTCCTCCACGGCGACGACACAGCCGAACCGCTCGGAGAACAGCTCGGACAGGATGCGCGGGATCGGCTCGCGCGGGTTCTCCCCGTCGAGCCAGCGCCGTACGCGGGAGGTGTCGGTGGAGATGTGATTGGCCCCGAGCTGTCGCGCCCGGCGGTTCACCTGTCGGGCGAGCTCGCCCTTGGACCAGCCGCTGCGGACGAACCATGAGCCCAGCAGTTCGTTCGGGCGCTTCTCAGCGTTCGTGCCGCTTCCGCCGTTGCCGCCCACTGGAACGCCCCCATCCCTGAAACCACTTGTGCGCTGTGTGCGCCAAGCCCTACCAGGATGCCGGTTACCCCGCCGTACGTCCGACACTTGTCACCCGTCGAACGGAAAGACGACTTGCCTCCGGCATACCCACGAGCGCGTACATCCCAGGGCCCGTGCACTCAAAGTAATCCTACGATCACGCGTCCGGCCACGGCGATTCCGGAAACGCCACCATTCGCCACCCCTTCGAATGAACTCACGGTTGCCTGTCCGCGATTCACTTGACACAGGACGGCCGGGACTGGGTGGAGTGATGCATTCAGGGGCGCGCGTCATCGACCACGCCACCCCGGGCGCCGAAATGCGCCGCTCACCCGGAAGCGGAGCGTCGCATTCTGACTCCGTCGCGTAACCACCGGCGCGCTGGACCCGTTGGAGGGGGCATGGGCTTCACGATCGGCGGCATTCGCGAGATGCGATCCGGCACGCGTCGACGCGGCCGTTCCTCGGAGTGCACGGCCGTGGCCGAGTTCACCGGCCTCTGGGGGTGGGACGTCGTCCCCGGCGCGCGGGCGGCTTCAGGCGCGTGCTCGTGCGGCAAGAGCAACTGCTCCGCGCCCGGCGCACATCCCTTCGGCTTCGCGCCCACCGTCCACGCCGGCGCCACGCTCGACGAGGTGACGGAGGCCTGGTCCGAGTTTCCCGGCGCCGCCGTCATGCTGCCGGTGGGCCGCTCCTTCGACGTGATCGAGGTCGCCGAGTCCGCCGGTCGGCACGCACTCGTCCGCCTGGAGCGCATGGGTCTGCCCGTCGGCCCCGTGATCGCCACCCCCGAGGGCCGCGCCCACTTCCTCGTCGCCCCCGGCGCGGCCGCCGCGCTCCCCGACGTGCTCTACCGCATGGGCTGGGACGACCCCTCCGCCCTCGATCTGCGCGGCCTCGGTCCCGGTACCCATGTGACGGCCCCGCCTTCCGACCGCGCCGGCCTCGGCCCGGTCCGCTGGCTCCGCTCCCCCGCCCTCGACTCGGCGACGAAGCCGCCGGCCGCGCGGCTGCTGCTGGGGACGCTGGCGTACGTGGCGCACCGGTCGCGCGCGTAGGCCTCGACCCTCGGCCCTCAGATCCGTACACAGCGAAGCGCCCGTCCCCCACCGCATCTTGGGGACGGGCGCTTCTGCGACCTCACCTACGAAATTTCCTAGGTGAAATGAGCGATATCGATCGCTACTCGCCGATAAGTGCATCCACGAACGCCTCCGGCTCGAAGGGCGCCAGGTCGTCCGCGCCCTCTCCCAGGCCGACGAGCTTGACGGGTACGCCCAGCTCGCGCTGGACGGCGATGACGATGCCGCCCTTGGCGGTGCCGTCCAGCTTGGTGAGGACGATGCCGGTGATGTCGACGACCTCGGCGAAGACGCGGGCCTGGACGAGACCGTTCTGACCGGTGGTGGCGTCGAGGACGAGCAGGATCTCGTCCAGCGGCGCGTGCTTCTCGACGACGCGCTTGACCTTGCCGAGCTCGTCCATCAGGCCGGTCTTGGTGTGCAGCCGGCCGGCGGTGTCGATGAGGACGACGTCGGCACCCTCCTCGATGCCCTCCTTGACGGCGTCGAAGGCGATGGAGGCCGGGTCACCGCCCTCGGGACCGCGCACCGTACGGGCGCCGACGCGCTCACCCCAGGTCTGCAGCTGGTCGGCGGCGGCGGCGCGGAAGGTGTCCGCGGCGCCGAGGACGACGTTCTTGCCGTCGGCGACGAGGACGCGGGCGAGCTTGCCGGTGGTGGTGGTCTTGCCGGTGCCGTTGACGCCGACGACCATCACGATGCCGGGGGTGTCGAGCGGGGACTCGGTGTGCACCACGCGGTCGAACTCGGGCACGAGGATCTTGAGCAGCTCCTCGCGCAGCAGGCCGCGCAGGTCCTCCGGGGTGCGGGTGCCGAGCACCCTCACGCGCTCGCGCAGCCCTTCGACCAGCTCCTGGGTGGGCTGGACGCCGACGTCGGCGGTGAGGAGGGTGTCCTCGATCTCCTCCCAGGTGTCCTCATCGAGGTGCTCGCGCGAGAGCAGTGTGAGCAGCCCCTTGCCGAGCGCGTTCTGCGAGCGGGAGAGCCGGGCGCGCAGCCGGACCAGCCGGCCGGCGGTCGGCTCGGGGATCTCGATCTCCGGAGCGGCCGGCGGCTCCTCGACGGCGACGGGCGCCGTCGCCGTGGCGTCCGGGAGGTCGACCTCCTCGATCGTTCGGCGCGGTTCGTCGCGCGGCGTCTCGGCCTCGTCGCCGATGTGCGGCTCGGCCGGGGGTGCGGTGATGTCGGGTGTCGTGGGGGGCGCCCCGGGCAGGGTCTTCGTCTTCTTCTTGCGGCCGCCTACGACGAGCCCGCCCAGCACGCCGAGCACGACCACGGCGATGACTACAGCAAGGATGAGTTCCATAACCTGACCAGTATGCGGGACTGCCCCGCGCCGCGTTCGATCGCCGTACGGGGTCGCACGGCCCTTCCACACCTCTGGATACCTGACGGACCGTCAGCTAACGTCCCCTCCACAGCCGCGAGAAGGGGGTCTCCCATGCCCGTCACGGTCGTCCGCTTCAACCTGGTCGAGCCCCGTGCCACCCCCGCCTCGCTCGGGGCCCGCTACCGGGCCGCCGTCGAGATGGCCGCGTACGCCGATGAGCAGGGCATCAGCACCGTGCAGACGGAGGAGCACCACGGGGTCGAGAACAACTGGCTGCCGTCGCCGTTCGTCTTCGCGGGGGCGGTGTTCGGGGCGACGCGGCGGATCGCGGTCACGGTGTCGGCGGTGATCGGCCCGCTGCACGATCCGCTGCGGCTGGCCGAGGACATCGCCGTACTGGATCTGGTGAGCGGCGGGCGGCTGGTGACTGTCGCCGGGATCGGGTACCGGCCGCAGGAGTACGCCCAGTTCGACGTGGACTGGAAGGGGCGGGGGCGGCTCCAGGACGAGCTGCTGGAGACGCTGCTCCAGGCGTGGACGGGCGAGCCGTTCGCCT
Source organism: Streptomyces adelaidensis (assembly GCF_016598475.1). Taxonomy (GTDB): domain Bacteria; phylum Actinomycetota; class Actinomycetes; order Streptomycetales; family Streptomycetaceae; genus Streptomyces; species Streptomyces adelaidensis. The sequence continues at coordinate 26,309 of NZ_JAEMUX010000014.1, forward strand.
ACCGGGGGCGCACGGTCCGGGTCACCCCGCGCCCTGGCACCGAGCCGCATCCGTTGCTGCTGGTCGGCGGCTCGTCGAAGGCCGCGGCCCGTCGGGCGGCCCGCCTCGGGCTCCCCTTCTTCCCGAGCGCGCATCTGCCGGAGCTGGAGGCGTACTACAAGGAGCGGCTGGTCGAGTACGGCACCGAGGGCTGGACGATGATGCCCGCGGCCGAGACGCCGTTGCTGCACGTCGCGGAGGATCCGGACCGGGCGTGGGCCGAGTACGGCGGGCATTTCCTGCACGAGGCGCGGACGTACGCCTCCTGGCAGTCGGCCGGCATTCGGTCGGCCGTGCGGTCGGGGGCGGCGACGGTGGCGGAGCTGCGTGCGGAGGGCGTGTACCGGATCGTCACGCCGGACGAGTGCGTGGCGCTGGGCCTGGACAACTACGTAGTGCATCCGCTGGCCGGCGGGATGCCGGTCGAGGAGGGGTGGCGCGGGCTCCGCCTGTTCACCGAGCGGGTGCAGCCGCGGCTCGACGGCTGAGCGTCACGTCCGGCAACGGCCATCGCCTCCGACGCTCACGCGCGGCCGACCGTCGCATCCGGCTGACCCTCACGTCCGGCCGACTGTCTGAGTTCTAGCGATCGTTGCAACACCTCGGCTCAGAGGGGACGAGGAGAAGGGCGGCGGGGACCTGGCCCTTCTCCTCGGACTCGGGGAGGCGCGAGGCCGACAGGCCGGCCCTAGCCCATCTCCTCCAGCGCCTTGCCCTTCGTCTCCTGCACGAACCTGAGGACGAAGGGGATGGAGAGCGCGGCGAAGACCGTGTAGATCACGTAGGTCGCGGAGAGGTTCCAGTCGGCCAGGGACGGGAAGCTCGCGGTGATGGCCCAGTTGGCGATCCACTGCGCGGAGGCGGCCACGCCCAGCGCGGCGGCGCGGACCCGGTTGGGGAACATCTCGCCGAGCATGACCCAGACGACCACGCCCCAGGAGAGCGCGAAGAAGAGGACGAAGAGGTGGGCGGCGATCAGGGCGACCCAGCCCTGGGTTGCGGGCAGCTTGCCGTCGACGAGGTCGAAGGAGAAGGCCCAGGCCTCCAGGGCGAGGCCGAGGACCATGCCCACGGAGCCGATGAGGGCCAGTGGCTTGCGGCCGACGCGGTCCACGAAGATCATCGCGATGACGGTGCCGACGATGTTGATGATCGACGTCGTGAAGGAGTAGAAGAACGAGTCCGTCGGGTCGACGCCGACCGACTGCCACAGGGTCGAGGAGTAGTAGAACGCGACGTTGATGCCGACGAACTGCTGGAACACCGACAGGCCGATGCCGATCCAGACGATCGGCTTGAAGAGGAAGCTGCCGCCGAGCAGGTCCTTGAAGGTCGACTTGTGCTCGCTGTTCATCGCCCGCTCGATCTCGGCGACACGGGCGTCCAGGTCCACGTCCTCGCCCTCGACCTCGGCGAGCACCTGCCGGGCGCGCTCGTCCTTGCCGACGGAGATCAGGAAGCGCGGCGACTCGGGGATGACGAAGGAGAACAGGCCGTAGAGGACGGCCGGGACGACCATGACGCCGAGCATGACCTGCCAGGCCTCCAGGCCGAGCAGTTCACCGCGCTGGTCACCACCGGCGGCGTTCAGGATGCCCCAGTTGACCAGCTGGGAGATGGCGATGCCGACGACGATCGCGGCCTGCTGGAACGAGCCGAGCCGTCCCCGGTACGCGGCCGGGGCGACCTCGGCGATGTAGGCGGGGCCGATGACGGACGCCATGCCGATGGCGAAGCCGCCGACGATCCGCCAGAAGGCGAGGTCGTACAGCGCGAAGGGCAGCGCGGAGCCGACGGCGCTGATCGTGAAGAGCACGGCCGCGATCTGCATGCACCGGATACGGCCGATCCGGTCGGCTATTCGACCCGCGGTGGCGGCGCCGACGGCACAGCCGATCAGCGCGACGGCGATGACCTGCGCCAGGGCCGTGGAGCCGATGTCGTACCGGTCCCGGACGGCTTCGACGGCCCCGTTAATCACGGCACTGTCGTAGCCGAAGAGGAAACCGCCCATCGCGGCCGCCGCCGCGATGAAGATCACGTGCGAGAGGTGATCGGGTCGACCTCTCCACACCCCCACCGTGGGCGTCTGCGCTGCGCCGGTCACGTGCCCTCCTCGGACCACCTGAAGGTAAAAGCAACGTTGCCGAGACTATGCCTTCAAGTTTCGAAGCCAAAGACGGCCCCTACGTGCCCATTTGAGAGAGGGAGTGATGGGAATACGTTCATTTCTTGAAGAAACAGAAACGGCGGCAGCTCAGGGACACGGTCGAGCGGTCAGCGAAGCCGCTGACTGATCACCTTCGACACACCGTCCCCCTGCATGGACACGCCGTACAGCGCGTCGGCGACCTCCATCGTCCGCTTCTGGTGGGTGATCACGATCAGCTGCGACGCCTCCTGCAGCTCCTGCATGATCCGGATCAACCGCTGCAGGTTGGTGTCGTCCAGCGCCGCCTCGACCTCGTCCATCACATAGAACGGACTGGGCCGCGCCTTGAAGATCGACACGAGCATGGCGACGGCGGTCAGCGACCGCTCCCCGCCCGAGAGCAGCGACAGCCGCTTCACCTTCTTGCCCGGCGGCCGGGCCTCCACATCGACGCCCGTGGTGAGCATGTTGTCGGGGTCGGTCAGGATCAGCCGCCCCTCACCGCCCGGGAAGAGCCGGCTGAAGACGCCCTCGAACTGCCTCGCGGTGTCCAGGAACGCCTCGGTGAAGACCTGCTCGACGCGCTCGTCGACCTCCTTCACCACCTGAAGCAGATCGGCGCGGGTCTTCTTCAGATCCTCCAGCTGCTCGCTGAGGAACTTGTGCCGTTCCTCCAGCGCCGCGAACTCCTCGAGCGCCAGCGGATTGACCTTGCCGAGCTGCTGATACGCCCGCTCGGCCGCCTTGAGCCGCTTCTCCTGCTCGGCGCGGTGGAACGTCTTCGGCTGGTTGCGGGGGTGCTCGGGGTCCTCCGGCAGCTCCTCCCCCTCCGCCGGCAGCGACGGCGGTACGAGCTGGTCGGGCCCGTACTCCGCGATCAGCCCCGCCGGTTCGACGCCCAGCTCCTCCAGCGCCTTCGTCTCCAGCTGCTCGATCCGCATCCGCTTCTCGGCGCCGAGCACCTCGCCCCGGTGCACGAAGTCGGTGAGCTTGTCCAGCTCGCCCTTGAGGTCGCGCCCCTCGGCGCGGGCCTGCCCGAGCTCCTGCTCCCGGCGCGCCTTCGCGGCGTCGGCGGCGGTGCGCTCCTCGTCCGCGCGGGCGAGGGAGACCTCGACATGGGCGAGCAGCTGCCGGGCACCGGACGCGACGGCCTCGGCCACGGCCGCCTCGTGCCGCAGCCGCGCCCTGCGCTGTTCGGCCCGCGCCCGCGCCTCGCGCTCCGCGCGCGCGGCCCGGTCGAGCGAATCGGCACGCCCCGCGAGCCCCTTGACCCGCTCCTCGTGCGTCCGCACCTGGAGCCGGGCCTCCATCTCGGTCTGCCGCGCATTGGCCCCGTCCGCCGCGAGCCGATCCCGTACGGAGGTGTCGGGCTCCTCCTCGACGGGCATCTCCTCAGCCACCGCGAGCCGCTCGGCCAGCTCCTCGGCCTCCTGTACGGCGTTGTCGAGCGCCTCCTGCGCCCGTGCGGCCGCGGCGGTGGACCGCTCGGCCTCCCCGGCTGCACCCCGCGCCTGCCCGGCCAGCCGCCCGAGCTGCTGGGCGACAGCGGACTTCTCCCGCTCGGCAGCCCGGCGCCGCTCGCCCAGCTCCTCCACGAGCCCGGCCCGGCCCCGGCGCAGTTCGACGGCGCTCTGCTGGGCCTCGGCCAGCTCCTCGCACCGTACGGCCAGTTCTTCCAGCTCGGCCGCCGCCTCGTCGACGGACGCCTGCACCTCCAGCAGGCTCGGCGCCGCCGCCGAACCGCCGTGCGCGAAGTGCGCCCCGAGCAGATCGCCTTCGGCGGTGACGGCGGTGAGATCGGGGCGCCCGTAGACGAGGTCCTCGGCGTCTTCGAGGGTGTCCACCACGACGATGCGGTGGAGTAGGCGGCGTACGGCAGGCATGAGGTCGGCGGGGCCACGGACGAGGTCGGTGGCGAAGTGCCCGGCCGGGGGTGGCGGGAGGGGCCTTCTTTCCTCCGCGGGTTCGTCGTGGCTGGTCGCGCGGTTACCCGCGCCCTCTTGCGGAGCATCCTCGGGCGCCCCCGCCAGCAGCAGCGCGGCCCGGCCCGCGTCCTGCTTGCGCAGTAGTCGGATGGCCTCCGCGGCGGAGGCCGGGGTGGTCACGGCGATCGCGTCGGCCGCCGCACCGAAGGCAGCCGCGAGGGCGACCTCGTGGCCCGGGGTGACCGTCAGCAGTTCGGCGGCCGGGCCGAGCAGTCCGCCGAGGCGGTCCTTCGCGCCGAGCAGTGCGCCGGTGCCGTCCTTGCGGCGCAGGCCCAGGGCGAGGGTCTCGTGGCGGGCCTGGGTGGCGGCGCGGCGGCGTTCGGCGGTGGTGGTGGCCTCGCGGGCGGCGGCGTGGGCGGCCTCGGCCTCGGCCAGGGCGCGCTTGGCGGCGTCGTGCTGACCGGCCAGTTCGCTGTCGTCGGCGTCGAGGCCGTCGACCTCGGCCTTGAGCGCCTCGTACTCCTCCTGGGCGGTGACGGCACGTTCCCGCGCCCCGTCGCGGGCGGCGGCGAGGCGGTCGATCTCGGCCTGGGCGGAGGCCGCGCGGGAGCGGGCGGCGTTGACCTGGCCGCCCAGCCGGGCGAGGCTCTCGCGGCGGTCGGCGATGGAACGGGCGACGTCCTTCAGCCGGCGTTCCTCGATCGTCAGTTCGCGCTCCAGCTCGGCCCGGTGCTCGACCGTGTCCTCCAGCGCGCGCTCGGCCGCCTCCAGGGCCGCTTCCAGCTCGGCCTCCTGCTCACGGACGCGGGCGGCCTCCCGCTCCATGTCCTCGGGGTCGCGTCCGCGCCGCTCCTCGGGGGGTGTGGAGGTGACGCTCTTGACCCGGGCGTCGGCCAGCGAGATCGTACCCCGCACCCGCTCGGCGAGCTGGGACAGCTCGTACCAGGTCTCCTGGGCCCGCTGCAGACGCGGGGTGAGCCGTCGTACCTCGTCCTCCAGGAGCGCCTCCCGCTGGAGCGCCTTCCTCAGCTCGGCCTCGGCGGCCTCCTTGCGCTGCTTGAGCGCGGCTTCGTCGGCGACCTCCGTCCGGAGCGCCGCCTGGAGTCGTACGAGATCGTCGGCGAGGAGGCGGAGGCGGGCGTCGCGGAGGTCGGCCTGGATGACGGCGGCCCGGCGGGCGACGGCGGCCTGCCGGCCCAGGGGCTTGAGCTGACGGCGGAGTTCGTCGGTGAGGTCCTGGACGCGGGCCAGGTTGACCTGCATGGCGTCCAGTTTCCGGAGCGCCTTCTCCTTGCGCTTGCGGTGCTTGAGGACGCCCGCGGCCTCCTCGATGAAGGCGCGGCGGCCCATGGGGTCGGCGTGCAGGACGGAGTCGAGCTGGCCCTGGCCGACGATGACGTGCATCTCGCGGCCGATACCGGAGTCGGAGAGCAGATCCTGGATGTCGAGAAGACGGCAGGTGTCGCCGTTGATCTGATACTCGCTGCCGCCGTTGCGGAACATGATCCGCGTGATGGTGACCTCGGAGTACTCGATGGGAAGGGCCCCGTCGGAGTTGTCGATGGTCAGGGACACCTCGGCGCGACCGAGCGGGGGGCGCCCGGTGGTGCCGGCGAAGATGACGTCCTCCATCTTTCCGCCGCGCAGCGATTTCGCACCCTGCTCGCCCATGACCCAGCTGAGCGCGTCCACGACGTTGGACTTGCCCGAGCCGTTCGGTCCGACGACACACGTGATACCCGGTTCGAACCGGAGCGTGGTCGCCGAGGCGAACGACTTGAACCCGCGGAGGGTCAGGGCCTTGAGGTGCACGCCGCCGGACTCTACCTTCCGGCCTTGTCTCACTCCATGAACGCGCGGTTTCGCACATGAACGTGCAGGGCACATCAGACGTTGAAGAGGGTGAGGCGGCACGGAAGCGCGGGGGAAAGAAAGAAGGGACGCCTAAGAAAGGCGTCCCTTGCAGATCTGACAACTTAGCGGTTGATACAGGCCGGCCCAACCACTGCTGTCGTTTAGTACGGTGTTGTTGCGATGCAGTGATCAGGTGAGCGCAGGCTCCGCCTGGTGTGCGTCGAGCTCCATGAGCGAGTCGTGAGAAGCGGCAGCCGTCAGCGCGTCGTTCTCCGCCTGGATCCTTCCGAGCTCGGATTCCAGGTCTTGGACGCGCTGCTGGAGCCGTCGCATCTCGGCGAGGAGTCGCGGGTCGGAGCCGCCGACGTAACCGAGAAGCGCCTTTGCCATGATGGATGGTCCTCCACACTGAGTGACCGACCGAAGCGGGTGGGTCGTGAGGGAATCGCACCCGCGGTGCTTGGCACTGTTGAGTTTAAGCTGCCGTTCATCCATGCCAAACAGCTAAGGTGCGCGGGGCTTTCAGCGTCTCACCAAAAAGTTTGACGGTCAACACGATCACGCCCCGCACTGGCAGGCGTCCCGGTGCCGCGCGGCCCTGAGCGGGCGACGCTGCGGCCTTTCCTGGGCCTCTCCGCGCCCATGGAGCGACGGGATCATCCTGTTATCGGAGCCTGCCACGACAAACCCGTCTTGGCAATCACCTGCACATTTCTACTTTGTGCATGCATCTGGCATATGCCGGTGGCGTGCCCCTCCGCTCTCGCCCGACCCGCCGCACAACGTGGGCTCAGCGAATGGCGAAGCCCTCGTAGCCCCGTCGTGGTGTGTCCCAGATCTCGGTGACACCGTCCACGCGCCCGGGCGTGTCGTCGCTCAGGAGCCAGTCGAGGAGCCCTTGGCACGCTTCGCGGGAGCCCTCGGCGACCACCTGCACCCGTCCGTCGGCCAAATTGAGAGCAAAACCACTCAGCCCGCCGACCTCCAGCGCCCTGGCCCGCGTGAACCAGCGGAAACCCACACCTTGCACCCGTCCACGCACCCAGGCGACCAGCCGTACATCCTCGCTCATGACTGCACGCTAACGGGCCAATGTCTCTCGGGCCTCTCCCTCCCCTGGCGCCATGCTGTACCGTCCCGACCCAATGAATCTCATATGAAACTCACTCGTTCGTGTGAGGTTCGTGAAGGCGACGATCACAACGTTGACGACACCCCCAACATCGTTCCCAACGTTGACCGCAGGACACCGCAAGGACGAGGAAGGCCAGGACATGGGACGCCACCGACGCTCCGCCGCCGGCCGCGCCGCCAGTGGCCGCGCCACCGGGGTCACGGACACGGGCTTCGCTTCCGAGGAGCCGCACTACGGCCCGGAGAACCTGTACGGGTTCGCCGCGGTCCTGGAGGCGGACGCCCAGGCCGCGTCACGCGGCGGCAATTCCCGCCGTCGCAAGAAGAGGACCGCGACGCCTGTGAAGACCGGTCTGCTCGGTGTCTCCGCCGCCGTCGCCCTCGGCACCGTCGCGATGGCCACCGGGGTGCTGCCGGGCGGCGACAAGTACACGGTCAGCGGGGGTAACAGCGCCGAGACGGTGCTGCCGGCCGGCTCGCCGACGAGTGGGGCGACCCAGCAGGGCGGCACGGACGGCGCCGCGCAGGAGCGCGAGGACGAGTCCACCAGCCGGGACACCGAGCGCGAGGCCTCGCCGTCGTCCAGCCCCTCCCAGTCGACCACGCCGTCCAAGAAGCCCTCCGAAGAGGCGGGCAAGGGCTCCGAGGCCAAGAAGCCCAAGAAGCCGGCCGCCGAGCCCACCAAGGAGAAGGAGAAGAAGACCACCGCCCCGGTGGAGGTCTCCTCCGAGACGCAGGCCGAGGCCGCGGTGCTCCAGCTGGTCAACGAGGAGCGGGCCAAGGCGGGCTGCAGCCCGGTGGCGGCCAGCAGCGATCTGGCCAAGCTGGCCGAGACCTTCAGCGAGGACATGGCCCTGCGCGACTTCTTCGACCACACCAACCCCGACGGCGAGGACCCGTGGGACCGCGCGGCCGCCCTCGGGATCACCGGTCTCGGCGGCGAGAACATCGCCCGCGGCCAGGCCACCGCCGAGGCGGTCATGGAAGCCTGGATGAACAGCCCCGGCCACAAGGCGAACATCCTGAACTGCGACTTCAAGACCCTCGGCGTCGGTGTCCACCTGGGCGCCGGCGGCCCCTGGTGGACGCAGGACTTCGGCTACTAGACCGTCACCCGCGCCGCCCTCTGCTGCCGGTCGACCCCGGCAAGCACTAACCAGCAGTTAGTGCAACCTTTTGGTTAGCGCTGCGCCGGAGTATTCTCGACGTATGGAATCAGCCGCGCAGACCGCAGTGACGCCCGCGCAGGCCGCCGCGGGCGCGGACGCCGTGAACCTCGACGACCTGGCCTTCGATGTGTTCGCCAGGAACTGTCCCTCCCGGAACACCCTGGAGCACGTCACGGGCCGCTGGGGTGTGCTCACGCTGGGCGCGCTGCACGAGGGCTCGCTCCGCTTCAACGAGCTGCGCCGACGCGTCGACGGCGTCAGCGAGAAAATGCTCTCCCAGACCCTGCACGCCCTGGAGCGCGACGGCCTGGTCCACCGCGAGGCCCAGCCCACCAACCCGCCCCGCGTCGACTACACCCTCACCCCGCTGGGCCGCGAGGTCTCCGAGCGCCTGCTGTCCCTCATCACCTGCGTGGAGGACCGCATGGAGGACGTGCTCCGGGCCCGCGAGCACTACGACGAGGCCCGCGGCGCCCGCTGACACGTCGGGCAGAAGTAGCTGGACCGGTTCATCCACGGCCGCCGCCGCATCGGCGTGGCACAGCGCCGACAGGGCAGCCCCTCCCGGCCGTACGCGTCGAGCGAGCGGTCGAAGTACCCCGACTCCCCGTTGACGTTGACGTACAGGCTGTCGAAGCTCGTGCCGCCCACCGCGAGGGCCGCGTTCATCACGTCCCGTACATGGCCCAGGAGTTCGGTGGTGCGGGGGCGCGTGAAACCGGCGGTCGGGCGCTCGTAGTGGACACGTGCGCGCCAAAGCGCCTCGTCCGCGTAGATGTTGCCGACCCCGCTGATCAACGACTGGTCGAGCAGGGCCCGTTTGATGGTCGTACGCTTCCGCCGCAGCGCCTGGTGGAAGGCCTCCGCGTCGAACCGCGGGTCGAGCGGGTCGCGCGCGATGTGCGCGATGACGTCCGGCAGGCCGTCGGGGGTGGTGTCGTGCAGCGACAGCCCACCGAAGGTGCGTTGGTCCACGAAGCGGAGTTCGGTACGGAGGTCGTCCGCGAAACGGACCCGGATCCTCAGGTGCTTCTCGTCGGCCGCGTCCTGCGGCTGCACGAGCAGCTGCCCGCTCATCCCGAGGTGGGCCAGCACGGCGATCCCGGTGTCCTCCACCGGCAGCCACAGATACTTTCCCCGCCGGCTCGGCTCACCGATGCGGTGCCCCTTGAGCCGGTGCGCGAAGTCCTCGGGCCCGGCCGGATGCCGCCGGATCGCCCGCGGATGCAGTACCTCGACGTCGGCGACGGTCCGGTGGGCCACCCACCGCGCCAGTCCTCGCCGTACGACCTCTACCTCGGGAAGTTCGGGCACGAGTGTCCTCCGGGGAGCGCGTTGGTGGGTGGCGTCCGCAGCGTAGCGATTCGCGTCAGGGGTCGGGGGGTGGGGCTTCGTTGGCGGGTGCGGGTCCGGTGGGGGCTGGTCGCGCGGTTCCCCGCGCCCCTAAAGGAAAAAGCACGGGGCCGGACGCGAGCGGACCCGCAGGCCGCCGGGGCGGCTTGCGGGTCCGGGTGGTACGTCGGCGTCCGGCGGTCAGGCCGGGGCGGTGTCCGAAGGAGTGTCGGCGGGGTCGTCGTCGGCCTCGGCGGCGGCTTCGGCCGCTGCCTTGGCTCGTTCGTCCGCCGCGGCGCGGATGGACAGCCAGGCGGACTCCGCCGCCTGCTGCTCCGCTTCCTTCTTGCTGCGGCCGGTGCCGGTGCCGTACGAGACGCCTCCGACGCGGGCGGCAGCGGTGAAGGTCTTCTCGTGGTCGGGGCCGGTCTCCGTGACCAGGTACTCGGGCACGCCGAGCCCCTCGGTCGCGGTGAGCTCCTGGAGACTGGTCTTCCAGTCCAGGCCGGCTCCGAGGTTCGAGGACTTCTCGATCAGCGGGTCGAACAGGCGGTGCACCAACTCCCCCGCCGATTCCAGTCCTTGGTCGAGATAGACCGCACCGATCACCGCTTCTAGGGTGTCGGCGAGGATGGAAGCCTTGTCCCGGCCACCTGTGCCCTCTTCACCACGGCCGAGCCGGATGAAGGAGCCGAGGTCGAGCCCGCGGCCCACCTCCGCCAGCGCACGAGAGTTGACCACCGCGGCCCGCAGCTTGGCCAGTTGGCCTTCGGGCAGGTCGGGGTGGGTGCGGTACAGCGTGTCCGTGACCACGAGGCCGAGCACGGAGTCCCCGAGGAACTCCAGACGCTCGTTGGTCGGCAGACCGCCGTTCTCGTACGCGTACGAACGGTGGGTCAGCGCACGCACCAGAAGGGCGGACTCCAGCTGATAGCCGAGCCGCCCTTCCAGAAGCGTGTGGGACGAGGCTGTGTTCTCCGCCGCCTTCTTCTTGGCGGAGAGCTCCGCCTTGGCGTCATCCGCCTTCTTGGGGCTGGACACAGTGCCTCTCACCAGCCGCTCAGACCTCGAGGACCTGGCGCTTGTTATAGGTGCCACAAGACGGGCACGCGATGTGCTGCAGCTTGGGCTCGTGGCAGCGCTCGCACGACACCAGGTTGGGGACCGCAGCCTTCCACTGCGACCGGCGGTGGCGCGTGTTGCTGCGCGACATCTTCCGCTTCGGAACAGCCACGGCTACTTCTCCTGCTTCTCGTCGACGCCCGGTTCGGCGCCGCTCATCTCGTCCTTCTCGCCATCTTCGAGTGAACCGGCGAGTCCCTGCAGTGCCGCCCAACGGATGTCGACGGCGTCATGGTGGTGGTCCGGGGCGTCAGCGAGCCGTTCTCCGCACTCGGAGCACAGGCCCGGACAGTCGTCCCGGCACACCGGCTGCATCGGCAGTGCGAGCACGACCGCATCACGCAGCACGGGTTCGAGGTCGAACAGACCGTCCTCGATGAAGAGCCTGTCCTCGTCGTCCTCGGCGTCGTCGGCCGGCTCCGCCACAGGGCGGCCCCGGTCGTCGGCGTCAGGGTACGAGAACAACTCCTGGAAGTCCGCTTCGAGATCGAGCTCCAGCGGCTCCAGACACCTTACGCACTCCCCCTTGGCCAGTGCACGGGCGGTGCTTGTGACAAGCACCCCTTCCATGACCGACTCCAGACGGATTTCGAGCTCCACCGGGGCGCCTTCCGGCACTCCGACGACCCCCTTGATACCGAGGTCCTTGGGAGCGTCGACCGAACGCGTCAGGCGCTGCTGCGCACCGGGCCGCCGGCCCAGCTCGTGTGTGTCGAACACGAGGGGGTTGCGGTGGTCGAGGCGGGCGTTCAGAGCCATTTCAACTTTCGGTCTTCGAATACGAACTCGGAGGAGGGGTGCTGCCCCTGTGTTCCGGGCAGCCCACGATCGCGGAGCGTCTTTTGCGGACAGCATGAACGCACGCGCGACCGAAGAGCCAGGATACTGGACCTTTCGCCATCGGCCCAATCCGCTGTCAGCGGCCCTGTTCGTAGCGGCGCAGCTGCTCCGCCGTGATCATGGTGGTGTCGAAGAGGCTGGTCTCGTCGAGGGCATTCGCCTGCGGCTGCGCATACCCCTGGTGCCCCTGGTGCCCCTGGTGCCCTTGCTGATCCTGGTGCCCCTGGGGGGCCTGGCTCGGGTCGTACGACGGCTGCTGCGGGTAGCCGGCCGCGTACGGGTCGGCCTGCTGGTAGCCGTAGGGGTCGGGCGCCTGCTGGGGCTGGGCGTACTGCTGCTGGTAGCCGCCGTACGGATCCTGCTGGTACGCCGTCGTCTGGTACACGTCCTGCTGCTGACCGTACGACTGCTGCTCCGGCACCGCGGGGGACTGCTGCGCGGGGGTTTCCGCGAGGCCAGCCAGGTAGTCGGCGTCGCTGGTGAGCTGCGGGGAGGCGCCGTCGTCGTTCAGGGAGAGGGCGCCGAGGTCGTCGGAGGCGATCCGGCCGTGCAGTTTCTGGCGGCCGCGGCCGACGGCCTCCAGGGTCTTGGCGAGGACCGCCTCGAAGGCACCGAGCTTGGCGTCCACGTAGGCGTCGGCGTCGCGGCGCAGGGTCTCGGGGTCGTGGCTGCGCTCGGGGGCGTCGTCCTCTTCGGGGTCGGCGTATCCCTGCCCGTCGAGGCCGGGGCCGGTGCCGAGCAGCTTCTCGCGGCCGCGGCCGACCGAGCCGAGGGTCTTGGTGAGGACGACCTCGAAGTTGGCGAGCTTGGAGTCGACGTAGTCGTCGGCCTCCGCGCGGACCGCCTCGGCCTCCTGGCGGGCCTCGCCGACGATGCGGTCGGCCTCGTTCTGGGAGCGGCGGGCGACCTCGGTGTCGGAGATCAGGGAGCCGCGCTCGGCGTGCGCGTTCTCGACGATCCGCTCGGCCTCCAGCCGGGCCCGCTCGACCAGGTGCTCACGGTCGCCGATCAGCTCCTGCGCCTGGGCGAGGGAGCCGGGCAGGGCCGCACGCACGTCTTCGAGCAGCGAGAGCAGGTCGGCGCGGTTGACCACGCACGAGGCCGACATGGGCATGCCCCGGGCGCCGGAGACCACCGAGACGATCTCGTCGAGCTTCTTCTGCACGTCCACCGTGTGGTCCACCGTGTGTTCGCCACTCTCTACAGCTGTGTTGGAGACGGTCGGGTCGACTGTACGGCCAGCGGACGACCCCCGTCCCGTCAGTGCTGACTCAGTCCTGCTTCAGCCGCTCGTTCAGCGCTTCGAGGACGAGTGGGGGCACCAGGTGGGCCACGTCGCCGCCCCAGGTGGCGACCTCCTTGACCAGGGAGGACGACAGGAAGCTGTAGGTAGGGTTGGTGGGGACGAAGAGGGTCTCCACGCCGGAGAGACCGATGTTCATCTGGGCCATCTGCAGCTCGTAGTCGAAGTCGCTGACCGCGCGCAGGCCCTTGACGATGGCGGGGATGTCGCGCTGCTTGCAGAAGTCGACGAGCAGTCCGTGGAAGGCCTCGACCCGTACGTTCGCGTACTCGGCGGTGACCTCGCGGATCAGCTCGATCCGCTCCTCCACCTCGAAGAGGCCCCTCTTGGATTTGTTGATCATCACCGCGACGTAGACCTCGTCGTACAGCTTGGAGGCGCGGCCAATGATGTCTAGGTGCCCGTTGGTGATGGGGTCGAACGACCCGGGACAGACGGCACGGCGCACTTGGAATCCCTCGCTCTCCAGTCCGGTCATCGTGCGTCTTCGCACGTAACGGCGGCGCGACCGTACCAAAACGTTCCCTCGCCGTAGCGACGGGCCCTGATCGCCTCGAAACCGGTCGGCCACCGGAATTCGCCGCCTCTGGTGCTGCGCTCCACGGTGACGAGAGCTTCGTCCCGGAGCCAGCCCCCCGCACGGAGTGTGAGCAGGATCTCCCGAAGATCGTCGTCCGAGACGGCGTACGGGGGGTCGAGGAAGACGAGGTCGTACGGCTCGTCCGGTGCCGGGCCCTGGATGATCTGCTCCGCTTTGCCCGACCTCACCTCGGCGCCTGGGAGGGCGAGCGATCGGACGTTGTCGCGGATCGTGCGGGTCGCTCGCGCGTCGGCTTCCACGAGGAGGGTGTGGCCGGCGCCGCGGGAGAGTGCCTCCAGGCCTACGGCGCCGGAGCCGGCGTAGAGGTCGAGGACGCGTTCGCCTTCCAGGGGGCCGCCGAGGAGGGCGTGCCAGGTGGAGAAGAGGCCCTCGCGTGCGCGGTCCGATGTGGGCCGGGTTCCGGTGCCGGGCGGCACCGAGAGGCGTCGTCCGCCGGCTGCGCCGGCGATCACGCGGGTCATCTGGGGTCCTTGTTCGAGGGCGTGGTCACGGATCCAGTTTGGCAGCCGGAGGTGGGGGGTGCTTCTGCCTGGTGGGCGGCCGCAGGTGGGTGCGGGTTGCTCGCGCAGTTCCCTGCCCCCCCAAAAAAAGCAAAAGCCGCGGCGGCGTCCCTACCCCTTGTCCAAGTACTGCTCTCTCTCCTCGTCCAGAAGGGCGTCCAGGGCTGTGCGCAGGCCCGGCAGGTGTTCCAGGTCCGGGTCGTCGGCCACTACCGCGGCCGCTTCCTCCCTGGCCTCCTCGATGATCTCCTCGTCGTCGATGACCGCCAGCATCCGGAGGCTGGTGCGGGCGCCGGACTGGGCCTGGCCGAGGACGTCGCCCTCGCGGCGTTGTTCGAGGTCGATGCGGGAGAGTTCGAAGCCGTCGAGGGTGGAGGCCACGGCGTTGAGGCGCTGGCGGGCCGCGGCGGCCTCGGGCATGTCGGTGACCAGGAGGCAGAGGCCGGGGGCGGAGCCTCGGCCCACGCGGCCGCGGAGCTGGTGGAGCTGGGAGACGCCGAAGCGGTCGGCGTCCATGATCACCATGGCGGTGGCGTTCGGGACGTTGACGCCGACCTCGATGACCGTGGTGGCGACCAGGACGTGGGTCTCGCCGGCGGCGAAGCGGCGCATGACCGCGTCCTTGTCGTCGGGGTGCATACGGCCGTGCAGGACCTCGATCTTCAGGCCCTGGAGGGGGCCCTTGGCGAGTTGGTCGGCGACGGCGAGGACGGCGAGGGGCGGGCGCTTCTCGGCCTCGTCCTCGGGGGACTTCTTCCCGGTCTTCTTCGGGTCGTCCTCCTCGTCGCCGATGCGAGGGCAGACGACGTACGCCTGGTGGCCGTTCTCGACCTCCTCGCGGACGCGTTCCCAGGTGCGGGCGAGGAAGTGGGGCTTGTCGGCGGCGGGGACGACATGGCTGGCGATCGGGGAACGGCCGGCGGGGAGTTGGTCCAGGACCGAGGTCTCCAGGTCGCCGAAGACGGTCATGGCGACGGTGCGCGGGATGGGGGTGGCGGTCATGACGAGGAGGTGGGGCGGCTGCTTGCCCTTGCCGCGCAGGGCGTCGCGTTGTTCCACGCCGAAGCGGTGCTGTTCGTCCACCACGACCAGGCCCAGGTCGTGGAACTGGACCTTGTCCTCGATCAGCGCGTGGGTGCCGATGACGATGCCGGCCTCGCCGGTGACCAGGTCGAGCAGCGCCTGGCGGCGGCCCGCGGCGCCCATCGAGCCGGTGAGGAGCACCACCTTGGTGGCCTGCTCGGCGCCGCCCAGCATGCCGCCCTCGGCCAGCTCGCCCATCATCTCGGTGACCGACCGGTGGTGCTGCTGGGCGAGCACCTCGGTCGGCGCGAGCATCGCGGCCTGACCGCCGGCGTCGACGACGGCGAGCATGGCGCGCAGGGCCACCATGGTTTTCCCGCTGCCGACCTCTCCCTGGAGCAGCCGGTGCATCGGGTGCTCGGTGGCCAGGTCGTCGAAGATCTCCTTGGTGACCTTCAGCTGGCCGTCGGTGAGGGTGAAGGGGAGGCGGGCGTCGAAGGCGGTGAGGAGGCCGTCGGGGGTGGGTCTGCGGGGGACGGCCGGGAGTTGGGCGTCGGCGTGGCGGCGGCGGGCGAGGGCTACCTGGAGGACGAAGGCCTCGTCCCACTTGAGGCGGTCGCGGGCGCCTTCGATGTCCCCCTTGGTGTGCGGGCGGTGGATCTTCAGGAGGGCTTCGGGGAGGGAGACCAGGCCCCTGCCCTCGCGCAATGACTCGGGGAGCGGGTCCACGGCCTCCTGGGCGCTGGGGAGGGCCGTCTGGACCGCCTTGGCGATCTTCCAGGACTCCAGCTTGGCGGTGGCCGGGTAGATCGGGATGAGGGCGCCGGCCCAGGTGTCGACGGTCTCCGTGACGTCGTCGCCGCGCAGGAGTTCGTAGGCCGGGTGGGCGAGTTGGAGGCGGCGGTTGAAGACGGAGACCTTGCCGGCGAAGAGGGCGCGGGTGCCGGGGAGGAGGTCCTTGTGGGGTTTGTGGACGCCCGCGCCGAAGAAGACGAGCTGGAGGCGGCCGCTGCCGTCCGTGATGGTCACTTCGAGGCGCTGGCCCTTGCCCCGGGGTGCCTTGGCGGAGGCGAAGCTGTGCAGGCGGGCGTCGGCGACCTGGGCGACCACCGTGACGTGCTCGTCCATGGGCAGGTCGGCGAGGTGGGTGAGCTGGCCGCGCTCCTCGTATCTGCGGGGATAGTGGTGCAGCAGGTCACCGACGGTGTGCAGGCCGAGGTGCTCGGCCATCACCTTCGCGGTGGCGGCGCCGAGCGTGTTCTTGAGCGGTTCTTCGAGCGCGGGCACGAGATCCATTGCACACCACGGCACTGACATTCCCGTATACGTACGTGAAATCCGCTGGTCAGACGGGTCGTTCGCGCCTAGGATGGCGCACTCCCGGGCCTGTGACAGGCCCGTACCCCATCCCGTCCGCGGTCACCGTCTCGCGGGACCGCCCGACCCCGCCGCCGTCGCCAGAAACCCACCCCACCGGCGCTGCGACGATGGATTCAATGACCTCACAGTCATCCCAGGCATCCCAGACTCCTCAGTCACCCCAGTCACCTCATACGTTCCAGGTCGATCTGCGTGGCCTGGTGGATCTGCTCTCGCACCACCTGTATTCCAGTCCGAAGGTCTACCTGCGCGAGCTGCTGCAGAACGCCGTGGACGCGATCACCGCGCGACGTGCCGAGCAGCCGGACGCGCCCGCCCGGGTGCGGCTGTTCGCCGAGGGCGGCGCGCTGCGGGTGGAGGACTCCGGTATCGGGCTCACCGAGGCGGACGTGCACAATCTGCTCGCCACGATCGGTCGCAGTTCCAAGCGCGACGACGGGATCCAGGAGGTCCGCTCGGACTTCCTGGGGCAGTTCGGCATCGGGCTGCTGGCCTGTTTCGTGGTCGCCGAGCGCATCCGCGTGGTCAGCCGCAGCGCCCGTACGCCGGACGCGCCGCCCGTGGAGTGGACGGCGGCCGACGACGGCTCGTACACCGTGCGGACGCTGCCCGACGAGGCGCGCCCCGAGCCGGGCACGACCGTGCATCTGGTCGCGCGGCCCGGCGCCGCCGACTGGCTCGGCGCCGAGCGGGTGCTGTCCCTGGCGCGGGACTTCGGGGCGCTGCTGCCGTACGACGTCCGGGTGGGCGACGAGGCGGTCACCGATCTGCCGGCGCCCTGGGACCGGGCGTATCCCTCCCCCGCCACCCGTCGGGTGGCGCTGGCCCGGCACTGTCACGACCTGTTCGGGTTCACTCCGCTGGACTCGATCGAGCTGGATGTGCCGCTGGCCGGGATTCGGGGCGTGGCGTACGTCCTGCCGTCGGCCGTCAGTCCGGCCCAGCGGGCGAGCCACCGGGTGCATCTGAAGGGCATGCTGCTCACCGAGCGGGCCGAACAACTGCTGCCGGACTGGGCGTTCTTCGTGCGGTGCGTGCTGGACACGGACAGTCTGCGGCCCACGGCGTCGCGCGAGTCGCTGTACGAGGACGAGACCCTGGCGGCCGTACGGGAGGCGCTGGGCGAACGGATCCGCGGCTGGCTCACCGGGCTCGCCGCCGGTGATCCGGAGCGGCTGGCGGCCTTCCTGTCGGTGCACCACCTGGGGGTGAAGTCGCTGGCGCGGCACGACAAGGAGATGCTGCGCACGATGCTGCCGTGGCTCCCCTTCGAGACGACCGACGGACGGCTGTCCCTGGAGGAGTTCGCGCAGCGGCACCCGGTGGTGCACTTCACGCGGACGGTAGAGGAGTACCGCCAGGTCGCGGCGATCGCCTCCGCGCAGGGCGTCGGGGTGGTCAACGGCGGTTACACGTACGACAGCGAGCTGGTCGAGGCGCTGCCGTCGGTGCGCCCGGGGACGGTGGTCGCGGAGCTGGACGCCGACACGGTGACCGCGCACCTGGACTCGCTGGACCCGGACGAGGAGCTGGCGCTCGCGGGCTTCCTGTCGGCCGCGCGGGCCAGACTCGACTCCCTGGGGTGCGATGTCGTCCTGCGGGCCTTTCACCCGCTGTCCGTGCCGGCGCTGCATCTGGACGACCGGTCCGCCCGGCACGAGCAGGCGCGTGCGGAGGCCGAGGAGCAGGCCGACGACCTGTGGGCGGGCATCCTCGGCTCCCTGCGGGGCAGTGCCCCGCGCGCGCGGCTGGTGCTCAACCATCTCAACCCGTTGATCCGGCGGATCAGTTCCCTGACCGACCGCGAGCTGATCGGCACGGCCACCGAGTCGCTCTACGGGCAGGCCCTGCTGATGGCCCAGCGGCCGCTGAGGCCCGCGGACTCGGCGCTGCTGAACCGCGCTTTCATCGGCCTGCTGGAGTGGGCCACACACACCGAGCCCGGGTCCGGGCCCGCGTCCGGACCCGGCTCCGCGTCCGGACCCGGTTCCGGTTCCGGGGAGGGTGGTCGCGGATGAGCCATGTCATCGACTTCGACGAGCTGCGCCGGGCCATGGCGGAGAACTACGAGCAGCCGGAGGGTCCCGCCCGCAACGCGCGCGCGGAGCGGCTGCTCGCGGAGGCCGAGAAGCTGGACATCCCGCTCGCCGTGATCGAGGCGCTCGGGCATCAGCTGAAGGTCTACAACTACAGCTCCGAGAAGGACAAGATGTTCGTCCCCTTCGCGCGCCTGCTGCGCATGTGGGACGAACACCCCGAGAACTTCGACGAGTACGAGATCCACTCCCTGCACTGGGTGTTCAAGTGGATGTCGGCCGGCATGCTGAACCAGCCGCACATCCCGCTCGCCTCCGTCGAGAAGTGGCTCGGCGAGATGGAGCACCGCTACCGGCTCGCCGGACACTCGGAACGGGCCGTGCGCAGCGCCGAGTTCAGCGTGGCCACCCACGTCGGGGATCTGGTGCGGGCCGAGCGGGCGTACGGGGCCTGGCTCGCGGCCGACCGGGACACGATGGCCGACTGCCTCGCGTGCGAGCTGCACGGCCAGGGCTGGTGGCGGGCACGGCAGCTCCGGGACACCGAGGCGCTGGAGCTGTGGACGCCGGTCCTGGAGGGCGAGTACACGTGCGCCCACGAGCCCCACACCGTGCTGGCGTCCTCCCTGGTGCCGCTGCTGCGGCTGGGGCGCCCCGACGAGGCCCGTGCGCACCATCTGCGCGGTTTCCGGCTGGTGCGGGCCATGGAGAGCATGCGGGGCGCGTACGCGGACCATGTGGAGTTCTGTGCCCTGACCGGCAACGAGGCGCGCGGCCTGGAGCTGCTGGCCGAGCGTCCGGCGTACTTCACGGACTCCGGGGACCCGCGCAGCAAGCTGGACTTCATGAGCGTGGTGGCCCTGCTCATGGGCCGTCTCACGACGCTCGGGTTCGGAAATCAAACTGCCCCCGGTCCCACGGGCCGTACCTGGACCGCTCGCGAACTGGCCTCCCACGCGCGCGAGGAGGCCCTTTCGCTGGCCGCGCTCTTCGACGAGCGCAACGGCACGGCGTACGTCGGCACGAGCGCCCGGCAGCGGATGGACCAGCCGCCGCTGCTGGACCGCCTGCCGCTGGGGGTTCGCGCTGCGCGAACCGTCGTGCCGGTGCCGGCGCCGCGGCGGCCCGCCGCCGTGGAGCGGACGGGGTCCGAGGCGGACCCGGCCCCGGACGACCTGCCCGCCCTCCTCGCCGAGGCGCGCCGGCTCTCCGGCTCCCTGCACCCCGACTCGGTCGGGGCCTGGGCCGCGGTGGCGCGTGCCGCCGAAGCCGGGGGTGCGGAGCTGGCTGCCGGGGACCACGCGGAGATCGTCGACCACGAGGCGATCGGCCTCGGTCCTGAGGGCCGCACCCGCTTCGAACGCGCGGCCGAGCTGTACGAGGAGGCCGGCGACCCGGGCGAGGCGCTGGCGGCACGCGCGCGCGGGGCGAACGTCCACGCCCTGACGGGCCGGCCCGAGGAGGCCCTGGAGCTGATCTCCGAGCCGTACGAGCAGATCCTCGCCCTCTGGGCCGCCGGCGGGACCGGCGCACGGCAGACGGCGTCCGTGCTGGTGGGGCGGGCACGGATTCTCGTGCAGCGGCTGCACGAGACGGAGGACGCCGCCTCGGCGGGCCTCGCCGAGGCCGCCATACGGGAGCTGGCTGCATTCTGTGCGTGCGCTGAGCCGCGTCGCGCGAAGGACGTACAGCTGGCCTCGCGGGCCGCCGAGGCGCGGGCGATGCTCGGGGAGCTGGCCGCGCACGGCGGGGACGCAGCGGCCGCCGCCGAGCTGTTCGCGGAGGCCGCGGAGCGGTATGTGACGGCCGGGCTGCCGTGGTTCGCGGTGCAGTACGAGGCGCGGCTCGCCGGGGTCGCGCAGCACCTCGGGGACCTGGCGACGGCCGAACGGGCCGCCCGTGCGGCGCTGGAGCACGGCGGGACGGATCTGGAGCCGGTGGGCCACGCCCAGCTGCACCTCCAGCTGGCCGAGCTGCTCGGCGCCACCGAGCGGGCCGAACCGGCCGCGGAGCACGCCCTGGAGGCGGCGCACTGGGCCGACGAGGCGGGCGAGGGCCCGACCCTCGGCGCCTGGGCCCGGCATCTCCTCGGCGGGCTCCTGCTGCGGCAGGGGCGGTGGGCGGAAGCCGCCGAGATACTGGAGTCCGCGTTGCCGGACCTCACGGCCGAGACGCACGGTGACGGGGCCGTCGCCCAGACCCTGTGGTGGCTCGGCGACTGCCACACCGAGCTGGGTGAGCACCGTGAGGCCGCCGAACGGTGGCTGCGGGCCGCCGACATCGCCCGGCACTGGCCCGAGCAGCGCGACCACGCCATGCTCGCGCATCTCGCCGCCGAGGGGCTCGCCCGGGCCGGGCTGCCCGCCGATGCCGATCGGGCGTACGCGCGCGCGGTCGACCTCTGGGGTGAGCTCGGGAACGTGCACGGGTATGTGCGGGCGTTGCGGGCGCGGGCCTGGTACGCGGCGCAGGAGCGCTCGGATCTCGACGGGGCGCGGGAGCTGATGGACGACGCGGTGGTCGGGTGTGAGGCCGCGCTCTCCGACGTGAGCGGTGAGGAGAACCGGCGGCGCGTCGTCGCGGAGCTGGGCGACACGTACCGGCAGTTCGGGGATCTGCTCGCTCGGTCGGTGGACACCGACGCCGCCGCCGACGCCGACGCCGACACGAAACTCCCGGCGTTTCGTGGAGTGTTCGAGGAGGCGCTCGCTCTTGTCGAGCGCGCGGTCTCGGTGTACGCGTCCCTCGGGGGTGACTTCGTCGACGCCCGTACGGGCGCGGAGCTTGCGGCGGGGTGGCTGGAGGCCGATCTCCGGCGGGGCGCTGAGGCGGTGGGGCGGGCTCGGGAGGTGTTGTCCGCGGTGGCCCTCCGGGACGACGAGGTTGCTGTGGCTCGGCGGGTGGAGGCGGAGAGGATGTTGGGAGTGATGGGAGAGGGCTGAGCGGGGGTGCCCCAGGGTTTTCGCCCCCCGCCGCCCCTACCCGTCCCATCCCCGGGGCTCCGCCCCGGACCCCGCTCCTCAAACGCCGGAGGGGCTGAAATCGACTCAAACGTCGGAGGGGCTGAAATTGGCGAATTAGCCCTCACTCCACCCCGATCAGCAACAACGCCCCCTGCCCTCCGCCCCGATACACCACCATGTCCACCGCCAGATACGACTCCCGCACCCGGGTCTCCACATGGTCCACCACACCGACGGGGGCCTCGTCGCCCAGGACCAGGGTGACCATTTCGCCGCCGGCGGCCAGCATCCGGTCGACCACCGCGGCCGCCGCCGCGGTGACGTCGTCGCCGATGACGGCGACGTCGCCGTCGATGAGGCCGAGGACGTCACCGGCCTGGCAGATGCCGGCCATGGTCCAGGACTGGCGCTCGGCGATGACGACCTCGGCGTAGCGGGTGGCGCCGGCGGCGGAGGTCATGGAGACGACGTCCTCGTCGAAGCGGCGGTCGGGCTCGTGGACGGCGAGGGCGGCGATGCCCTGAACGGCCGAGCGAGTGGGGATGAGGGCGACCCGGACGCCCTCCGCGCGGGCCTGCTCCGCCGCGGCGGCGGCCGTGTGGCGCAGGTCGGCGTCGTTGGGCAGCAGCACGACCTCGCGCGCGTGGGCACGCCGTACGGCCTCGATCAGTTCCCCGCTGGCGGGCGGCTCGCCGGGGCGGGCCAGGACGGTGGTCGCGCCGGCCTCGGTGTACAGCCCGGCCAGCCCCTCCCCCGGCACGACGGCCACGACGGCCCGCTGGGCGCGCTCGCGCGGCTGCCGCCCGGCCGCAGAGGTCATGTGCGCGTCCTCGGCCCCGAAGTGCGTGATCCGGATCCGGTACGGCCGCCCGGCCTCGACCCCGGCCTCCACGGCGGCCCCGGCGTCGTCGACGTGCACATGGACGTTCCAGAGGCCGTCCCCGCCGACCACGACCAGCGAGTCACCCAGGCCGTCGAGGCGCTCCCTGAGCCGGGCCACGGCCGTGTCGTCCGCCTCCAGGAGGTAGATCACCTCGAAGGCGGGCCCGCCCGCCTCGGGCCGGTCGTCCGCGCACGGCTCGGGTACGGCGCAGGCGGCCGGCCGGCCGGAGGCCACCGCCCTCGGCGCCTCGCCCGTGAACGTCTCCACCAGCGCCGCCAGCACGGCCACCAGGCCCCGCCCGCCCGCGTCCACGACGCCCGCGCGGGCCAGGGCGGCCAGCTGGCCGGGGGTCGCCGCCAGGGCCGTACCGGCGCCCTCGTAGGCGGCGCGGGCGACCGAGCCGCAGTCACCCTCGGTGCCGGTGGCCGCGTCGGCCGCCGCGGAGGCGACGGTGAGGACGGTGCCCTCGACGGGGTGGGCGACGGCGTCGCGGGCGGAATCGGCAGCGTGCCGGAGGGCGAGGCCGAGGCCCCGGCCGTCGGTGTGAGCCGCCTCACTGTCGTCGGCGAGCACCTGGGCCATGCCTCGCAGGAGCTGGGCGAGGATCGTCCCCGAGTTGCCCCGGGCCCCTATCAGCGCGCCGTGCGCCATGGCCCGCGCGGCCTCGGCGAGCGTGGGCCCGCCCGCACCGCCGGCCGGGGGTGTCGTGTCCCCGGCCTCGTGACCCGCGAACACCGCCTCGACGGCCGCCGCCGCCGACTCCATCGTCAGGTAGAGGTTCGTGCCGGTGTCGCCGTCGGCCACCGGATACACGTTGATGGCGTCGATCTCCTCGCGCGCGCGTCCCAGCGCCGCCAGCGCGAGCCCGCACCAGGTGCGCACCGCGAGAGCATCGAAGAATGTCTGCGGCACCTGCGGCACCTGCGCCTCCTTGAGCGGCTTGGCTGTCGTACGGGCGGTGGGTACGTGGGGTGGGTACCCGTGGCATCAGGTGGGACGCCGCACGTCGCACGCAGCGTAGACCCGAGGTGGTGACCGCCGGTAAGAAGGCAGGGGCGAGGGCCGGGACGAGCCTCGGACCAGCCATGGTAGTTTCGTTGTACCGACGCAGTCGTTGTATGCTGCTCCGGTTGTCCGATCCGGATCGACGATCCAGACCGGACCTTCCCCCCGGCAATGCCACTCGGATTCCAGATCCTGGGATCGTGATCCCGGCATGCCGGGATCAACCGTAAGAGCATCTGAAGTCTTTGGAGTGACCCGTGGCTGCCAACTGCGACGTCTGCGGCAAGGGGCCGGGCTTCGGCAACAACATCTCGCACTCGCACCGCCGTACGTCCCGTCGCTGGAACCCGAACATCCAGCGCGTGCGTACCGTGGTCAGTGGGACGCCGAAGCGCGTGAACGCCTGCACCTCGTGCATCAAGGCCGGCAAGGTCTCGCGCTGACGCTCAGCCAGCGCGCGGCCACTGCTGGTTCGCTGCTCAGAGCCGGTCCACCGTAGGGTGGGCCGGCTTTTTGCCATGCCCGGAACCGGGATGTACCGGCTGCTCGCCTCCGTCCCCCGGCGGCCCTCTCCAAGCGGATCACCGAGAAGTCGGCGACGAACTTCAAACCGCCGGAACACTCCGTGTGAGAGCCCACCCGTGGTCCACGGGCCCGATCCCCCCGCCGAGCGCGAACCCGGCGGCGATCGCCCCGGTGACGTACTCCTTGGCCGCCGTCACGGCCTCCGGTACGGTCCGCCCCTTCGCCAGCTGCGACGCGATCGCGGAGGCGAGGGTGCAGCCCGTGCCGTGGGTGTGCCGGTTGTCGTACCTGGGCGCCCGCAGCCAGTGCTCCTCGGCCCCGTCGGTGAGCAGGTCCACGGCGTCACCCGACAGATGCCCGCCCTTGATCAGGGCCCACCGCGGCCCGTACGCCAGCACGGCCGCGGCGGCCTCGCGCATCCCGGCCTCCGACTCGACCCGTACGCCGACGAGTTGGGCGACCTCGTCGAGGTTCGGGGTGGCCACGGTCGCCACCGGGAGCAGTCGCGTGCGGACGGAGTCCAGTGCGGAGGCGGCGAGGAGGGGGTCGCCGTGCTTGGAGACGCCGACCGGGTCGACGACGACCGGCACGTCCGTGGCGCCTAGCAACTCGGCGACTGCCTCCACGAGTCCGGCGGAGGCGAGCATGCCGGTCTTGACCGCCTGGACGCCGATGTCGTCGACGACGCTGCGGTACTGGGCGCGTACGGCCTCCACCGGAAGCTCCCAAGCGCCCTGCACACCGAGGGAGTTCTGCGCGGTGACGGCCGTGACGACGCTCATGCCGTGCACACCGAGCGCCAGCATCGTCTTCAGGTCGGCCTGGATGCCGGCCCCGCCACCGGAGTCGGAGCCCGCGACCGTCACAACCCTGGGGAGGTTCATGACTCGATGTCCCCGAAGTGGTCCCAGCCGCCCTTGCTCGTCCAGGGCGCCCCGTCCACGGTCACCTGGGGCAGCGCGGAGGGGTTGAGGACCTCGCCGATCACCTTCCACCGGGCGGGCAGCTTCACGTCCGGCGGGAAGGTCGCCACGATCGCGTGGTCCTCGCCGCCGGTCAGCACCCACTGGATCGGGTCGACGCCGACGGCCTGCCCGATGTCGTTCATCTGGGAAGGGATGTCGATCGCACCGGAGCGGATGTCGATCCGGCACTTGCTCGCCTCCGCGATGTGCCCCAGGTCCGCGATCAGCCCGTCGCTGACATCGCACATCGCGGTCGCGCCCAGCTCGGCGGCCGCGGGGCCGGCGTGGTACGGCGGCTCCGGGCGACGATGGGCCTCCACGAAGGCGCGCGGCGAGCGGAACCCCCGGGAGAGCACCGCGTGCCCGGCGGCGGACCACCCGAGCCAGCCGGTGACGGCCACGACATCGCCGGGCTGGGCGCCGCCCCTGATCACGGGCTCGTGGTTGCGCAGATCACCGAGCGCGGTGATCGAGATCATGATGGTGTCGCCGCGTACGACGTCACCGCCCACCACGGCCGCGCCGGCCACCTGGCACTCGTCGCGCAGGCCGTCCATCAGCTCGGTGGCCCAGGTCACCGGGAGTTCGACGGGCGCGACCAGGCCGAGGAGCAGTGCGGTGGGGACGGCGCCCATGGCGGCGATGTCCGCGAGGTTCTGCGCGGCCGCCTTGCGCCCGACGTCGTACGCCGTGGACCAGTCACGGCGGAAGTGCCGTCCCTCCAGGAGCAGGTCGGTGCTCGCCACGACCCGGCGGTCCGGCGCGGCCACCACGGCGGCGTCGTCGCCGGGGCCGACCCGGACCGCCGGGGTGGTGGTGAGCCGGGAGGTGAGCTCCCTGATGAGCCCGAACTCCCCCAGCTCTCCCACGGTGCCCTTCATCGTCGTATCGCCCCTTCGTGTGCCGCTTCCAGTGTCGCTCGCGCCCGGTCGCGGGCCGTTCTCGTCCTCGGTACGGTCGAGTCGACCGTCAATTTCCGTCGTGCCCGCATCCCGGTGTGTGCGGCGCGGCCTCCATGGGTCTCCCCCTGGCGCCTGACGACGCGATACCGTGGCGTTCCTTTTCCCGACATGATCCACATGATCCTCGTGGCCGCCCTGGAGGTTCCGTGGTACAGGCGTACATCCTGATCCAGACAGAGGTCGGCAAAGCGTCGACCGTCGCCGACTCGATCAGCAAGATCCCTGGGGTCGTCCAGGCCGAGGACGTGACGGGTCCGTACGACGTCATCGTGCGCGCGCAGGCCGACACCGTCGACGACCTCGGCCGACTGGTGGTCGCGAAGGTCCAGCAAGTGGACGGCATCACCCGTACCCTGACCTGCCCGGTCGTTCACCTGTAGCCCCCGTCTACCCTTGGCCGGTGAACTCCTCGCGTCACCGGCGCCCCGCTCGCTTCGGGCTGCCCGTCCTGGCCCTGTCGTTGATCGCCGTCGCGGGCTGCTCCTCAGCAGACGACGGCGGCTCGGCGGTGGTTCCCAGCGCTGGGGCCGCCGCCGTGAAACTGTGCCGGAACCTGGACGAGGTGTTGCCGCGCGAGGTGGACGGTCTCAGCCGCCAGGATCCGCAGCCGGCCTCCGAGCTGACGGCGGGCTGGGGCGACGCGGTGATCATACTGCGCTGTGGTGTGCCCCAGCCGCCGAAGATGATCGACCCCGGGGTGGCTGAGGGGCGCGATGCCGATGCCGTGGCCGGGGCCGTCGACGGGGTCGACTGGCTGATGGAGAAGCGGGACGACGGGTCGTACCGCTTCACCACGGCGAATCGCTCCGCGTATGTGGAGGTGTCGGTGTCCGCGGAGAGGGCCGGGGAGGACACCTCCCCGATCCTGGTGGGGCTGGCACCTGCGATCAAGAAGGCGGTTCCTGAGGGGGTTGCCTCCTGAGGGGGTGCCTCAGGAGGCCGTCGAGAGGCAGCGACGCCGTCGTGGCTGGACGCGTCTCAGCGCAGGCCCGTCGAACGGTGCAGCGCCGCCTGGATCAGGCGGTCCACCAGCTCCGCGTACTCGATCCCGCTGGCCTGCCACATCGCCGGGTACATCGAGATCGGCGTGAATCCGGGCAGCGTGTTGATCTCGTTGATGACGAAGTCGCCCTCCTCCGTGAGGAAGAAGTCCGCCCGGACCAGCCCCTCGCAGGACGCCGCGTCGAAGGCGTCGACCGCGAGCCGCTGGACCTCGGCGGTCTCCTGCGGGGTGAGCGGGGCCGGCACGATCCCTGGGGTCGAGTCGATGTACTTGGCCTCGAAGTCGTAGTACGCGTGGGTCTCGGGCGGCGGGATCTCGGCCGGTACGGAGGCGCGCGGGCCGTCCTCGAACTCCAGGACTCCGCACTCGATCTCACGGCCGCGCAGGGCCGCCTCGACGAGGATCTTCGGGTCGTGGCGCTGGGCCTCGGCGATCGCCTCGTCGAGGCCGGCGAGGTCGTCGACCTTGGTGATGCCGATCGAGGAGCCCGCACGTGCGGGCTTCACGAAGAGGGGCCAGCCGTGCTCGCCCCCGAAATCGACGATCTTCTTGCGGGCGGCGGACTCGTCCCGCTCCCACTCCCGCGGCCGGATCACCACGTACGGGCCGACCTTGAGCCCGAAGGAGGTGAACACCCGCTTCATGTACTCCTTGTCCTGGCCGACGGCCGAGGCGAGGACGCCCGAGCCGACGTACGGGACGCCGGAGAGTTCCAGCATGCCCTGGAGGGTGCCGTCCTCGCCGTACGGGCCGTGCAGGACGGGGAAGACGACGTCGACCTCGCCGAGCGCCTTGGGCACCGAACCGGGCTCGCTGTAGACGACTTCGCGGTTGGCGGGGTCGACGGGGAGCACCACGGCGCCCTCCCGCGAATCGGTGAGTTCCTCGACGCTCGGCGTGCGGCGCTCGGTGATCGCCATCCGCTCCGGTTCGTCGGCGGTGAGCGCCCAACGGCCGTCCCTGGTGATGCCGATCGGCAGGACGTCGTACTTCGTCCGGTCGATGGCGCGCAGGACGGCGCCGGCCGTGACCACGGAGATCCCGTGTTCCGAGCTGCGGCCGCCGAAGACGACGGCCACGCGCGGCTTACGGGGCGGCTGCTCAGGGCTCTGGGGGAGGTTCTCGGTGCTCATATCGCGTTGAGGGTACCCGTTGGTAGGGCGCCAGTCAGTGCCCATACGGTCGCTTTCGCTCAGCGTCGCTCGGGCTTGGCGCTGCGCGACATCAGCTCCTTGAGGGCGACGACGGGCGGCTTGCCCTCGTGGACGATGTCGACGACCGTCTCGGTGATGGGCGTGTCGACGCCGTGCCGGCGCGCCAAGTCCAGCACGGACTCACAGGACTTGACGCCCTCGGCGGTCTGCTTGGTGACCGCGATGGTCTCCTGCAGGGTCATGCCCCTGCCGAGGTTGGTGCCGAAGGTGTGGTTGCGGGAGAGCGGCGAGGAGCAGGTCGCCACCAGGTCGCCCAGGCCCGCGAGTCCGGCGAAGGTGAGCGGGTCGGCGCCCATCGCGAGGCCCAGGCGGGTCGTCTCGGCGAGACCGCGCGTGATGAGCGACCCCTTGGCGTTGTCGCCGAGGCCCATGCCGTCCGCGATACCGACGGCGAGACCGATGACGTTCTTCACCGCGCCGCCCAGCTCGCAGCCGACGACGTCGGTGTTGGTGTACGGGCGGAAGTACGGGTTGTGGCAGGCGGCCTGGAGCCGCTGGGCGACGGCCTCGTCGGTGCAGGCGACGACAGAGGCGGCCGGCATACGGGAGGCGATCTCGCGTGCCAGGTTGGGCCCGGTGACGACGGCGATGCGGTCCTGGCCGACCTTGGCGACGTCCTCCATGACCTCGCTCATCCGCATGGTCGTACCGAGTTCGACGCCCTTCATCAGGGAGACGAGCACGGTGTCCGGAGCCAGCAGCGGCGTCCACTCGGCGAGGTTGGCGCGCAGGGTCTGGGAGGGCACGGACAGGACCGTGTAGTCGGCACCCGCGGCGGCTTCTGCGGGGTCCGTCGTGGCGCGCAGATTCTCCGGGAGCTGGATGCCGGGGAAGTAGTCGGGATTCGTCCGGGTGGAGTTGATGGCCTGAGCCACCTCCGGGCGACGCGCCCACAGGGTGACCTCGCACCCCGCGTCGGCGAGCACCATGCCGAAGGCCGTGCCCCATGAACCGGCGCTGAAGACGGCCGCCTTGACCGGCTTGCTCACTTGCCCTGCCCCTCATCCTGATGTTCCGGTGCCCGCTGGACCGTGTGGTGTTCGGGCAGGTGATTCTCGACGACCGCCCGGGCGGTCCTGCGCCGCTGTTCGATGCGCTCCACCTTGGGGTCGTACGGCGTCTCGGGCGCCTTCTCGCCGCGGATCTCCTCCAGCTGGCGGGTGATGGCGGCCATGATGGCCTCCGTCGCGTCCTTCAACAGGTCGGGGGTCATGTCCTGGCCGTAGAAGTGCGAGAGGTCTACGGGCGGGCCCGCGAGCACGTGGTGGGTCTTGCGCGGCAGGAAGCTGGGCTTCCTGCCGTACGGCGGGAGCACTTCGTTGGCGCCCCACTGGGCGACCGGGATCACCGGGCACCTGGTCTGCAGGGCGACCCGCGCGGCTCCGGTCTTGCCGGTCATGGGCCAGGCGCCCGGGTCGCGGGTGAGGGTGCCCTCGGGATAGAAGACGACGCATTCGCCGCGTTCCACGGCGTCGATCGCGGCCCGGAAGGCGCTCAGCGCGTCGGTGCTCTCGCGGTATACCGGGATCTGTCCGGTGCCGCGCATCACGGCACCGACGAATCCATTCCGGAAAAGACTGCTCTTCGCGAGGAATCGCGGAACGCGGCCGCTGTTGTACTGAAAGTGCCCGTACGCGAAGGGGTCCACATGCGAATTGTGGTTCACCGTGGTGATAAATCCGCCGTCAGCCGGAATGTTCTCCATTCCACGCCAGTCCCGCTTGATCAGAACCACCAGCGGCGGTTTGCACAGGACCGCTGCGAAGCGGTACCAGAAGCCGATTCTGCGGCGGGACACTCGGACACCTTCCTCTGGGTGGGTCGGGGGCTCCTCGCCCGGGGAGCCGCACAAGTGTCGCCCCGGGCCACCGGTCTGTCGAGAACACCGTACGCCCCACCCTGTGGCCTTCCATTGCGCCCAGGTGACAATGGCCGCGACAAGAGAGGGACGGAACGCTCGTGCTGTGGACCCTGGTCGTACCCCTGAAGCCCCTGGCGCGGGCCAAGAGCAGACTCTCGGACACCGCCGCCGACGAGGTGCGCCCCGCACTGGCCCTCGCCTTCGCCCAGGACACCGTGGCCGCGGCGCTGACCGCCGCGGCGGTCCGGGATGTGCTGGTGGTCACGGACGACCCGCTGGCCGCCCGCGAGCTGGCCTCCCTGGGCGCCCGGACGCTCCCGGAGGACCCCGAGACCGCCGCCGAGGACGGCCTGAACGCCGCTCTGCGGCACGGAACCGCAGTCGTACGCGCTGTACGCCCGCAAAGCCCCGTAGCGGCCCTGAACGCCGATCTGCCCGCTCTGCGCCCCGCGGAATTGACCCGCGTCCTGAACGCGGCCGCCGAATTCCCCCGCGCCTTTCTCGCGGACGCCACCGGCATCGGCACCACCCTGCTCGCCGCGGCCCCCGGCCGTGCCCTGTCCCCCGCATTCGGCCCCGACTCCCGCCTCCGTCACCGCCGCTCCGGCGCGGTGGAACTCGCTCTCGGCGCCGTCGACTCCGTCCGCCAGGACGTCGACACCGGAGACGACCTGCGTGCCGCCCTCGCCCTCGGCGTGGGCCCCCGTACGGCCGCCGCGGCCGCGCGCCTGCTGATACCCGGCCAGTAGGCTGCGCCCATGCAGGCCACCGCGTACACCTACGACCCCACCACCCGCGCCGGCCAGGTCCTTCTGGACGACGGCACCCCCGTCCCCTTCGAGGCCCCGGCCTTCGACGCCGGCGGCCTGCGCCTGCTCCGCCCGGGCCAGCGGGTCCGCATCGAGACGACGGGCGAGGGCGAAGGCCTCCGAATCACCCTGATCACCCTGCAGACGTTCTGAACCCGCAGATGTTCTGAACCCGGCCGCGCCCCTGCACCCCGTGAACGCCGCGGGCCGGGCTCCATCAACAGGAGCCCGGCCCGGCGCGTGTGAGTACCCAGCGCTCCGTTTCAGCGAGCGGCAGCCTTCTTCGCGGTCGTCTTGCGAGCCGTCGACTTCTTGGCCGGCGCCTTCTTGGCGGTGGCCTTCTTGGCCGGCGCGCTCTTCGCCGCGGTCTTCTTGGCCGCGGCCGTGGTCTTCGCGGTGGTCTTCTTCGCGGCCGCCGTCTTGGTGGTGGCCTTCTTCGCGGTGGCCTTCTTCGCCGTGGTCTTCTTCGCGGCCGCCGTCGTCGCCTTCTTGGCGGCGGCGGTCGTCTTACGAGCCGTGGCCGTGGTCTTCTTCGCGGTGGTCTTCTTGGCCGCCGCCTTCTTGACCGTCGCCGACGCCCCGCCGCTCAGGCTGCCCTTGGGCGCCTTCTTGACCGCGACCTCGCCACCGCGAGGAAGCTTCTTCGAGCCGCTCACCAGGTCCTTGAAGCCCTGGCCCGCGCGGAATCGCGGCACGGAGGTCTTCTTGACCCGAACCCGCTCACCCGTCTGCGGGTTGCGGGCGTAACGGGCCGGCCGGTCGACCTTCTCGAACGAACCGAAGCCGGTGACCGATACACGGTCTCCGGCGACGGTCGCGCGGACGATGGCGTCCAGAACGGCGTCGACCGCCTCAGCGGCCTGCTGACGCCCGCCTACCTTGTCCGCAATCGCTTCTACGAGCTGCGCCTTGTTCACGTCTTCCCCTTCGGAGACCTCGCCAGAACAAAAGTGTTCAAGCTTTTTCGCACGTTAGGCAGATATATACCGCAAATCAAACACGAAACGGGCTTATCACCCTTGTGCCGCAACGAACTCGGCTGTCACGGAGTTCCTTCAGCGTTCCTCTGTGGGGATTCGACCCTCGTCGAGGTCCGTCGTGAAGCTCTCCAGACGCCTTGCCGCATCGGCGAGATCGTGCTTGGCCACGGCCGTGATGACCAGCAGCTTCCGGGTCAGCGCCATGCGTACGCCCTCCGGGACTTGCAGTGCGCGCACCCTTGCGTGCGCTTCCTTGAGTTGGCCCGCGACCGCCGCATAGAGCTTGAGTTGGCCGTCGTGTTCCATGCACAGATTGTGCCATCTGGGGCGAGTTGTCGCCTGCCCAGGGGGCAACTGCCGTCTTCCGGGGGCCTTGGAGGTACCCCGGTCCGATGCCACGGCATGGTGCGCGTACCCCGGCAATCACCTTTGTAACTAGGGGAGTTGAAACCTTTCTGCACGTGACTTCGAAGGTGCTCGGACCCGGACATGGAGGTACCCCCAACCGTGCACGATTGGGGGTACCTGGGGGTGTCGCGGTGGCTGGAATCCGACTTGCGCGGGCCGGCCACGAGGGGCTGCCCGTGAGTGGATCAGACCTTCAGCGTCCGCGGCTTGTACGACGGCCGCTTGGCCTCGTACGTGGCGATGTCGGCCTCGTTCTGGAGGGTGATGGAGATGTCGTCCAGCCCGTTCAGCAGCCGCCAGCGGGCGTTCTCGTCGAGTTCGAAGGCGACCGTGATGCCCTCGGCGCGCACCTCGCGGGTCTCCAGGTCGACCGTGATCTCGGCCTCGGGGTCGTTCTCCGTGAGTTCCTGCAGCGCGTCCACGGTCTTCTGCTCCAGAACGACCGTGAGCAGGCCGTTCTTGAGCGAGTTGCCGCGGAAGATGTCGGCGAAGCGGGAGGAGATGACGGCCTTGAAGCCGTAGTTCTGCAGCGCCCAGACGGCGTGCTCACGGGAGGAGCCGGTGCCGAAGTCGGGGCCGGCGACCAGGACGGTCGCGCCCTTGCGCTCGGGCTGGTTGAGGATGAATTTCTCATCCTTGCGCCAGGCCTCGAACAGCCCGTCCTCGAACCCGTCCCGCGTCACCTTCTTGAGCCAGTGAGCAGGGATGATCTGGTCGGTGTCGACGTTGCTGCGGCGCAGCGGGACGGCCCGGCCGGTGTGCTTGATGAATGCTTCCATGGCTGTTCAGACTCCAGCGGGCGCAGGGGTGTCGGCGTCGGACAGGTCGGCCGGGGAGGCCAGGTGGCCCAGCACGGCGGTCGCGGCGGCGACCTGCGGCGAGACCAGGTGCGTACGGCCGCCCTTGCCCTGCCTGCCCTCGAAGTTGCGGTTGGAGGTGGACGCGGAGCGCTCACCGGGGGCCAGCTGGTCCGGGTTCATGCCCAGGCACATCGAGCAGCCCGCGTGCCGCCATTCGGCGCCGGCGTCCTTGAACACGATGTCCAGGCCCTCGGAGACGGCCTGCAGACCGACCCGCGCGGAGCCGGGGACGACCAGCATCCGTACGCCGTCGGCGACTTTGCGGCCCTTGATGAGCTCGGCGGCGGCGCGCAGGTCCTCGATGCGGCCGTTGGTGCACGAACCTACGAAGACGGTGTCCACGTTGATGGACTTCAGCGGCTGGCCGGCCTCCAACCCCATGTACTCCAGGGCCTTTTCGGCGGCGAGGCGCTCCGAAGCGTCCTCGTACGAAGCCGGGTCGGGGACCGACGCCGAAAGGGGCGCGCCCTGGCCGGGGTTGGTGCCCCAGGTGACGAACGGCGCCAGGGTCGCGCCGTCGATGATCACCTCGGCGTCGAACTCGGCGTCCTCGTCCGTCCTGAGCGTCTTCCAGTACGCGACGGCCGCGTCCCAGTCCTCGCCCTCGGGGGCGTGCGGACGGCCCTTGAGGTACTCGAAGGTCGTCTCGTCGGGGGCGATCATGCCCGCACGGGCACCGGCCTCGATCGACATGTTGCAGATGGTCATGCGGGCTTCCATCGAGAGCTGCTCGACGGCGGAGCCGCGGTACTCCAGGACGTAGCCCTGGCCGCCGCCCGTGCCGATCTTGGCGATGATCGCCAGGATCAGGTCCTTGGCGGTGACGCCGTCGGCCAGCTCACCCTCGACCGTGATGGCCATGGTCTTGGGGCGGGCCAGCGGCAGCGTCTGGGTGGCCAGCACATGCTCCACCTGGGAGGTGCCGATGCCGAACGCCAGGCCGCCGAAGGCTCCGTGCGTGGAGGTGTGGGAGTCGCCGCAGACGACGGTCATGCCGGGCTGGGTCAGACCCAGCTGCGGGCCCACGACGTGTACGACACCCTGCTCGACGTCGCCCAGCGGATGCAGGCGCACCCCGAAGTCGGCGCAGTTCTTGCGCAGCGTCTCCAGCTGGACGCGGGAGACCGGGTCCGCGATGGGCTTGTCGATGTCGAGGGTGGGGGTGTTGTGGTCCTCCGTCGCGATGGTGAGGTCGAGACGGCGCACCTGGCGGCCGTTCTGACGCAGACCGTCGAAGGCCTGGGGGCTGGTCACCTCGTGCAGCAGGTGCAGATCGATGAAGAGGAGGTCGGGCTCGCCCTCGGCGCGCCGGACGACGTGGTCGTCCCAGACCTTCTCCGCGAGTGTCCTACCCATCGCTTTCCCTCCGGCCGGCTTGTCCGAGTGCCGGCCCAACTAGAGATTTCAGAGGTGGCGAGCGCGCATGCCCCGTCCTGTCACAGCATCGTGCGCCGGCCGCCGGGCTCGTTGGTCCGCGAGCCTTTGTTGTGCTTCGTTCTGCTTCCAGAGTGGCAAGGTCCACGCGAAATTGAACTTGCGTTTCACAGAGTGAGACGCGAGTATCGTTGCATGGACAACAGTAGCGGCGTCGGCGTTCTGGACAAGGCGGCCCTGGTCCTGAGCGCTCTGGAGTCCGGTCCGGCCACCCTCGCGGGTCTGGTCGGCGCCACCGGACTCGCACGACCCACGGCCCACCGCCTGGCCGTGGCTCTGGAACACCACCGCATGGTGGCACGCGACATGCAGGGCCGTTTCATTCTCGGCCCACGGCTGGCCGAGCTGGCCGCGGCCGCCGGCGAGGACCGCCTCCTCGCCACCGCCGGGCCGGTGCTCACGCATCTCCGAGACATCACGGGCGAGAGCGCGCAGCTCTATCGCCGTCAGGGCGACATGCGTATCTGCGTGGCAGCCGCGGAGCGCCTCTCAGGCCTCAGGGACACGGTCCCGGTCGGTTCGACCCTCACGATGAAGGCCGGCTCCTCGGCCCAGATCCTCATGGCCTGGGAGGAGCCCGAGCGCCTGCACCGCGGCCTCCAGGGCGCCCGCTTCACGGCGACGGCCCTCTCCGGCGTACGGCGGCGGGGCTGGGCCCAGTCGATCGGCGAGCGCGAGCCCGGCGTCGCCTCGGTCTCCGCCCCTGTTCGCGGCCCCTCCAATCGCGTAGTGGCCGCCGTCTCCGTCTCCGGCCCCATCGAGCGCCTCACCCGCCACCCCGGCCGCATGCACGCCCAGGCCGTCATCGACGCGGCGGCCCGCCTGTCGGAAGCACTTCGCCGCACGAGCTGACCAGCGAACCAGTACGACCCCCAAGGGCCTGCCTCAACGCCGCGGCAGGCCTTTTCGCATGGGGTGCCCCACGGCACTCAGGCGCTCACCCCACCCCCGGAGCGGTGCGCGAGCCGCTCCTTCGCGGACCGCCCCCGCCGCTCCACCGGCACCTGACCGTGCGCCGCCGCGAGCCCGAACGCCGGCATGTCCGCGTAGATCGACTCGTACGACCCCTCCGGCACCACGTACGTCTCGTGCCAGAGCCCCACATGCAGTCGGGCCTTCCCCGCCTTCTCCTTGCGGTTGAACGCGGCCCACGCCGTGCGGTGGAACGCGTCGGGCGCGTGCGCGTACCGGTAGAGCTTCTCCTTGGACTCCCAGTACTGGACGACGTAGTACGTCCGCGGCGAGGCCGTGAGCAGTACGGCGCTCAGCAGCCCACGACTCTTGTCCTGCCGCAGCTCCCGCAGCATGCGCACCATCGCCAGCTGCACCGGCAGCCAGTGATGGACGGCCCAGAAGTGGTTGACGCGCATACCGATGAGCAGGACCACGACGTCCCCCTCGGCTCCCGCGGTGGTGCGACCGGCGACGGCCCGATTCCCCAACATGACTCCCCCTTGCGGGCCACCCGTCGGCCACCCCTGTTGGGTAGCGGCACTATCCGAGTGGCCATGTTTAGATAGTGCCGCTACCCAAGGGAAGGCGCAAGACGTGCGGCTGGCCGAGTTGAGCAGACAGAGCGGCGTGTCCACCGCGACGATCAAGTACTACCTGCGCGAGGGCCTGTTGGCGCCGGGCCGCCAGGTGAACGCGACGACAGCCGAGTACGACGAGGAGCATCTGCGCCGGCTGCGGCTGGTGCGGGCGTTGATCCAGGTCGGAAAGGTGCCGGTGGCGACGGTCAAGGAAGTCCTCGGGCATGTCGACGACGATTCCCTGGGCCGTACGATCCGCCTGGGCGCGGCGCTGTGGGCGCTGCCGCAGGGGCCGGAGCCGGACGAGGAGGACCCGGCGACGGTGACCGCGCGCGCCGAGGTGGACCGCCTGCTGGCCCGGCTCGGCTGGGAGACCTCGCGCGAGATGAGCACCCTCTCCCCCGTTCACCGCTCCCTGGTCGCGGCGGTCGCCACGCTGAAACGGCTCGGCTATCCCTGTGACGCCGAAGCGCTGGCCCCGTACGCGGAGTTGATGCGCCGGGTGGCACAACTGGACCTGGACTCCATGGAGACGCACGCCTCGGAGGCGGAGCAGGTGGAGACAGCGGTGTCGTCGGCGGTGCTCTTCGAGCCGGTGCTGCGCTCGCTGCACCGGCTGGCGCAGGAGGAGGAGTCGGCGCGGCGGTACGGCATCGAGTAGGCCGCACAGAGTGGCGCGCACGAGAAAGGCCCTCCACCGAGGTGGAGGGCCTTCACTATGCGTACCCCCGACCGGATTCGAACCGGCGCTACCGCCTTGAGAGGGCGGCGTGCTAGGCCGCTACACAACGGGGGCCCTAGCGATCCTGCGTTTCCGCAGGCCCGAGCTGGTCTACCTGGACTCGAACCAAGAATGACGGTACCAGAAACCGTAGTGTTGCCAATTACACCATAGACCAATGTGGTTTAAACCAATGCGTACCCCCGACCGGATTCGAACCGGCGCTACCGCCTTGAGAGGGCGGCGTGCTAGGCCGCTACACAACGGGGGCCCTAGCGATCCTGCATGAGAGTCAGTGGGTGCGACCCTGGCTGACCCTCCGGGAAGGATCTGTACCCCCGACCGGATTCGAACCGGCGCTACTGCCGTGAGAGGGCAGCGTGCTAGGCCGCTACACAACGGGGGCTTCGCGGAGCTGGATCTCCGCGATGCAGATGAGCTCTGCGAGCTGGCCTACCTGGACTCGAACCAAGACTAACGGAACCAGAAACCGTCGTGCTGCCAATTACACCATAGGCCACTGGAACGCAACCCCCGGTGGAGATCTTGTTCTAGCTTGCGTCCTCGGTTCCGGCCTTTCGGCCCGCTCCCCGGCGGCGCAGAAAGAACATTACCCGAAGGTGGACGGCGCTCCAAAACGGGTATCCGCGCCGAGGATCGCGGGGAGTTCGGCGAGGGTGGCGATCCGGTGCGGCCCGATCGGCGGGTCGATGGTCGCGTGGAGACCACCGCGGTCGATCCAGACCGACAGCAGACCCGCCTCGGCCGCGCCCCGCCCGTCGATCTCCGGGTGATCGCCGACGTACGCGACCTCGTGCGGCGGCAGCTCAAGGGCCTCGCAGGCCGCGTGGAACGCCTCGGCGGCCGGCTTGTGGACACCCAGCTCGGCCGCGCACAGCACCGCCTCGAAGCGGTCCCATACGCCGAGGACGCGCAGTTTGGGGTCCTGGACCCGGATCGTGGAGTTCGACAGCACGGCGTGCCGGTGGCTGGCGGCGAGGGCGTCCAGGATGGGCAGGACGTCCGGGAAGAGGGTCCAGGCCCGCTCGTAGTGAGCGATGTAACGCCCGAACCAGGCGTCGGCCTCCGCATCGCTCATCGGCTCCGCCAGGAAGTCCCGGACGCGATCGCGCCGGGTGGCCTCCCAGTCGATCCCGCCCGCCGCGTACCGCGCCCACTGCTGATCCGTGAGCTCCCGCCAGCGCCGCAGCGCCTGTTCGACCGACTCGTACCCGTCGAGCAGCCTCTCGGCTGCCAAGTGGTCCCCCATTCCGGCCCGGTCGGCCGTGGTGTAGTCGAAGAGCGTGTCGTCGACGTCCCAGACCACGGCTTTGATGTCCATGATCCGACGGTAACCCGCGACCGGGGGTGACGTCCGCCGGATTGCCGAGCCCGCCCGGGGGCGATTGCCGTAGCGTGGTGGGACCGACGAGCGAGAGACCGAGCCACAGCCATGACCGAATACCGTGTCCAGTTCACTGTCGAGGCCCGCGCGACGTACGACGCCCTGCCCGGAGAGCGCCGGGCACAGTTGGCCAAAGCCGTGCGCATACTGGCCCGCGATCCGTTCCGCAAGACGTCGACCGCTCAGCTCGGCCCGGACGAGCATCTGCGCAAGGCCTACGTGGCTCCGGGTGTGATGCTGGAGTACATGGTGGCGGGCGCAATCATGGTCGTGGTGGTTCTGGAGATCTTCGACGAGAGTGCCTATCTGATCGACGAGAACGACGCCGTCTGACACGAACGCTGAGGGGCGGCACCCGGATCCGGGTGCCGCCCCTCAGCGTTCTACGTCCGCCGCCTCTGCCTTACGCGCCGAGCTTCGCCAGCGCCGCGTCGATGCGGGTCAGGGTCTTCTCCTTGCCCAGGATCTCCAGGGACTCGAAGAGGGGCAGGCCGATGGTGCGGCCGGTGACGGCTACGCGGACGGGGGCCTGGGCCTTGCCGAGCTTGAGGCCGTGGGCCTGGCCGGCGGCCAGGACGGCCTCCTTGAGGGACTCGGCCGAGGTCCAGTCGGCCGCCTCCAGCTTCTCCTTCGCCGTGCGCAGGAGCGCGTCGGAGCCCTCTTTCATGGCCTTCGCCCAGGACGCCTCGTCCTCGGCGGGCTCCGGGAGGAACAGGAAGTCGACGTTCTCCGTGATCTCCGAGAGGACCTTGAGGCGGGTCTGCGCGTGCGGGGCGATGGCCTCCCACTTCGCCTCGTCGAAGTCCTCCGGCGCCCAGGTGGCGAAGGGGGCTTTCAGCCACGGGGCGCAGCGCTCGGTGAAGTCCTTCACATCCAGCAGGCGGACGTGGTCGGCGTTGATCGCCTCGGCCTTCTTCAGGTCGAAACGGGCCGGGTTGGGGTTGACGTCGGCGACGTCGAAGGCGGCGACCATCTCCTCGATCGTGAAGATGTCCTGGTCCGCCGAGAGCGACCAGCCGAGGAGGGAGAGGTAGTTGAGCAGGCCCTCAGGGAGGAAGCCGCGCTCCCGGTAGAGGTTGAGCGACGACTGCGGGTCACGCTTCGAGAGCTTCTTGTTGCCCTCGCCCATCACATACGGCAGATGACCGAAGGACGGGATCTCCTTCGCGATGCCCAGCTCCGTCAGCGCCTTGTAGAGGGCGATCTGACGGGGGGTCGAGGAGAGCAGGTCCTCGCCGCGCAGGACGTGGGTGATCTCCATCAGCGCGTCGTCGACCGGGTTGACCAGCGTGTAGAGCGGGGCGCCGTTCGCGCGGACGATGCCGTAGTCCGGCACGTTCTCCGGGGTGAAGGTCAGCTCGCCGCGGACCAGGTCCGTGAAGGTGATCGTCTCGTCGGGCATCCGGAAGCGGACGATCGGCTCACGGCCCTCCGCCTCGTACCGATCCTTCTGCTCCGGGCCGACCTCGCGGCACTTCCCGTCGTAGCCGGAGGGCTTGCCGGCGGCGCGGGCGGCGTCGCGGCGCTCCTCCAGCTCCGAGGCGGTGCAGTAGCAGTGGTACGCATGGCCGGCCTCCTGGAGCTTCTCGGCGACCTCCTTGTACGTGTCCATCCGCTGCGACTGGCGGTACGGCGCGTGCGGGCCGCCCACCTCGGGGCCCTCGTCCCAGGTGAATCCCAGCCAGCGCAGGGAGTCCAGGAGCTGCTCGTAGGACTCCTCGGAGTCACGGGCCGCGTCGGTGTCCTCGATGCGGAAGACGAACGTGCCGCCGGTGTGGCGGGCGAACGCCCAGTTGAACAGGGCCGTGCGGACCAGGCCCACATGGGGGTTGCCGGTCGGGGACGGACAGAAACGTACGCGGACGGATCCGTTAGCCACGCTTGATCACCTTGTTGGTGAGAGTGCCGATGCCTTCGATGGTGACGGCGACCTCGTCGCCGACGTTGAGGGGGCCGACCCCTGCCGGGGTGCCCGTGAGGATCACGTCGCCGGGGAGCAGCGTCATGGCCTCGGTGATGTTGACGATCAGGTCCTCGATGGAGTGGATCATCTCGCTCGTCCGGCCGAGCTGGCGCTGTTCGCCGTTGACCGTGAGCTGGATGGTCAGGTCGTCCGGGACGAGGTCGGTCTCCACCCAGGGGCCGAGCGGGCAGGCGGTGTCGAAGCCCTTGGCCCGGGCCCACTGCTTCTCGCGCTTCTGGACGTCGCGGGCGGTGACGTCGTTGGCACAGGTGTAGCCGAAGATCACGTCCTTGACGCGTTCCCGCGGGACCTCGCGGCACATACGGCCGATGACGACGGCCAGCTCGGCCTCGTGGTGCAGGTCCTCGGAGAAGGCGGGGTACTGGATCTCGTCGCCGGAGCCGATCACCGAGGTGGCCGGCTTGAAGAAGGCGAAGGGGGCGTCGGGGACCTCGTTGCCCAGCTCCCTGGCGTGTTCGGCGTAGTTGCGGCCGAAGGCCACGACCTTGTTGGGGAGCACCGGCGGCAGCAGCCTGACCTTGCTCAGCGGGACCTTCGTACCGGAGAGCTCGAAGTCCGCGAAAGGAATGCCCTTGATGATGTCGAGGACGAGCTCGTCCGGCTTGTCGCCCTCGACCGCTCCGAAGGCTACGTTCCCGTCGATGGAGAACCTGGCGATGCGCACGGGATGCTTGCGCCCCTTAACTGAGCTGGCTGGCTGGAGTCTGACGCTCCAGGCTAACGCGGGGAGAGGGGCCCGCCTCGCGCATTGATGCCGTACGCGTTCACGTATGTGTCGGCGTGTGGGGCGGCCGGGGCGCGGGGAAGGGCGCCCCGCTCGTGCCGGGCGCCCCTCGTCCTCGGTGCTCACAGGAAACCGCCGGTTTTTCACAGCGACCGGCTTGAGCGGTCGGCGGATCGTGCGCGTACTTGAGGTTGCAACTACTCCGCGACCTGGACCGGAAGGTCCATCAGGATCGTCCGGCGCGGGTTGGCGGTCTGGGAGGGGAGGTCGACGGAGTGCTCCTGCTCCGGCGTGCGCAGGTCCTCGGCATCGGCGAGGTGGGTCAGCGTGGTGCGCCGGGGGTTGGCTATGGTGCGGAACATCGTCGTCGTCTTCACTGTTGTCCAGGACCTCGTCGTGTGCGGGCGCCGGGCGGGCCGTGAAGGCCGCCCCAGAAGCGCGGGTTGTCGGATTCGCCATCCCTGTAAAGCGTCAGGCTAAACATCCGATTCCCGGGTCAACTCGCGAAGAAGGCATGATCGCGTGTGAGTTTCCTCACTCACCCATAGGCAAACCGGGCAATTCCGGCCATCAAGTCGCCCCCGCGAAACGGGCATAAGGCACCTGAAGCCCGCATTCCGCTCCTGATCATGGCGACTGGGACACCCTGCCCACGTCCAGGAATCGCACGGGTATGCCCCGTATAAAGGCAATCTCCATACACGCTCGGTGACGCTCACCTCACGCACTGTCACAGTGAACAGACCGTTACCCATTGGCCTTGTTGGAGATCCGGCACTGTGCTGGAATTCCACGGACCGCCGCAGGAACGTACCGGCGCGAGGGCGCAGAGCAGCGCCCGGCGGCGGTGGACAGGGGGAGCCAGCGCCGGTCACTCACGACCACCAATTGGGGACGTATTCAGGGCGCCCCCGAAGACGCCGACACCGTCCCGCCGTTCACGCGGTGGGGCGCCTGGTCCAGAGGTTGCGACGCTAGTGCAGGGACGTTTCAAGAGGGATGGCAGCGCTTCGGCGGAGCCGGAGCCACACAAGGGAACCGGTAACGGTTCCTCCCCCCAGCACGCCCAGAACCCAGGTCCGGCGGAGATCGGCGACGGCGGTGAGCGCTCCGGGCGCCCCGGCTCGTCAGTTCCTCCCAAGCCGCCCGGGAAGTCCAAGGGCGGCAACAAGTCCGGTGGCCCCGGTTCCCGAATAGCCCTGCGCAACTGGCGCATCTCGACCCGTCTCGTCTCGCTGCTCGCCCTCCCCGTGGTGGCGGCGACCTCGCTCGGCGCACTGCGCATCGGCGACAACGTGGACGACATCCAGCAGCTGGAGAACATGCGGCTGCTGACCGACATGACCAAGCAGGCGACCGAGCTCGCCGCCGCGCTCCAGCAGGAGCGCGACCTGTCCGCCGGTCCCCTCGCGCACGGCCGGAACGCCAACGACCTGACGGTCAAGGGCACCCGCGTGAAGACCGACCAGGCCCGCATCCAGTTCACGGACGCGACCCAGGAAGCCGACAGCTCGAGCATCACCGGCCGGCTGCCCGGCGTCCGGGACAGCCTCGTCCGCGTGGTGCGCGAGCTCTACAACCTCAGCAGCATCCGCAAGACCGCGTACAGCGACCCCCGGAACTCCACGCAGACGGTCGAGGCGTACCACCGGCTGATCGAGCAGCTGCTCGACCTCTCCCAGGACATGGCCGAGGCCACCAGCAACCCGGAGATGATCAAGCGCACGCGCGCCCTGGCGGCGTTCCCCTCCGCCAAGGAGTTCGCGTCCGTGCAGCGCGCGGTCATCGCGGCGGCCCTGCCCGAGACCAGCGACAAGGCGGGCTCGCTCTCCGAGAACGACCGCCTGTACGCGTTTTCGGCGCTGGCCAACGAGGAGTCCGAGCGCACCGCCTTCGCCGACATCTACGGCACCGGTGCCGAGGATCTGTTGAAGCCGATCGACGACGCGAGCCCCACCATCGAGGCCTCCGACGTCTACGCGGACCGGGTGCTCGCCAGCGCGGGCGGTCTGCGCGGGCAGGACGACCGCTCGTACAAGAACTGGACCGACGACGCCTCGTCCAAGATCGAGCAGATGAAGAAGATCGAGGGTTCGCTGCTGGAGGAGATGGAGCAGACCGCTCGTACCCTCCGCGCCGACGCCGAGCAAGAGGCGATCATCTCCGCTGCCCTGATCCTGCTCGTCCTCGGTGTCTCCCTGGTCGGCGCGTTCGTCGTCGCCCGGTCCATGATCCGCTCGCTGCGCCAGCTGCAGGACACCGCGACCAAGGTCGCTCAGGACCGGCTGCCCGAGCTGGTCAAGCAGCTCTCGGAGTCGGACCCGCAGGACGTCGACACCTCCGTCGAGTCGGTCGGTGTGCACTCCCGGGACGAGATCGGCCAGGTGGCCGCGGCCTTCGACGACGTGCACCGCGAGGCCGTACGACTGGCCGCCGAGCAGGCCCTGCTGCGGGGCAACGTCAACGCGATGTTCACCAACCTCTCCCGCCGCTCCCAGGGCCTCATCCAGCGTCAGCTGTCGCTCATCTCCGAACTGGAGTCCCGCGAGGCCGACCCGGACCAGCTCTCCTCCCTCTTCAAGCTCGACCACCTCGCCACCCGCATGCGCCGTAACGGTGAGAACCTCCTGGTCCTCGCCGGTGAGGAGCCCGGCCGCCGCTGGACCCGTCCGGTGCCGCTGGTCGACGTGCTCCGCGCCGCCGCGTCCGAGGTGGAGCAGTACGAGCGCATCGAGCTGTCCTCGGTGCCGACCACCGAGGTCGCCGGCCGCGTCGTCAACGACCTCGTGCACCTGCTCGCCGAGCTGCTGGAGAACGCCACCTCTTTCTCCTCCCCGCAGACCAAGGTCAAGGTCACCGGTCACGCGCTGCCCGACGGCCGCGTACTGATCGAGATCCACGACACCGGCATCGGACTCTCCCCGGAGGACCTCGCCGCGATCAACGAGCGGCTCGCCTCGCCGCCCACCGTGGACGTCTCGGTCTCCCGCCGCATGGGTCTGTTCGTGGTCGGCCGGCTGTCGCAGAGACACGGCATCCGTATCCAGCTGCGTCCGTCCGACTCGGGCGGTACGACCGCGCTCGTCATGCTTCCCGTCGACGTGGCGCAGGGCCACAAGAAGCCGACCCCGGGCATGCCCGGCCAGGGCGCTCCCTCCACCGGTGGTCCGGCCGCCGCGCAGGCCGCGGCCGGTGCCGCCGCCGCGCGTCGCCAGGCGGGTCCGTCGCTGGGCGGTGGCCCCGCGGGTGGCCCCGGACTGCTCGGTGCGCCTCCGCAGCGCGGTCAGGTGGGCGCCGGTCAGGGTCCGCGCGCCGCGCTTCCGGGCAACCCCGGCAACTCCGGCGGTCCGGGCGGTTTCAGCAACCCGGGCAACCCCGGTGGACGGCGTGGGCCGCAGGGCGGTCCGCCTGCGCAGGGCGGCCGGCCGGCTCCGGCGGGCGCCGGTGCCGGTGCGTTCGGTGGCGGTCAGGCGCCGGGTGCCCCGCAGGGTCTGCAGGCCGCCGGGACCGGTGGTCCGGGTGGCTTCGAGAGCTTCGACGACTCCGCGCGCCAGGGCGGTTTCCAGAGCGGCGGCTTCCAGAGCGGCGCCCCCGGCGCGGGCCGGCCGGGCGGGGCCGACAGCGGTCCTGCCGCAGCGCCGCCGAAGCAGGGCAAGGAACGTTCCGGCAGGCGTCGTCCGCAGTTGCCCGGCCGCGGTGGTCCGCGTGCCGAGCTGCCCGGCGGCGACTCCTCGGCGCGTACGCCGAGCTGGAGCGACGACAACGCGCAGCCGCCGGTGC
Source organism: Streptomyces adelaidensis (assembly GCF_016598475.1). Classification (GTDB taxonomy): domain Bacteria; phylum Actinomycetota; class Actinomycetes; order Streptomycetales; family Streptomycetaceae; genus Streptomyces; species Streptomyces adelaidensis. The sequence goes on from NZ_JAEMUX010000014.1 coordinate 70,737, forward strand.
CGCGCGCCTCGCTGGACGCCCCGCGCGGCCACGACGAGCAGCCCGATGTCACCGCGCCGATGCCGCGCATCGAGCCCGGCCAGGGCCCCGGCCCGGCCACGGACTTCCCGCGTGCCCCGCGTGTCCCGCATGCGGAGTTCGACGCCCGGCGTCCCGACGCGGGCGACGGCCAGAACGGCACCGGGAACTACGTCCGCTCCGACGTGTTCGGCGGAGCCGGTGCACCCCCGGCCCCCGGCGGTCCGCCCCGCGGCGCCTCGCCGGACCCTTCGTCCACCGGCCAGTTCGCCACGCCGGGCTTCGACGCCTCGAACACGGGCCAGTTCCCGGCACCGGGACGGCAGAACTCCCAGGACAGCGGACAGTTCGGCGTCCCGGGGCGGCAGAGCCCGCAGGACACGGGACAGTTCGGCGCGCCCGGCCGGCAGAACGGCCAGAGCACCGGACAGTTCAATGCGCCGGGCAACGCGCCCGCTCGCCAGAACCCGCAGGACACCGGCCAGTTCGAGCGTCCGCAGGTCAACGGCGAGAGCTACGGCGCGCCCCGCCCGCCGGTGCCGCCGCAGCGTCCGCCGGTGCCCCCGCAGCGCCCCGGACGCCCGCAGGAGCCGGAGGCACTGCCGCCGGCCGCGGGTCCGGGCGACGGCCGTACCCCGCTGTACGACACGCTGGAGACCAACTGGTTCCACGGTCAGGGCGGGCAGGGCGATCAGGGTGGGCAGAACGGCCACCAGGTCCAGCAGCCGGGCAACGGGGCCGCTCCTCAGCAGCCCCCCGCCCGCGCACCGCAGGCTCCGGCCGCTCCTTCGCGACCGGCGTCCCCCGTCGCGCCCGCCTCCAACGGCTGGCGCAGCACCCCCAATGACGACCTGGTCCGCCAGGCCGAACGCGTCCGTCAGCCGTCGGCGGGCGGGGTCACCACCTCCGGCCTGCCGCGCCGGGTCCCGCGCGCGAATCTCGTGCCGGGCACGGCTCAGCAGCAACAGCACCAAACCGGTCCGCAGGTCTCGCGTTCGCCTGACGACGTACGCGGCCGGCTGACCAATCTCCGTCGGGGCATCGCACAGGGTCGACAGGCCGGTACCGGCCAGACCGGCAGCTTCCCGAGCCCCACTCACCAGCAGGAGCACTAGTTGAACCAGATGAGTCAAGCGGCACAGAACCTCAACTGGTTGATCACCAACTTCGTGGACAACACCCCTGGGGTGTCCCACACCGTCGTCGTGTCCGCCGACGGTCTCCTTCTGGCGATGTCGGAAGGGTTCCCGCGCGATCGTGCCGACCAGCTCGCCGCCGTAGCCTCCGGCCTCACCTCACTCACGGCCGGGGCGTCCCGGATCTTCGAGGGCGGGGATGTGGCCCAGACGGTGGTGGAGATGGAGCGCGGCTTCCTCTTCCTGATGTCCGTGTCCGACGGCTCGTCCTTGGCCGTCCTCGCCCACCCCGACTGCGACATCGGCCTCGTCGGTTACGAGATGGCATTGCTCGTGGACCGCGCGGGCGCCGTACTCACGCCCGACCTGCGCGCCGAACTTCAAGGCAGTCTGCTCCACTGACGCCTGCGGATCCACAGAACTCACCAAATCACCGTCCGGCCGCCACAGTCCCCCACCGGCCCCCGTCAGACGGCACGACTGACCGACTTGCTGTCCCGCTCGGAGGATCCATGACCCCGCCCACCGCTCCTCACGATCCGTACGCAGAGCCGTACGGAGACGAGGGCGACCAGCCGCTGGTACGGCCGTACGCCATGACGGGTGGCCGGACGCGGCCCCGTTACCAGCTCGCCCTAGAGGCGCTGATCAGCACGACGGCAGACCCCGCGCACCTGATGGGGCTGCTTCCCGAGCACCAGCGGATCTGCCACCTCTGCCGTGAGGTGAAGTCGGTGGCCGAGGTGTCGGCCCTGCTGTCCATGCCGCTCGGTGTGGCACGCATCCTCGTCGCGGACCTCGCCGAGGCCGGACTCGTCGCGATCCACCAGCCCGGTGGCGACGAGAGCACCGGCGGCGCGCCGGCCGTGACTCTGCTGGAAAGGGTGCTCAGTGGACTTCGCAAGCTCTGAAGCGGGACGGGCCACCACCTCGGCGAAGATCGTGGTGGCGGGCGGCTTCGGCGTGGGCAAGACCACGTTCGTGGGCGCCGTCTCGGAGATCAACCCGCTGCGTACCGAGGCCGTGATGACGTCCGCGTCCGCGGGCATCGACGACCTCACCCACACCGGGGACAAGACGACCACCACGGTCGCCATGGACTTCGGCCGCATCACCCTCGACCAGGACCTGATCCTCTACCTCTTCGGTACGCCGGGGCAGGATCGTTTCTGGTTCATGTGGGACGACCTGGTCCGCGGCGCCATCGGGGCCGTGGTCCTGGTGGACACCCGCCGCCTCGCGGACTGCTTCCCCGCCGTCGACTACTTCGAGAACAGCGGCCTGCCGTTCGTCATCGCCCTCAACGGCTTCGACGGGCACCAGCCGTACAACCCGGACGAGGTGCGCGAAGCCCTGCAGATCGGCCCCGACGCCCCGATCATCACCACCGACGCCCGCCACCGCTCGGACGCCAAGAGCGCGCTGATCACACTGGTCGAGCATGCGCTGATGGCCCGACTGCGGTAGGGCAGCGGGTCCGAAGTACCGCATCCGGGCCCAGAACAGGACGCAAGTCCACAACGTCATACGGCAGTTGTCGTAGATACACCGAAGCCGACTGTGTCCTGTGACACGGTCGGCATCGGTGTTCATAACGTTTCGACAGAGAAATAGGGTGGTACGACCACGCGTCGCGGTCGATCGGTACCGCTGCGCTCACAATGGCCCCGCTTTTTGCCGGGGCTACCTCTGTATGACCGTTTTATCTGGGACTTACATCACGCGGAATCGTTGCCTCCCAGTGTTTGGAAGTCCTCAGCGTGACGTGCTGGAATGCCTGAACTGCCCATGAGTCAAAGACGTACTAGGGCGTGGAGTCACCCGCGGCACGACGTAGGTGCCGGCGCCGAGAGGTTGTTGGTCGAGTGAGGCGAAGCAAGAAAGGTCCCGAGCCGTCGGCGCGGGGCAACTTCACCCCGCCGCCGCGCGGAGCGGCACCCGCACATGTGACCGGACCGCAGCCGCCGGGGGCGCCCGCGCCCAGCGGCAGTCGTCTCTCCCCCCGCAACTGGCGGGTACCCACCCGTCTGAACGCGATCCTGCTCATACCCGTGCTGGTCGGCCTCGTCATGGGCGGCTTCCAGGTGAAGGGCTCGATCGACACCTGGCAGGAAGCACGGGACGCGGAGAAGGTCGCCAAGATCGTGGCCGCCGCCGCCGTGTACGCCGAGGCGCTGCTCAACGAACGTGACATCTCGGCCCAGCCGCTGCTGGACGGCGAACGGGACAGCGAGGTCGTCAAGGACGCCCGCGCCTTCACCGACGAGAAGGCCGACACCTTCCACACGGAGGTCGTCGGGATGCCCACCGGGCAGGGCCTGGAGCGTCGGCTGCGTCTGGTCGAGGAGGCCGAGACGAAGCTGGACGACCTCCGGCAGGCCGCCTTCACCCGGGCCGCCGACCCCGTGCAGACCGAAGAGGGCTACGTCTCCATCGAACACCTGCTGTTCGAGTTCTCCAACGAGCTCGGTCTCGGTACCGGCAACGTCACCGCGTACGGCCGTAGCGTGTATGCCGTCGCCCTCGCCAAGGGCGCCGCCTCGCTGCAGCGCTCGATCGGCACCCACCTGCTCGTCCGGCCCAGCGAGGACGCGACCGTCCTCCGCCAGCAGGTCACCGCGTTCACCTCGTACGCCTACCTGGAGAACATCGCCGTACAGGAGTTCATCTCCGGTGGCACCGAGGCCGACGCCGCGCGCCTGGAGTCGGTCATGGCGCAGAAGACCGAAGAGGGCAAGAAGGCGGCCGCCGCGGAGGCGGCCAAGGACGACACGTACGTCCCGCCGCCGGACACCATGCTGAAGATGATCCAGCTGATCGGCAGCGGTGCCTCGCCCGAGGACCTCGCCAAGCAGGGCGTCACCTACCAGAACTGGATGGCGGCCTCCACCCTGAAGTTCGAGGGTTACAACGAGGTCGAGACCGAGCTGATCAACCGCGCGGTGTCCGAGGCCGGCCAGATCGCCTCCGACGCCCAGCGCGACGCCTACATCAACGGCGCCATCGTCATCGTCGCCCTGCTCGCCGCGTTCATCATCGCCGGGATCATGGCCCGCCAGATGAGCCGCGCGATGCGCCAGCTGCGCAACGCCGCCTTCGGTATCGCCGAGCAGCGGCTGCCGATGCTGGTCGACCAGCTCTCGCGCACCGATCCCGGTCGCGTCGACACGCGGGTCGCGGCCATCCCCATCAACACCACGGACGAGATCGGCGAAGTCGCCCGCGCCTTCGACCAGGTCCACCGCGAGGCCGTCCGGCTCGCCGCCGAGCAGGCGCTGCTGCGGGGCAACATCAACGCGATCTTCACCAACCTCTCGCGCCGCAACCAGTCGCTGATCGAGGGCCAGCTGACCCTGATCACCGACCTGGAGAACAACGAGGCCGACCCGGACCAGCTGGAGAACCTCTTCAAGCTGGACCACCTGGCGACCCGTATGCGCCGCAACGGCGAGAACCTCCTGGTCCTCTCCGGCGAGGAGCCCGGCCGCCGCTGGGACCAGCCGGTCCCGCTGGTCGACGTGCTGCGCGCCGCCTCCTCCGAGGTGGAGCAGTACGAGCGCATCGAGCTGTCGGGCGTCCCGGAGGCCGAGATCCACGGCCGCTCCGTGACCGACCTCGTACACCTGCTCGCCGAGCTCCTGGAGAACGCCACCACGTTCTCCTCCCCGCAGACCAAGGTCCGCGTGACCGCGACCCGTCTCCCCGACGGCCGCGTCATGATCGAGATCCACGACAAGGGCATCGGCCTCACCGCCGAGGACTTCGCCGACATCAACCACAAGCTGGCCAACCCGCCGACCGTGGACGCCGCGATCTCCCAGCGCATGGGCCTCTTCGTGGTCGGCCGGCTGTCCGACCGGCACGGCATCCGGGTCCAGCTGCGCCCCTCGGGCGAGCAGGCCGGTACGACCTCGCTGGTCATGCTCCCGGACGTCATCACCCACGGTGGTGGCGAGCAGCCGCAGCAGCCGCAGCAGCCGCAGGCCGACCAGTTCACGGTCTCGCAGATCATCCCGGAGCAGCAGCACGCGTTCCAGCAGCCGCCGGCCATGGCCCCGATGCGGACCGCCGCCGAGCTGGGCTTCGACGACAGCCGCTACGAGGTCCCGGACGACATCCGCGAGCTGGACCCCGTGGGCCGCTCCCTCATTCGTGACGAGCGCCGCGCGGCTCTGGAGGCCCAGGCCCACCCGAACCCGCAGCTGCCCGCCGGTGAGGTGCCGCGCTACGGGGACGACTTCCAGGCCCCCGAGCCGTCCTACGACAACGGCGCGACCGGCTACGTGGACCCGCAGCGGTCGTTCGACCAGCAGACGGCGTACAAGGAGCCGCAGCAGCCGTCGTACGACGAGGCCTACTTCGGCTCGGGCAACGGCACGGCGAACGGCAACGGACAGCGGCCTGGCGGGAACGACGCGTTCACCGCTACCGGCGGTTACCCCGAGCCCTCGCATGCGGAGCCCGTCCAGGAGAACCACGCGCCGACCGCTCCGGAGACGTATCCTGGCTTCGAAGAGCCGTCCTATCAGGACGACTGGCCGCAGCAGCAGGAGTACCAGAACTCGTACCGCTCCGAGTACGCTCCGCAACCGGAATCCGCGCAGGCCGCTGACGTGAAGGAGCCGGACCCCGTAGGCTTCGACCGTCCGGGATCCACCCCCTCCGCCGGCCACGCGCTGACCGACGCCGGCCTGCCCCGCCGCGGTTCCCCCGCGAGCGCGGGCGGCACCAGCGCGGGCGCCGCGAACGGACGGCAGGATGTGGCCCCGGACCAGCCGACGGCCGGGGGACCGAACGGCGACTGGCGCTCGGCCAACGACGAGCGCTGGCAGCAGGCCTCCCAGCTGAAGAAGCCGAAGGCGGGCGGGGTCACCTCCTCCGGCCTGCCGCGGCGGGTGCCCAAGGCCAACCTGGTCGAGGGTGCCGCCACGACGACCCCGCAGGGAGGTCCACAGATCTCCCGTGCTCCCGAGGACGTCCGGGGCAGGCTGAGCAACCTGCGCCGAGGTGTCCAGCGGGGCCGCAACGCAAGCAGCGAAACGAACGGTCAGGGCTTCGGTTCTGACACCTACAACCAGGAGCGTTAGTGTGAGCCCGATGAGCCAGGCGGCACAGAACCTGAACTGGTTGATCACCAACTTCGTGGACAACACCCCCGGGGTGTCACACACGGTGGTGGTCTCCGCCGACGGACTCCTTCTGGCGATGTCCGAAGGGTTTCCGCGCGACCGCGCCGACCAGCTGGCGGCCGTCGCGTCGGGTCTGACCTCTCTGACCGCGGGTGCCTCCCGCATCTTCGAAGGTGGCAGCGTCAACCAGACGGTTGTGGAGATGGAACGGGGATTCCTGTTCATCATGTCCGTTTCCGATGGTTCCTCGCTCGCCGTTCTCGCCCATCCGGAAGCCGACATCGGTCTCATCGGGTACGAGATGGCACTTCTGGTGGACCGAGCCGGTACGGTCCTGACGCCCGATCTTCGTGCGGAGCTCCAGGGCAGCCTGCTCAACTAACAGTCAGACGGTGCGTTTTGGCGTCCTGTGGCCGTAAGGTTTCGGGACGCGGCTTCCAATGAGCCTTGGATGCCAGCACAGTCGGAGGAGGAGAGAACGTGGCAACACCCCCAGGCGGTTCATCGTCGGGCAACTGGTCCTACCCTGGCCAGGGGCCTGGCCAGGGTGACCAGAACCGGTACAACTTCCCCTCCGCACCGAGCCGTCAGCAGCCGTACGTACCGCAGGGCCCCGGCCCTTCGCCGTACGACCAGCCGCCGGCGCCGCGCATCCAGCCCGTGCAGCCGCAGCGCCGCTCCCCTGAGCCGTCGCCCGCCGGGGGCTCGCACAACCCCCTGGTGCGCCCGTACGCCATGACGGGCGGCCGCACCAGGCCGCGTTACCAGCTCGCCATCGAGGCACTGGTGCACACCACCGCGCAGCCGCACCAGATGCAGGGCCAGTTGCCCGAGCATCAGCGGATCTGCAACCTCTGCCGGGAGATCAAGTCGGTGGCCGAAATCTCGGCCCTCCTGACGATCCCTCTCGGCGTGGCCAGGATTCTCGTCGCCGACTTGGCGGAGGCGGGCCTGGTCGCCATTCATCAGCCCGGCGGCGACGAGAGCGCCGGCGGCCAGCCAGCCGTGACATTGCTCGAAAGGGTGCTCAGTGGACTTCGCAAGCTCTAGCGGAGGGCCTTCCCGCTCCACCACGTCCGCGAAGATCGTGGTGGCGGGCGGCTTCGGCGTGGGCAAGACCACGTTCGTCGGGGCCGTCTCGGAGATCAACCCGCTGCGTACCGAGGCCGTGATGACGTCCGCGTCCGCGGGCATCGACGACCTCACCCACACCGGGGACAAGACGACCACCACGGTCGCCATGGACTTCGGCCGCATCACCCTCGACCAGGACCTGATCCTGTACCTGTTCGGCACCCCCGGCCAGGACCGCTTCTGGTTCATGTGGGACGACCTGGTCCGCGGCGCCATCGGCGCGATCGTCCTCGTCGACACGCGCCGCCTCGCGGACTGCTTCCCCGCCGTCGACTACTTCGAGAACAGCGGCCTGCCGTTCGTGATCGCGTTGAACGGCTTCGACGGCCAGCAGCCGTACAACCCGGACGAGGTGCGCGAGGCCCTGCAGATCGGCCCCGACACGCCGATCATCACGACGGACGCGCGGCATCGGTCGGACGCGAAGTCGGCGCTGATCACGTTGGTCGAGCACGCGCTGATGGCGCGGCTTCGGTAGTCAGCTTCTCCGAGCACCAGATGGGGGCGGCAGCCATTCACCGGCTGCCGCCCCCATCTGCGCCTGCGCCTGCGCCTGCGTCTGTGTCTGCCTCGGCGTCGGCATCACGGCAGAAGTGGCACACCATCCTCCGCAGCGCCCGGCTGCCCCGGAATGAGCGGCAGAGCAGCTGCCTTGCCCGGCCCGAACATGAGGCTGGACGGCTGCCGCGTCCGCCGGTCGGAGACCACGATCCCGCCCCGCCACTTGCGCTCCACGTCCTGGTACCGGAACTGGAGCTTCTTCAGCCGGGCCCCGAACTGCTCCCGCAGCGGCTGGTAGGCGTCATCGCAGTGCACGTTCCATGTCACGTCGTTCATGTACGTATGGCAGGCGACGGGAAGAGCAGCGACGAAACCAGCAGATCCGCGAGCTGGAGGAGCGTGTGCGTATCGCTGTGCCCGAAGACGGGCGACTCGATGACGCCGCGCAGGCTGTCCCCGCCCGCTCGGTACTTGCGCGTGGTCACGCAGTGCACGTTTGGCGCGTTCTTCACTTTCGTACGGCTGTCAAGCACCATCATGCCGCGTGAGTGCTCATGGGCGAGCTGCGCCTGAAAGGTCTCGGTGAGCGACCCGACGGAGGCGGGATAGACCCCGGACTCGTCAAAGGCCAGGCCTTCCTCCTTCACCCACACCCGGGCGAGCACCTTGGCATCGTGCCGTTCCAGTATGTCGAGCACGGAGGCCAGCAACTCCATTGCCGCACGCAGCCATTGATGGTTCCCGGCCCGGAGGTTCTTCCGTACGTCCGAGCCCTTGATCTCGTGCTGGATCACATCGGACAGCTGCTCGGCCCTGCGCAGCTGTGGCCGGTAGTGCTTCTTCACCTCAAGGAAGCCCCAGGTGAGGTCCTTCACCTGGGATCGAGGAACGGTGAACCCGCCGACGACGAGTACGGGTGGCGCGTCGGGCCGGGCAGGATCGAGCGTCTGCCCGTTCCCCGCCTCGTCGATGTAGCAGAGATGCACCGAACCGAACCTCCCCGGAAACACATCTGTGGCCGCCCCCGAAGGGACGGCCACAGGGTCTGCGCAGCCATATGCGCGATATTTTGTGTGCTGATCCGCATCGTGCCAACGCCGTGGTGTCCTGGTCAAGCCGGACGTCACCGTGAGTTGATGCCGGTCACCCTTTGTGGCTGAAATCGTGTGTTCAGATCGCGACCAGATCGATCACATCGATCACTACGTGGCGGTTCGACACGACGTAGGTGATGAATCCCCCGGCGAAGGGCGCCGACCAACTGCTGTCCCGGTTGCTCTGGGCTGGTGATCCGAACGGATTGAGGCTGATCCTCTTCTCCAGCTCCTCAAGCGCTGCCCGTTGAGGAGCGGTCAGGGTGGCCTTGCGCCGAGCGGCTCGGTCCACGTACCTGATCGTGTACGCGCTCACGCCCACCTGCCCGTATCCAGGGGGTTACCGGCGGCATCGAATGGGCGCCCCTCCTCGTCCCAGAAGACCAGCCCCTCGGTGTCACCCTCGGTCATGCGCGTGATGGCCTGCTCGACCTCGTCCAGATAGCCCGGGGTCGCACAGGCGCAGGCAAACGGCAACCACTTGTCGAGTACGGCGTCCAGGGCACCCTGATCGAAGTCGGCGGCGGCGCCGAGCCAGTCCCGCTCGAAGCCTTTCAGCCAGTCCGGTCGCCGCTCCAGCGCCGCGCGAATGGCATCAGGCGCTCTCTCGCAGGCGTTCGGATCGACTTCGTGGGCCATGATCGGAGACCTCCGGCGAGGAGCAGCTGAGTGGCTGCCCACGGTAGAGGGGGCGGGCCGGGCCCCGCACCCCGGACCCGCGATGACCGCGTTCGAGTCGGAGTGCGAACGCCGACGGCTGCCCCTGTCCGGCACCTCACGCAAGGAGACCACCCGTGTCCGACTCGACCTGCGGCCATACGAGGCTGCCTACGCTGCCGGGGCGCATGGAGATGAGCTGCGCGGCGCGCTCGGGGTTGCGCAGCGACATGCGGAACCCGCCGTCCAGGGCGGCGACTTGGGCGCTTCCGTCGTCGTGGGCGAGGCCCCAGGCAGCTACGCGGGCGTCGCGGTCGCCGTCCTCGGTGGCGTACTCCTCGACTACGGCGAAGAGGCGGGGGGCGGTGGCGTTGACGAGGGCGTGGATCTCTGCGGTGAAGGCGTCGGGGCGGTCGGGTTTCGGGAGGCCCGGGCATACGGTGGTCATGGCAATTCTCCTGTCCATCGAGGGAGTTGCTGTGTTAGAACGATAGACACAAGCGCATAGATCTATGCTCTAACTCCTGTATGTTCTATGCGATTCACTCATGTGGGGGACGTGCATCGATCCCGCACGTGCAGGGAGAGGAGAAGGTAGTGGCAGCGAGTGCCCCACCCACGCTGAGGCAGCGACGCCTGGGAACCGAGTTGCGCAAGCTCCGCGAGCGGGCTGGGTTGAGCTCTACGGCAGGTGCCGCGCGCATCGGCGTGCAGCAGGCCCGGATGAGCATGATGGAGGCCGGGCGGCATGGCGTCAGCGAGGATCGCGTACGCACGCTGGCACTCGCCTACTCCTGCGACGACAGCGACCTGGTCGAGGCGCTGGCGGCGATGACCGGGCGTCGCGGCCGGGGCTGGTGGGACGAATACCGAGAACTGCTCCCACCCTCACTTGTGGAGGTCGCCGAGTTCGAGGCCGACGCCACCGGACTGCGAGTTGGCGTGGTCGTCACCATGCCGGGCCTGGTTCAGACCCTCGACCATGCACGTGCGGCCTTCCAGCAGAGCGTTCCCGCCCTGCGACCGCACGAGATCGAACACCGGGTCTCGTTCCGCATCAAGCGTCAAGCCATCCTGTTCGGGGCGCTGCCACTCCCCTACACCGCGATCGTCCACGAGGCCGCCCTGCGGATTCGGGCGGGCTCCCCTGACGTGATGCGCGAGCAGCTTCTGCACCTGAACGAGATGGGCGAGCGCGACAACATCCGCATCCTCGTCGTCCCCTTCGAGCAGGTCCACTTTCCGGCCTCGGGTCAGCCCATCAGTTATGCGTCAGGACATGTCCCACAGCTGGACACAGTCCTCCTCGACTCCGACCACGGCTGCGAATTCCTCGACGCCGAAGCCCAGTTGCATCGATACCGCTCCGTACTCGACCGTATGGAGGCGTGCGCGCTCACGCCCCAGAAGAGCCGCGACTTCATCCGCCGCCTCGCCAAGGACCTGTGAGGGATACCTGTGCATTGCTACATCTGGCAGAAATCCTCGTACAGCACCGAGGGCGCGAACTGCCTCAACCTCGCCACCGCCCCCGACGGCACCCTCCGCCTGCGCGAGAGTGTCGACCCTGGCCGAATACTGGCCGTGAACCGCGAAGGACTCTCCGCGCTGTTGGCGGCGATCAAGCCGACCTGGCAGAAGTCGTCATTCAGCGCCGAGGCGGCAAACTGCGTGAACGTGGCCGCCATGCCTGACGACACCCTCCGCCTGCGCGAGAGTGACGACCCTGGCCGAATACTGGCCGTGAACCGCAAAGGGCTCTCCGCGCTGCTGACGGCCGTCAAAACCGACCGCCTTCCGGCAACGGCACTCAGCTGACCTCGCCCGCGCCCTCTCGGTCCGTGTGGTTGCACTGAGGCGTAGGCCGGTATGGTCCGGACAAGCATCACGAATGTGACGGGGAAGAGGTGATCACGATGGCGTACTCCACGCATATGGCTGCGGCGCTCTCCGGCGCCACCGTGAACCAGCTCAGGTCGTGGCGGATCAACCGCGGCGCCAAGGGCCAGTTCCTGATGCCCGAACTTGGCACTCGCCCCCGCGCCGCGTACTCCTTCCGTGACGTCCTGGCTCTGCGTACCTGCGTACGACTGCGGCAGGACTTCTCCCTCCAGAAGATCCGCACGGCGATCGGTACGCTCCGCGGCCTGGGAGAGACGGCCCACCTGGCGTCGTACCAACTGGTCACGGACGGCTCCAGCATCGTCCTGTATGACGACGAACACCCGACCGACCTCCTGGACCGTCCGGGGCAGCGCGTGGTGGCGACCCTGACCGACATCCTTGAGCCCTTCGCTCCCCGGCCTGGCGTAGTGGTGCCACACCTGCTGCACCCGACGACGCACGTTGCCGTGGATCCGGCCAACCAGGGGGGCCATCCGGTGATCACAGGTACGCGCGTGCCGTACGAAGCGGTGGCGGAGCTCCTCGAAGACGGTGTCCCGCTGGAACGAATCCCGGACTACTACCCGGCGGTGACGGTGGACGCTGCTCGTGACGCAGCCGGGTTCGCCCGCTACGTCGACAGCTACCTCCCGAGCGGAAGTCGCGCCTCCTGATGCGCCTTCTCGTCGACGAGAACACAGCGGTGCAGCTCCTGGTCCCTCTTCGATACGTGCTGCCCCAGCACCAGGTCGACCACGTGACCGAAGTGAAGTGGTCGGGCGAGAAGGATGTTCAGCTCCTCTTGGACGCAGCCCGCAAGGGATACGACGTCCTGTTGACGAAGGACGGACGCCAGCTCGAAGACCCTGACGAGACGGACTCGATCAAGAAGGCCGGCATCCATCCGTGATCTAGCGAGGGGACCCTCGGCTTGAGCCGAGGGAGGAATCGCTTCTCTCGACTGCTCTGACCTCCACTTTCTGTACGGATCCGCAGTGCCGGCCTGGGCCACGGCATCACGGACTGTTATACCTGTCGCGTGTGTATAGTGATCGCGTGACTGTGATCCGGACGGTTCGCCGGTTCTCCGGCGGTGTGTACGACCTCGGGCTCCACGTGGTGTGGTGCCCGAAGTACCGCCGTCCGGTCCTCGGCGGCCGGGTCGCGGCCCGCCTGGAGGAGCTGATCCGCCAGAAGGCCGACGAGCGGGGGTGGGAGATCGTGGCGCTTGAGGTGATGCCCGACCACGTCCACCTGTTCGTCAAGCACGATACGAAGTCGTCGGCCTCATATGTGGCCAACCAGTTCAAGGGCTTCACGTCCCGCGTGCTGCGTACGGAGTTCCCGCACCTCAAGAGCCAACTGCCCACCCTGTGGTCGTCGTCATACTTCGCCGCTTCCGTGGGCGCGGTCGGCGCGGACACGGTGCAGCGGTACATCGAGACGCAGTGGGAGCGCCCGTGGCAGAAGGGGGAGCAGGCGTGATCCGCGCGTACAAGTTCCGCCTGCGCCCCACCGTCCGCCAGGAGCAGGCGCTGCGCGAGATGCTCCGGGATCACTGCTCGCTCTACAACGGCGCGCTGCAGGAGCGCCGGGACGCCTGGCGGCACAGCTCGAAGACAAGCATCAGGTACGGCGACCAGTCCGGGCAGCTCAAGGAGGTCCGCGCCTTCGATACGGAGCGCCAGGGCCGCTGGTCGTTCTCCTCCCAGCAGGCCACCCTGCGCCGCCTGGACAAGGCCTTCCAGGCGTTCTTCCGCCGGGTCAAGAGCGGCGAGAAGCCCGGCTATCCGCGCTTCAAGGGCGTCGGACACTTCGACACCGTCGTCTTCCCCAAAGACGGCGACGGCTGCCGCTGGGACTCCACCCCGCACGACCTGCATACCCGTGTGCGGCTTCAAGGCGTCGGACACATCCGTGTGCACCAGCACCGGCCGGTCAAGGGCCGGGTGAAGACGATCACGATCAAGCGGGAAAGCAACCGCTGGTACGTGGTCCTGTCCTGCGACGAGGTGCCCGCCGAGCCGCTGCCGGCCACCGGCCAGGTCGTCGGCATCGACCTGGGCGTCGCCCACTTCCTGACCACCTCCACCGGTGAGCACATCGCCAACCCCCGCTTCCTCCAAGCGGCGGCCGAGGAACTCGCCGAAGCACAGCGGCACCTGGCGACCTTCCCCAAGCGCACCAAGGCGCACCGCGCCGCCGCCCGGAAGGTCGCCAAGATCCACGCGAAGATCCGGCGCCAGCGCCTGGACTACGCGCACAAGACCGCGCTCACCCTCATCCGCGATCACGACGCGATCGCGCACGAGCGGTTGAACACCGCGGGCATGACCAAAGCGCCCGCCCTCAAGCCCGACCCCGAACAGCTCGGTGTGTTCCTGCCGAACCAGCGGGCGGCGAAGGCCGGGCTGAACCGGTCGATTCTCGACGCGGGTTGGGGGGTATTCCTCGCGATCCTCACCAGCAAGGCTGAAAGCGCCGGTCGGACCGTCGTCGCGGTGGACCCCCGCAACACCTCCCGCACCTGCCCGTCCTGCGGGCACGTGGCGAAGGAGAACCGCCTCACCCAGGCGAAGTTCCAGTGCACGACGTGCGGGTTCGCGGCCAACGCGGACCACGTCGGCGCGCTGAACGTCCTCGACAGGGCCGGGCTGGTCCTCTGCGACGTGGCCTAGCCACCGACACAGGAAGCCCGCGCGTTCACGCGTGGGTGGAGTCACCACATCCGGTACTCGCAGAAGGAAAGCGGCGTCGGCGGGCTGGCTCTGGCTGTAGGGGCGATCATCGCCGCCATGCCTTTCGTGATGCGAGAACTTGACGCCGCCGACGGCCAACGACTCGTCCACATTCGAGGCCTGAGCCCGGTACCGAGCCAACGCTTCGAATCGACGGACCCCCGCCAGAGCCCACCACGCTACTGGCGTTGACCGGAGCGGCGTTGTTTGAGCCCCATGGCCGTACGGTGACGGTATGGGCGGTGCCGAATCGGACCGAAGCAGTTCGGGACCATCGACCTGGACACTCGGGTTACCCCTGAGCCGTAGGATCGCCCGTGTGATTACGGGCGAAGTGAAGACCAAAGTGGGACGCGTCTGGGACGCGTTCTGGTCCGGCGGCATCTCCAACCCGCTGGAGGTGATGGAGCAGATCACATACCTGCTCTTCATCAAGCGGCTGGACGAAATTCAGACTCGCAAGGACCGCAAGGCGACAGCAACGGGGACGCCCGATCCGGAGCCCTTCTTCTCGGAGGACCAACAGGATCTGCGCTGGCAGAACTTCAAGGTCAAGGACCCCGAGATCATGTACGAGCTCGTGGACAAGGGCGTCTTCCCGTACCTGCGCGCCATGGGCGGCGACGACTCGACCTACTCCCACCACATGCGGGACGCCCGCTTCACGATCCCGGGCCCCAACCTGCTCGCCAAGGTCGTCGACCAGTTGGACGACATCTCGATGGAGTCCAGCGACACCAAGGGCGACATCTACGAGTACCTGCTCGCGAAGATCGCCAGCGCCGGTCAGAACGGCCAGTTCCGCACCCCGCGCCACATCATCGACCTGATGGTCGAGATGACCCAGCCGGGGCCACGCGACGAGATCTGCGACCCGGCGTGTGGTACGGCGGGGTTCCTGGTGCAGGCGGCGTCGTATGTCTCGCGGGTGCACCGCGACGCGCTGCTCGGTGTGGAGCAGCGCAAGCACTTCAACGAGTCGATGTTCCACGGCTTCGACTTCGACTCCACGATGCTCCGTATCGGCTCGATGAACATGCTGCTGCACGGCATCGAGAACCCGGACATCCGCTACCGCGACTCGCTCGCGGAGAGCGCGGCCAGCGAAGCCGAACGCTACTCGCTGATCCTCGCGAACCCGCCCTTCGCCGGGAGCCTGGACTACGAGTCCACGGCGGTGGACCTCCAGCGCATCGTCAAGACGAAGAAGACCGAACTCCTCTTCCTCGCGCTGTTCTTGAGGCTCCTCAAGCCCGGTGGCCGCGCGGCCGTCATCGTCCCGGACGGGGTTCTGTTCGGCTCGACGAAGGCACACAAGGAGCTGCGCCGGATGCTGGTGGAGGAGCAGCAGCTCCAGGCGGTGGTCAAGCTCCCGAGCGGTGTCTTCAAGCCGTACGCCGGTGTCTCGACGGCGATCCTGTTCTTCACGCGGACGGACTCGGGTGGCACGGACCATGTCTGGTTCTACGACGTGGCGGCGGACGGCCTGAGCTTGGACGACAAGCGCAACCCGCTCCTGCCGGAGGACCGCCTGGGCGTCCGCCCTCAGGGCGACCCCTTGTCCGCGGACGAACTCCTGAAGAACAACCTCCCTGACGTCCTGGCCCGCTGGCAGGAGCGCGACGGCACGGAGCGCGACCGCGCCCGTACCGCGCAGAGCTTCTCCGTCCCGAAGGCGGATATCGCGGCCCAGGGCTATGACCTCTCCCTGAACCGCTACAAGGAGATCGCCCACGAGGAGATCGAGACACGCGCTCCGCTAGAAATCCTGGCGGACCTGGAGCGCTTGGATGACGAAATCGCCAAAGGCACGGAGGAGCTGAAGGGGATGTTGGTGTGACTTCTCTCGAGCATTCAATGAAACCGTTGGGGGAAGTAGCTGTCTTTCTGGACCATCTAAGGCGACCTGTTAAATCTAACGAGCGAAACCCCGGCCCGTATCCTTATTTTGGGGCAAACGGCCAACAGGGAACTATAGATGGATTCCTATTCGACGAACCTCTAGTCCTACTAGCTGAGGACGGTGGCCATTTCGATAACCCTGACCGCGGCATCGCCTATCGCATCTCCGGGCGAACCTGGGTGAATAATCATGCTCACGTTCTTAGAGCACGCGCTGGCGTCGATCGGGATTACCTGTACCGAGTTCTCGAAAATTTCGACGCCAGACCTTATCTGACTGGAAGTACGCGCGCCAAGCTAACGAAAGGAAGTGCCTCCCGGTTTCCCATCCCGCTTCCTCCCCTCGCGGAGCAGAAGCGCATCGCCGCCGTCCTCGATCAGGTGGACACCCTCCGCGCCAAGCGCCGCGAGGCCATCACCCTCCTCGACGATCTCGCCCAGTCCATCTTCCTCGACATGTTCGGCAATCTGCCAGCATCTGCAAGATTGTCCGACCTCGCCCACGTGCAAGGTGGGCTGCAGCTCTCAGGAACTCGCAGTTCTCTACCTTGTGAAGTTCCGTACCTTCGCGTTGCAAATGTATACCGGGGATACCTGCAGCTGAATGAGATCAAAAAGCTCAAAGCGACTCCACAAGAGATTGAGCGAACTCGCCTCGAGACAGGAGATCTACTAATTGTAGAGGGGCACGGAAACCCGAACGAAATCGGTCGTGCCGCACTATGGGATGGGTCCATCGATAATTGCACACATCAAAATCACTTGATTCGAATTCGAGTGGATCGACGACATCTGATTCCAGAGTATCTAGAGATGTACCTGAACTCGATCGCAGGAAGGCGCCATTTGCTCGGTTCGGCAAATACGACTTCCGGGCTCAACACTATTAGCACAGGGGCAGTAAAGGGAAATCCGATCCCGGTTCCAAGCATGGACCAGCAGCGGGTGTTTCTCGGACGGCTGGAGCAGCTGCGGAGAACTATGCGGCGTCACCGCACCCACCTCGCCGCCCTAGACGAGCTCTTCGTTTCCCTCCAACAGCGTGCCTTCTCCGGGACCCTCTGGGATCATGACGGCGAGGCTGGCGCAGCGTAAGCCGCGGCACGCCTTACCAATACACGCCGCCCGCGCGGCCGGGCAGTGGGAGCCCGGCGCGTGGGTGGTTCTGCCGTAGGAGACGGAACCAACACGTCGGCGGCGTACGGGGGCTGGACAACCCGCCCCCGTATGAGCCGCGCAACAGGGGAAAGGGGCGTCGCACCGGCATGGGTAGCGACCAGAACAGCGACGGTCAGGGGCAGGACCAGGGCCAGGCCGACCACGACAAGCAGGCCTGCGACCGGACCGCCGCGCAGAATGCCGGCCGCGCCGCCGCCGGGAACTTCGCCTTCCTGCGTACCGAGTGGCCCGTCCTCTACGACGAAGCGACCCGCGCCGAGCGGTTGATCCACGTCGACCCCCGTACCGCCTGCTTCTACGCCCGCCGCGCGATCGAAATCGCCGCCCGCTGGATGTACGACACGGACAGCAGCCTTCACGAGCCGTACAAGAAGGACCTCGCGGCGATGCTTCACGAGGCGACCTTCCGCCAGCTCGTCGGGCCGACGGTCAACGCCAAGATGGACCTCGTCCGTCGCCATGGCAACAACGCCGTACACAAGGCTGCTCCAGTCCCAAGGCCCGTCGCCGAGGCCAGCGTCAAGGAGCTGTTCCACTCCCTCTACTGGTTCGCCCGGACCTACACCCGCCAGCCCGCTCAACTGCCGTCCGCCGGTATCGAGTTCGACACCAGCGCCGTACCGCGTCCGCTCTCGCCCCAAGCCCGAATACTGAAGCAGGCAGAGCTCAAGGCGAAGGAGGCCGAGGACGAGGCCCGCTTCAAGGAGCAGGCCGAGCAGCTCGCGGCGCAGCGCGCGCAGAACGCGGACCTTGCCCGCCAGCTCGACGAGCTCAGGGCACAGGTCACGGCCGCCAAGGCAGCCAACCAGTCCGTCCGGGACACCCATGATTACGACGAGGCCGCGACCCGCGACGCCTTCATCGACCTGCTCCTGAAGGAAGCTGGCTGGGATCTCCTCACCCCCGGCAAGGACACCGAGTACCCCGTCACGGGCATGCCCACCAAGTCCGGCAAAGGGTACGTCGACTACGTGCTGTGGGGCGACGACGGCAAGCCCCTCGCCGTCGTCGAGGCCAAGCGGACCCGGCGCGACGCCCGTGACGGCCAGCAGCAGGCGAAGCTGTACGCCGACGCGCTCCAGGCCCGCTTCAATCGCCGACCGGTGATCTTCTACACCAACGGCTACGAGACGTACCTCTGGGACGACGCCGCATGGGGCAAGGACCGGGGCGAGGACCGGGGCTACCCACCCCGCCAGGTCCAGGGTTTCTTCACCAAGGACGAGCTGCACTGGCACATCCGGCAGCGCGCGAGCCGCCTCTCCCTGGCGGCCACACCGGTGAACAAGAGGATCGCCGGCCGTCCGTACCAGCTTCGTGCGATCCAGCGGGTGGGAGAGACGTTCGAGCGGGACCGGGGCCGTCAGGCGCTGCTCGTCATGTCGACCGGCACTGGCAAGACCCGTACCACCGTGGCCCTGGTCGATCAGTTGATGAAAGCCGGGTGGGCCCAGCGGGTGCTGTTCCTCGCAGACCGACAGGCCTTGGTCAACCAGGCGAAGAAGGCGTTCACTGAGAACCTGCCGAACACTCCCTCGGCGAGCCTCCTCGACGACAAGACCGCCTCGGCCCGCGTCCTCCTCTCCACCTACCAGACAATGATGAAGCAGATCGATGTCACAGACGGGGCTGGGCGTCGCCGCTTCGGGCCCGGCTACTTCGACCTGATAGTCATCGATGAGGCGCACCGGTCCGTGTACTCCAAGTACGGCGAGCTCTTCCGCTACTTCGACTCCCTGCTGCTCGGCCTGACTGCCACGCCCAAGGACGACATCGACCACAACACGTACAAGCTCTTCGCGATGGAGGACGGGGTCCCCACCGACTCGTACGACCTCTATGAGGCGGTCGGCGAGGGCTACCTGGTTCCGCCCAGAGCGGTGAAAGTCCCGCTGAAGTTCATGGAGCACGGCATACGGTATGCCGACCTCTCGGAAGAGGAGAAAGCCGAGTGGGATGCCAAGGAGTGGACGGAGGACGGTGAGGTCCCGGAGGCGGTGGGTCGCCATGACATGAACAAGTACCTCTTCAACGACGACACCGTGGACAAGATGCTGGAGACACTCATGGTGTTCGGGCATCGTGTCGAGGGCGGCGACCGGCTCGGGAAGACCATCATCTTCGCGAAGAACGACGAACACGCCCGCTTCATCGAGCTGCGGTACAACGTCAACTACCCGAAGGGGGGCGGCCGAACGGCGCGTGTGATCACGTACAAGGAGACGTACGCCCAGTCCCTCATCGACGACTTCTCCAACCCCAAGAACCCGCCGAACGCTCCCGACATCGCTATCTCCGTCGACATGCTCGACACGGGCATCGATGTGCCTGAGGTGGTGAACCTGGTTTTCGCCAAGCCGGTTTTCTCCAAGACGAAGTTCTGGCAGATGATCGGCCGCGGCACTCGTCTGCGTCCGGCTCTCTACGGGCCCGACCCGGAGAACCCCGACCACAACAAGCAGAACTTCTTCGTCTTCGACTTCTGCGGCAACATCGACTTCTTCAACAGCCAGATGGACCGGTCGGAGGGACGCAAGGCGGCCACCCTCACCGAGCAGCTCCTCCAGCGCCAGCTCGACCTCGTACGGGTCCTGGACAAGCGGCAGCAGCCCGACCCGTCACGCGACGCCGGCCCTGACGCGATCGGCACGGAAGCCGAGATCCGCTGGTCGCTCGCCCACCGGCTGCACCAGACGGTCACGGGCATGAACCTGGACAACTTCCTCGTCCGTCCGCACCGCCGGGAGATCGAGGTGTTCGGCGAGTTCGGCAACTGGCATCGGGTGGACGACGACGCGGATGCCGCGATACGTGACCGTCTGCTCGGTCTGCCCAGCGAGTTCCGTCTCGACGACGATGAGACGGGTGAGGAAGCCAAGCGCTTCGACCTGATGGCGTACGGGCTCCAACTCGCCGCGCTCGAAGGCGGCAAGGAGTTCGCCAAGCTGCGTACGAAGATCCAGGACATCGCGTCCAACCTGCTCACCAAGACCAACATCCCAGCGGTCGGCGAACAGGCTGAGCTTCTGGAAGCGGTGGTGAGCGAGGAGTGGTGGCACGACATCACCCTCCCGCTCCTTGAGGACATGCGGCGCCGCTTGCGCCGGCTGGCGCGTCTCACCGACCCCAAGGTCAAGCGCAACGTCGTCTACACCGACTTCATCGACGAGTTCGGCGATTACACAGAGACCGAGATCCAGGGAATGCCTCAAGGGACGGACGAGCACCGCTTCAGGCAGCGGGCCCGCGCCTATCTCCTGCGCCACGAGGACCAGCCGGTGGTGCACAAGCTGCGTACCAACGAGCAGATCACCGAGCCCGATCTCTCGGCCCTGGAGGAAATCTTTCTCTCGGAAGCCATCGCCTCCCCGGAGGATCTGGACGAGGTGAGGTCCTCCGGTGGGCTCGGGCTGTTCGTGCGCGGGCTGTGCGGGCTGGATCGGCAGGCCGCACAGAAGGCCTTCGAGGGATTCATCGCGGGCAAGCAACTCAGTGCCCGCCAGCTCGACTTCCTGACGTTGATCGTCGACACAGTGGCCAAGCGGGGAATCCTCGGCCTGGGAGATCTCTACGAGGACTCGTTCGCCGCGCTCTCCCCCGGTGGTCCGGATGATCTGTTCTCGGGTGAGGAGCTCGAAGGCCTGAAGGTCATCTTCAAGGAGCTGGAGCGGACTGCCAAGCCTGCCGCCCTGGCCGCCTGAGGGGTCCGGAAAGACCCATCGCCGGACGGGCTCCCGTGCGGAGCCCGTCCGGCGGCGGGGACAAGCAGATGCTCAGCGCCAGCTGTGCGGCGCCCGGAAGCCGGGCTCGCGCTCCAGGCGGCGCCAGCCGGCGCGGGCGCGGCCGCGGTGGGTCGGGGCCTCGCTGGGCGTGGCCGCGGCGCGGGCCAGCAGCAGCGCGGTGATCGCGGCCACTTCCTCGGGCTCGGCGTGGCCCTTCTCGACGCGAATATCAGGCAGGTTCATGGATGTCAGTCTCCGGGAGAGAGGTTTCCGCAGGGGTACCGCGAAGGATCCGGCGGGTTACTGCGGCGGGTTGCCGTGCTTACGGGAGGGCAGGTCCGCGTGCTTGGTGTGGAGCATGGCCAGGGAGCGGATGAGGATCGCGCGGGTCTCCGCGGGGTCGATCACGTCGTCGACGAGGCCGCGCTCGGCCGCGTAGTACGGGTGCATCAGCTCGGCCTTGTACTCCTTGACCATCCGGACGCGCATCGCCTCGGGGTCCTCGGCGTCGGCGATCTGCCGCCGGAAGATGACGTTGGCGGCGCCTTCGGCGCCCATGACGGCGATCTCGTTGGTCGGCCACGCGTAGGTGAGGTCGGCGCCGATGGACTGGCTGTCCATGACGATGTAGGCGCCTCCGTACGCCTTGCGCAGGATCAGGGAGATTCGGGGGACGGTCGCGTTGCAGTACGCGTACAGCAGCTTCGCGCCGTGGCGGATGATTCCGCCGTGCTCCTGGTCGACGCCCGGGAGGAAGCCGGGGACATCCAGCAGCGTGATGATCGGAATATTGAAAGCGTCGCACATCTGGACAAAGCGCGCAGCTTTTTCCGAAGCCTCGATGTCCAGGACGCCCGCGAGGCTCTGCGGCTGGTTGGCGACGATGCCGACGACCTGGCCGTCGAGGCGGCCGAGGGCGCAGATGATGTTGCGGGCCCAGCGCTCGTGCACTTCGAGGTAGTCGCCGTCGTCGACGAGCTCCTCGATGACCTTGGTCATGTCGTAGGGGCGGTTGCCGTCCGCCGGGACCAGGTCGAGGAGGACGTCGCCGCGGCGGTCCGCCGGGTCGGAGGGCTCCACGCGGGGCGGGTTCTCGCGGTTGTTCTGCGGGAGCATCGACAGGAGGTAGCGCACCTCGGCGATGCACGTCTCCTCGTCGTCGTACGCGAAGTGGGCCACACCGCTCGTCTCGGCGTGCACGTCGGCGCCGCCGAGGCCGTTCTGGGTGATCTCCTCGCCGGTGACCGCCTTGACGACGTCCGGGCCCGTGATGAACATCTGCGAGGTCTCGCGGACCATGAAGACGAAGTCGGTGAGGGCGGGGCTGTAGGCCGCGCCGCCCGCGCAGGGGCCGAGCATCACACTGATCTGCGGGATGACGCCACTCGCCCTGGTGTTGCGCTGGAAGATGCCGCCGTAACCGGCGAGGGCGGAGACGCCCTCCTGGATACGGGCGCCCGCGCCGTCGTTGAGCGAGACCAGAGGGGCACCGGCCGCGATGGCCATGTCCATAATCTTGTGGATCTTCGTGGCGTGGGCCTCGCCGAGGGCGCCGCCGAAGATGCGGAAGTCATGGGCGTAGACGAAGACCGTACGTCCCTCCACCGTGCCCCAGCCGGTGATGACACCGTCGGTGTACGGCTTCTTGGCCTCCAGACCGAATCCGGTGGCCCGGTGCCGGCGCAGCTGCTCGACCTCGTTGAAGGAGCCCGGGTCCAGCAGCAGCTCGATGCGCTCCCGGGAGGTCAGCTTGCCTTTGGCGTGCTGCGCCTCGGTCGCCTTCTCGCTGGGGCCGGCCATCGCCTGCGCACGGATCTCGTGCAGTTCGGCCACGCGCCCACGCGCGTCCGTCGGCTCACCCGGTGCCTCATCCAAAACGGTCATGTAGCGACCATACGAAGCCGAGCGAGGAAAGCGGTCCGTCGACTCCGTACAGTCTCCGGCGCGTTTTCCTGGTACCCCTGAACAGAACCATGCCGGCATGCAGCCGAACCGACTGTTCAGGGGGTGTGGGACTTGTAGGGGTCGGACAAAGGCGCGATGGGGCGCTCAGGCGAGAGTCAGGTCACAGGTGTGCGTGGCGCAGGCCGTGCCGGGTGCGACACGGAGCCGCAGCCGGCCGGCCGTCGACTCCAGCACCTCGACCGAGTCGTCCGCCCGGACCACCGCGCGGACCGGTCCGCCACGCCAAGTGATCTCCACCGGCTCGCCCGTGCGCGGCGGTTCGCTCACGCAGAGGGTAGCGCTCCGTCCCCGGCGGCGTACCAGCACACTCGCCCCGGCCGAGGCGGTCAGCGGGCCCGCCGTACCGGCCTGCCAGAAGTTGGCGGCCGTCAGGCCGAGCGAGGGGACGCGGACGGCCTGGCAGACGCTGTCGTTGGCGAGGACCGACAACCAGCGCCGGTCGGCGGCGCGGGCCGCGACGGCGTGGCGGGCCGCCCCGGGCATGAGGAGGTAGACGTATGCGGCGTCGGTCGGGTCGGTGCCGTGATCCAGCCAGAGGGTCTGCCAGCGGCGGGTGCGGCGTTCGGTCGTGCTGGAGATGTTGATGTCGGACCAGGCGCCGGTGCGGTCCTCGCGGAGGGCGCGGAGGGCGTGGGGGGCGTGGGGGGCGTGGAGGGTGCGCGGGGCGCCGCCCGGCGGGTCGTTCGGGAAGACCCAGCCGCCGTGTCCCTCCAGGTGGGCCCAGCACCTGCCGCGTACCAGGGTCCGCGGCGCTTCGTTGCCGGCCTCCCCCAGGTTGCGGTTGTCGACCACCGTCTCCACCGGCACCCCGTCCGTGCAGCTGATCCCCGCTCCCAGGCAGATGACGGCGTCCGCGACGCAGAACCACGACTTCCGGGCCTGGAGCGTGGAGTTGAGCCCTTTGAGGTGCTGGCCGATCGCCGCGTACTCGCCGTCCGTGGTCCCGCCGACCCACCGTACGGCGGGCTTCGGAACGCCCCATTCGCCGCCTTCCCGGTCGGCGAGCCGCTTGGTGGAGACGGTCGTGCCGGGGAGCCGGTACCAGTCGACGGTCGGCCAGTACCAGTCGGTGTACTGATCGCCGCGGCCCTCGGCCCACCACAGGGTCGTCCCTGCGCCGGTGTGCCAGCCTCGCGGGTTCTCGCCGTTGCCGCATTCGTAGTGGGCGATGCGGTCGGAGGCCATGGCGATGTTCACCGCGAAGCCCGGGCGACGGTGCACGGCGCGGTCCATCGAGGCGAAGAGGCGGTGGCCGACGGGTTCGGGGGCGGCGGCCACCGGGGAGGCGGCGACGGCCTGCAACCGGGCGAGGTCCGCGACGCCGAACCGGGCCGCCGTGAGGATCGGTGTCACCGTGTCCCGCTCGATCCACCCCTTGATCCGCCCGTGCCAGCGCTCGCGCTCGCTCGCGGTGGCGCCGAGCGCGAGCAGCGCGATCGCGGCGATGATCCCCTGCCCATGGAAGTGGTCGCTCCGCATGATGTGCCGGTCGTCGCCCTTGAGGTGGCCCCGGCTGATGGCCCTTCCGTTGACGCTGTCCATGGCCAGGCCGTCGTGGATGAGCGGGGCGTACGCCCGCTCGACACTGTCGAGGGCGATCCGCCGGCCCGGATCCGTCACCTCCCAGCTCGACCCGGCCAGCAGCGCGAAGAGGCGCCCCAGCCCGTCGAGCATGACCTGCCCGTACGTCCCCGAGTACGCGACCCAGGTGTGCTGCACGAACGAGCCGTCGGCGTACAGCCCGTCCCCCTCGGTGACGTACGGGAAGACCGGCGAGAGGGCGTCGCGGGCCAGGGCGATCTTCTCGGGGGCGCGGCCGAGGACGCCGCGCAGGGCGACGGAGCGGCAGAGGTCGACGCGGTTGGCGCCGGTGGAGGTGCCGGTGTACTCGCGGAGCATCGAGTCGGGGATGAAGTGGTCGATCGCCGCGCAGGCGGCGGTCCGTCGAGCGGGCGTCAGCTCGTCGTGCAGGGCGGCGACGATGTCCATCAGCAGGCGGGGGCTGCCGATCTGCCACTCCCACCAGTTGCCGTAGCGGGTGGTCGCGGGGTTGTAGACCGTCGCGGAGAGGTGGTCGAGGCCGCGCAGGACGTCCGCGAGGAGGGCGGCGTCGCCGGTGGAACCGGTGCCCGGTTGTGTGTACGCCTGCGTCATCGTCCAGAGGCGGCTGTAGCTCTGGGTGATGCCGGCGGGCGGGTCGAAGGGGCGGCCCGGCCAGAGGGAGCCGGCGGTGGGCGCCATGGTCGCGCGGAAGCCGCGGGCGAGGTCGCCGGTCTCTTGGAGGCGGGTCGCGTAGGGCTCGGCGGTGGGGTCGTAGCCGGCGCCGAGGGCGATGGTCAGCCAGCGGCGGCGGAGGGTGTCGTACTCGTCGGACTCGTCGTCATCGGGGGCGGCGTACGCGGTGGGGGCGAATGTGGCGGGGGTGGTCGCCGCCAGGACTGCCGCCAGGGTCATGGGGAGGAACAGGACGGTTCGGCGTGTGGGGGGATTGGGAGCCTCGGGGGACTTGGCAGCCTCGGGGGTCATGGGGGTCATGCCCATGCCGTCTATCACTCAGTCGCCACGAGATCAACAGTGAGTGACTGGATGATCACCGTGGCGACAAAGTTGAATCTCGGACGGAATGGGCCCACGGTGGGCCGTGTTCAGTTCATTGAACGTTGAACAACCTCACTCAAGGAGCGCTGTCGCCGGCGGCCCTCCTCATCGGCGCCGGACAGCCCGGACACGGTGCGGGGGCGGGAGGTCTCGGCCTGGACGCCTGGCTGGATCGCACCCCTTGTCGCGCCGCTCACAGGGTTCGCATAATCCAGCAACAGAAATTGGCCCGTTCATGGCAACCAGGGCGGTTCCTTGGCGCCCAGATTGACATGCGCAGGTCATTTCGCTGTCAGTTGGCCAACCCCCCACGGAAGGCATCACGTTGAAGAAGCTCCTCACGGCGGTCAAGAGATGTGCGGTCATCGGTGCCGCGGCCCTTGCGTTCGCCAGCCTTCAGCCCGTCTCGGCCGCGCAGGCCGCCCCGTCGCCCGTTGTCGGTGGAACCCGGGCCGCGCAGGGTGAGTTCCCGTTCATGGTTCGGTTGTCGATGGGCTGTGGCGGCGCGCTGTACACGCAGCAGATCGTGCTCACGGCTGCGCACTGTGTGGGCGCGACCGGGAACAACACCAGCTATACGGCCACGGCCGGTGTCGTGGACCTGCAGAACACCAGTGGCCGGGTCCAGGTCAGGTCGACCAAGGTGTACCGGGCTCCGGGTTACAACGGCGACGGCAAGGACTGGGCGCTCATCAAGCTGGCCTCACCGATCAGCCAGCCGACGCTGAACATCGCCACGACCACGGCGTACAACACCGGCACCTTCACGGTCGCCGGCTGGGGCGCGGCCACCCAGGGCGGGGCGCAGCAGCGGTATCTGCTCAAGGCGACCGTGCCGTTCGTGAGCGACGCGACCTGCCGTTCGTACAGCGGCTACAGCGGGCTCATCGCCGGCGAGGAGATCTGCGCCGGACTGGCGGCGGGCGGCGTCGACACCTGCCAGGGCGACTCCGGCGGGCCGATGTTCCGCCGGGACAACGCGGGCGCGTGGGTCCAGGTCGGCATCGTCAGCTGGGGCATAGGCTGCGCCCAGCCGAACGCCCCCGGCGTCTACACCGAGGTGTCCACCTTCGCGTCCCAGATCGCGGCGGCCGCGGCCACGCTCTGACCGACACTCCCGCACCACTTCGTACGGCATCGAACGGGTCCGGCGCCGCCCAGCGCCGGACCCGTTCCCGTTCTCGTACGTGTTCCTGTTCCCGTTCCTGTTCCCGTTCCTGTTTCCGTCGTCTCTCAGAAACCGCCGCTGAAGTCCCCGCCGCCCCCGAAGTCGCCTCCGCCGCCGAAGTCCCCGCCGCCGAAGCCGCCGCTGAAGTCGTCGGAGTCGAAGTCGGCGCCCGAGACGTCGCCGCCCTCGTAACCGGCGGCCGCGCCGAAGTCGCCGTAGCCGGCGCCGTAGACGGCCGCGTAGGACGGGGTGGCCATCATGCTGCCGAGCATGGTGCCGACGAGGAGGCCGGGGAGGAGGCCGCCGCCGAAGTAGCCGCCCGCCCAGGGGCCGTAGGCGGGGCCTGCGTCCCAGTACGGGCGGCGGCTGCCGGTTGCCGTCTCCACCTCGCGGATCATCGGCTCCTGCCCGTCCGCCAGGCGGGTCTGATCGGCGGCACAGACCGGAACCTCGCGTTCCGCACCGCCCATCGGCGGGGTCCAGAGGACGTCCGCGACCGAGGGGCCGTGACGGGGGTCGAAGAAGCAGGGGGCCCGGCGTTCGGGAAGGGGCCGGCCCTCCCGGCGGGCGGCCAGCTGCGAGAGCGAGAAACGGCCGTCCTCCAGGGCCCGGGTGACCGCGCGCACCTCCTCGGGGCGGGTGGCCGCCGCCATGAGGGACTTGGCCTCCTCGTACGCGTCCAGGGCCCGCTCGTAGTCGGCGCGCATCGCGTCGTCCGCGCCCGCCTCGGCGGGGTGGAAGTCCAGGCGCTCCAGCTCCTCGCCGAAGGCGGTGATGTCCTCGTCCACCACCACCGCCAGCTTGGCCAGCGCCGCTCGGCGTTCCTCTTCCTTGCGGTGGCGGTTGCGGCGGATCAGCGCGTACGCGCCGACGCCGCCCGCCGCCAGGACCGCGCCCGTCGCCGCCAGGGTGCCCGCGTCCACGCCCGCGTCGCCGCCACCGTCGCTCCAACTGGACGGGGCCGTTCCGCCGAGGTCGCCGCGCAGGGCGTCGTCCACGAAGTCGTTGAGCTGGGCCTTGGTGTCGCCGGCGCCCTGGACCGCCGTGACCAGGTTCGCCACGGCCTGCTCGCTCAGGACGCCGCTGTCGGCCCGCGCGTCGAAGCGGTCGCCGAGGCGGATCGCGTAGAGGCCGGTCACGCCCGTCTCCGTGCGGAGGTTCTGGAAGAGGTTCTCGGTCGGGTAGCCGGCCGGGAGCACGGCCACGAAGACCGGCTCATCCGCGTCCTCGATCTTGTCGGCGAGCGCTTCGGCGTCCGCCGAGGAGAGCTGGGCGGAGGCGGCCGGGTCGACGTAGACGGGGCTCTCGCGCAGCGCCTCGGCCACCGTGGAGAGGTCGGTGGCCGCGTGGGCGCTCGGCGCGCCGACCGACAGCACCGCCAGAGCCGCCAGAGCCACTGCGGCGAGCGGCACCATCAGGAGGTGGAGCAGACGTCGGACCGGTGCGCCCTTCATACCTTCGAAGCTACCTCGATCGGCGTGAAAACGGACGATCCGGTCGATGGGGAGCCGAAGAATCCGGAGGTTCCCGCTCCCCACCGACCGCCGTCACGCGCCACGCGTCACGTCACGCGAGCACGTCACGCACGCACGTCACGCGTCACGCCTCGCCGAGAAGGGCGTCACGCCGCCCGGTACGCCTCCCTCAGCTTCGCCAGCGCCTGCGCGTAGCGGCCCGTGAGCAGCAGGTGGTCGGCCACCGCGAAGGGTTTCGCGACCGCCTCCGTCATACGGACGTCCTGGCCCACCTTCTCCCGCACCAGCTGCCGCGCCCGGTACACCGAGGCGGGCACTCCACGCTCCGAGGCCGTCGCCGCCCCCTTCGTCGTCAGGCCCCACCCGTACGGGAACTGCGGGTCGTACGACGTGTCGCCGACGTTGATCGGCAACTGGGCCCCCGACCGGGGCCAGGTCACGGGGAGCCGGCCGGTGAAGGGCCGCCTGCCGTACAGCACGTCCGCGACGCCGTCGCCCTCGGAGCCGGGCAGCCAGGAGGCGACCAGCGCGTCCATGTCGCCGAGCCGGTCGCCGATGAGCTGCGGTCGCCCGGAGACGACCAGCACCGCGCACTTCATGGCGCCGCACACCTTGTCCACGGCGGCCTTGTCGGCGGCGCTCAGCTCCAGGTCGTGGCCGTTGCCGACGTCGCCGAAGCCCTCGGCGTACGGGGTCTCGCCCACGACGACCACGCCGACGTCGTACCCGGCGGTCGGGGCGGAGGCGCCCTTCGAGTACGTGACGCGGTCGCCGCCGACCTTCCGGAGGCCCTCCAGGACGGTCGTGCCCTGCGTGATGTCGCCGGAGGAGCCCTGCCAGGTGATCGTCCAGCCACCGGACTGGTTGCCGAGGTCGTCGGCGTTCGAGCCGGCCACGTACACCTTCTGGGACTTCTTCAGCGGCAGGACCCCGCCCTTGTTCTTCAGCAGGACCTGCGACTTGGCCACCGCCTCGCGGGCCGCCGCGCGGTGGTCGGGCGAGCCGATGTCCGCGATACCCGCCGTGTCGGCGTACGGCTTCTCGAAGAGGCCCAGCCTGAACTTCTGGGTGAGGATGCGGGAGACGGCATCATCCACGCGCCGCTCACTGACGCGCCCCGCCTTCACCTCCGCGACCAGGGTCCGGTGGAAGTCGCCGTACGCGTACGGGACCATGATCATGTCGAGGCCCGCGTTGACGGAGGTGCGGACGTCGCTCGCGTAGTCGCCGGGGATCTGGTCGATGGCCTGCCAGTCGCTGATGACGAAGCCGTCGAAGCCCATCCGGTCCTTGAGGACGCCGTTGATCATGTCGGCGCGGGCGTGCATCTTCACCGCGCCCTTGCCGTCGCCGAGGATGTCGAGGGACGAGAAGGACGGCATGACCGAGCCGACGCCCCGGTCCACGGCCTCCTGGTACGGCGAGAGGTGGACCGCCTCCAGTTCCTGGCGGGTGACCTTGGTGATGCCCTGGTCGATCGTGTACGCCTCGGTCGTGGACGAGCCGTACTCGGTGCCGCCGTCGCCGACAAAGTGCTTGGCCGTGGCCAGGACCTTGTCGCCACGGTCCAGATCCCGCCCGTCGCGGGGCCCTTGCAGGCCCTGGATCATCGTCTCCATCGACTTCACGAGCGCCGGGTCCTCGCCGAAGGACTCGTACGCGCGGCCCCAGCGGTCGTCGCGCGTCACGCACAGGCAGGGGGCGAAGTCCCAGGGGATGCCGGTGGCCCGGGTCTCGGCAGCCGTCAACTCACCCATGCGATGCGCGAGTTCGGGGTCGCGGGTGGCGCCGAGGCCGATGTTGTGCGGGGTGATCGTGGCGCCGAGGAGGTTGTTGTGGCCGTGAACCGCGTCCACCCCGTAGATCAGCGGGATCTGCAGTCGCGTGGCCAGCGCGCGGCGTTGGAAGCCGTCGATCATCTCGGCCCAGGCCTCGGGTGTGTTCCGCGCGGGGGTCGAGCCGCCGCCGGAGAGGATCGAGCCCAGACCGTACGCGGTGATGTCCTCGGGGGTGGCGAGGGCGCCGCGCTCGGCCTGCGTCATCTGGCCGGCCTTCTCCTCCAGGGTCATCCGGGAGAGAAGGTCGGCGACACGCCGCTGCACCGGCAGTTTCGGGTTCAGGTAGGGCAGGCCGTGGGCGCCGATGACGACGGTCGGGGTCTCGGCGGGGGCCTGGGCGCCCGTGACGGTGAGCCGGACGGGGATCGACTCGGCCGTCTCCGCGCCCTTGTCGGGCAGGGTGCGTACGGCGATGGTGCGGGAGGTGCCGGAGGGGGTGCCCGCCGGGAAGGTCAGGGTGCCGTCGGCCGGCCTGTGGTCGGCGTCGGCGTCGGCGTCGGCGGGCGTCCGGTACGTCACGGTGACGGGTTCCGCGACCGCGCCGGTGACGGTGACCCGGATGCGGGCCGTGCCGCCCTCGGCCACGGGGTACGCGGTGGCGTCGGTGGCCACCCGCGCGGGTGCGGCCGTCGTCGCCGTCGCCGTGGGGGCGAACGACAGCGGGATCAGGCCGGACAGGAGGGCGGCCGAGGCCAGCAGGGACGTTTTTCGGACGTGCCGGGTGTCTCCGGGGTGTCGGGTGCTTTCTGTGTGCGGGGTGGTTCCGGTGAGCGGTGTGGTTCCGGTGAGCCGGGTGCTTCGGTCGTTCGTTGAGGACCGCATCGGGTTTTCCTCCACTGAAACTCCAGGACCAGTCGCCGCGCTGAACTCCCGTTTCCCTTTTGTGACTTGATGGGAGTCAACTGTCGGCTTGGGCAGGCGTCAAGACGGCTGTACAACCGTTCGGGAGGCGTGCTGGTCACGTAGTGCTACTGGGGGACGGGCGAACGGGATGCGGCGGAGAGTGCTCACGACGGTCGGCGTACTGACGGGAGCGGCGGTGCTGAGCGGCTGCACGGCGCTCGATCTGCCCCTGGCGGCCGTGGCCGTGGACGCCGACGGGACGCCCCGGGCACTGATCCGGCCGTGCGGTGACGACGGCTACCGGGGTCTG
Organism: Streptomyces adelaidensis; assembly: GCF_016598475.1. GTDB lineage: Bacteria > Actinomycetota > Actinomycetes > Streptomycetales > Streptomycetaceae > Streptomyces > Streptomyces adelaidensis. Next base: position 102,028 of record NZ_JAEMUX010000014.1, read on the forward strand.
GGGCTGGAGGGCTGGCCGTCCTCAGACGAGGACGAGACGGTCACGACGGGCTGGGCGGTGGCGGGTGAGCGGTCGGGTGACTCGCAGTTCCCGCTGTTCTCGCCGCCGGGCGCGTGGGAGGCCGAGCGCAAGGGGGACAAGGGCGGGCAACGGCTGCTGCCCGGGCACAGCTATCGGCTGGGTTTCGGCCAGTACGCGGGCGGCGACGACCACAACGGGACCGTCGCTTTCACCGCGGCGGACATCTCGGGGCTGGAGCCGGGCCAGGTGTGGGCGGATGACCGGGCCATGAGCCCCGGGGAGTTCGAGGAGCTCGCCGAGGGGGCGTGCTGAGGGTTGTGCGCGGGGGTACTCGGGTGGTCGGGGTGCGTTGGCGGCTGCGGGTGCGTTGTGGTTGCTCGCGCAGTTCCCCGCGCCCCTGAAAGAGCAGGGGCTGCGCCCCGCGCTTTTCGCCTTTGGGGGCGTGGGGAACGGCGCGACCAGCCCCCGCTCAGCCGCGGCCGACGACGTACCCCGACCTGCCGGCCTACTCCGCCGGCTCCACCCCAGCCCGCAGCAGCCCATACGTGTACGCGTCCTCCAGCGCCTGCCAGGACGCCGCGATCACGTTCTCGGCGACGCCGACCGTGGACCACTCGCCCGTGCCGTCGGTCGTGGAGATGAGGACGCGGGTCGTCGAGTTCGTGCCGTGCTTGCCCTCAAGGATGCGGACCTTGTAGTCGACGAGCTCCAGCTTGGCGAGCTGGGGGTAGATCTTCTCCAGGGCGACGCGGAGGGCGCGGTCGAGGGCGTTGACCGGGCCGTTGCCCTCGGCGGTGGCGACGAGGCGTTCGCCCTTGGCCCACAGCTTGACGGTGGCCTCGTTGGCGTGGCTGCCGTCGGGGCGGTCCTCGACGATGGCCCGCCAGGACTCGGTGCGGAAGTAGCGCTGGGGCTTGCCCGCGACCTCGTCGCGCAGCAGGATCTCGAAGCTCGCGTCGGCGGCCTCGTACGTGTAGCCCCTCAGTTCGCGCTCCTTGACGCGCTCGACGACCCGGCCGACCAGCTCACGGTCGTCGCCGAGGTCGACGCCCAGTTCCTTGCCCTTGAGCTCGATGGAGGCGCGGCCCGCCATGTCGGAGACCAGCATCCGCATGGTGTTGCCGACCTGCTCGGGGTCGATGTGCTGGTACAGGTCCGGGTCGACCTTGATCGCGGAGGCGTGCAGGCCGGCCTTGTGCGCGAAGGCCGAGACACCGACGTACGGCTGGTGCGTGGACGGGGTGAGGTTGACGACCTCGGCGATGGCGTGGGAGATGCGGGTCATCTCGCGCAGCGCGCCGTCGGGCAGGACCTTCTTGCCGTACTTCAGCTCCAGGGCGGCGACGACCGGGAAGAGGTTGGAGTTGCCGACGCGCTCGCCGTAGCCGTTGGCCGTGCACTGGACGTGGGTCGCGCCGGCGTCGACGGCGGCCAGGGTGTTGGCGACCGCGCAGCCGGTGTCGTCCTGGGCGTGCATGCCGAGCCGGGCGCCGGTGTCGGCGAGAACCGTGGCGACGACGGCCTGGACCTGGGCGGGGAGCATGCCGCCGTTGGTGTCGCAGAGGATCACTACGTCGGCGCCGGCCTCCGAGGCGGCGCGTACGACCGACTTCGCGTACTCGGGGTTGGCGCGGTATCCGTCGAAGAAGTGCTCGCAGTCGACGAAGACCCGGCGACCCTGCTCGCGCAGGTGGGAGACGGTGTCGCGGACCATCTCCAGGTTCTCGTCGAGGGTGGTGCGCAGCGCCAGCTCGACATGCCGGTCATGGGACTTGGCGACGAGCGTGATGACCGAGGCGCCGGAGTCCAGGAGGGCCTTGACCTGCGGGTCCTCGCTCGCCTTGCCGCCCGCGCGGCGGGTCGCGCCGAAGGCCACGAGCTTGGCGTGCTTGAAGTCGATCTCTTTTTGCGCCCGGGCGAAGAACTCGGTGTCCCTCGGGTTCGCGCCGGGCCAGCCGCCCTCGATGAAGCCGACGCCGAAGTCGTCCAGGTGCCGTGCGATGGCCAGCTTGTCCGCGACCGTGAGGTTGATGCCCTCGCGCTGGGCGCCGTCGCGCAGGGTGGTGTCGAAGACGTGGAACGAGTCGTCGAGCTCGCTGGTTTCCGTCATGGTCTCAAGGCTCCTGAGGATTTCGATCTCGGTCTTTACCGGAATGACCGGCTCCACCGTTCTCCCATGGTCCCTCACGCTGCGCTCCCGGCTGAAGGTGGGCCAGAAAAGCGAAAAACCCCTCGCGGGTGCGAGAGGTCTGCGCGCGGGTCGAAGACGACGATGTCCGCCCGTACCTGGTCGTACGTGGCGGTCACTGCGGACCGGCGCGCCTGCTGCCAATAATCGTGGCGAACGAGAGCACGGGGGCAGTCTGGCACAATCCGCCCCCATGCTCACCGTCCGTCTCAGGATGCGAACAGCGCGCTGATCGACTCGGATCGGCCCACGTTCACGTCATTCGACCCCCGTTCACCTCAAGTGGCGTACGAAGGCGTCCCGGTCGTCGTTCGTGTCCCCTGCGGGGGTGAGGGTGCCGTCGTACGACCAGAAGGCGATCCGGCGTCCGCCGTCGGCGATCCCGCCCGGCTCGACGGTGGCCGAGGCCACGCCGCCTGCGGGGTCCGGGGAGACCAGGGCGGTGGAGCCGGTCTTCAGGTCGCGCAGATACACGGGGTACGCCGTGCCGCCGCCCGGCTTCTCGACGTACACGGTGAAGGTGATGTACCGGCCGTCGGCGCTGACGGCGGGCAGCCGGGTGTACGACTCCCGGGTGGCCGTGCCCGCCGCCGGCCGGACGCGCTTGTTGGCGCCGGAGGCCACGTCGTGCACGAACACGTTCCAGCTCTTGTCCCTGTCGTCCGGGACCAGATGGGTGTCGGCCGACTCGAAGACGACGCTGCGGCCGTCGCCGCTGAGGGACGGCTCCAGGGACTCGCGCTCGGTCGTGGAGCCGTCGTACGAGCGGTCGATCTGGGTGCGGGTGCCCTTGGCGCGGTCGTACATCCAGATGTCGCCCCAGTCGTCGCCGCGCGGGCCGCCCGCGTACCGGTAGTCGTAGACGACGTATCGGCCGTCGTCGCTGACCGAGGGCTTTCCGGCGTCGCGGGGCTCCCAGGTCGGCTTGGGGTGGCTGATCCGCTCGGTGGTCTTCCGCACGCGGTCGCGCAGGAAGACCACGTAGCCCTCGTCGCCGGACGCGACGAACGCGGCGTAGCGGGCGTTCGCGCTGAGGGTGAGTTCACCGGAGGCGGAGAATCCGGCCGGGAGGCCGGTGTCGAGTCGTTCGGTCCGGCCGGTGCGCCGGTCGAGCAGTTCGGAGGAGCCGGCGACGGCGACGTACCGGCCGTCGGCGCTGATCGACGGGCCGCTGCCGCCCGCGACGCGCTCCAGCTTCCCGGTGCGCAGGTCGCGGACGAAGACTCCGCCCGGTTTGCCCGGCACGAGGTCCGTGGCGGACGAGGAGAAGGCCGCGTACCGGCCGTCGCGGCTGATCACGATGTCCCCGGAGGCGCCGTTGCCCGCCTTTCCCTCCGGGGTGACGCTGATCGGTCGGGTGTGCGGGGCGTTGGGCGCGGCGCTCGCCGAGAGCCCGGTCAGGGCGACTGTGGCGGCGACGGCGGCTGCGACGGTGAGTGCGGTGTGTGTACGAGTGCCGGCGTACAAAATCTGTTCCCCCTTGTGGTGCTGCCCATCGGTCTGTCGGTCCGGTCAGTGACCGCGTTTGATGAACACGTCCGCGACCCCGTTGGTGTCGTCCTCGACCAGGTCCTCAGCCGTGGAGGTGAACACCACGGCGCGGCCGTGACGGGTGACCGCGTCCGGGAGCGCGGTGCCGGCCGTGGTCACGGGCCGGTGCGCGCCGGTGCGCCGGTCGAGGAGGGGCAGTGCGCCGTCGCGGGTCAGCAGGACATGGCGGGCGGTGGCGTCGCCGGCGACCGCCGTACTGCCCTCGGGCCCGGCCGGCTCGGTGCGCCCGGTGCGCAGGTCGTGGACGTACGGCTGGGGTGTGCCCGGGGTGGGTGACGTGGCCGGTGTCGTGGTGAGGAGGACCCGGCGGCCATCATCGGACAGTTGTGCGAGGGTGGACGGGGCCTCGGGGTCGGAGACCGGGTGGATGACGCCCGTCCGCCGGTCCTTGACGTAGACGCGGCCGAGCGCGCCCGAGGCCGATCCGGTGAGCACGATCACGTCCCACGCGACGGTGCGGCCGTCGGCGCTCAGCCTGACCCGGTCGATCATGCCCTCGGGCGGCAGCGAGGTGATGCGCTCGTCGGTACCGGTGGCCAGATCGCGGACGTACAGCACGCGGGAGCCCTGGTTGCCGTCGCGGTTGCCGATCACGTATGCGACATGACGGCCGTCGGTGCTGATCGCCCGCACGGTGCCCAGCTCGTAGCTCGTGTCGTCCGGCACCTGCGCGGGCCACAGCTGCTGGGTCTCGCCGGTCACGCGGTCGTACACATACGCTGTCCGCGAGCCGCGCACAGGAAACCCGCCCCGGACGCGACGTCCAGGGCGGGCTCCCGAAACTCAGCGGCTCAGCTCAGCCGCAGGCGACCACGCTCAGCCCAGCTCGTGCATCCACCCGTGCGTGTCCTCCACCGTGCCGCGCTGGATGTTCAGCAGGGCGTCGCGGAGCCTGAGGGTGACGGGGCCGGGCTCGCCGCCGGACTGCTGCCAGGCGGCGCCGGTGCGCTTGACCGTGCCGACGGGGGTGATGACGGCGGCGGTGCCGCAGGCGAAGACCTCGGTGAGGGCTCCGCTCTCGGCGTCGGCCTGCCACTGGTCGATGGAGATGCGGCCCTCCTCGGCGGTGCAACCGAGGTCGGCGGCGAGCGTCAGCAGCGAATCGCGGGTGACGCCCTCCAGGATCGAGCCGGTGAGGGAGGGGGTGACGATGCGGTCGCCGTACACGAAGTACAGGTTCATGCCGCCGAGTTCCTCGACCCACTTGCGCTCGACCGCGTCGAGGTAGCAGACCTGTGCACAGCCCTCGGCGGCGGCCTCGGCCTGGGCGAGCAGGGACGCGGCGTAGTTGCCGCCGGTCTTGGCGTCGCCCACGCCGCCGGGGACGGCACGGACGTGATCCTCGGAGACCCAGATGGAGACGGGCTTCACGCCGCCCGGGAAGTAGGCGCCGGCCGGGGAGGCGATGACCAGGAAGAGGTACTCGTTGGCCGGCTTGACGCCCAGGCCGACCTCAGTGGCGATCATGAACGGGCGCAGATAGAGGGACTCCTCGCCGCCGTGCGCCGGGACCCAGGCCCGGTCCTGCTTCACCAGCGCGTCGCACGCCTCGATGAACGTGTCGACCGGCAGCTCCGGCATACCGAGCCGACGCGCGGAGAGCCGGAAGCGCTCGGCGTTCTTCTCCGGGCGGAAGGTGGCGACGCTCCCGTCGGGCCGGCGGTAGGCCTTCAGCCCCTCGAAGATCTCCTGCGCGTAGTGCAGGACCATGGTGGCCGGGTCGAGGGAGAGCGGCGCGTACGGGACGAGCTGGCCGTCGTGCCAGCCGCGGCCCTCGGTCCACTTGATGACGACCATGTGGTCGGTGAAGTGGCGGCCGAACCCGGGGTTGGCGAGGATCGCCTCGCGCTCCGCGTCGGAGAGTGGCGAGGCCGAGGGCTTGAGCTCGATCGTGGGCGTCGTCATGAGTGGTTGTCCTTCACCGGTTGTGTGTGACGGGCCGCGCTCACATCCGTACGGCCAGTGGCCAGTGTCAGGACGTCCGAGCATTCCCTCACTCCGCGGCTCCGCGTTCGATTATCGCAAGAGGAACGGGCGGAAGAAAACGGCGTGAATGCGACCCAGGGATGATGGTGACACCCGGCGGGGACATGCGGAAGCCGCCGGGTGCTGATGCGACCCGGCGGCTTCGAAGCGTTTCGAGCGCGGCAGGTCAGCCGGCTACTCGTACGGCGAGGGCGTCGCCGATCTCGTCCGTCGTACGGGCCGGCTTGCCGACGCGCTCCGCGAGGTCGGCGGAGACGGCCTCCTCGATCGCTGCGGCCTCGGCCTCGTAGCCGCGGTGGCGCAGGAGCAGCGCGATGGACAGGACCGTGGCGGAGGGGTCGGCCTTGCCCTGGCCGGCGATGTCCGGGGCCGAGCCGTGCACGGGCTCGAACATGGACGGGAACTCGCCGCTCGGGTTGATGTTCCCGGAGGCGGCGACGCCGATGCCGCCGGAGACGGCCGCGGCGAGGTCGGTGATGATGTCGCCGAAGAGGTTGTCGGTGACGATCACGTCGAAGCGGGCCGGGTCGGTGACGAGGTAGATCGTCGCGGCGTCGACGTGGATGTAGTCGGTGGTGACGTCGGGGAACTCCTCGGCCACCTGGTTGAAGATGTTCGTCCAGAGGTGACCGGCGAAGGCCAGCACGTTGTTCTTGTGGACCAGCGTGAGCTTCTTGCGGGGGCGGGCCTGGGCACGGGCGAAGGCGTCACGGACGACGCGCTCGACACCGAACGCCGTGTTGACGGAGACCTCGGTGGCGACCTCGTGCGGGGTGCCCTTGCGGATCGTGCCGCCGTTGCCGGTGTACGGGCCCTCGGTGCCCTCGCGGACCACGATGAAGTCGATCTCGGGCTGGCCCTTGAGGGGGGTCTCGACGCCCGGCAGCAGCTTGCTCGGCCGCAGGTTGACGTGGTGGTCGAAGAGGAACCGGAGCTTCAGCAGGAAGCCGCGCTCCAGGACCCCGGACGGGACGCTCGGGTCGCCGATCGCGCCGAGCAGGATCGCGTCGTGCTGCTTGAGCGCGGCCACGTCGGCGTCGGTGAGGGTCTCACCGGTGGCGTGGTAGCGCCTGGCGCCGAAGTCGTACTCCTTGGTCTCCAGCTTCACATCCTGCGGAAGGACGGCGGAGAGGACTTTCAGCCCCTGGGCCACGACTTCCCTACCGATGCCGTCACCGGGGATCACTGCGAGATTGAGGCTGCGAGACATGACGGCACCGTACTCCTCGGTCCCAGGGAATGACACGGACTGTCCGCGATTTGGACGCGAAAGGGGCAGGCGAGGGACCCGCTAGTGTGACGTTCGCTCCAATCCGTTGACTGGCGTTCACCCGTGCGTTTGCCGGGAGTTGGCCTCTGCTGGGAAGTTGAACAGCCATGGACACCCCGAACCTCGGCATCCCGCAGCGGCTCGCGCGCCGGCTCAGCATGCCGGAACAGTACGAGTACCTGCGCACGAAGCTCTCCCGGCGCGGCACCCTGGCGACCGCGGGCGCGATGGCGGGCGGGCTGCTGGTCGGCGGCTGCTCGGGGTCCGAGGAGGAGCCGGCGAGGAAGCGGTCGTCCCCGCCCGCGCCGGCCGCCGCCACCGGCAGGGTCCACGGCTCGGTCGTCGTCCCCTTCGGCCGCCGGCTCGCCTTCGGCGCGGATCCGAAGACGCAGATGCGGATCTCCTGGCAGGTGCCGTTCGCCGTCAAGCAGCCGTACGTCCGGGTCGGGCTGAAACCCTGGGAGCTGAGCCGGAAGATCGAGGCCGAGCTGCGCGACCTGCGCACCCCGTCCCTGTCGGAAATGCTGCCCTCGGTCGACCAGTACTACCTGCACGCGGCGCTCGACGGCCTGAAACCCGGCACGACGTACTACTACGGGGTCGGCCACGAGGGCTTCGACCCGGCCGACCGGCTGGAGACGCTGGGCACCTTCACCACGGCCCCGGCGAAGGCGGAGTCCTTCGTCTTCACCGCGTTCGGCGACCAAGGCGTCAGCTACGACGCCCTGGCCAACGACCAGGTGATCCTCGGCCAGAACCCGGCCTTCCACCTCCACGCCGGTGACATCTGCTACGCCGACACCACCGGCCACGGCGAGGAGGGCGACGTCTACGACGCCCGCGTCTGGGACCAGTTCCTCGCCCAGACCGAGTCGGTCGCCAAGTCGGTGCCGTGGATGGTCTCGTACGGCAACCACGACATGGAGGCCTGGTACTCCCTCGACGGCTACGGCGGCCAACTCGCCCGCTGGTCACTGCCGGAGAACGGCTTCGACCCGCGCAAGGCGCCCGGGGTCTACTCCTTCGTCTACGGCAATGTCGGCGTCGTCTCCCTCGACGCGAACGACGTGTCGTACGAGATCCCCGCCAACCTCGGTTACACGGACGGGAAGCAGACGAAGTGGCTGGACCGGCGCCTCGGCGAGCTGCGGGCGTCCGACGCGGTGGACTTCGTCGTCGTCTTCTTCCACCACTGCGTGTACTCGACGTCCACGCACGCCTCGGACGGGGGCCTGCGCGACACCTGGCTGCCGCTCTTCACCAAGCACCAGGTCGACCTCGTCATCAACGGCCACAACCACGTCTACGAGCGCACCGACGCCATCAAGGGCGGCAGGGTGGGCAAGCGGGTCCCGGTGGGCGCGTCGACCGATCCGACGCGGGACGGGACGGTGTACGTCACGGCGGGCGGGGCCGGCAAGGAGCTGTACGGCTTCCCGGAGGGCGTGGCGGACAGCTACGAGGGCAGGACCGACGAGCGTGAGTCCGTGGAGTCGTACCACTGGACGAAGGAACGCGAGCAGAAGTCCGAGACGGTGGAGTGGTCGCGGGTGCGCTACACCGGCTTCTCGTTCTTGTCGGTGGAGGTGGAGGCGGGCACCGCTCCCCGTCTCAAGGTCTCGGCACTCGCCCAGACCGGAGCGCGCATCGATCACTTCGAGGTGCGGCGCGGCGCGTGAGTCGTCCACCCACGGGCCGCACCGCACCCCGAACGGGTGCGGCTCCCGGCTGAAGGGGTGCCGGGCGCTCAGTGCCCGGTCGAGCCGCCGTTGTCCCTGCGGTCGAGGGCGCGCTGGAGCGCGGCGGCGGCGTTCTTGCGGTCGGACTCGGTCGTCCGGGAAACGTGGCGGACTCGGCGGCGGACGGTCGTCTCGGCCATGGGGAATCGACTCCTTCGAGGCAGTCCGGAGTACGGAAACGGGGGGTTACGAGACTCCCCCACTGCCTAATGGGCGTGGGAGGTGCCCCCAGGTGGGGCGGGGAGCGGGGCCGCAGGGGTTGCCTGCCTCGGGCTCCGGCTCACGACCGCCATTCGCTTGGTCGAGCGATACGTTCGGCTCCTACAAAGCTAGGCGAGGCCGGCGCATCTGTCTCCACAGTTAGTCGGACTTCCTACTATCTGAGACGGTGGATTGGGTCACACCGCGCTGACCTGTGCCTTCTTCCTCCGGCGGGAACGACGGAACGGGCCGGATCGTGAACGACCCGGCCCGTTCGCCTCTGCCTCGCCCGCTGCCTCGCCCGCTGCCTCGCCCGCTGTCAGCCCATGTGCGGGTACACGTAGTCCGTCGGCGCGACCAGCGTCTCCTTGACGGCGCGGGTCAGGGTCCAGCGCATCAGGTTCTGCGGGGCGCCGGCCTTGTCGTTCGTGCCGGAGGCGCGACCGCCGCCGAAGGGCTGCTGGCCGACGACGGCGCCGGTGGACTTGTCGTTGATGTAGAAGTTGCCGGCCGCGTAGCGGAGCTTCTCCATCGTGTACGCCGCCGCCGCGCGGTCGCCCGCGATCACCGAGCCCGTCAGGGCGTAGGCGGAGACCGACTCCATCTGGGTCAGCATCTCGTCGTACGCGTCGGCCGTGCTGTCGTCGTACACGTGCACGGCGAGGAACGGGCCGAAGTACTCGGTGGTGAAGACCTCGTTGGCCGGGTCGGTGCACTCGACGACGGTCGGGCGGACGAAGTAGCCGACCGCGTCGTCGTACGTGCCGCCCGCGACGACCGTGCAGGACGGGTCGGCGTGTGCCCGGTCGATCGCCGCCTTGTTCTTGGCGAAGGAGCGCTCGTCGATGACGGCGCCGACGAAGTTCGACAGGTCGGTGACATCACCCATGGTGATGCCGTCGACCTCGGCCGCGAACTCCTCCTTGAAGCCGGAGTTCCAGATGGAGGCCGGGATGTACGCGCGGGAGGTCGCGCTGCACTTCTGGCCCTGGTACTCGAAGGAACCGCGGGTGAGGGCCGTCTTCAGTACGGCACGGTCGGCGCTCGGGTGGGCCACCACGAAGTCCTTGCCGCCGGTCTCGCCGACCAGCCGCGGGTACGAGCGGTACTTCTCGATGTTCGCGCCGACCGTCTTCCACAGGTACTGGAAGGTCTTCGTCGACCCGGTGAAGTGGATGCCCGCGAGATCACGGTGCTCCAGCGCCACTTCGGAGACCTCGATGCCGTCGCCGGTGACGAGGTTGATGACACCCTTCGGCATGCCCGCCTCCTCCAGCAGCCGCATCAGCAGGACGGCCGCGTGGGTCTGGGTCGGGGACGGCTTCCAGACGACGACATTGCCCATGAGGGCCGGGGCGGTCGGCAGATTGCCCGCGATCGCACTGAAGTTGAAGGGCGTGATCGCGTAGACGAAGCCCTCCAGCGGGCGGTGGTCGAGGCGGTTCCAGACGCCCGGCGAGTTGGCCGGCGGCTGCTCGGCGAGCAGGTCACGGGCGTACTTGACGTTGAAGCGCCAGAAGTCGACCAGCTCGCAGGGACAGTCGATCTCGGCCTGCTGGGCGGTCTTCGACTGGCCGAGCATGGTGGAGGCGGCCAACGTCTCGCGCCAGGGGCCGGCGAGCAGTTCGGCGGCGCGCAGGATGATCGCGGCGCGGTCGTCGAAGGACATCGCGCGCCAGGCGGGCGCGGCGGCGAGGGCCGCGTCGATGGCGTCCTGGGCGTCCTGCCGGGTGGCGTTGCCGTAGGTGCCGAGGCGTGCCTTGTGGTTGTGCGGCTGTACGACGTCGAAGCGCTCGCCGCCGCCCATCCGCTGCTCGCCGCCGATCGTCATGAGCAGGTCGACCGGGTTCTCGGCCAGCTCCTTCAGCCTGGCCTCCAGACGGGCGCGCTCGGGCGAGCCGGGGGCGTAGCCGTGCACCGGCTCGTTGACGGGGGTGGGGACCTGGGTCACAGCGTCCATGGGTTCCGAACTCCTTACTGAGCGGTGTGCTTAGCCCTTGGTGATCAAGCTTCGTGCGAAGAACCGCAGGTTGGCGGGCTTCTCCGCGAGGCGGCGCATGAAGTAGCCGTACCAGTCGGTGCCGTAGGCCGTGTAGACGCGCATGCGGTGGCCCTCGGCGGCCAGGCGGAGGTGTTCGTCGCCGCGGATGCCGTACAGCATCTGGAACTCGTACTCGTCGAGCTTGCGGTCGGCCTGCCGGGCGAGTTCCTGGGCGATGGAGATGAGGCGCGGGTCGTGGGAGCCGATCATCGGGTAGCCCTCGCCGTCCATCAGGGTGCGCAGGATCCGGACGTACGCCTTGTCGATCTCGTGTTTGTGCTGGTGAGCGACGTCGGCCGGCTCCTTGTACGCCCCCTTCACGAGCCGCACCCGGCTGCCGGCCCCGGCGAGACGGCGGGCGTCGGCCTCGGTGCGGAAGAGGTAGGCCTGGATGACGCAGCCGGTCTGCGGGAAGTCCTTCCGCAGCTCCTCGTGGATGGCGAACATCGAGTCGAGGGTGGTGTGGTCCTCGGCGTCGAGCGTGACGGTCGTACCGATGGCGGCGGCAGCCTCGACGACCGGGCGGACATTGGCCAGGGCCAGCTCGTGGCCGCCGTTGAATGTAGGGGCGAGTCCGAAGGGCTCTCGGTTGAGGGCGGTGGTGGGTGACGGGAGGGACTGGCCGAACATCGACAGCTTGACGGACATCTCGGCCCTGGTACCCAGCTCCAGCCCCTTCAGCCGGTCGACGAGTTCCAGATAGGCGTCCCGGGCGGCGGCGGCCTGCTCGGGCGTGGTGATGTCCTCGCCGACGACGTCCATCGTCAGCTCCAGGCCCCGGTCGGTGAGCGCCCGGACGATCGGGACGATCTCGTCGACCGTCTCACCGGGGATGAAGCGGTCGACGACCTGCTTGGTCACCGGGGCCGCCGAGACCAGGCGTCGCATCCGGTCGCTGCGCGACGCGGCAAGAATCACGGGACCCAGCACGGGGCACCTCCACAAACCAGCAGATAGAACCACCGTGAAACCTAAGGATCCCTCCGATCGTCGGCCATCGACAGCTGTCACGCATTCGTGCCCTGGATCTCAGACATCTGTATGAAGGACGGTGAAACCGCGGGAGAATGCCCGCGTGACGGACGTTTTCGAGGCGGGCGCGGACGTGGGCGGTGGCGACGATGACGGGTGCGAGCGGTAACAGCGGTGGCGGGCGCGGCGAGTACCAGGAGCTCGTCGACGAGATCTCGGGGCTGCTCGGCGCCCCGGCGACGCTGGAGAACCGCGACTTCGAGCTGATCGCCTTCGGCGCGTACGACAGTGAGGGCGATCTCGACCCGTCGGCCCTGGACCCGGTCCGCACCCGCTCGATCCTGACCCGCCGCTCGACGGCGGCCGTCCGCGCCTGGTTCGAGGGCTACGGCATCACCCGGGCGACGGCCCCCGTCCGCATCCCACCCGCCTCCGAGGCCGGGGTCCTCCGAGGCCGTATCTGCCTCCCGGTACGCCATCGGGGTGTCGTCCTCGGTTACGTCTGGCTGCTGGACGGCGATCCGGGCCCCACCGACGTACAGCTGTCCGCCGCCATGGCGGTCGCCTCCCGCATCGGCGCCCTCCTCGGGGACGAGGCCCAGGCCGGCGCCGACCTCACCCGCGAGCTGCGCGCGGTTCTCACCGCCGAGCGCGGCTGGGAGCACGACATGGCGGTCGCGGAACTGCGCACGGCCCTCGGCCCCCGCGGCGACGGCGTCCACACGATGGTGTGCGTGGCCCCCTGGCCGTCCCCCGCCCCGGAGGACGCCCCTTCGTTCCGTACGGTGCCGGGGGCGATCGCGCTGTGCACGGTGCCGTGCGGCGCGGCGGGCCAGGGCCTGGCCCTGCTGGTGCGGCTCCGCTCGGCGGACGTGCCGGCCCCGGCGCTCACGGCCGCCGCCCGGGTCCTGGAACGCGCGGGCGCCCACGCGGCGGCCGGCGTCGCGAGCGCCCGCACGGGCCTCGCCGACCTGGGCACCGCCTGGCGCGAGGCCTCGGCGGCGGCGCGCGCGGTGCTGGCGGAGCCCCGCCTCGGCCCGGTCGCCGAGTGGCGCTCCATCGGCCCGTACCGCCTCCTCACCGCCCTCCCCCGCGACACCCCCCAGGACCCCTCAGTGCGCACCCTCCTGTCCCCCGCCCACCATGAACTCGCCCACACCGCAGAGGTGTTCCTCGACCGCGCCGGCCAGGCCGGCCGCACCGCCGCCGAACTGGGCATCCACCGCCAGACCCTCTACTACCGCCTCTCCCGCGTCGAACAACTCACGGGCCTGGACCTGGACGACGGCGAGGACCGGCTGTTGCTGCACATGGCGCTGAAGGGGGCGCGGCTCTGAACTCCGGCACGTGCCTCTAATCGACCTCCCTGAGTTCGACCGAGTACCGCTCACGGACGTCGTCCACGAATTCCCGCTGTCCGAACGACGGCACCTTTCTGTTCCACCAGTACGAGGCGCCGGGCCGGACTACCGGGCCGTCGTGAAGGACGTCAAACACCGCCCATCGGACCAAGATTGCGCATCGCCGCCCGACACCCGCGTTGCGCACAAAGCCCGGACTTCAGTGTTCCGCAGGAGTCAGTGCCAACGATCAAAAGGAACCTCCAGGCATTGGCCACGCCATGGCCGTCGCCGTGGCCGTCGCCGTGGCACAAAAGCACACTTCTGAAAATGATTGTCATCATGCTACGGTCGGTGCACGTTCAACCTTTGACCACGCCTTTACTCGGAGTGTCCCGTGCGTCTCCCAGCCCGATTCCTCCCCCTCACCGCGGTCACGACCGCGGCATCCGCCCTGCTCACGGGCTGTTTCTCGTCGACGGGCGCCGACGAGGGCGCTGCCTCGGGTGAAGGCAAGCGGATACGTCTGGCGATGATGCAGCCGCCCCGTTCGGGCCTGTCGCCGCTGTCCGACGACGCGTTCAAACTGTCGCGCTGGTCGACCGCCGAGACCCTGGTGAAGCTGGACGCGGAGGGCGACGCGCAGCCCGCGCTGGCCACCGGGTGGAAGCAGTCGGGCAAGAAGTGGACGTTCACGCTCCGGGACGGCGTCACCTTCCACGACGGTACGGAGCTGACGGGCGAGGCCGTGGTCAACTCCCTCACGGAGGCGGCCACCGCCGCCCCCAAGCCCCGCATCCTCGACGGCGTGGACCTCACCGCGACGGCCGACGGCAACTCCGTCACGGTCACCACCGGCACCGAGGACCCGCTGGTCCCGCAGCGCCTCAGCTCACCGCAGCTGTCGATCCTCGCGGCGAAGGCGTACGAGGGGAAGACGGTGAACCCGGTCGGCGCCGGCACCGGCCCCTTCGAGCTCACCGGGGTCAACGGCACCTCCTCCGCCGCCCTCGACCGCTACGACGCCTACTGGGGCGGCAAGGCCAAGGCCCCCGGCATCGATGTGCGGTTCGTGCCGGACGGCACCGCCCGCGCGGCCTCCCTGCGCAGCGGCGAGGCCGACATCGTGGAGGCGGTCCCGGTGTCGCAGGCCGCGGTGCTCGACCAGGATCTGATCACCGAGGTCCCGATGCCCCGCACCAACACCCTCTACCTGAACACGGAGAAGGGCGTCTTCAAGAACGCCTCGCTGCGCGCCGCCGCCCGCGAGGCCGTCGACGCGAAGTCGATCGTCGAGGGCGTGTACGAGGGGCGGGCGGATGTGGCGCAGGGGCTGCTCGGCCCCGCGCTCCCCTGGGCCGCCGAACTGCGGTCGACGGTGAAGCACACCGAGGCGGGTGACCCGGCCGGCAAGTCCATCACCATCGGCACGTTCACCGACCGCGCCGAGCTGCCCGAGGTCGCGGCCACGCTGCAGCAGCAGCTGCAGAAGGCCGGCTTCAAGGTGAAGCTCGACGTGCGCGAGTACGCCAACATCGAATCCGACGCGCTGGCGGGCGATTTCGACGCGTTCATCCTCTCCCGGGCGACCGTCCTCGACTCCGGCGACCCGGCCGCGTACCTCTACAGCGACTTCGCCTCCGACGGCTCCTTCAACATCTCCCAGCTCGCCGACAAGACCGTCGACACCGCCCTCGACAAGGCCGCCGACACGGCCGCCGGTGACGCCCGCCGCAAGGCCGTCATCGACGCCGAGGCCGCCGTCCTCACCACCGACGCCGCCGTGCCCATGCTCCACGAGCGCGTCATCCAGGGCGACGCGGCGAACGTCGTGGACGCGGCGCACGACCCGCGCGAGCGAGAGCTGGTCACGGCGGACACGTACCTCAAGTGACCAGAGCGGTATGGAAGTCGGTCGGTCCGGCCGGGCCGACCCGCGTCGTCTGTCTCGTCGCCGTCCTGGCCGCCGTCGGCCTGCTGCCGTGGCTGTCCGGCCGCGACCCCGCGCTGACCGTGCTGCGCGCCCGGTCCGCCGAGCAGGAGGCGACGGCCGAGGCGCTGGCCGCGATCCGGGACGATCTCGGCCTGGGCGCCGGTCCCCTTTCCCTACTGGGGAGTTGGGGCTCCGGCCTGCTGCGCGGCGACCTCGGCACGTCCTGGGTGTCGGGGACGGACGTCCTTCCCTCGGTGACCGCCGGCCTCCAGGTCTCCCTGGGCCTCATGGGCGCCGCCTTCGCCGTGGCCGTGCTGCTGGCCTGCGCGCTGGTCGCGCCCGTGCTCGTACGCGGCCGGGGGTCGGCCGGCGCGTTCGCCGCGATGCTCGCCGCCGTGCCCGAGTTCCTGCTGGCCACGGTGGCGTTGCTGATCTGCGGGGTGTGGCTGGGCTGGCTGCCGACGTCCGGCTGGGCGGGGCCCGAGTACCTGGTGCTGCCCGCCATCGCGCTCGGCGTCCCGGCCGGCGGTCTGCTCGGCCGCCTGGTCGCGGACGCGCTGCCCGCCGTGCTCGACGAACGCTGGGTGGAGCTCTGGCGGGGCGCGGGCGTGAGCCGGGCGCGGATCTCGGCGGCGGCGCTCCGGCGCGTACTGCCGCCGCTCGTCCCGCAGTTCGGCATGGCCGCCGTGGGCCTCACGGGTGGCGCGGTCGCCGTGGAGACGGTGTTCGCGGTGCCCGGCATCGGCCGTACGGCCCTGGGCGCGGCCAAGTCCCAGGACCTCCCCCTCCTCCAGGGCTCGGTCCTGGCCCTCCTCGCCCTGGGCCTGGTCGCCGGCGCCCTGTCCGCCCTCGCCCGACGCCGCCTCCTCGGTCCGGCCCTGCGCGACGCGGGCCTCACCCTCCCCCCGGCCCGCCCGGTCCGCACCCACCCGGCGGTGCCGCTGACCCTGGCCGCACTCCTCCTCATCACCATCGGCTGGGGCCTGCTGCGCGACCCGTTCACCGTCGATACGTCCGCCCGTCTCCTCCCCCCGTCCTGGGCGCATCCGCTCGGCACGGACGGACTCGGCCGTGACGTACTGGCCCGCCTCGGCCACGGCGCGGCCTCGACCGTGGGCACGGCGGCGGCGGTCTGTGCCCTGAGCCTGCTCCTTTCCCTGGCCCTCGGCTTCCTGCCCGGCGTGGCCGCGGGCGCGGCGGACATCGCCAACGCGCTGCCCCCGGTGATCGTCGGCATCCTCGTCGCCGCGGCGGCCGGGCCCGGCACCGGCGGCGCGGCCCTCGCCGTCGCGCTGATCTCCTGGCCCCCGCTGGCGGCGCACGCGGCGGCGCTGACGCAGGAGGTCCGCGCGTCCATGTTCCTGACCGCCCAACGGGCCATCGGCGCGAGCCCGTGGTGGATCCTCACCCGCCACGTCCTCCCGTCGGTCGCCGCCCCGGTCACCCGCCACGCCGTCCTCCGCCTCCCCGGCATCGCCCTGGCCCTCGCCTCCCTCGGCTTCCTCGGCCTCGGCGCCCAGCCGCCCACCCCCGAGTGGGGACTGCTCCTCGACGAGTCCCGCGCCTACGTGGAACGCGCCCCCTGGGCGGCCCTGGCCCCGGCGGTCGCCCTGGCGCTGCTGGCCGGGCTCGCGGTGTCGGGGGCGGCGTACGCGGAAGGGCGTACACGTACGCGAAAAGGTGTACGTGGAGAGAGTGGAGAGAAAGGAACCCCCGTTGACGTCTGACGACGTGCTGCTGTCGGTGCGTGGGCTGCGGATCGCATTCGACGGGGTGGCGGCCGTGCGCGGGCTGTCCTTCGACGTCCACGAGCGTGAGGTGCTCGCCCTCGTCGGCGAGTCCGGCGCGGGCAAGTCCCTCACCGCCCGGGCCCTGCTCGGCATGCTGCCCCGGGGCGCGACGACGAGCGGGACCGTACGGCTGCGCGGTGACACCGACATCGCCGCGCAGCGTGGCCGCCGTATCGCCCTGGTCCCCCAGGACGCCCTCTCCGCGCTCTCACCCGTGCACCCCGTGGGCGACCAACTGACCGCCGCCGTGCGGTCGGTGGCCCGCGTCTCGCGCCAGGAGGCCCGCGCCCGGGCGGTCGCCGCGCTCGACCGGGTGGGGATTCCCGACGCCGTACGCAAGGCGCGGGCGTATCCGCACGAGTACTCCGGCGGTATGCGCCAGCGGGCCGTGATCGCCATGGCGACGATCAACGAACCCGACGTGGTCGTCGCCGACGAACCCACGACCGCCCTCGACGCGGAACTCCAGGAGCAGGTCCTCCGGGTCCTCGGTGAGCAGCGCGAGGCGGTCGGCGCCGCGCTCGTCCTGGTCACCCACGACCTGGCGGTGGTCCGCGAACACACCGACCGCGTACTCGTCATGTACGCCGGCCGCCAGGTCGAACAGGGCCCGACGGAGGTGGTGCTGAGCCGCCCGAGGGCCCCGTACACGGCGGGCCTGCTGGCCTCCCTGCCGCCGGACGACGTCGACGGCCACAGCCACGGCCACGGCCACAGTCATGGCGTGGGCGGTGCTCGTCGCCGTCGGCTGCCCGCCATCCCCGGTTCCCCGCCCGCCCCCGACGCCCTCCCGCCCGGCTGCGCCTTCGCACCCCGCTGCCCGCTGGCCGAGGACCGCTGCCACCACGAGGAACCACAGCCGTGGACGACGGACCACGGCCACGAGGTCACCTGCCACCGCTGGGACGAAGTGCCGCACCCCGCGACCGAGTTGTTTTTGGAGCAGCCCGCATGAACGACGCTCCGCCCCATCCGACCGACGCCCTGCTCGATGTACAGGACCTGGTCGTCCGCTACGGCGCGGTGACCGCCGTCGACCACGTCTCCTTCACGGTGGACGCGGGCGAGACCCTGGCCCTGAACGGCCCCTCCGGCTGCGGCAAGTCCTCCACGGTCGCCGCGGTGCTCCAGCTGCGCCGCCCCGACGGAGGCGAAGTCCGCTTTGAGGGACGGGAGTTGACGACCCTGACCGAACGCGAGCTGCGCCCCCTCCGCCCCCGGATGCAGCCGGTCTTCCAGGACCCGTACGGCTCACTCAGCCCCCGCCACCGCATCCGCGACGCGGTGGCGGAACCCCTGCGCGTCCAGGGCCGCTGGGACCCCACGGGCCCCGCCCGGGTCACCGAACTCCTGGACCGCGTCGGCCTGAACCCGGCCTACGGCGACCGCTTCCCGCACGAACTCTCCGGCGGCCAGTGCCAGCGCGTCGGCATCGCCCGCGCCCTGGCCTCCGAGCCCCGCCTCCTCGTCCTCGACGAGCCGGTGTCCGCCCTCGACCCGTCCGTCCGGGCCGGCGTCCTGAACCTGCTCGCCGACCTCCAGGACGAACTGGGCCTCGCCTATCTGTTCATCTGCCACGACCGAGCAGTCGTACGCCACTTCGCGGACCGCTCGATCGAGATGCGCACCGGAAGACTCGTGCCGGCGTAGCCCTCACTTGGCCGCCTTGTCCGCCTGCTCCGTCGCCGCGATGAGCCGGCGGAGCCCCTCGACGAGTTCGTCCGCCTCGGGGGCGCTCGGCGGGTCGAAGGTCCACTGGGCGATGAGCCCCGTCATCAGGGTCAAGAGGAACTTGCCGAGGGTGTCGATGTCCTTCTCGGAGACGTCCTCCTCCCGGCCGCCCATGAGCATCGGGATCAGACCGCGCCCCGCCTCCCGCTGGGCCAGCGACAAGTGGTCCCGTACCTCGGGCAGTTGGTCGCCCATGACGATGATCTCCATGCTGAGCCGCCAGATCGAACCCGGCCGCCGCATGGTGTCGATGACGTTCGCCCACATTTCCCGGAACCGTTCGATGGACCCTGGCTCGGTACCGCTCGTGACCGCCTCTCCCGAGTCGAAGGCCTCGGACGTCTGACCGACCAGCGCCACATACGCCTGCGCCAGCAGCGAGTCCTTCGAGCCGTAGTGGTAGCCGATCGACGCCAGATTCGTCCCCGACTCCTTGACGATGTCGCGCGCCGTCGTACGCACGAAGCCCTTCTCCAGCAGGCAGCGCTTGGCGCCTTCGAGCAGATCCTCACGGTGTCCCATGCGGCTCAGCGTAGCTCTGAGCCCATACGACCGTCTTATACAGCTGTTCTAGACGACCGTCCTATACATTCGTTCTAGACGTTCGTATAAGACGATCGTATAGTCCCTCCCATGACAACGAATCCGCAGCCCGGACAGAACCCACTGAACGCCGTCACCCCTCCCCGCCGAGCCGGTCGCCGCGAATGGACCGCGCTGGCCGTTCTGATGCTTCCGCTGCTGCTGGTCTCGATGGACGTGTCTGTCCTCTACTTCGCGGTGCCCTCGATCAGCGCCGATCTGGAGCCGAGCGGCACCCAGCAGCTGTGGATCTTCGACATCTACGCGTTCGTGCTGGCCGGGCTGCTGATGACGATGGGGGCGCTCGGCGACCGCATAGGCCGCCGGCGGCTCCTGCTGATCGGCGCGACCGCCTTCGGCACGGCCTCGCTCGTGGCCGCGTACGCGAACAGCGCCGAGACCCTGATCGCGGCCCGTGCGGTGCTCGGCATCGGCGGCGCGACCCTCATGCCCTCGACGATGGCGCTGGTCCGGACGATGTTCACGGACCCCGGCCAGCGAGCGAAGGCCATCGGTATCTGGTCGACGGTCCTGACCGCCGGCGTCGCCCTGGGCTCGGTGCTCAGCGGTGTGCTGGTGGAGTTCTTCTGGTGGGGCTCGGTCTTCCTGGTGAACCTGCCCGCGATGGCGCTGCTCCTGATCCTGGGCCCGGCCCTGCTCCCCGAGTCGAGGACCCCCGCCCCGGGCCGCTTCGACCTGCTGAGCGTCCCCCTGTCGATGGCGGCCGTACTCCCCATCGTCTACGCCCTCAAGGAGATCCCGTCGGAGGGCTGGAACACGCGGAACGTGACCTCACTGACCGTGGGCCTGCTCTTCGCGGCCCTCTTCGCCCACCGCCAGCGCACCACACCCTCCCCGATGATCCCCCCGGCCCTCTTCCGCGGCCCCGGCTTCGCACCGGCGGTCGCCCTCAACCTCGTCGCCGGCTTCGGAATGATGGGCTCGGCCTACTTCACCACCCAGTACCTCCAGTCCGTCCGGGACAAGAGCGCCCTGGAAGCCGCTCTCTGGGCCCTCCTCCCGTCCGTACTCATCGGCGTCACCGCACCGGTCACGACCCAGCTGGTGCAGCGCGGCGTACACCGGGCATACGTAGTCGGAGCGGGCTTCGTGACCGCCGCGTGCGGTTACGCGGTGCTGGCCACCGCCGGCACGGACTCCCTCTGGCCGGTCCTCGCCGGCGCCGGTGTCCTCGCCGCCGGCATCGTCACCGTCATGTCCCAGATGACCGACCTGGCCCTCGGCGCCGCCCCCCTCGAAAAGGCCGGCACCGCCTCCTCGCTCCTGGAAACCGGCCAGGAGTTCGGCGGCGCCCTCGGCATGGCCACCCTCGGCGCCATCGGCACCGCCGTCTACCACCACGAGATCCCGGCCACAGCCCCCCTCCCCGCCCGCGAAACCCTCGGCGGCGCCCTCGCCGTCGCCGAACAACTCCCCACCACCACAGGCGAGCCCCTCGCCGCCGCAGCGAGGGAAGCGTTCACCCACGGGATGCAGGGCGCCGCGATCGCGGGAGCCACGGTGCTGCTGGGGGCAGCGGTGGCGGCGGTGACGGCATTGCGGAAGGTACGCGTCCGGGAGGAAGACCGGGTACTGACCTGAGTAGGCGGATGCGGGTTTTGCTTTCAGGGGCGCGGGGAACTGCGCGACAAGCCCCCACGGACCCGCGGCCGAAATTCGGGGGGGTAGAAGGGGCGCAGCCCCTGGAGGATGGAACGGGTAAGGGCGGCGGGGGCGAACAAAAAAGGGGGCCCGACCACCCACAGGCAGCCGAACCCCCAAGGCCCAACTCAGACGAGATTCACCGACCGGGCCGACGTGGCCCCGATCTCCTCGGCCACCTCCGCGAGCACACCCTGCGAAACCGTGTCGTCAACGGTGAGCACGGCAAGAGCCTCCCCACCAGCCGCAGCCCGCGCGACCTGCATACCCGCGATGTTGATCCCGGCCTCACCGAAGATCCGACCGACCGTACCGACAACCCCAGGCCGGTCGACGTACCGAAGCACGACCATGTGATCCGCGAGCGCGAGATCGACGTCGTACTCCCCCACCGCGACGATCTTCTGGTGATGCTTCGGCCCGGCCAGCGTGCCGGAGACCGAAACCTCCTCACCACTGCCGAGCGTGCCACGCACGGTGACGACATTGCGGTGGTCCGGCGACTCGGAGCTGGTGGTCAGCCGCACCTCGACCCCCCGCTCCTGCGCGAACAGCGGAGCGTTCACATACGACACCGTCTCGTCGACGACGTCCTCGAAGACACCCTTGAGCGCGGAGAGCTCCAGCACCTTCACATCGTGCTGGGTGATCTCGCCGTACACCTCGACGTCGAGCCGCACCGCGACCTCCCCGGCGAGCGCGGTGAAGATCCGGCCGAGACGCTCGGCGAGCGGCAGCCCCGGCTTGACGTCCTCGGCGATGACACCGCCCTGGACGTTCACCGCGTCCGGGACCAGCTCACCCGCGAGGGCGAGCCGCACGGACCGCGCCACGGCGATGCCCGCCTTCTCCTGGGCCTCGTCGGTCGAGGCGCCCAGGTGCGGGGTGCAGACGACCTCGTCCAGCTCGAACAGCGGCGAGTCGGTGCACGGCTCCTTGGCATACACATCGAGGCCCGCACCCGCGACGCGGCCCTCCTTGAGCGCCGAGTACAGCGCGGCCTCGTCGACGATGCCGCCGCGCGCGGCGTTGACGATGCGCACCGAGGGCTTCACCTTCTGCAGCGCCTCGGCGCCGATCAGGCCGACCGTCTCGGGGGTCTTCGGCAGGTGGACGGTGATGAAGTCGGAGACTTCGAGGAGCTCGTCCAGCGAAAGGACCTTCACGCCCATCTGCGCGGCCCGCGCGGGCTGCACATAGGGGTCGAAGGCGACGACCTTCATGCCGAAGGCGGACATGCGCTGCGCGACCAGGGCGCCGATGCGGCCGAGGCCCACGACACCGAGGGTCTTCTCGGCCAGCTCCACGCCCGTGTACTTGCTGCGCTTCCACTCGCCGTTCTTCAGCGCCGTGTTGGCCTGCGGAATGTGGCGGGCGGTGGCGAGCAGCAGACCGCAGGCCAGCTCGGCGGCGGTCACGATGTTCGACGTGGGTGCGTTGACGACCATCACGCCGGCCTTGGTGGCGGCGGAGACGTCCACGTTGTCCAGGCCGACGCCGGCGCGCGCGACGACCTTCAGCTTCTTCGCGGCGGCGATCGCCTCGGCGTCGACCTTGGTGGCCGAGCGGATCAGGATCGCGTCGACCTCGGCGATGGCCGGGAGCAGTTCGGCTCGGTCCGCTCCGTTGACGTGCCGGATCTCGAAGTCCGGGCCTAGCGCGTCCACGGTGGCGGGCGACAGCTCTTCAGCGATGAGTACGACTGGTTTCGAGCTCACGTGAGTCCTCACAAGTCCAGTGCTGCGGACGGCCGTCCCGACGGCCGCAGGCGGTGGAGGGTGGTGTCCGCGTGGAAGACGCACGACGCTGTGGGCCTGACGCGTATGTAGTGCAGCAGTCTAGTGGCGCCGAGACCGTCGTCTCACGCCACTGCGGAAGGATCACCCGGACGGGAACCGCGACACGAAAAGCCCCTCCGGCGATTGAGGAGCGGGGTCCGGGGCGGAGCCCCGCGACGGCGCCCCCTCGAAAGGGCACCGCCGCGGAATCCCGCTCAGCACAACGGCAGTGCTTACGCCTCTTCGTCGTTGACCCAGCTCATGAGCTTGCGCAGCTCCTTGCCGGTGGTCTCCAGGAGGTGGTTCTCGTCCTGGGTCTTGTACTCGTTGTACTTCTTCAGACCGCCGTGGTACTCGTCCATCCACGCCTGGGCGAACGTGCCGTCCTGGATCTCGGCGAGGATCTTCTTCATCTCGGCCTTGGTGGCGTCCGTGATGATCCGCGGGCCGGTGACGTAGTCGCCCCACTCGGCGGTCTCGGAGATCGACCAGCGCATCTTCTCCAGGCCGCCCTCGTACATGAGGTCGACGATCAGCTTCAGCTCGTGCAGGCACTCGAAGTACGCGATCTCCGGCTGGTAGCCGGCCTCGGTCAGCGTCTCGAAACCGGCCTTGACCAGCGCGGCCGTACCACCGCAGAGAACGGCCTGCTCACCGAAGAGGTCGGTCTCGGTCTCCTCGGTGAAGGTCGTCTTGATGACACCGGCGCGGGTGCCGCCGATGCCCTTGGCGTACGACAGGGCCAGCGCGAAGGCGTTGCCCGTGGCGTCCTGCTCGACGGCGGCGATACACGGAACGCCGCGGCCCTCCTCGTACTGGCGGCGGACGAGGTGGCCGGGGCCCTTGGGGGCGACCATGCAGACGTCGACGCCGGCCGGGGGCTTGATGAAGCCGAAGCGGATGTTCAGGCCGTGACCGAAGAACAGCGCGTCGCCGTCGTTGAGGTTGTCCTTGATGGACTCCTCGTAGACCTGGGCCTGGATCGGGTCCGGGACGAGGATCATGATGACGTCGGCCTCGGCGGCGGCCTCCGACGGCGTCACCACGCGCAGGCCCTGCTCCTCGGCCTTCGCCTTGGACTTGGAGCCCTCGTGCAGACCGACGCGGACGTCCGCGCCCGAGTCGCGCAGGGACAGCGCGTGGGCGTGGCCCTGGCTGCCATAGCCGATGACCGCGACCTTGCGGCCCTGGATGATGGACAGGTCGGCGTCAGCGTCGTAGAACAGCTCGGCCACTTTGGGTTCTCTCCTTGAGTGCAGGTGTTGCGTCCCACCGTATGACGGCGGGGGGAATGAAAGTCTCCGGGTCTCGGCATACGGGCGGCCGCGCGACGTCGGCCGCCCGCTTCGAGTGTCAGGCCGACCGGTCCAGGGCGCGCAGCGAGCGGTCCGTGATCGAACGGGAGCCACGGCCGATCGCGATCGTGCCGGACTGGACCAGTTCCTTGATGCCGAACGGCTCCAGCATCTTGAGCATGGCGGACAGCTTGTCGGTGGAGCCGGTGGCCTCGATGGTGACGGCCTCCGGGGAGACGTCGACGGTCTTGGCGCGGAACAGCTGGACGATCTCGACGATCTGGGAGCGCGTCTCGTTGTCGGCGCGCACCTTCACCAGAACGAGTTCCCGCTGAACGGCGGAGGCCGGCTCCAGCTCGACGATCTTCAGAACGTTGACGAGCTTGTTGAGCTGCTTCGTCACCTGCTCCAGGGGCAGTTCCTCGACCACTGTCACCACGATGGTGATGCGGGAGATCTCGGGGTGCTCGGTGACACCGACGGCGAGGGAGTCGATGTTGAAGCCGCGCCGGGAGAACAGGGCGGCGATCCGGGCCAGGATGCCGGGGGTGTTCTCCACCAGGACGGAGAGCGTGTGCTTGGACATGGTCGGGTTCCTTTACCTACGGCTCTCAGTCGTCTTCGTTGTCGCCGAAGTCGGGGCGGACGTCGCGGGCGGCCATGATCGTGTCGTTGGAGGTGCCGGCGGCGACCATCGGCCACACCATCGCGTCCTCGTGGACGATGAAGTCGACGACGACCGGGCGGTCGTTGATCGAGTTCGCCTCCTCGATGACCTTGTCGAGGTCGGCCGGGGACTCGCAGCGGATCGCGTAGCAGCCCATGGCCTCCGACAGCTTCACGAAGTCGGGGACGCGGGTGCCGGCGCTGGGCTGCTTGCCGTCGGCGTCGGGGCCGCTGTGCAGCACGGTGTTGGAGTAGCGCTGGTTGTAGAACAGGGTCTGCCACTGGCGGACCATTCCGAGGGCGCCGTTGTTGATGATGGCGACCTTGATCGGGATGTTGTTCAGGGCGCAGGTGGTCAGTTCCTGGTTGGTCATCTGGAAGCAGCCGTCGCCGTCGACCGCCCAGACGGTCTGTGCCGGGGCTCCGGCCTTGGCGCCCATGGCGGCCGGGACCGCGTAGCCCATCGTTCCGGCGCCGCCGGAGTTCAGCCAGGTGGCGGGCTTCTCGTACTGGATGAAGTGGGCGGCCCACATCTGGTGCTGGCCGACGCCCGCCGTGAAGATCGTGTCCTCGGGGGCGAGCTGTCCGATGCGCTCGATGACCTGCTGCGGGGAGAGCGAGCCGTCATCCGGCTGGTCGTAGCCGAGCGGGTAGGACTCGCGCCAGCGGTTGAGGTCCTTCCACCACGCCGTGTAGTCGCCCTGGCTGCCCTCGCTGTGCTCCTTCTGCACGGCCTGGATCAGGTCGGCGAGGACCTCGCGGGCGTCGCCCACGATCGGCACGTCGGCGGCGCGGTTCTTGCCGATCTCGGCCGGGTCGATGTCCGCGTGGACGATCTTGGCGTGCGGGGCGAAGCTGTCCAGTTTGCCCGTGACGCGGTCGTCGAAGCGGGCGCCGAGGGCGATGATCAGGTCGGCCTTCTGCAGTCCGGTGACGGCGGCCACGGAGCCGTGCATTCCGGGCATGCCCAGGTGGAGCGGGTGGCTGTCGGGGAACGCGCCGAGCGCCATCAGGGTGGTGGTGACGGGCGCGCCGGTCAGCTCGGCCAGCACCTTCAGCTCGGTGGTCGCGTGGGCCTTGAGGACGCCGCCGCCGACGTACAGGACGGGCCGCTTGGCAGCCGTGATGAGCTTGGCGGCCTCGCGGATCTGCTTGGCGTGCGGCTTGGTCACCGGGCGGTAGCCGGGCAGGTCCATGACGGGCGGCCAGCTGAAGGTCGTCCGTGCCTGCAGGATGTCCTTGGGGATGTCGACCAGGACCGGACCGGGGCGGCCGGTGGAGGCGATGTGGAACGCCTGGGCGATGGCGCGCGGGATGTCCTCGGCCTTGGTGACCAGGAAGCTGTGCTTGGTGATCGGCATGGTGATGCCGACGATGTCCGCCTCCTGGAAGGCGTCCGTGCCGATGGCCTTGGACGCCACCTGGCCGGTGATCGCGACCAGCGGCACGGAGTCCATGTGCGCGTCCGCGATCGGTGTGACCAGGTTGGTGGCGCCGGGTCCCGAGGTCGCCATGCAGACGCCGACCTTGCCGGTGGCCTGTGCGTAGCCGGTGGCCGCGTGGCCGGCTCCCTGCTCGTGCCGGACCAGGACGTGGCGCACCTTGGTGGAGTCCATCAGCGGGTCGTAGGCCGGGAGGATCGTCCCGCCGGGGATACCGAATACCGTGTCGGCCCCGACCTCCTCAAGAGAACGGATGAGGGACTGCGCACCCGTGACGTGCTCGACGGGGGTGGACTGTCCTCCGGATCGGGGCCGCGGCTGCGGATGGTGGGCCCCGGTGGCCTGCTCGGTCATCGGCATTCTCTTCTCGATGCTGAGGGTGTTTTGCGAGGTTCGTGCGGTGTGCGGCTCGCGTCTGACTGGTGCCCGTGCAACAAAAAACCCCTCGTGCCATGAGGCAAGCGAGGGGAGCGCGCCGGGTACGGTCGCTGGGGATTCCGGATCGCCGTCCGGTCGTCCCAGCTTCAGCCGACGCGCTTTCCAAGTACGAGAATTCGGGTGCGCATGGCACAGACCCTCTCTCCGGCGCGCACCACGTGTCAAGTGGGTGGGACGGGAGTCTCATTATGTGAGCGAAGGGCACTTCCGCCTCCGTAGACAGCGGGTACACCACTTGTGTACACCCCCGCGCCGCCACCTGCGAACGCGGGTTCCGCCGGTCCGGTGGGCACCGGGAAGTGTCCGAGGGACAGGGCCCGGCGCAGCCGGTACTCGTCCAGCGGTCCGGAGAAGGCGGCGCCCTGGCCTTGGGTGCAGCCCATCGCGCGCAGGGCGACGACCTGCTCGGGCAGGTCCACCCCGTCGGCCACGGACTCCAGGCCCAGGTCGCCCGCGATCCGCAGCAGCCCATTGGTGATCTTGTACAGCCGCGTGGACTCCACGATCCCCTCCACGAGGCTCCGGTCCAGTTTCAGTACGTCGACGGGGAGGCGGCGCAGTGCCGTGATGGCCGCATGGCCGCTGCCGAAGCCGTCCAGGGCGATCCGGACACCGAGGCGCCGGAGGTGGTTCAGCCGGCGCTCCAGGTCGTCCAGCGGGCCCTTCAGCTCGGTGTCGGACAGCTCGATGATCAGGGAGCCGGAGGGCAGGCCGTGGCGGGTGAGGAGCGTCTCCACGGAGCCGGGGGGCAGGGAGCGGTCCAGCAGCCGCCGGGCGCTCATCCGGACGGAGACCGGTACGTTCAGGCCGCCCGTGAGACGGTCGGCGGCCTGCTCGGCGGCCTGCTCCAGCATCCAGCGGCCCAGCTCGGCGGTCTTGTCGCTGTCCTCGGAGACCCGCAGGAACTCGGCGGGCGTGAACAGCACACCCTGGGACGAGCGCCAGCGGGCCGCGGTCGCGACCGACGAGATCCGGCCGGTCTCCAGCTCCACCACGGGCTGGTTCAGCAGGATGAACTCGCCGTCGTGCAGCGCGGCCCGCAGCCGGGTGGCCAGCTCGGCCTTGCGTACGACGTCCTGCTGCATCTGCGGCTGGTACAGCTCGACGCGGCCCTTGCCGGACGCCTTGGCCCGGTACATGGCGAGGTCCGCGTTGCGCAGCAGCTCGCCCGCGCCGAGACCGGGCTCGGCGAAGGAGACACCGATGGAGGCGGCCACCCGGACGTCGTTGCCGTCGATGGTGTACGGCTGCGAGAGGGTGATCCGGAGGCGGTCGGCGAGCTCGAAGATGTGCTGTTCGCGTGCGGCGCGGTCGCGGGAGCCGTCGCCGACGATGAGGGCGGCGAACTCGTCGCCGCCCAGGCGGGAGGCGGTGTCCCCGTGCCGGACCGCGTCCTGGAGTCGGCGGGCGGCCTGGACGAGCAGCTCGTCCCCGGCCTGGTGCCCGATCGTGTCATTGACGGCCTTGAAGCCGTCGAGGTCGATGAAGAGGACCGCCGTGTTGCGCAGGGCGACACCGCGATCGGAGGAGCGGCGGCCGGAAAGCGCCTGTTGGACGCGCTTGGTGAACAGGGCGCGGTTGGGCAGGTCGGTGAGCGGGTCGTGCTCGGCGTTGTGCTGGAGCTGGGCCTGCAGGCGCACTCTCTCGGTGACGTCCCGGCTGTTGAAGATGAGGCCGCCGTGGTGGCGGTTGACCGTGGACTCCACGTTCAGCCAGCCGCCGTCGCCGGACTTGAAACGGCACTCGATGCGGGTGGTGGGCTCCTCGGCCGGGCTGGCGGCGAGGAAGCGGCGCACCTCGTGGACGACGCAGCCGAGGTCCTCGGGGTGGATGATCGAGGCCAGTTCGTTGCCGACGAGGTCCTCCGCGGGGCGGCTGTAGACCCCGGCGGCGGCCGGGCTGACGTAGCGGAGGATGCCGTTCGGGGCGGCGATCATGATGACGTCGCTGGAGCCCTGCACCAGGGAGCGGAAGTGGTTTTCCTTCTGGGCCAGTTCCTGGGTGAGGGTGATGTTGTCGAGGAGCATGATGCCCTGGCGCAGCACGAGGGCGAGCACGACGGTGCAGGCGGTGATGAGCACCACGCGGTCGACGCTGCGGCCGTTGAGGACGTTGTAGAGGATGCCCAGGGTGCAGACGGCTGCGGCCAGGTACGGAGTGAGTGCGGCCAGGGATCCGGCGATGGGGCGGGTGGCCGGATACCGACTGTGACCTCCTCCCTCGAGGAGCACGTGGACGTGTCCTCCCTGGTGGCCTTCCTGCCGGTTGACCGGCTGGTCGTGCCGCTGTCCCGGGATGTGTTCGTGGACCACGCGCGTGTGCCCGTGCTCGTCCGCCCGTCCGTGCCGCTGGCCGGCCCAGGGGGCGTAGGCGAGGAGCAGAGAGCCCGCGAACCAGCCGGCGTCGAGGAGCTGGCCGGAGCGGTAGCTGTTGTGCAGCAGGGGCGAGGTGAACAGGGCGTCGCACATCACGGTGAGCGCGAGGGCGCCGATCGCGGTGTTCACCGCGGAACGGTGCATCGAGGAGCGGCGGAAGTGCAGTGCGAGCACCATGCTGACCAGGGCGATGTCGAGCAGCGGGTAGGCCAGGGAGAGCGCGGTGTGCGCGGTGTCGGAGCCGTCGAGCTGGGCGGTCTGGGCGAGTGCGAGGCTCCAGGAGAGGGTGACCAGGGAGCCGCCGATGAGCCAGGAGTCCAGCGCCAGGCAGATCCAGCCGGCCTTGGTCACGGGCCTCTTGGCCAGCACCAGCAGGCCGACGATGGCGGGTGGCGCGAAGCAGAGGAAGAACAGGTCGGCGTAGCTCGGCTCGGGCACGGGCCGTTCCAGCACGACCTCGTACCATCCCCAGACGCCGTTGCCCAGCGCCGCCATGACGGAGGACAGGGCGAAGAGCAGCCAGGCGGGTCGAAAGCGGCTGCGGCGGGTGCGCGCGTAGCGGAAGCAGGAGGCGGCGGCCGCGGCCGCGGCGGCGGTGAGCCCGAAGTCGCCCATGACGAGGGCGACTTGCTCATCGCCCCAGCCGAGCGCGGCCCCGACGGCGTAGGCCGCGCACACCAGGGCGAGTACGAGCTGTGCCCGCAGGCTGGCCCGGCTGCGGTCGGGCGCCGGTACACCGGACGGCAGCGGGCCGGACAGTGGCTTGGTCGCCCTGAGCATGGGGCTCAGCGTGGAGGCGGCGGACGGGCGGGGGCTCACCGGGTCTCCCCGGTGAACACCGCTCCCGTGTCCCGCTGGTCCCGGTGCGTCGGTTGGCTTTGCCCTCTGCGGCTGCTGTGCCTTCGGTGCTGACCGTGACCGCTGTGGCCGCCGTGGCTCCCGTGCGGGTGCCTCCGCGTCGCAGCTCGCCAGGGCCGCCGTCGGCGGCTCCGCCGCGTCGGATCGTTCGTCCATAGGCCGTGCATCGCCCGTCGCCCCCCTCGCTGTCCCAAGTCCCGTCCCCGGCGCCGAACGTGCGCGGCGCAGCCCCTGTCGGGACGATACACCAGTTTCGTCACTCAGGGACATAGTTCCTCTACGCTCAGTGACCACCTGCGGCAATACGAGCACGGTCCGCTTCCGAAGGAATGCGGAGGGTGCCCGAAGTGGATTACGCGTCGCCCGTCGCGCCTGTCGTAAAGACCACGTTGCGCAGTGGCTCCCGGTTCACGAATCGTCCCAACTGGTCCACCAACAGCCTTTTGGCACGCGGCAGGAAGGCCGAGGTGGGGCCGCCGACGTGGGGGCTGATGAGCACCCCCGGCGCGCGCCACAGAGGGTGACCGGGCGGCAGCGGCTCCGGATCGGTGACGTCGAGCGCCGCGGTGATGCGTCCACCGTCCAGTTCCGTGAGGAGCGCCTTGGTGTCGACGACGCCTCCGCGGGAAACATTCACCAGGAGGGCCCCGTCCTTCATACGTGCCAGGAAATCGGCGTTGACCAGGCCTTTCGTCTGTTCCGTGAGGGGAGTGGAGAGGATCACGACGTCCGCCTGCGGCAGCAGGGCGGACAGTTCGGTGAGCGGATGCACCGGTCCGCGCGCCGTGGTGCGCTCAGAGCGCGCGACGCGCGCCACCCGCGCCACCTCGAAGGGCACGAGCCGGTCCTCGATGGCGGCGCCGATCGCTCCGTAGCCGACGATCAGGACGGACCTGTCGGCGAGCGCGGGCCGGAAGTCGCCCTGCCAGTGCTCCTGTTGCTGGGCCCGCACGAAGTCGGGGATGCCGCGCAGCGACGCGAGGGTGAGGGTCAGCGCGAGTTCCGCGGTGCTGGCCTCGTGCACGCCGCGGGCGTTGCACAGCTGGACGCCGGGCGCGACCGCCGACAGCCGGGCCAGGACGTCGTCGACGCCCGCCGTGAGCGTCTGGACGACCCGCACGTTCCGCATGTGCTCCAGCGGGTTCACCTTCACCGGCCAGCGCTTCATGTACGGAACGACGTAGAGGACGCAGTCCGCGGGGTCGCCCGGGTACGGCTGTGTGCCGTCGTCGCCCCCGTCCCAGAACAGGTAGTTGGGGCCCTGCGGGAGCCCCTCGATCTCGTCCGGCGGAATGGGGAGCCACACATCGGCGGTCACATCCGCGGTGGGGTCGGCAGTCGCGTCAGCAGTCATGCCCGGAGGCTATGTCAGGTACCTGCGACACCAGAGGTTAGGTTGGGGGGTCGGAAGAGGGAGGGTCACGACCAGGTGGAGCGCAGGACGATCGGCGCGGCGACGCTCGATGTGGGGGCCGTCGGACTCGGATGCATGCCGATGAACTGGGCGTACACCGGGTCGCGGCAACGGGGCGACGAGTCGGTGCGGACGGTGCACAGGGCGCTCGACCTCGGCACCACGCTGCTGGACACCGCCGACATGTACGGCCCGTTCACCAACGAGCTGTTGGTGGGCCGGGTGCTGAAGGAGCGCCGCGCGGAGGCCTTCGTCTCCACGAAGGTGGGTCTGCTGGTGGGCGAGCAGCACATCGTGGCCAACGGCCGCCCCGGCTATGTGAAGCGCGCCTGCGACGCCTCGCTGCGACGCCTCCAGACCGACGTCATCGACCTCTACCAGCTGCACCGGGCGGACCCCGAGGTCCCCGTCGAGGAGACGTGGGGCGCGATGGCGGAACTCGTACAGGCCGGAAAGGTACGGGCGTTGGGCCTGTGCGCGATGGGTGCGCGGGCGGGCCGCCGGCCGGGCGCGGGCATGTACGACGCCACGATCCGCCAGCTCCAGCGGGTCCAGCAGGTCTTCCCGGTGAGCGCCGTGCAGGCGGAGCTGTCGGTCTGGTCACGGGAGGCGCTCGGCTCCCTCCTCCCCTGGTGCGCGGCCCGCGGCATCGGTTTCCTCGCCGCCATGCCCCTCGGCAACGGCTTCCTCACCGGCACCCTGACCCCGGGCGAGGGCTTCGAACCCGACGACATCCGGGCCCGCCACCCCCGCTTCACCGCCGAGATGATGGCCGCCAACCAGCCCCTCGTCGTCGGCCTCCGCCGCGTCGCGGCCCGCCACGGCGCCACCGTGACCCCGGCACAGGTCGCCCTCGCCTGGCTGCTGTCCCTGGGGCCCCATGTGGTGCCGGTGCCGGGCACGAAGCGGGCACGGTGGGTGACGGAGAACGCGGAGGCGGACGCCCTGCGCCTCTCGTCCGCGGATCTGGCGACGATCGGCGATCTGCCTCCGGCTCAGGGATCCTGGGACTGAGGGGTCGGCTGATCCCGAGGGAGGTGTACCTGGGGGATTGCCCCCAGGCCCCGCTGAAAATTCAGCCCCTCCGGCGTTTGAGGAGCGGGGTCCGGGGCGGAGCCCCGGGGATGGGACAGGTAGGGGCGGCGGGGGCGAAAAACGCTCTTGATCCGGCGGAGGCGGAACCTGTGGGGCACTCGCGGTGTAAGACAAGTAGATGCTCCACGTCGAAGGGATCGTGATGGTGCAACGTCGAGTGGTGACGGCCGCGTTGGCCGCCGCCGTGCTCCTGGTGACGGCCGGCTGTTCCTCCGACGACGGAGAGCGACCGGACGCGGCAGGCAGCTCACCCCCGGGCAGCAGCAGCCCGGAGCCGTCCGCGTCCGAGCAGGCGGCGGACGCGACACCCCCCGCGAAGGGCTCGGTGAAGGTGGTCCGCACCGTCGCCGAGGGACTGGACACCCCCTGGGGTCTCGCCCCGCTCCCCGAGGGCGGCCTCCTCGTCTCCTCCCGCGACGAGGCGACGATCAGCAGAATCGACACGGAGACAGGCAAGAAGACCGAGCTGGGCGAGGTCCCCGGCGTCGCTCCGGCCGGTGAGGGCGGCCTCATGGGCCTCGCCGTCTCCCCGGAGTACGCCTCGGACCACATGATCTACGCGTACTTCACCTCGGAGTCCGACAACAGGATCGTCCGGATGCTGTACGACCCGCAGAAGCCCGCCGGCGAGCAGCTCGGCGCCCCCGACACCGTCCTGCGCGGCATCCCCAAGGGCACCAATCACAACGGCGGCCGTATCGCCTTCGGCCCCGACCGGATGCTGTACGCCGGCACGGGCGAGCGGTACGAGGGCCCTCTGGCCCAGGACAAGGACTCCCTCGGCGGCAAGATCCTGCGCATGACCCCGGACGGTGAGCCCGCCCCGGGCAACCCCCTGGGCGACTCCGTCGTGTATTCGTACGGCCACCGCAATGTCCAGGGCCTCGCCTGGGACGGCAAACAGCGCCTGTGGGCCTCGGAGTTCGGCCAGAGCACCTGGGACGAGCTGAACCAGATCCGGCCGGGCGGTAATTACGGCTGGCCGGAGGTGGAGGGCAAGGGCGACAAGCCCGGCTTCGTCGACCCGGTGGCCGTCTGGGACGTGGCCGAGGCCTCCCCCAGTGGCATCGCCATCGCGGAGGGTTCCGTCTGGATGGCGGGCCTGCGCGGCCAGCGTCTCTGGCGCATCCCCCTGGACGGCACCAAGACCTCCGCCGCCCCCGAGGCCTTCCTCGAAGGCGACTACGGCCGCCTCCGCACGGTCGTCTCCGCCGGCGGCGACAGACTGTGGCTGGTGACCAGCGAGACGGACGGCCGGGGCTCCCCGGAGGACGGCGACGACAAGATCCTGGAGCTGGAGGTGAAGTAGACCGCCGCGCTACTCCTCGGTCTCTTCGTCCTCCGCTGCGGGCGGCCGTATGACGACCTTCCCGGACGCGAGGTCTATCGCTCCGCGTCCGGGGTCGTTGTCACCGACGTCCTCCCGGGTCAGCTCCAGCCGGTTCTCCTCGTCGCGGGTGTGCTTGCGGCCTGGTGCGAACAGTTCCTCGAAGGCGTTGAACACGGTGCTCCTTCCTTGGACCCGCTCGGGCCCGCCTGGGTCCGTGTCTCGGCGGGCAGCTGGTCGTCGATGAGGGGCTGGTCGAGGATCGCCACGGACACCAGGATCGGGAACGCCCGGTGGATCATGTAGCCGACGGTCGGTCCCGGGGCGACGGACACCACGCGCTCTCTCTCACTATCCCGCGGCCAGCCGGTCCTCCGCCCCCGCCGGGAACAACCGCAGCCGATGGGCAACCGCCGCTGCCTCGCCCCGGCCCGAGACGTCGAGTTTGCCGAGGATGTTGGAGACGTGGACGCTGGCCGTCTTGGGGGAGATGAAGAGTTCCTCGGCGATCTGGCGGTTGGTGCGGCCGGCGGCCACCAGGCGGAGGACGTCGTGTTCGCGGCCGGTGAGGCCGAGTGCGGCGACGGGGTCGGCGGGCTCGGGGGTGCGGCTGAGGGTGAGGCGGGCGCGGCGGGCGAGGACGGCGACCTCGTCGGCGAGCGGGCGGGCGCCGAGGTGGCCGGCGACGGCGGCGGCGAGGCGCAGCAACTGCGTCGCACGGTCCCTGGCCTCGTCGTCGGTGCCGTCGGTCAGCAGCGCCTCGGCGAGGCGGTGCCG
Source organism: Streptomyces adelaidensis (assembly GCF_016598475.1). GTDB lineage: Bacteria > Actinomycetota > Actinomycetes > Streptomycetales > Streptomycetaceae > Streptomyces > Streptomyces adelaidensis. The sequence goes on from NZ_JAEMUX010000014.1 coordinate 136,500, forward strand.
GACGCGGGCGAGGTCGTAGGGGCGGTCCAGGGACTCGAAGGCGGTGACCACGTCGGACCAGGTGTCCGGGGCGATCATGCCGTCGGCGCGCTGGAGTTCGGCGCGCACCCAGCGTTCGTGGGCCAGCCAGATCGGCGCGCCGGTGGTGAGCTTCTTGACCACGGTGAAGATCCGGTCGAGGACCTCGGCGCGGCCCTGCTCGGCGGTCGGCAGCCCCCGGGCGTCGGCCTCCGCGGTGGCAGCGGTGAGCAGCAGAGGCCAGGCGTAGCGCTGGGTGCCGACGGGGAAGCCGGCGTCGAGGACGCGGTCGAGTTCGGCGCGGGCGTCCGGGATGCGGCCCTCGGCGGCGGCGAGACCGATGGTGAGGGCGGACAGTGGCAGGTTGCTCTGCGGCATGGGGTTGTGGGTGCCGTAGTAGCTGTGCGCGGCGGCGAGTCGGCGGCCGGCTTCGGCGAGGTCGCCGCGGGCCAGCGCGATGGCGGCGAGGCACATGGCGCTGAGGCCGCCCGGCTTGGCGTTCCCGCCGCCGATCCTGGCCTGCGCGGCGGCTTCCAGAGCCTCGTCCCAGCGGCCGAGGGAGATGAGCGACTCGGAGAGGTTGCCCCGGATCCAGGCCTCGGAGACCAACAGGCCCATGCGCCGGGTGGCTTCGAGACCTTTGTGCATGAGGTGGACGGCCTCCAGCGAGCGGCCGACGGCCTCCAGGTAGGACGGAAGGTTGACATAGGCACGGCCCACGACGACGGCGGGCCCGCGTTCGAGAGCCCGGCGGCGGACCTCCTCCATCTCCGCGACGCCGGCCTCGACTTCGCCGGCATCGACCATCAGACCGCCGACGGTGAGGCGGGCGTTCAGTTCGATGTCCTCGGCGTCCACCATGCGCGCGTACTCGACGGCACGCTGGGCGTCGGTGAGTGCTTCGGGGCCGGGGGCGTGCAGCATGGACCAGTTCGCGGCTCGGGAGAGCACCTCGGCGTGTACCTCGGAGGGGGGCAGACCACGGACCAGTTCCTGGGCGGTGGCGATCTCCTTCCAGCCGTCGCCCCGGCCGAGGTTCTCGATCAGCAGGGAGCGCTGGATCCAGAACCAGGCGGTGCGCAGGGGGTCGTCCACGTCGGCGAGCAGATCGAGGGCCCGCCCGGTGATCCGCATGGCCCGCTCGCGCTCCCCGCACAGCCGTCCGGCGACGGCGGCCTCGGCCATGAGGTCGAGGTAGCGCAGGGGGGTGGTGGCGGGGTCGCAGCCGCAGGGCGGATACACCTCGGTGTGGTCGACGGGGCGCAGTGCGGCGCGTACGGCGTCGGGGGCGGCGTCCCACAGCTCCATCGCCCGTTCCAGGAGCCGTAGTTGCTCGGTGTGGGCATGTCGGGAGCGGGCCTCGGCGGAGGCGTCGAGGACGGCGGGCAGGGCCTTGGCCGCGTCGTGGGCGTGGTACCAGTAGCTGGCCAGGCGGGTGGCGCGGCCGTCGGCCGGGACGAGCGTCGGGTCGGCCTCCAGGACCTCGGCGTACCGGCGGTTGAGACGGGAGCGCTCGCCGGGCAGCAGGTCGTCGCTGATGGCCTCGCGGACCAGGGAGTGCCGGAAGCGGTAGCCGTCGCCGCCGGGTGCGGCGAGCAGGATGTTGGCGCCGACGGCGGCCCGCAGCGCCTCGATGAGGTCGTCCTCGGGGAGCCGGGCCACGGCCGCGAGCAGGTCGTACTCCACGGTGGAGCCGCCCTCGGCGACGATGCGGGCGACCCGCTGGGCGTGCTCGGGGAGCCGTTCGACGCGGACGAGGAGCAGGTCCCGCAGGGAGTCGGTGAGGGCGGGGCAGCCGCCGTCGTGGGTGACCACGGCGAGTTCCTCGACGAAGAAGGCGTTGCCGTCGGAGCGTTCGAAGATCTCGTCCGCCTGGGCCGGGTCGGGTGCGGCGGCGAGGATGCCGGTGAGCTGGTGGCCGACCTCCGCGCGGTTGAAGCGGCGCAGTTCGATACGGCGGAGCGTGCGGAGGCGGTCGAGCTCGGCGAGGAATGGGCGCAGGGGGTGGCGGCGGTGGATGTCGTCGGAGCGGTAGGTGGCGAGGACGACGAGGCGGCCGGAGCGCAGGGTGCGCAGAAGGTAGGAGAGGAGGTGGCGGGTGGAGGCGTCGGCCCAGTGCAGATCTTCCAGGACGAGGACGATCGTGCGGTCGGCGGCGAGGCGTTCCAGGAGGCGGGCGGTGAGTTCGAAGAGCCGGGCCGTGCCCTCCTCGTCGTGCCGTGCGCGTGAGGTCTCGCCCAACTCGGGCAGCAGCCGCGCCAGTTCCTGTTCCTGTCCGGCGGCCGCCGCGCTCAGTTCGTCGGGCAGTTGGCGGCTCAGGGCGCGCAGCGCGGTGGAGAAGGGTGCGAAGGGCAGCCCGTCGGCGCCGATCTCGACGCAACCGCCGAGCGCGACGACCGCGCCCGCGCGCACGGCCCCGGCGGCGAACTCCTCGACCAGCCGCGTCTTGCCGACCCCGGCCTCACCGCCGAGCAGCAGCGCCTGCGGCCCGCCGCCGTCCAGCCCGCTTCCCTCTCCGCTCCCCGCCGTCCGCGCGGCGCTCCCACCGGCGGCGCGGGCCAGCGACTCGTGCAACACCTGCAGTTCGTCGGCGCGACCGACGAACACCGGACTGACGGACCTGGTCTCCACATCGCCGAGCATCGCACGAGCCACCGGCACTCCGGCACCGATTATCCGCGGGCCGGGGGCCGCCGACCCACGGAGGCCGGCCCCTCGGTTGTCGGTCCCCCGGTTGTCGGTCCCGACTCCGGTGCTCGCGCTCACGCCGCGCGCGAGAACCGGAGCAGACTCATCCGAGAACGGGGCGCCTGCCCCTGCGTATCCCGCTCCTCCGCGTCCCGTGCGGCCTCGCGGCGGGCGCGGCGCGCCTCGCGTACCTGGCGGTAGTGCTCCGCTTCGCGGATCAGCTCTGCGGAACGGATCTGCTGGAGCTCGTACTCGAACATCTCGTACCCCTCGTGAAGAGTCGGTCTCGGCTCGCTTGCCGCGATGCCTCAACCTTCGCCTCCAAGGCGGGTCCGCCACATCGGGAGAGTTCCGCATCTTGAACGGGTGAGGGGCCTTAGC